>DATIYV010000066.1:0-24337 GCA_035517435.1 Steroidobacteraceae bacterium | reverse complement strand
CAAGATCATTCAGGAACATGAAAAGGCCCGCATGACCCGCAAGGTCCCGGATTTCAAGCCGGGCGACACGGTCGTCGTGCAGGTGAAGGTGGTCGAGGGCGATCGTGAGCGCGCCCAGGCCTACGAGGGCGTCGTGATCGCACGCAGCAACCGAGGCATCAACTCCTCGTTCACGGTGCGCAAGATCTCCCACGGCGAGGGTGTGGAGCGCGTGTTCCAGACTCACAGCCCCGCCATCACCGACATCAGCGTGAAGCGCCGCGGCAGCGTGCGTCGCGCGAAGCTGTACTACCTGCGCGATCTGTCGGGCAAGGCTGCGCGCATCGAAGAGAAGGTCTGAAGCAGGCCACGAGCCACGAGGGCGCATGAGCACCATTCGCGGGATTCTGCACGGCATCTGGCTCGGCCTCGAGGGCCTGCGCAAGGTGCTGCACCTGCTGCTGCTGCTCGTCATTTTCGGCTTTCTGATCGGACTGATCCGCTCCGCTGCGCCGCGCGTGCCGCAGAAGGCGGCGCTGGTGCTGTCCCCGGAAGGCGAGCTCGTCGAGCAGCTCTCGGGCGATGCTGTCGCGCGTGCCGTGGCCGAAGCGCGCGGCCAGAACCGTGCCGAAACCCTGGTGTGGGACCTCATCGACAGCGTCAAGAGCGCACAGAAGGATCAGCGCATCAAGGCGCTGGTGCTCGACCTCGATCAACTCGAGGGCTCGAGCGGACTGCCGACGCTCGAGGAGCTCGCGCACGCGATCCGCGATTTTCGTACCTCAGGCAAGAAAGTCATCGCCTACGGCACGACCTTTCAGCGCGATCAGTACTACCTCGCCGCGCAGGCCGATGAGGTCTATCTCGATCCCCTGGGCTATGTGCTGATCGAGGGCTACGGCCGCTATCGCTGGTACTACAAGGAAGCGCTCGACAAGCTCAACGTCGACATCAACGTGTTTCGCGTCGGGCAGTACAAGAGCGCGGTCGAGGAGTACACCCGCACCGACATGTCGCCGCAGGATCGCGAGGAGAGCCTGGGCTACCTGAACGCGCTGTGGACGCGCTACCAGAAGGGCATCACCACGGCGCGCAAGCTGCAGCCCGATGCGCTCGATCGCTATGTGGGTTCGCTCTCCGCGGCATCCGCCGCCGCCAAGGGTGCCGCGGGCAGCATCGCGCTGCAGGCTGGCCTGGTCACGGCACTCAAATCCAAGATCGACGTGGAGAAGCGGCTGATCGGCCTGGTGGGAGAGGATCCGACCAACGGCACCTACCACGGAATCTCGAGTCAGGACTACGTCAAGATCGTGCACGCCCAGAACACGCTGTCGCGCGGCGACAAGGCGCGCGTGGGCGTGATCGTCGCGGCAGGCGAGATCCAGGATGGCACGCAGCCCCCGGGCACCGTCGGCGGGGAGACACTCACACGCCTCATCCGCCAGGCGCGCCTCGATGACAAGATCCACGCCGTGGTGCTGCGCGTGGACAGCCCCGGCGGCAGCGTCAATGCCTCCGAGCAGATCTATCGCGAGATCCAGGCCCTGAAGGCCGCGGGTAAGCCCGTGGTGGTGTCGATGAGCAGCCTTGCGGCCTCGGGCGGCTACTACATCTCCGCGCCGGCCGATGAGATCTGGGCGAGCCCCGCGACCATCACCGGCTCGATCGGCATCTTCGCGATCATTCCGACCATTCAGAAGCCGATGAACAAGTATCTCGGCATCAGCGTGGATGGCATCGGCACCGCGCCGCTGTCCGGCCAGCTACGCCTCGACCGGCCGATGTCCGAGGATGCGAAGACGCTCATCCAGTCGATCGTCGAGCATGGCTACGACGAATTCCTGGCGCGCGTGTCGGCCGGACGACACAAGACCCGCGAGCAGGTGGATGAGATCGGTCAGGGACGCGTCTGGGCCGGCACCGATGGTGCACGCCTGGGGCTGGTGGATCACCTCGGCTCGTTCGAGGATGCCGTGAAAGCCGCCGCCAAGCGCGCCAAGCTCGGCGATGACTACAAGGTGCAGTTCATCGAGCCCGAGCTGTCCTGGGCGCAGCAGCTGGCGCTCTCGATCAATGGACGCGTGATGTCCTGGGTAGCCGCGAGCGATCCGGGCGTGCGTGCGCTCAGCGACATCGCGCAGCACCTGGACCCTCTGACGCGCGAGATCGAGCGCCTGAACCGCTTCTCTTCGACTCCGAACCGCGCCGTCGCCTATTGCTTCTGCGCGCCCGAGTAGCGCTCAAAGCCCGCTACAGCGTCGTCCAGTCGAGGATCACCTTCCCCGACTCGCCCGATCCCATGGTGTGGAACGCCTGCTCGAACTCACGAGCCGGGAAGTGATGCGTGATGACGGGCTCGAGCTTCAGTCCGCTTTGCAGCAGCGCCGCCATCTTGTACCAGGTCTCGAACATCTCGCGGCCGTAGATCCCCTTGAGCGTGAGGCCCTTGAAGATCACCTCGTTCCAGTCGATCGGGGTTTCCTCGGGCGGAATCCCCAGGATCGCGACCGAGCCGCCGTGATGCATGGTGCGCAGCAGATCGCGGAACGCGGCCGGATTGCCCGACATCTCGAGCCCCACATCGAAGCCTTCCTGCATGCCGAGCTCGCGCATGGTGGCATCGAGCGATTCGCGGCGGACATTGATGGCGCGGCTGGCGCCCATGCGCCGTGCCAGTGACAGACGGTAGTCGTTCACATCCGTGATGACGATGTGGCGCGCGCCGACGAAGCGCGCGACCGCGGTCGCCATGATGCCGATCGGACCTGCGCCGGTGATGAGCACATCCTCGCCCACCATGTTGAAGGCGAGTGCGGTGTGCACGGCGTTGCCGAAGGGATCCAGGATCGAGGCGATGTCATCGCTCACCGCATCCGAGAGCTTGAACGCATTCACCGCCGGCAGGCTCAGATACTCCGCGAATGCGCCCGGCCGATTGACGCCGACGCCCACCGTATTGCGGCACAGGTGGCGGCGGCCTGCGCGACAGTTGCGACAGTAGCCGCAGGTCACGTGCCCTTCGCCCGAGACGCGATCTCCCACCGCGAGCCCGCGCACTTCCGATCCGAGCTCGACGATGCGGCCGTAGTACTCGTGGCCGACCGCCATGGGTACGGGCACGGTCTTCTGCGCCCAGGGATCCCACTTGTAGATGTGCATGTCCGTGCCGCAGATCGCCGTGCGGTTGATCTTGATCAGCACGTCGTTGGGCCCGACTTTGGGCTCCGGGATCTCCTCCATCCACAGGCCCGCACTCGGCTGCTTCTTGATCAGTGCCTTCATGCGCGACTCTTCCCCAGTACACCCAGCTCGCGGCCGACTCTGGCGAAGGCATCGATCGCCCGATCGATCTCCGCGGCGTTCAGGGCGGCCGACATCTGCGTGCGGATGCGCGCCTGACCGCGCGGCACGACCGGGAACGAAAATCCGATGACATAGATACCTTCCTCGAGCAGCCGCTCGGCCATGCGCGCCGCGAGCGCTGCATCTCCCAGCATCACCGGCAGGATGGGATGCTCTCCGCCCCGCAGCTCAAAGCCCGCATGCACGAGCCCGGCGCGCAGCCGGGCGGTGTTGTCGCGCAGCTGGGTGCGAAGCTCCGGCAGATCATCGATGAGGTCGAGCACCCGCAGTGTCACGGCAGCGACCACCGGCGGAATGCTGTTCGAGAACAGGTACGGGCGCGAGCGCTGCCGCAGCCACTCGATAATCTGACGGCGCGCGCCGACATAGCCGCCGCTGCCCCCGCCGAGCGCCTTGCCAAAGGTGCCGGTGAGGATGTCGATGCGATCGGCGACGCCGCAGTGCTCGGGCGTGCCGCGGCCCGTCGCGCCCATGAATCCCGTGGCGTGCGAGTCATCGACCATGACGAGCGCGTCGTAGCGCTCGGCAAGATCGCAGATGGCGCGCAGGTTGGCGATGATGCCGTCCATCGAGAACACACCGTCGGTCGCGATCAGCCGCGTGCGGGCATCCTTGGAGCGCTTCAGGCAATCCTCGAGCTCGCTCATGTCGCAGTTCGCGTATCTGAAGCGCTGCGCCTTGCACAGGCGGATACCGTCGATGATGCTCGCATGATTGAGCGCATCGGAGATCACGGCGTCGCGCTCATCGAGCAGCGTCTCAAACAGCCCGCCGTTGGCATCAAAACAGGATGAGTAGAGGATCGTGTCCTCGACCCCGAGGAACTGCGCGAGGCGCGACTCGAGCTCCTTGTGCACGCTCTGGGTGCCGCAGATGAAGCGCACGGAGGCCATGCCGTACCCGAACCGGTCGATCGCACGGTGCGCCGCCTCACGCACGGCCGGATGGTTGGCGAGCCCCAGGTAGTTGTTGGCGCACAGATTCACCACCTCGCGCTCGGCGGTGCGGATGAGCGCGCCCTGGGGACTCGCGAGCACGCGTTCGTTCTTGTAGAGGCCCTGCTCGCGCACGGCCGCCAGCTCTGCGGCCAGGCGCGCGAGGACGGACGAGTTCACTTATGTACAACCCTCGGCAGCCGGACTCCAATTATACTCGCGTGCATGCGCGCGCAGGGCACTTACAAATACTACGATCTGATCCTGGGCGCCTATGTCTGCGTGCTCCTGTGCGCGAACCTGATCGGTGCCGCCAAGGTCACCACGGTGCAGCTGCCGTTCATCGGCAGCAGGACGTTCATCGCGGGCGTGCTGTTCTTTCCCATCTCGTATTTCTTCGGCGATGTCCTGACGGAGGTCTACGGCTACGCGCGCGACCGGCGCGTGGTGTGGGCGGGGTTCGGCGCGCTGGCGTTCGCGTCGCTGATGGCGGCCGTCGTCGTGCACCTGCCTCCGGCAAAGGAGTGGAAGAATACCCAGCCGGCGCTCGAGGCGATCCTGGGCAACACCCCGCGCATCGCCGGCGCCTCGATCATCGCTTTCTGGTGCGGCTCCTTCGTCAACAGCTTCGTGCTCGCGAAGATGAAGATCATGACGCGGGGGCGCTGGCTGTGGACCCGTACCATCGGCTCCACCGCCTGTGGAGAGCTCGTCGACACGACGCTGTTCTGCACGCTGGCATTCGCGGGCATCTGGTCGCGGCATCAGCTGATCGAGGTCATGGTGTCGCAGTACGTCTTAAAGACGAGCTGGGAGGCGGTTTCCACGCCGCTCACCTACTGGCTGGTCGGGTCCTTGAAGCGTGCGGAGCACGAGGACTTCTACGACGTGAATACCAACTTCACGCCGTTCTCGCTCGTCGTGGCGCCGGCGCATGCAGCGGCGCGCGCGCGCGGATCGGACGGCTAGCATGAATCGCAGCTCATCGCGCGAGCGGTTCATCGCCGCGGACGCCGATGAGCTTTCGTCGGCGGTCGGCGCGGCCATCAATCGCGCCTATCTGACACCCGAAGAGCAGGCGATCCGCCCACTCGCCGAGCGCGCGCGCCTCGAGCGTGCCCAGCGGCAGGCCGTGAAGGAGAGGGCGCTGCGCCTGGTGAACGCGGTACGCGGCGCGAGACCCACCGGCAGCGGTCTTGATGCGCTGCTGCGCGAATACCATCTCGCCTCGCGCGAGGGTGTGATTCTCATGTGCCTCGCCGAGGCGCTGCTGCGCATCCCGGATTCGGCCACGGCCGACCGGCTCATCGCTGACAAGATCGGCGCCGGCGCCTGGGCCAGGCATCTGGGCGACAGCGACTCGCTGCTGGTCAACGCTTCGACCTGGGGACTCATGCTCACCGGCCGGCTGATCGACATCGACCGGCGCGATGTGGGCTCGGTCGCGGGCTGGTTCGGTCAGCTTGCCGGCCGCATCGGCGAGCCCGTGGCGCGTGCGGCACTCAAGCAGGCGATGCGCATCATGGGTCACCAGTTCGTGATGGGACGCACGATCGGGGAGGCACTGGAGCGTGCCGCCGCGGAAGAGCAGAGCAAGAGCCGTTACTCCTTCGACATGCTGGGCGAGGCTGCGATCACCGCGGCCGATGCTGCGCGCTATTTCGACAAGTACAGCGAGGCGATCGCAGCGATCGGCCGCACGGTGCGCGCGGGCGAGCCGGTGCGGCTGCAGCCGGGCATCTCGGTGAAGCTCTCGGCGCTTCACTGCCGCTACGAGTTTGCGCAGCGCCAGCGCGTGCTGCGCGAGCTCACCCCGCGCCTGGCGACGCTCGTCGAGCGTGCACGCGCCGTCGGCATCGGGCTCACCGTCGATGCGGAGGAGACCGACCGACTGGAGCTGTCGCTCGAGCTCATCGATGCGATTCTGCAAAGCAACGCCACGCAGGGCTACGAGGGCTTCGGTCTTGCGGTGCAGAGCTACCAGAAGCGCTCGCTCGCGGTGCTGGAGTGGCTCGCCTCACGCGCGCGCGGGCTGAAGCGCCGTCTCATGGTCCGGCTGGTCAAGGGCGCCTACTGGGACAGCGAGGTGAAGCGCGCGCAAGAGCGCGGCCTCGCCGGCTACCCGGTGTTCACGCGCAAGCAAAACACCGATGTGTCCTATCTGGCCTGCGTGCGCCTGCTGGCCGGCGCCGCCGATGTGCTTTATCCGCAGATCGCGACTCACAATGCGCACACGGTGGCCTATGTGCTGGAGCTCCTGGGACACGACCCGGAAGCCTTCGAGTTCCAGCGCCTGCACGGCATGGGCGAGGAGCTCTACACCCAGCTCGTCGCGGCGCGCGGCAAGCAGTACGCCTGCCGGGTGTACGCACCCGTCGGCGCCCATGAGGACTTGCTGCCGTATCTGGTGCGCCGCCTGCTCGAGAACGGCGCCAATACCTCCTTCGTCAACCGCATCGTCGATGCACGCCTGCCGGCCGCCGAAGTCGTCGTCGACCCGATCGAGCAGGTCGATCAGATCCGGCCGGCCGCCCATCCGCGCATCCTGGCGCCCATCGATCTTTACGGCACCGAGCGCCGCAACTCCCACGGCATCAACTACGCCAACGGCGCCGAGCTCGCCGAGCTCAAGAAAGCCTGTGAGCGAGCGGCCCGCGAGCCCTGGGCCGCAGCGCCCGTGATCGACGGCCTGCCGCGTTCCGGCCCACTCTCGCCCATCGCAAATCCCGCCAACGAGGCGAGCACCGTCGGGACGGTGATTGCCGCCAATGAGGTGCAGGTGAGTGAGGCGCTCACGAGCGCGGTTGCGGCGCAGGGCGCGTGGAGCGAACGCTCCGCGACTGAGCGGGCGCAGATCCTCGAGCGCGCCTCGGACCTGTTCGAGGAGCATCGCGGTGAGTTCATCGCGCGCTGTGTCCTCGAGGCCGGCAAGTGCGTGCCCGATGCACTCTCCGAAGCGCGCGAGGCCGTCGACTTCCTGCGCTACTACGCCGCCCGCACGCGTCAGCTGATGGGCGATGCGGTGTCGCTCCCGGGACCGACCGGGGAGCGCAATACTCTGTCGCTGCGCGGGCGCGGCGTGTTCGCATGCATCAGCCCGTGGAATTTTCCGCTGGCGATATTCACCGGACAGGTGAGTGCGGCGCTTGCCACGGGCAATGCCGTAATTGCCAAGCCCGCGGAGCAGACACCGCTCACCGCGGCGCTCGCTGTGCAGCTGCTGCATGCCGCCGGAGTGCCCGGTCCGGTGCTGCAGTTTCTGCCGGGCGACGGTGGCATCGTCGGTGCGGCACTCACGCGCGATCCGCGTGTGGCGGGGGTGGCCTTCACGGGCTCGACCGAGACCGCGCGGATGATCGAGCTCGCGCTTGCGCAGCGGCCGGGACCGATCGCAACGCTGATCGCCGAGACGGGCGGCATCAATGCGCTGATCGCCGACAGCTCGGCGCTGCCCGAGCAGCTCGTGCCGGATGTGATGGTGTCGGGATTCAACAGCGCCGGCCAGCGCTGCTCGGCGCTGCGGCTGCTGCTGGTGCAGGAGGAAATTGCGCCGCGCGTGCTCGAGCTTCTGACCGGCCAGCTCGATGAGCTCGCCGTGGGCGATCCGGCGCTGCTTGCGACCGATGTGGGGCCGGTGATCGACCGGGAATCACTCCAGATGCTCGAGAGCTATGCGGCCCAGGTCACCGCGAAGGCGCGCTGGCACCACCGCGCGAAGCTGCCGCGGCAGGCGGGGAGCGGGCGCTTCTTCGCACCGCTCGCGGTGGAGATCGAGAGTATCGAGGCGCTGGAGCGCGAGGTGTTCGGGCCGATCGTCCACGTCGTGCGTTTCCGCTCCGAGGAGCTCGATGCGGTGGTGGATGCGATCAATCGCAAGGGCTACGGCCTCACCTTGGGTGTGCACTCGCGCCTGGACAGCGTCGCCCGGCGGATCGCGGCGCGGGCGCGCGTCGGCAACGTGTACGTGAATCGCTCGATGATCGGCGCCGTCGTGGGCGTGCAGCCCTTTGGTGGCTGCGGCCTCTCCGGCACCGGTCCCAAGGCGGGCGGTCCGCATTACCTGCCGCGCTTCACCACCGAGCAGACGCTCACGATCAATACGGCCGCACTGGGCGGCAATGCGAGCCTCTTGTCGCTGTAGCCGTGCCGCATCAGCCGTCGGCGGGCATTTCGACCAGGATCCGCCCCGTCTCGATGCGCACGTTGAAGGTCCGCACGGGCTCGTAGGCCGGTGGCGTCAGTGCCTCGCCGGACTTCAGATCAAAGCGCGCGAAGTGGCGCGGACAGATGATCTCGCAGTCCTCGACTTCACCGCCGGAGAGCGCCTCACCGTCATGGGTGCAGCGATTCTCGATGGCGAAGATGCCGTTGGCACAGGAAACGACGAGCACAGAGTAATCATCGGCCTGCGCGGCCAAGGGCCGCTGCGAGGCCAGATCCGCCGCGGCGCCGACATCGATCCAGCGGCTTGGCACGCACTCGCCCTTAGAACATGCCCGTCTGCAGGCGGGCGGCCTCGGACATCATCGACTGGTTCCAGGGCGGATCAAACACCAGCTCCACGCGCGCCTCGCGTACCGTGGGGATGCGCTCGATCTTGTCCTTCGCATCATCGACGAGGATCTCGCCCATGCCGCAGCCGGGTGCGGTCAGCGTCATTTTCACCGCCACGGTGCGCGTGCCATCCTCGTTCGGCGTGACTTCGCACTCATAGACCAGCCCCAGGTCCACGATATTGATCGGTATCTCCGGGTCGTAGCAGGTACGAAGCTGGTCCCAGACGATCTTCAGCACATCGTCTTCGGTCGCATTGGGCGGCAGCGCCGGCGGCTTCACGTATTCCTTGCCGATCGCATCCGCATCCTCACCGGCGATACGAAACAGGTTGCCATCGACATAGAGCGTGAAGCTGCCGCCCAGGGCCTGGGTGATGTAGCCCGCCTGGCCGCTGTGCAGCGTCACCTCATCGCCGGCCGGCACGACCACGGCCTGCACGTCACGCTGGATCACGACCGGCTCGTTCTCGTGACCGCGCATCAGCTTTCGGCTCCTTCGGTGCTGACCGTACCGCCTTTCTCGAGCGCGGCGTTCAGCGTGTGCCAGCACAGGCTCGCGCACTTCACGCGCGCGGGGTATTCGCGCACGCCCGAGAGTGCCGCGAGCTTGCCGAGCTCGCTCCCCGCCGGTGCATCGGGGCGCGTGAGCAGATCGTGCACGCTCTCGAAGAGGCGACGGATCGCGGCGCGATCCTTGCCTTTGACCGCCTCGGTCATGAGCGATGCTGAGGCGGTGGAGATGGCGCAGCCCTTGCCCTCGAAGCGGATGTCCTCGATGCGATCGCCCGCGAGCCGCACGGACAGCGTGAGCCGATCGCCGCACAGCGGGTTGTGACCCTCGGCGCTGGCATCCGCCGGGGAGAGCGTGCCGAAGTTTCGCGGGCGGCGGTTGTGATCGAGGATCACGTCGCGGTAGAGGTCCTTCAGTTCCATCAGGCGAACACCTCCCGCGCGCGCTGCACCGCGGCCACGAGCCGGGTCACGTCCTCGCGGGTGTTGTAGCAGGCAAACGAAGCCCGGGCCGTCGCGGGCACGCGGAAGAATTCCATCACCGGCATGGCACAGTGGTGCCCGGTGCGCACGGCGACGCCTTCAGCATCCAGGATCGTGCCGAGGTCATGGGGATGAATGCCCTCGAGCGTGAAGGATATGACCGCCGCCTTCTCGGCCGCGGTGCCGATGATCGTGAGTCCCGGAATCTCTTCCAGCTGGCGCGTTGCGCTCTGCAGAAGCGCATGCTCGTGCGCGCCGACGGCTTCGATCCCCAGGCCCTCGAGGTAATCAATCGCGGCGGCCAGTCCCACCGCACCGACCATGTTCGGCGTGCCGGCTTCAAACTTCCACGGCAGCTCGTTGTAGGTCGCGCGCTCGAAGGACACGGTGAGAATCATGTCACCGCCCCCCTGCCACGGCGGCATCGAGGCGAGCAGGGCCTCGCGGCCGTAGAGCACGCCGATGCCGGTGGGCCCGTAGAGCTTATGACCGGAGAAGGCGAGAAAGTCGCAGTCCAGCGCGCGCACATCGACCGGCTGATGCGGCACCGCCTGAGCGGCATCGAGCAGCACCGGCACGCCGCGCGCGCGCGCCGCGGCGATCATCTTCTGCACCGGCAGCACCGTACCCAGCGCGTTGGAGACCTGCGCCATGGCCACCAGGCGCGTGCGCGCGCTCAAGCGGGCGAGATACTCCTCGAAGATCACTTCGCCGTGCTCGTCGATGGGCGCCACGACCAGCGAGCATCCGGTCTGCTCGCAGACCATGAGCCAGGGCACGATATTGGCGTGGTGCTCCAGTGCGGTGATCAGAATCTCATCGCCCGGGCCAAAGCGCGGGCGCGCGTAGCTCTGTGCCACCAGATTGATCGCCTCGGTGGTGCCGCGCACGAAGACGATCTCCCGCGTGGAGTGCGCATTGAGGAAGCGGCGCACGCGCTCGCGCGCGCCCTCGAACGCCGCGGTCGCATCCTGGCTCAGGGTGTGCACGCCGCGATGCACGTTGGAGTGAGAATGCGTCTCGTAGTCGTTCATGGCGCGCAGCACCGCTTCGGGACGCTGCGAGGAGGCGGCGCTGTCGAGGTACGTGAGAGGCCGGCCGTTGATCGTGCGCGTGAGGATCGGAAAGTCGCGCCGCACACGCTCTGCGTCGTACGGCCTTGCGGCCGCCGCGGGAGTTGGCGCCGTACGCGGACTGGCATTCACGCGAGCAACTCCTTCAGCGCTTCTGCCTCGGGCAGCGCGCCGGCCAGGCTCGCCTCGAGCTGACGGCGAAGCGCGGGCACTGCGATGCGCGAGACCGCGTCTTCGATGAAGGCCCATTTGAGCAGGCGCCGCGCGACTTCGGGATCGATGCCGCGAGTGAGGAGATAGAAGAGCATCGCATCATCGAGCTTGCCGGCGGTCGCGCCGTGATTGCAGCGCACATCGTCGGTGTAGATCTCGAGCTGCGGCCGCACGTCGATCTCGGACTCGGGGCCCGCCAGCAGGCCGCGCAGCGACTGGCTGGAATCGGCGCCCTGGGCACCGGGGCGTACCACGATCTTGCCGTTGAAGGCGACGCGTGAGCGGCCGGCGGCGATGCCACGGAACAGCTCCTCGGTGCGCGTGCGCGGCGCTGCGTGCTCGACCAGGGCGTACGTGTCGTGCACCTGCTGGCGGTCTGCGGCGGCCACGGCATACAGTCCCAGGGATGCGGCGGCGCCGGCGAGGCTAATGCGCTGCGTCGAGCGCCCGGTCTGCGCGCCCATCTGCACGCAGTGCAGCTGGTAGCGTGCGTGATCGCCCAGCGCCGCCTGCAGCGTATCGAACCAAATGCTGCGGCCACCGAGCTGCTGCACGCGGTAGTGCGTGAGCGTTGCGCCCCGGCCCAGGCTTACGCGCACCGAGCAGTTCACAAAGCTCGCTGCGTCGGCCAGGCTCAGGTGGCGCTCGATGAGCTCGAGCTGCGCGCCATCGGCCACCTTGAGCTCGATGCGCGGATAGGAGGCGCCCGCGCTTGCGTCCGCGCCGGCCACGAAAATCAGCTCGATCCGCGCCGGTGTTGCGCGATTGGCCGGCACGAGGATCCCGGCGCCGTCACTCGCGAACACATCGCTGAGCAGGGCGAGCCGCTCATCGGCGGTCGCGGTGTCGCCTGCCGCGAGCGGTTCGCTCTGGGCGAGCGAGTGCACCAGGGCCGATGCCGCGCCGCGCGGCGCCGGGAGAGCGGACAGCGCGGCGACGTAGCGACCATCGGCGAACACATGGCGCTCGAAGTCTTCGACCGGCGGCGGTAGTGCAGCGGTGATGCCGGCGAGCAGTTCCGGTGTGTCCGCGGCTTGCGGCGCAGGCAGGAACTTCACGCGCTCGAGCGCACGCAGGTTGGCATAGCGCCAGTTGTCATCGCGTGCCGTCGGCAGTCCTTCCTCGCGCAAGCGGGCGAGGGCGCCGCGGCGGCGTTCGCCGGGCAGGAATGGGGACAACGCGGACTCGCTCAGCGTTGCGTACTCAGCCGCCACGCGCGAGCTCAGTGCTGTCGCGGCCGGGCTCATCACGCCGCCTCTCCCAGGAGCCAGTCGTAGCCACGGCGCTCGAGCTCGAGCGCGAGCGTGCGATCGCCGCTCTTGACGATGCGGCCACGCACCAGCACGTGTACCTGATCGGGCACCACGTGATCGAGCAGGCGCTGGTAGTGCGTCACCAGCACGAACGCCCGGTCGGCCGCGCGCAGGCTGTTCACTCCGTCCGCCACGACTTTGAGCGCATCGATGTCGAGACCGGAGTCCGTCTCATCCAGGATCGCAAGCCGCGGCTCGAGAATGAGCATCTGCAGGATCTCGTTGCGCTTCTTCTCACCGCCCGAGAAACCCTCGTTCACGCCGCGGGAGAGGAAGCTCTCCGGCATGCGCATGAGCTTCATCTTCTCGCGCACCAGGGCGAGGAATTCGAATGCGTCCACCTCGCTCTGGCCGTGATGCTTGCGCAGCGCATTGAGCGCAGCCTTGAGGAGGTACACGTTGTTGACCCCGGGGATCTCCACCGGGTACTGAAACCCCAGAAACACGCCGCGCCGCGAGCGCTCCTCAGCGGCGAGGCCGAGCAGATCCTGTCCGTCGTAGCGCACGCTGCCGCGCGTCACCTCATAGCCGGGGCGGCCCGCGAGCACATAGGCGAGCGTGCTCTTGCCCGAGCCATTGGGGCCCATGACGGCGTGCACTTCGCCTGCTGCTACACGCAGCGTGAGGCCGTTTAAGACCGGCGCGCCGGCCACTTTCACGTGCAGATCTTCGATCTCGAGCATCACCCGACCGCTCCTTCCAGGCTTACGGCGAGCAGGTTCTGCGCCTCCACCGCAAATTCCATGGGCAGTTCCCTGAACACCGACTTGCAGAATCCGCTGACAATGAGGTTGACGGCATCCTCGGCGGAGACGCCGCGCTGCAGACAGTAGAAGAGCTGATCCTCGCTGATGCGCGTCGTGCTCGCCTCGTGCTCGACGGTCGCCGAGGGGTTCTTCACTTCCACGTAAGGGAAGGTATGTGCGCCGCAGTTCGCGCCCATGAGCAGCGAATCGCACTGCGTGAAGTTGCGCGCCCCGGCCGCGCTCGGCAGCACCTGCACGAGCCCGCGGTAGCTGTTCTGACCCTGGCCGGCGGAGATGCCCTTGGAGATGATCGTGCTGTGAGTGTTGCGCCCGATATGGATCATCTTGGTGCCGGTGTCGGCCTGCTGATGGTTGTTCACCGTCGCGACCGAGTAGAACTCGCCGCTCGAGCCCTCGCCGCGCAACACGCAGCTCGGATATTTCCAGGTGATCGCCGAGCCCGTCTCGACCTGGGTCCAGGAGATGCGCGAGTTCTTGCCGCGGCACTCGCCGCGCTTGGTGACGAAGTTGTAGATGCCGCCCACGCCGTTCTCATCGCCCGGGTACCAGTTCTGCACGGTCGAGTATTTGATCTGCGCATCGTCCAGCGCGACCAGCTCGACCACTGCGGCGTGCAGCTGGTTTTCATCGCGTTGCGGGGCCGTGCAGTTGTGCACCGCAAATCCCTTGACGAGATACGAGTGCGGCTCAGCGAGAGTCTCGAAGTTGTAAACGTAGCCATCGTGACGGGTTCGATCGATCTTCAGCACCGGCACGAGGAACACATCGCCATAACGGATCGCCCGGCGGCTGCGCGCGCCTTCGCTGTGATAAATGACCCACGCATCGCGGTGCTGAATCGTGCTCCCGTCGCGCATCGTTTCCGCGAAGGCTTTGCGCTCGTGGATAAAGGCAAACACGCCGTTGCGCGACCAGATCTCCTGCAGCTGGAAGGCGAGGCGGCGCGAGACCGTGACCGCGCGGATCGACCGCGGTCGGCGCTTTTTGTCGACGCTGCCGTCGCCGAGGTAATAAGCATCGAGCGCCAGCTTCTGCCGCGCCGGAGGCAGATCCATCACGGCCTTGCTGAAGCGCTTGCCGTGCGCGTAGCGGCCACCGTGCAGATCAAGCAGAAGACACAGTTCCTTCGAGTAGGTGACGATGTGGCAGCCGTGCTGGCGGCGATCGTGCGTGACCGATGGGCGCCGGCCGGTCAGTTCCTCGACGAGCCGACAGACATCCTCGACCAGGTGCGGCTCGTGCGAGCCGAACGCCCACTCCACGGCCGGGTGGCCATTGAACTGAGTGACGCAGCCCTCGGCCACGTAATAGCCCAGCAGCCTCAGGAAGGAATCGGGCAACGTGGGATCGTCGCGCTCAACCCGGTTGATCGGGTAGCACAGCAGGTCCCCGACCGCGAGATCGCCGGCACGCACGAACTCGGGTTTGGCGGCGGCGAGCTTGCCCGGATGCAGCTCGGCAAGCCGACCGGGGCCGCGTGTGCCGCGCTGGACCGCGGCGCGCCGGATGACCAGGACGGGATGCTCCGGAGTCACCGAGAAGCGATTGGCAGGACTGCGCGGCGTGATCCCGAGCATCTCGCCCCGATACCCGCGTCGCATGATCTTGTCGACCCGCGTCTCTTCACCCAGCGAGTTCAGCACCGTATCGCCGATCGCGACATCGCGAACCGAGCGCATCTCATCGCCGTAGGTGATCTCTTCATCGCCCGGTAAGCAGCCCTCGAGGTAGCTCACATAGGCGCCATCGTCGGCGATGATCAGCGTGCGCTCGAACTGGCCGGTCTTGGCGGCGTTGATGCGGAAGTAAGTGGACAGCTCCATCGGGCAGCGCACGCCCTTCGGCACGTACACGAACGAGCCGTCGGTGAACACCGCGGAGTTGAGTGAAGCGAAGAAATTGTCCGTGATGGGCACGACCGTGCCCAGGTACTTCTCCAGCAGCTGCGGATGCGACTGCACGGCCTCGGAGAAGGGACAGAAGATCACACCGGCGGCGGCCAGGCGCTCCTTGAACGTGGTCGCGACCGAGACGCTGTCGAACACCGCATCCACGGCAACGCCCGCCAGGCGGGCGCGCTCGTGCAGCGGCACGCCGAGCTTCTCGTAGGTCGCGAGCAGCTTGGGGTCGACTTCATCGAGACTCTTCGGCCCGTCGGACTTCGCCCTGGGTGCCGAGTAGTAGGAGATCGCCTGGTAGTCGATCGGCGGATAATGCGTGTGCGACCAGTGCGGCTCTCGCATGGTGCGCCAGTGGCGGTACGCCTTTAAGCGCCACTCGGTCAGAAACGCGGGCTCGCGCTTCTTCAGCGAGATCATGCGGATCACGTCCTCATCGAGCCCCGGCGGCACGGTGTCGGACTCGATGTCCGTGACAAAGCCGTGCTTGTAGGCGCGCCCGACCAGGGCTTCGAGCTGACTGTTGCCGTCACTCATGGCGATCTCGCATCCCGCTCGTCAGTGCCCGCCGCTGCGAGCCGCAAACTTGATCTCCCGCTCCAGAATCGGCAGACGCGGCTGTACGGATTCCATGCCGGCGAGCTGCGCCAGCGTCACTTCCTGCAGCGAGCGCCGGATGGCCTGGTTCAGCCGCTGCCAGGAGCGGCCCACGCGGCAGCTCTCCTCGATGCAGCAGTTACCGTGTCCGACCGAGCAATCCGTCAGTGCGAGCGGTCCCTCGAGCGCATCCAGAATCGCTGCTGCACTGATCTGGGTCGCCGGACGGGCGAGCTGATAGCCGCCCTTCAGGCCACGCGTGGAGGCGACGAGCCCGGCGCGGTGCAGCTGCTTCATCAGCTTGCTCACCGTTGGTGCGGCGATGTGCGTGCGCTCGGCGAGCGCGGCCGCGGTATGCAGTGGGCCGGGCTCGGCCGCAAGCGTGCCCAGAAGCACGGTCGCGTAATCGGTCAGCTTGCTGATACGCAGCATGGCGGGCCCTCGTTTAACTAGGACTAGTTTAGTACTAATTAAGCTTCCGAGCCAAGCCGGCAGGCAGGATTTGCTATCCTTCGCGCCCGGATTTTTTAAGTGGAGAACTGACGATGAACGTCGCTGAGCTCGAACGGATCGCGCGCGCCATGGTCGCGAAGGGTAAGGGGATTCTGGCCGCTGACGAGAGCTCGAGCACGATCAAGAAGCGCTTCGACACGATCAAGCTGGACTCCACGGAGGAGCATCGGCGCACCTATCGTGAGCTGCTCTTCACCGCGCCCGGCGCGGCCGAATGGATCAGCGGCGTCATCCTCTACGATGAGACCATCCGCCAGAAGACGCGCGAGGGCCGCGCCTTTCCCGATTTCCTGAACGACAAGGGCATCATCCCGGGCATCAAGGTTGATATGGGCGCGAAGCCACTCGCGGCTTTCCCCGGCGAGACCATCACCGAAGGGCTCGACGGCCTGCGCGAGCGGCTCGCCGAGTACTACCGCCTCGGCGCGCGCTTTGCCAAGTGGCGCGCGGTCATCGACATCGGCCCGCAGATCCCGTCGCGCTTTGCGATTCAGGCGAATGCGCATGCGCTGGCGCGTTATGCCGCGCTGTGCCAGGAAGCGAATATCGTGCCGATCGTCGAGCCGGAAGTGCTCATGGACGGCGATCACTCGATCGAGCGCTGCGAGGCCGTCACCGATGACGTGCTGGCCGAAGTGTTCGGCGCGCTGCACCGCCACCGCATCGTGCTCGAGGGCATGGTCTTGAAGCCCAACATGGTGATCTCCGGCAAGAAGGCCGCAAACCGCGCCTCGCCCGAGCAGGTCGCCGCCGCCACCGTGCGCTGCCTGAAGCGGCACGTGCCGACCGCCGTGCCGGGCATCGCCTTCCTCTCGGGGGGTCAGTCCCCGACCGAGGCCACGCTGCACCTCTCGCTCATGAACCAGCACGGAGCGCTGCCCTGGCAGCTCACCTTCAGCTATGGCCGTGCACTGCAGGATACGGCCCTCAAGGCCTGGGGCGGCGCTGCGAACGGCTTCGCGGCCGGGCAGACCGAGTTCCTGAAGCGTGCCCGCCTCAATGGGCTTGCGACTGCGGGCCGCTATCTCGCGGGTCTCGAGAATCAGGCCGCCTGAGGAGGCGGTCGCCCGCGCTTCGTGGCCGCTGATCCTATCGCCTCCTCGCCGGCGTCCGCGCCGGCCGACGATATCGTCGTGGACGTGCGGGATGCGCACTACTCGATCAGCGGCCGGGCCGTCTTCGAGGGTGTGACGCTGACGGCACGGCGCGGGCAGATCACCGCGGTCATGGGCCCGAGCGGCACGGGCAAGACGACGCTCCTGCGGCTCATCACGGCCCAGGTGTACGCCGATCGCGGGCAGGTCAACGTCTGGGGACAGGATGTGGCGCGGCTCAATTCGCGCCAGGTGTTCGCCATGCGCCGGCGCATGGGCATGCTGTTTCAGAACGGCGCGCTGCTCACCGATCTCGACGTGTTCGAGAACGTGGCCTTTCCGCTTCGCGAGCACACCGACCTGCCCGAGAATCTGATCCGCAACCTGGTGCTGACCAAGCTGCAGGCCGTGGGGCTGCGAGGCGCCGCGGAGCTGATGCCGGCGGAGCTCTCCGGCGGCATGTCCCGCAGAGTCGCCCTGGCACGCGCCATCGTCATGGACCCGGAGATGCTGATCTACGACGAGCCGTTCGTGGGCTTGGATCCGATCGGTCTGGGCGTCATCCTGCGGCTCATCCAGAAGATGAACGAGGCCCTCGGCATCACCAGCATCGTCGTCTCGCACGACGTGCACGAGCTTGCGAGCATCGCGCATCAGAGCTACCTGCTCGCCGACGGGCGTGTCGTCGCCGCCGGCACACCCGCGGAGCTTGGCCGCAGCGAGTCCCCCAACGTGCGGCAATTCATGAGCGGCGCAGCCGACGGGCCCGTGGCGTTTCATTACCCGGCGCCGGACTACGCGGCGCAGCTGCTCGATCAAGCGGGCAGCTAGCGGATGAGCGGCGCGGACGGCTTTTTCCTGGACGGCTTGCGGCGGATCGGGTCCGTGGCCGTGTTTCAGTTCCGGCTGCTGGTCCAGTGCGGACCGGCGTTCGCCCGCCCCGGGCTGATCGTGCTGCAGGTCTACAACGCCGGCGCCCGCTCGCTCATCATCATCATGCTCTCCGGCACCTTCACCGGCATGGTGCTCGGCCTGCAGGGTTTTGATCTGTTGCAGCGCTTTGGCTCCGAGGATGCGCTCGGCGTTGCCGCGGCGCTCGGCATGCTGAAGGAGCTGGGACCGGTGCTCACCGCGCTGCTCTTCGCGGGTCGCGCCGGCACCGCGCTCACCTCCGAGATCGGCCTCATGCGCGCGACCGATCAGCTGACGGCGATGCAGATCATGGCGGTCGATCCGTTGCGCTACGTCGTCGCGCCGCGCTTCCTGGGCGGTGTTATTGCGATGCCGCTTCTGACCGCGGTGTTCTGCGCCGTCGGACTTTTCGGGGCGCAATTGGTCGGCGTGCAGATGATGGGCGTGGATGCCGGCTCGTTCTGGTCGCAGATGCAAAGCTCGGTCGAGCTGCGCGACGTGAACGAAGGCATCATCAAGAGTGTCGTATTCGGTATTACCCTGAGTCTCATCGCCGTGCACGAGGGCTACCACTCCGAGCCCACGGCCGCGGGCGTGGGGCTTGCCACCACGCGCACGGTGGTGGCCTCATCGGTGCTGACCCTGCTGCTGGATTACATACTGACCGCGGCGTTTTTGTAGAGGAAGACCATCATGCGACCCACCCGCACCCTGGAGATCGGAACCGGCCTGTTCGTCGTGCTGGGGCTTGCCGCGTTGTTTTTCCTGACCACGCAGCTGCCCTCGAGCGGCCTGAAGCTCAATGCCACCAAGCAGGGCTACCGCGTCAGCGCGGCCTTCGACAACGTCGGCGACCTGAAGCACGGCTCACCGGTCACCATGGCCGGGGTGCGCATCGGTGAGGTGGAAGACATCCGCTTCGACAAGAAGACTTACAAGGCTGTCGTCACTTTGAGAATCGACCCGCAATACAACGAGATTCCGGAGGACAGCGACGCCAGCATCCAGACGCAAGGATTACTGGGTGGCAAGTACGTCGGCATCGGCGCCGGTGGCTCGGACAGCTACCTGAAGCAAGGCAGCCGCATTGAGTTCACGCAGTCGGCGATCGTGCTCGAGAATCTCGTCAACAAGCTCTTTGCGAGCATTGCCAGCAAGCCGAGTGACTCGGAGAAGAAGGAGGCTTCGAAATGAGAATTGCCCTGTCTGCAGCGCTGGCAGCGCTCGTGGTGCTCGGCTCGGTCCCCGCGCTTTGCGCCGCGGATGCGGACGACCCTTCAGCGATCGTGCAGGCCTCGGCCGAAGGTCTGCTGCAGGGGCTCGATGCCAACCGGGAGATGTATCGCAAGGATCCGAGCAAGGTGCGCGAGCTGGTCGACAAGTTCCTCCTGCCGCACTTTGACATCCAGTTCTCCGCGCGCCTGGTGCTCGGCCCGCACTGGCGCGACGCCTCGGCTCAGCAGCGGCAGGCGTTCGTCGATGCCTTCGAGAGCTCACTCCTCACCAACTACGGCAGCGCGCTCGCCGAGTTCACGGCGAACCGCCTGAAAGTGCTGCCCTCGCGCACGGAGGCCGGAGCGAGCTCCGCCACGGTGCGTACGCAGATCCGCCGCGACGATGGCAGCACCGTGGACGTGAACTATCAGCTGCACCGCACCGCGGCCGGCTGGCAGGCCTGGGATGTGGTGATCGACGGCATCAGCTACGTGAAGAGCTTCCGCGATGACTTCGGTGCTGAGATCGACAAGGACGGGCTCGATTCGGTGATCCAGCGCCTGCAGCACGGAGCCAAGCCCGCCAGTATCGGCGCCAAGCCTGAGGCGGGCAGGAAGTCGTGACGCCGCAACTCTCCGGCGGATCGGAGGGACGCTATGCGCTCTCGGGTCCGATCACCTTCGCAACCGCGCGGCGCGTCTATGACGAGGGCGTGCGCCGCTTCGGCGCGGCATCGGGCAACGCGCTCGCCGTCGATTGCGCCGGGGTGAGCGCCGCCGACAGCGCGGGCCTCGCAGTGCTCATCGGCTGGCTCGCCTGGTCGCGGCGTGCGGGCCGGACTCTGCGCTATTCGGCTCTGCCTGCCAGCGTGCTGGCGATCGCGCGCATCAGCGAGGCCGAAGGACTACTTCGGGGGTGAGGTCCCCGGCGGCGGTGCGGCCGGCGGGGTCGCGGCCGGCGGCTTCGCGGCCGGTGCGGCCGTGTCATCCTCCGGCACCGAATTCTCGAGCTCCTTTTCCTGCTGATCTTCCGACTCGGGATTTCCGCCGTGGATCAGATACTCGCGGCGCTGCAGATACACACTGCGCAGGAAGGCGTAGCGGTCGTAGACGTTCTGAGAATTCAGCAGCTCGTACTGCGGAATCACATCCCGCGCATCCGTGTCGAGCAGGTAGACGCCATAGACCGTCCAGCGTGCGGTGTTGTCCTTGATGTAGTTCTGCGGCGAGCCGAAACCATCCACGATGCGGCCGGCGCCATCGCGCAGATCCGAGGGGCCGAAGAAGGGCAGCATGAGATACGCGCCCGGATGCAGGCCCCAGGTGCCGAGCGTGCGGCCGAAGTCGTTGTCGTTCTTGGGTAGACCTGCGTCGCTTGCCGCATCGAGCAGGCCGCCGATGCCAATGGTGGTGTTCATCACCAGCCGGCCGGTATCGGCGAGGCTCGCCTTGAGCTTGCCCTGCAGCAGATCGTTGACGATCACGATCGGCATGTGCGCGTTGTCGAAGACATTGGCGATGCCGGTCTGAACGAACTTCGGCGTGACCGTCGTGTAGGCCTTGCCGACGGGGTGCGCGATGACTTTGTAGAAGCCGTCGTCGAACTTGAACATCGCCCGGTTGAAGGGCTCGATCGGATCGCGCGGATCCTTTTTTGCGCCGGGCTGCGTGGCGCAGCCGCTGGCAAGCGCACAGGTGCCGAGCAATACACACACCAACAGCCAGGGCAGGGCGGCGTGTGCCGCTCGTATTTGGATCATCGGGCGGATTCTAGCAGGTGCGGCGTCAGCCGCCGTTCTCGGCGCTCTCGCGTTCGTGCTGCTGGCGGCGCTGCAGGACCAGGAAGTCGCGGATCTCCTGCAGCCGGGCCTTGTAGCGCTCGCGCTGCACGGTGGTGAGATTCGGCGTCTGCAGGGCGAGCTCGAGCTGATGACTCGCGAGCACCAGATTGCCGCGCGAGATCTGATACTCGCCCATGTAGAAGTAGGCATCGCCCGGATCGTTCGCCGCGCTTGCCGCGAGCGCCGTCAGGCGGATCTGCGAGGGGGTGGGCTCGACATTGTTGAAGAGGTCGAGCAACAGGTCATGGGCCTGCTTGTTCTGACCCGCCTTCATGAGCGCCTCGGCGTAGCGCACGGTGAGCGGCGTGTTGCGCGGAAACAGGCCCTCCGCATGCGCGAAGGTCGCAAGTCCATCCTGCGTCTGTCCCGCCGCCACCTGGGCTTGACCCAAGGCGATGTGCAGCAGGATGACGCCCTCGTGCTGCTGCACCAGCGGCTCGAGGATCTCCGCCGCCTCGGTCGGATGACCGCGCTGCATCATTGCGATTGCCTCGCCGTACTGATCGCTCAAGGCGGGGTTTCGCATCTCGAGTCGCTTGGCGTAATAAGCGCGCATGTCGGTGTCATGCGGAGCGGTGATGACGCGCAGTCGCTCGCGGATCAGCGCATAGCTCGTCGAGTCCTGAATCTTCCCCGGCCGGCCGTACTGCGCGGCGCGCGCGCGGCCCTCGGCGATGCGCTCGCTCGTGACCGGGTGATCCATCAGGATCTTGGGGATCAGGCCTTCCTCGTAGCCATAGCGGCGGCTCAGGGTCTCGAAGAAGTCCGGCATGCCGCGCGGATCGAAGCCGGCGTTATGAAGAAACCCCATGCCGACGCGGTCCGCCTCGAACTCCTCATCGCGCGTGAAATTGATCTGCGCCTGCGCCGCAAGTCCCTCCGCGGCGGCGATGCCGCCTTCCACCGCCTGCGAGCCGCCGCCCGCAGCGCCGATCAGCACCGAGGCGAGAATCGCGGCGGCGGTCGCAAGACTCTGGCGGCTCTGCGCGCGCACGGCGCGCGCGATGTGCCGCTGCACGATGTGCGCGGTCTCGTGCGCCAGCACGCCTGCGATCTGCGATTCATTCTGCGATACGAGGATGGTGCCGTAGTTGATGCCGATGAAGCCGCCGGGCAGCGCGAAGGCGTTGATGGCGCTGTCGTCCACCACGAAGTAATCGAAGTGCTTGTTGCCATCCGGCGTCTGCGCGGCGAGGCGCCCCCCCACCGACTCGATGTACTCGGTCGACTCCGGATCCTCGACGACCTGATTCTGATCGCGCAGCTGGCGCACGATCATCATGCCGATCTGAAATTCGTCATCCTTGCTGAGGATGACGCCCGCGGGATTGCCGATGTCGGGCAGATCCGAATCCGCATGCACGACCGCGACCGAGCCTGCCGTGGCGAAGAATGCGCCGAGCAGGCCGAGGGCCCATGAGTGCAACGAATTGTGAGCTCGGGATCGCATGTCCTGGAGGGGAGATTAGCGCAGGGCTAGGGCTTCGACCGCCCGAATCGGACCGAGTTTCGGCTCCGCAGCAAAGACTTAGAGCATGTCGGAGGCAAAATCGGCCAAACGGGAGCGTTCCCCGCGCACCAGCGTGATGTGCCCCGAGTGGTCCCAGCCCCGAAATCGGTTCACCGCATATGTTATGCCCGAGGTGGTCTCGGTGAGGTAGGGCGTGTCGATCTGCGCCACATTGCCCAGGCAGGCGATCTTGGTTCCCGGACCTGCGCGCGTCACCAGCGCCTTCATCTGCTTGGGGGTCAGGTTCTGTGCCTCATCGAGGATGATGTAGCGGTTGAGGAACGTGCGGCCGCGCATGAAGTTGAGCGAGCGGATCTTGATGCGGTTGCGCAGCAGGTCGTTCGTCGCTGCCCGGCCCCAGTTGCCGCCTTCCTGGCTCTGGGTGAGCACTTCCAGATTGTCCATGAGCGCACCCATCCAGGGCTCCATCTTCTCCTCCTCCGTGCCGGGCAGGAAGCCGATGTCCTCGCCCAGCGGGATGGTCACGCGCGTCATGATGATCTCGACGAAGCGGTTCTTGTCGAGCGTCTGCGCGAGTCCCGCGGCGAGCGCAAGCAGAGTCTTGCCGGTGCCGGCCGGCCCCAGGATCGTCACGAAGTCGATGTCCGGGTCGAGCAGCAGGTTCAGCGCGAAGTTCTGTTCGCGGTTGCGCGCGGTGATGCCCCAGACGTTGTGGCGCTCGCTCCTGAAATCGCGCGTGATCTCGAGCGTCGCCTTCTCGCCTTTCTTGAGGCGCACGATCGCCTCGATGCCGCTCTCCTCCTCGGAGTACAGGCCCTCATTCACCTGCCACTCGTGTACTGCAGGTCCGCTCACCTCGTAGAAGGTGCGCTCGGACTCTTTCCAGGAGCGCATGTCCTTCGAGTGCTGCTCCCAGAAATTCGGCGGCAGCGCCGACATGCCGGAATACAGCACATCGATGTCTTCTAATGTCTTGTCGCTGTAGTAGTCCTCGGCGTGCACGCCCAGGACCGCGGCCTTGATGCGCAGGTTGATGTCCTTGGACACCAGGATCACGCGCGCGGCCGGGTTCTCGTTCTGCAGCGCGAGCGTCTGCGACAGGATCGCGTTGTCGCTCCCCTGGCCCGGCAGGCTCTGGGGCAGGGTGCTCTCGAGCTGACGCGTCTGGAAGAACAGCCGCCCGCTCGAGGGACGCTTGCCGTGATTGCCGGACATGGCGCCGGGAAGCGTCAAGCCGCGGTCGATCTGCTCCTTGGTCGCCCCGCGCATCATGTCATCGAGGAAGCGGCTCACCTGGCGCACGTTGCGCGAGGCTTCCGACAGGCCCTTCTTGTGCGCATCGAGCTCCTCGAGCACCACCATCGGCAGGTAGATGTCGTGCTCCTCGAAGCGAAAGATCGCCGCCGGATCGTGCATCAGCACGTTGGTGTCGAGTACGAACAAGCGCCGCTGCACGGCCGCTGGGGCCGGGCCCGCGCCCGCAGCCAGAGGGTCAGAGAGACTTCGCCGCTTCAAGTACTTCCTCCGCGTGTCCCGGCACACGCACTTTGCGCCACTCCTGGCGCAGAACGCCCTTCGCATCGATGAGAAAGGTGCTGCGCTCGA
>DATIYV010000065.1:0-101265 GCA_035517435.1 Steroidobacteraceae bacterium | reverse complement strand
ATCGACAGCACGATCGAGACCAACAACAAGTACAACTTCATCCGCGAAGAGCAGCGTCAGGTCGGCTCCAAGGAATTGCTGCCGCTGCTGCCTGGGGTCAAGTCCCCGCTCCTGCCGACAATTCCGCCACCGCAGGCAGCGCCCGCGCCGGCACCTGCGCCACAAGCAGCGCCTGCGACGCCCGCCGGCAGCGCCCAGCCCATTGCGGCGCCCGGCGGAGACACTGCGACAGCGGCGCCGCCGCAGAGCTCACCCCCGCCCGCACCGGCCGCAGCGCCGCCCGCGAGCCCGCCGCCGGGAGACACGAAGTGAACGACACCGCCGTGGCTGTATCCGCCGCCGAGTCGGCAGCGCTCAGCCGGCGACCGTCGTTCGCATTTGCCAAGCGTCACGGTGTGCTCGTGTGCAGCATGACCGACGGCGTTGCGCACTGCGCCCTGCGGACGGGCGCCGCGCCGCAGGCGCTCGCCGAAGTGCGCCGCTTCCTCGGCACGCCCATCGCGGTCCAGCGCGTGGACGACGCCGCCTTCGATGCGCTCCTGCGCCAGGCGTACGAGGCGGGCTCGGAGGCCATGCAGGCGGTGGAAGGCTTCGACGACACGACCGATCTTGCGCACCTCGCGCAGGATCTGCCCGAACAGGCCGACCTGCTCGAGAGTGAGGACGACGCACCCATCATCCGCCTGATCAACGCGGTGTTTACCCAGGCGGTGAAGGAGAACGCATCCGATATCCACATCGAGCCGTTCGAGAACCGCCTCGTGATCCGCTTTCGCATCGACGGCGTGCTGCGCGAAGTGCTGCAGTCCAAGCGCGCGGTGGCGCCGCTCGTCGTCTCGCGCATCAAGGTCATGTCGAAGCTCGACATCGCCGAGAAGCGCCTGCCGCAGGATGGCCGCATCAGCCTGAGGATTGCGGGCCGGGCGGTGGATGTGCGCGTCTCCACCATCCCTTCAGGTCACGGCGAGCGCGTCGTGCTGCGTATCCTCGACAAGCAGGCCGGGCGGCTCGACCTCGATTCGCTCGGCATGGATCCGGCCACGCAGCAGCTCATCGATGAGCTGATCCACAAGCCGCACGGCATCCTGCTCGTGACCGGGCCTACCGGCTCGGGCAAGACGACCACGCTGTATGCGGCCCTGGAGCGCCTCAACGACAACACGCGCAACATCATGACGGTCGAGGATCCCATCGAGTACTACATCGATGGCATCGGCCAGACGCAGGTGAACACCAAAGTCGAGATGACCTTCGCGCGCGGGCTGCGCGCGATCCTGCGCCAGGATCCGGATGTCGTGATGGTCGGCGAGATCCGCGATCTCGAGACGGCGCAGATCGCCGTGCAGGCAAGCCTCACCGGACACCTGGTGCTCTCGACGCTGCATACCAACACGGCCGTCGGCGCCGTCACCCGACTGCGCGACATGGGCATCGAGCCGTTCCTTTTGTCCTCCAGCCTGATCGGCGTGCTCGCCCAGCGCCTGGTGCGCGTGCTCAATCCGGACACCAAGCAGCCGTTCACGGCCGGGGAATACGAGCGCCGCCTGCTCAATCTCGCCCCGACGGATGCCTCCCCCACGCTGTACCGCCCCGGACGCGATGCGGCCGGCGGCTACCGCGGGCGCAGCGGCGTGTACGAGC
The DNA here is from genome assembly GCA_035517435.1 of Steroidobacteraceae bacterium. Lineage (GTDB taxonomy): Bacteria > Pseudomonadota > Gammaproteobacteria > Steroidobacterales > Steroidobacteraceae > JASHUC01. The sequence goes on along the minus strand of DATIYV010000065.1, from coordinate 99,624 downwards.
TCGTGGTCGTGGATGACACCATGCGGACCATGATTCACGATGGGGCAGCCGAGCATGATCTGGAGCGCTATGCGCGCACGCTGACCCCCTCGATCCGCGACGACGGCCGCACCAAGGTCCTGCAGGGGCAGACGACGCTCGAGGAAGTGCTGCGTGTCACGCGCGAGGATTAGCGCCGCACGCCGCGCGCGCGCGTAGCTCTTCACGATGGGTGCCTTCGAATACACCGCCCTCGATACCGGCGGCCGCGAGCGCAAGGGCATTCTCGAAGGCGACACCGCCCGCTCGGTGCGCCAGCAATTGCGCGAGCGCCAGCTGCTGCCGGTCAGCGTCACCGAAGTCGCGGTCAGCGAGGCACGCCAGCAGCGCACCTTGAGCCTCGCGCGCCGCGTCTCCTCGGCAGACCTCGCGCTCTTCACGCGCCAGCTCGCGACTCTGGTCCGCGCCGGCCTGCCGCTCGAGGAATCTCTGCTCGCGGTATCGCAGCAGACCGAGCGGCCGCGCGTGCAGAGCATCATCATGGGCGTGCGCGCCAAGGTGATGGAAGGTCACACGCTCGCAGACGGTTTCTCCGACTTCCCGCGCATCTTTCCCGAGATCTACCGCGCGACAGTCGCCGCGGGCGAGCAGTCGGGGCATCTGGATACGGTGCTCGAGCGGCTCGCGGACTACACGGAGAGCCGTGAGGAGATCCGCCAGAAGATCATGGCGGCGATGCTCTATCCGATCGCGCTGTCGGTGATGTGCTTTGCGATCGTCTCGGGCCTGCTGGTGTATGTCGTACCCAAGGTCGTGGGCGTGTTCGAGTCGAGCCACGCCGAGCTGCCCCTGATCACGCAGATCCTGATCGCCGTCAGTGGCTTCTTTCGCAGCTATGGGATCTACGTGCTGGTGCTCGCCGCCATCGCGGTGTTCGCGTTTCGCCGCTGGCTGAAGAACCCCGAGGCGCGGCGCAGCTACGACCGCCGCATGCTCAGCGTCCCGGTGATCGGCAAGCTCGCCCGGGGCTTTAACACCGCGCGCTTCACCCGCACGCTGAGCATTCTCACCGCGAGCGCGGTGCCGGTACTGGAGGCGCTGCGCATCGCCGGGGAAGTGGTGACGAATGTTCCCATGCGCGATGCGGTGGCCGAGGCCTCCCAGCGCGTGCGCGAAGGCGCCCCCATCGGTCGCTCGCTGGCGACAAGCCGGCTGTTTCCGCCCATGACCATCCACCTGATCTCGAGCGGCGAGGCGAGCGGGGAGCTCGAAAGCATGCTCGATCGGGCCGCGATCAGTCAGGAACGCGAGCTCGACGGCCTGATCACCGCCCTGACGAACCTGCTCGGCCCGGGCCTGATCGTCCTCATGGGGCTGTTCGTCATGGGCATCGTTTTTGCAATGCTGCTCCCAATTTTCGAAATGAATCAGCTGATTCGCTGAACTGACACACTCCTGCCGTTGCACGGCGCGAGAAATCGAATTACTTTCGCGCCGTCGCGACCCAGGGTGCGCGTGCGGGCATGAGCGAGAAGCCTGAATCCGAAGAGTTCGAAGAGGAAGACGCCGACGAGCCGGTGAGCGAAGAGGCGGACGTCGACCTCGACCAGGTCATCAAGGACCTCGACCTGGCCAAGCGCCGTGGCCAAAAGTCGGGCGACCCGGCCTGGCGGCGCCTGGAGAAGCTGTTCGAGGACAAACGCACCGCCGAGCTCACCAGCGATTTCGACGACTATGAGATCGACGATCCCGATGCGCCGAAGGGCAAGGGCGAGCGCGGCCGCTGACGCTCGAAGTCAACCGCTGCGCGCCCGTCACGTTGAGCCCGCCTGGGTGCGAGCTTCCTTACGCAATCCGCTCCTGTGCCTGCTGCTGCTCGCCCTCGGTGCATGCTCCAGCCAGGTGCATGTCTCGGCAACGGCCAATGTCCCGGCGCAGTACTCGCACGTGTGGATCACCGTCGCTGCGCTGTGGTTCAACACGACCGCCGGCGCCGGACCCGAGGACAGCGGCTGGAAGAAGTTCGCGCTGTCGACGCCGCAGACTCTCGATCTCACGGCTCTGAACGGCGGCACGCTCACGGCGCTCGCGGGCGCACTGCACGTGCCCGCCGGCTCCTACCAGGAATTGCGGCTGCTGCTGGTCGATCCTTCCGCGCCGCTTGTGCCTGCCGCACAAAGCGCGGGGGCACTCACGAACGATGAAGTGGACTACGTCGACTCGTCGGGCTTGCCGCAGCGGGTGCCGCTGCAGATCCCGGTTGCCGCCGAAGGGATCGGTGTCAGTCTCTCCTTCACCGTGCAGGCCGCGAGCAACACCATCCCGAGCGGCAGCGCCGGCCTCGCCGCCATCACCGGCTCATCGAGCGCGAGCAATACGTCGGTTGCGCTCAGCTTCGATGCCGCGCGCGATCTCGTGCCGGTCTCCCTCAGCGGCGTACAGGCCTATCTCCTTAATCCGCACCTCACCGGCACCAATCTCTCCTCGGTCGGCACCATCCAGGGCAGCGTCGATGTGAGCGGCGTTACGCCCGATGCGACGGGCGCGATCGATGTGACCGTCAGCGCCGAGCAGGCGAGTGCAGATGGCTCGCGCTTTGAGATCGTAGCGAGCGCACCGGTTCAGTCGGGCGGTGCGTTCGTGCTCTATCCGCTGCCCTCCTCCACTTCCACCTACGATCTGGTGTTCCATGGTCCGGGCGTGCAGAGCGTGATCGTGCAGGACGTGCCGGTCTCGAGCGGCGCGCCCGCCTCCGCAAGCGCCGTGCAGCTGCAGAACGTGGCGCTCGCAACCGCGAGCAGCTTCACCGTCAACGTCGATCCCGCAAGTCCCCTGCCCGCCGGCGGCATGGCGCTCGGGTTCTATCAGAGCCTGCCGAGCGGCGGCGCCCCATACCTCATCGACCGCGTGAACGTCGACACCTTCAGCGGGCTCCTGGATCAGGATCATGCGCTGCCTGCGGCCGATATCGCCTATGGAACCTATGCGGGAGGCTCTGTGTCGCTCGCCGTGAACGCCCCGGTCGAAGGCGCCCACACGTATGCCGTCGCAACCACGGCGAGCTCGTATGCCGATGGCGTGCTGGGGAGCGGTGGGACCTTGGTGAGCGCGCCCGCGAGCGGCACCGGGCCGCAGCTGCTGAGCGTGACTGCTGCGGCGGTGCAAAGTGGCGCCAGCGTCGATTCGATCAGCGGCACGCTCAGTGTCGCGACGCCCGCCAGGTACGATCGCGGCGAGCTGGTGCTGACGCACGATGGCACGGTGATCGCGGCCGCGCCGCTCGATGCGGATCTTGCCGGCAACCAGTTCTCCGGCACGCTTGCCGCTTCGGTTCCCGGCGGAGGCGCCTCCGGAAGCTTTGCGCCCGGGCTCTACTACGCCGAAGTGTGGCTGTGGAATTCCACCGATCCGCTGGGCACGTTCACGCGTGAGCCGGCGACGGCCGCGATCGATCTGCGCACCGGCTCGGTGAGCGGCGTCGCCCTCACGGTGCAGTAAGCCCTAACCGCACGTGCAGCAGGCGCGAGATGCCTGACAGCCGCATGCCGTCGGTGCGCCCCGCGAAGTAGCGCGCATTGAGCGCCTCAGCCCCGAGATCCTCCTCGATGCTGAAGCCGCGGGCGCACAGCCTCGCCTGCAGCTGACCCGGCTCGAAGAATCCGAGCCACGGTTCTCCGGCGGCCGCGACGCGCTCGCGCAACTCCTCCGCACGCACCTGCTCCGGCAGCGCCAGACATTGCCGGTCGAGCAGGTAATCGAACACCAGGCTGGTCCCGGGCGCCAGGGAGGCAAGGCACGCCAGCATGCGCGCGAACACATCCGGCCGCAGATACATCGTGACGCCAAGCCAGGAGATGCAGCACGGTGCGCGGGCATCGAACCCGGCCGCCGCCAGACTGTGCAGCAGCTGCATCTGCTCGAAATCGGTGTGAACGCAGATCCGGTTGGGCGGTGACACCCAGCCGGCCTCGGCGACCAGGCCCTCTTTGAACTGCTGGGTCGCGGGATGATCGACTTCGAACACCTTGAGCTCGGGGTAGGGATTGCGAAAGGCGAACGTGTCGAGACCGGAGCCGAGCAGCAGGTACTGCCTCACGCCGCGCGCAACGGCCGCATGCAGCTGCGCCTCGGCGAACACACTGCGCACGACCACCGCGGCGCGCAGGCCGTAAGCGATCGGGCTCCTGTAGCGCTCGCCGTGTGCGGTGATTTCCGCCGCGTTGCGGTGCCCCACCATCTCGAGCGCCCGCGGGTCATCGAACAGCCGCGGCTCATCAAGCAGCTGGTGCGCCGCCCGCTGCATGGCGACGGAAACTGCCGTTCGGCTGGGACTACCGCTGATCATCGGTGTCGAAGGCCACGAGCCGCAGCATCAGGGCAGCGGCGCCTGCGAGCTGGGCTCGTTCATCCGGCCGCAGCTGCGTGCTCATCGCCGCATCGAGCCAGCGGCGGCGCGCGCGGACATCTCGACCGAGAGCCCGCCGGCCCTTGGCGGTGATCAGGATGAAATGCGCGCGCCGGTCGGTCTCGCTGCGCCGTCGCAGGATGAGCCCCTGACGCTGCATCGCCGCGAGCAGCCGGGTCAAGGACTGGGGCTTCAGGCGCTCGCGTTGCGCGAGTGTCACGGCCGCCATCGGGCCGAAGCGATGCAGCGTGCCGAGAATGCTCAGCGTCGAGAGGCTGACGGAGCGGCTCGGCCGCACCGACCGCAGCTTGCGCCCGAGCTGCAGCACCGCGCGGACGATCAGCCTGGAATCGTCCACCGCGGCGGCGCCTTCGGTTATAGTACGCATAGCTTACTAATTGGCATGATACAACGGAGTGCGCCGATGCCGAAACCGTATGCACTGGTGATGCTGCTCGCGACCCTGGGGCTGCCGCTCACGGGCCTGGCCGCGACCCCCACGGTGCGCATCGACTCGGGCGAGCTCATCGGCACGGAGAGCGACGGGGTTGCATCGTTCAGAGGCATCCCGTACGCCGCACCGCCCGTGGGAGCGCTGCGCTGGCGGGCACCGCAGCGTCCGGGCGCGTGGAAACAGCCGCGCAGTGCGGCAGACTTCGGCCCCTCCTGCCTGCAAGCGCAGCCGCCGCGGCGCCTGCCTGCGGGCAGCGCCGCCGCCCGGCTGGATGAGGATTGCCTGACGCTCAATGTGTGGACGCCAGCCGCACACGCAAAGCCGCTGCCCGTGATGGTCTTCATCCACGGCGGCAGCAACCTGCAGGGCAGCGGGGCCTCCATCTATTACGACGGCAGTACGTTCGCGCACGATGGTGTGATCCTCGTCACCCTCAACTACCGCCTCGGCCTGCTGGGATTTTTCGCGCACGCGAGTCTGACGCATGCCAGCAGTTCGGAGCCGCTCGCCAATTACGGCATCATGGATCAGATCGCGGCGCTCGAGTGGGTGAGCCGGAACATCGCGGCCTTCGGGGGCGACCCGCACAACGTCACGGTGTTCGGCGAATCCGCCGGCGCACTCGATGCCCTCATTCTCATGACGGCACCGCGCGCGGCACACCTCTTTCACAAGGCCATCGTCGAGTCCGCCCCGATCTGGGGTAACTGGTTCAGCCTCGCCGAGGCCGAGAAGCAAGGCGCCGAGGTGGCGACCGCGATGGGCCTCTCCGGAGCCAACGCCAGCGTGAATGAGCTGCGCGCTGTGGCTGCATCCCATGTCCTGGCGGTGGATCCGTCGTACATACTGGGACCGGTCGTGGACGGCAAGCTCCTGCCGCGCTCACCCATCGAGATCTTCGCGCACGCGCAGGCCCTGGATATTCCGCTCATCATCGGCACAAACGACAACGAGAGCTCGCTCCTCGGCGCGGCGCCCATCGCCAACAATCCCGTGACCGGTCTCGGCCCGGATGTCATGCAGCGCCTGCGCGTGCTGTACGCCGAAGTGGCCGGCAACGAGGATCAGGTCCTGCGCCGGGCGTTTCGCGATGCGCGCTTTGCGGCGCCGGCCCGCTGGCTCGCCTCGCACTCCGCCAGCGGCAAGCCGGCGTATCTGTACCGCTTTGACTACGTGCTGTCGCTGCTGCGCGAGCGGCGCGCCGGTGCCGACCACGGCTCGGAGATTCCGTTCGTCTTCGGAACCCTGGAGCCGCGCTTCATGAACGATGCCGATCGCAGCGTGACGGCGGCGCTGCATGGCTGCTGGGTGGCCTTCGCCACGAGCGGCACACCCGCATGTGCCGGCGCGCCGGCCTGGCCCGCCTATGGCGCCGACTCCGATCAGCTCATGGAGTTCGGCGATCGCGCGGCAGCGCATGCGGTGCCGGATGCTAATGTGCTGGACATCCTCGCCGCGCGTTTACTGCACTAGTGAAAGTCGCGGGAGCGTGTGGTCAGGCCATCGAGCAGTGCCGAGCGGTCGATGAGCCGCTGCGCGATGAGGTGCAGGATCTCGCCCTGCCGCTGCACGTGACCGCGGACCTCGAGCAGGCGTGATTCCACCAGCGGGCGGCGCTGGGTCTGTCCCACGCTCTCCCAGACGATGAGATTGACCTGACCGGTCTCATCTTCCAGCGTCACGAAGGTCACGCCATTGGCGCTGCCCGGGTGCTGGCGCATCAGCACCAGGCCTGCGGTGCGCACGTATTTGCCATCCGGCAGCCGGGCGATCTCACCCGCGGTCGCGAGCTTCTCCCCGCTCAAGCGATCCCGCAGGAATGCGAGCGGATGCCGTCCCAGCGTCAGACCCAGGGAGGCGTAGTCGGCGACCATGCTCTCGCGCTCGGTGGGCGCGCGCAGCAGCGGCTGACCCTCCTCGAGCGCAAAGCCGGCCTCGCGGCGCGGTGCAAGCGGTAACGCCCGCTCTGTGCCCGCCACCTCCCAGAAGGCGAGATGCCGGTTGCCGGTGAGCGGGGCGAGTGCGCCAGCCGCGGCGAGTGCCTCCAGGTCATCGCGGTCGAGCTGCGCGCGCCGCGCCAGATCCTGCACGCTCGCGAACATCTGCTCGTTGCGTGCCGCGACCAGGCGCTCGGCACCCACCTGCGAGAGGGATTTGACGAGCCGCAGGCCCAGCCGCAGCGCCGGCTGACCTGGATCGCCGTGGTCTGCCACCGCCGGCTCGAGCGCGCAATCCCACGTGCTCACACACACACTCACCGGCCGCACCTCCACGCCATGCGCACGTGCATCGCGCACGAGCTGCGCCGGCGCATAAAAGCCCATGGGCTGGCTGTTCAGCAGCGCGCAGGTGAACGCGGCCGGCTCGTGGCACTTGAGCCAGCCTGAGTCGTACACCAGCAGCGCGAAACTCGCGGCGTGCGAGTTATGAACCACCAGATTGTTCGCCAGAAAGTTGTGGTCACCTTCGATCTTGAGATCGTAAGTCGGCTCAACCCCCTGTCTTTCGATGGAAACGATCTTGTCCCAATAGATATCCGAGGTTGCGAGTTCGTCAAGAGCGGCGGACTGCAGACATGCGCCCAATCGCTGAATCACAAAACGGCGAAATCCGTTCTTCTGCAAGTTGCTACGAGATTGAATCTCACGCATCGCGAGGCCAGTTCTTCGGCCAATCTCATTCCACGTCAGACCTCTGGAATCTCGCGCCTCGCGAATGAGTGTGTGGACCGCCACGGGGACCACATCGAGTGACATCCGTCCATCTCGCCGCCCCGCCAACACCTTGGACCGCTGACGCTTGCGCGGATTCAATAGCTGGCAGCCGATTAGCTGCCAGAATTTCCTCAGTGCTTCCCCGTCGGTAACCGTCACTACGTAGTGTTTAATCATCTGCCCCTTGTACAAGCGGCTTCTTCGATAGACTCGCGCAACGATCCCAAGTCTCAGCAGCAGGTGCTGAACATCGCTGCTCAGACGCTCTGAAGCTGTGTCGTAGTACGCGGCATGCGTCAGGTCGACACCTCCGTCACCATCCCAAAGACGGGCCAGAAGCAGCGAAATATTGGCGGCACATTGCTCGAACACGTCCGATGGAAGAAATTTGTGGCGCGCGTCATGTCCCCAGATGCCCAGTTCTCGAATCCACGCCACCGCCCCTATTGGATGATGTCGATCGATCCGCCGAACGCGTACGGAATAGCAGCTTTTATGCCATTCAATCACAGCGCGGGTGTTGGGGAAGCGCTCGACGGCTCGCACGAAATCATCGCAATGATTTGACGCCTTCGTATAGAAATAGAATGTGCTCGGATGACAGAGATTGCCCTCTGCGATCAGGCCCGCGAGCACCACGATCTTGTGCCAATCCCATCGGACCGTCCCATCCACCGGAACTATGCGTGCGACCGCTACGAAGTCACCCCGTTGGAGTTGACCGAGCGGTTGCCAGCCTTGCATGGTCAGGAGCGGATGCTCGGCTGTCGCAACAAGCGTATGACCCAGAGCGGTGCGCAGGCGCCAGACGGTCTTCTCACCGCTGCGTAGCACGGCGAGCACTTTGCGTTTTCTCAAACGCAGTTTGTCATCGCACGAAAGGGTGCATTCAAGACGTGCGCGCCCGCAAGCGACATCCTCGATTCTGACCCATCGGCCGGAATCCGCATCGACCACGCGAGTGCCTCCAACGACGCATTCCGGAAATCCGTATTCGCCAAATCCCTGGATCTGCTTGCACAGGCGCTGCGCGAACTCCGGTGCGTAACCGCGCGCCAGCATCCCGCTCACGAGCTTCTCCTGGAAGCGGTGGATGTCGCCGTGCCGCTTCCACGCCGCCATCGCGCGGCGCAGGCGGTCGGCCTCACCGGGCGTGAAGCCGGCCGCCTTCATGGCGAGCTGCATCACCTGCTCCTGGAAGATGGGCACGCCCAGCGTGCGCTCGAGGATCGCGCGCACCTCCTCGCTCGGATATTCGACCGGCTCCTTGCCTTCGCGCCGGCGCAGATACGGATGCACCATGTCGCCCTGGATGGGACCCGGGCGCACGATCGCGACTTCGATGACGAGATCCTGATAACAGCGCGGCTTCAGACGCGGCAGCATCGACATCTGCGCGCGCGATTCGATCTGGAACACCCCGACGGTATCGGCGTGCCCCATCATGTCGTAGACCGCAGGATCCTCCGCCGGCAGATGCCCCAGGCTCCAGTGCGTGCCGCGATGGGTGTTCACGAGCGCCAGCGCCTGCCGCAACGCCGTCAGCATCCCCAGTCCCAGCAGGTCGACTTTGAGCAGCCCCAGATCGTTGAGATCATCCTTGTCCCACTGCACGACCGTGCGTTCGGCCATCGCCGCGTTCTCGGTCGGCACGAGCTCCTCGAGCGGCCCCGCACTGATCACGAAGCCACCGACATGCTGGGACAGGTGCCGCGGGAAGCCCACCAGCTCGCGCGCGAGCGCGATAATCTGCGCGAGCAGCGGACTGCCCGGATCGAAGCCCGCCTCGCGCAGCCGCGCGGCGGAAATATCCGGATCCCACCACTGCATGATGCGCGCGAGGCGATCCACCTCCTCAGGCGGCAAGCCGAAGGCCTTGCCGAGATCGCGCAGCGCGCTCCTCGGCCGGTAGGCGATCACCGTCGCCGCGAGCGCCGCGCGCTCCCGGCCGTACTTGCCGTAGACGTACTGCAGCACCTCCTCACGCCGCTCGTGCTCGAAGTCGATATCGATGTCGGGCGGCTCATCGCGCTCGCGCGAGATGAAACGCTCGATGAGGAGCGCCCCGCGCTCGGGGCCAATCGCCGTGACGCCCAGGCAGTAGCACACGATGGAGTTCGCGGCCGAGCCGCGGCCCTGGCACAGGATCCCGCGGCTGCGCGCGTAGGCAACGATGTCCTGCACCGTGAGGAAGTACGGCTCGTAGCGCAGATCGGCGATCAGCTCGAGCTCATATTCAATGATCTGGCGCGCCTTCTGCGGCAGGCCCCCGGGCCAGCGCGTAAGCGCGCCCTGCTCCACCAGGGCCCGCAGGTGACTCGTCGGTGTCTGTCCGGGCGGCACCAGCTCGCGCGGGTACTCATAACGCAGCTCATCGAGCGAGAACTCGCAGCGCTTCGCGACCGCCAGCGTTTCGGCCAGCCACTCGGGCGGGTACAGCCGCGCCAGGCGCGCCGGTGAGCGCAAGTGCCGCTCGCCGTTGGCATGCAGCTCCCAGCCCACCTCGCGAATGGGGATGTTGAGCCGGATCGCGGTGAGCGCATCCTGCAGACGCCGCCGCGCGCGCACGTGCATGTGGACGTTGCCGCTGGCGAGGAGCGGCAGCTCGAGCTCGCGCTGCGCCCGGTTCGCAAGCCTGCGGCGCTCGCGATCGGCCCCATCGCAGGCGAGCTCCACGGCGATCCACACCGAACCTGCAAAGCGCTCCTTGAGCCAGCGCCCCGCAGCGGCGTCAAAGCCGGGATCGCCGCACAGCTGCGGCAGCCACAGGATCAGACAGTCATCGAGACACTCCTCGACGTCAGCGCGCGACAGCGCGTACTGCCCCTTCGGCGCCGCCCGTCTCCCGCGCGTGATGAGCGAGCACAGACGTGCGTAGCCGCGGCGGTTGCGCGCAAGTGCCACCAAGCGCGTGCCGCAGGTGAGCCGGAACTCCGAACCGATCAGCAGTTTCAGCGGCTCGACGCCGGGCTCCTGCGCGTAGTTCTTCGCCGCCATGTGGGCCCGTACCACGCCGGCGACGGAGCATTCATCGGTGATGGCGAGCGCGGCATAGCCCAGTCGGCGCGCCCGGGCGACCAGCTCCTCCGGATGCGAGGCACCGCGCAGGAAGGTGAAGTGGGTGAGGCAATGCAGCTCGGCGTAACTCATCCCCACAGCCCGTGCAGGAACCAGCGATGCGGCGCACGGCGCTCGCGATAGATCCACAGCCGCACACCGCGCTCATCGATGGCACTGTAGTAATCGCGCGCGACCTGCTCCTCCTCCCACCAGCCGGTCTCGATGCGTTCAGGCTCGCTCAGCAGGCGCAGGGCGCCGCGATGCCGCGGCACGCCCCCGCTCTCGGGCAGGCGCTGCGGTGAGGGCAGCAGCCACAGCGGCCGGCGGAAGGCCGGCCAGGGCGGCATACCGGTCTCGCGGCTGCCCAACTCGGCAGGCTCCGAGGCGGCTTCCGGCCGATGCGTGGCGGTGAGCTTCAAGCCGTGTACCGCCTGCTCACCCAGGCGTGCCCGCAGCGTCTCGATGAAATCGACCGATTCGGTACGCATCTGCCCGCCGTGCTCGCCCGGCTGCCACAGGCAGGCCGAGCGCCCGGCGCGCGGAATGAGCCGCCCGGAGCGCAGCTCGCACTCGCGCACCGCCTCAGGCAGCACGATGCGAGCGAGGTGCTCGGCGAGCAGAGCCTGCAGCTCTTTCGGATCGGCCAGCGGGGCGACGAGTCTCATCAGATACTGCGTGGGCGGTGCATGCCGGTGCCGCAGCCGGCAATGCAGCGCCGTGATGCCGCACTGATGCTGTTCGAGAAAGCGGCCCAGGCGCGCGATGAGCGGTGCAAGTGCCGCCACGATCGCCTCGTGATGCGTGAGCTCGTAGGTGCAGCTGCGGCGCTCATGAAAGCGCTGCGCCGGGCGAAACTCCGGACGCGGGTCCGCGCGCCGGCCGGTCAAGCGGTCAAGCGCGGCCAACTGTTCCACGCCGAAGCGGCGCGCGAAGCCGGCGCGCGGCAGACGCAGCGCCTCCCCCACCGTGTGCACGCCAACTTTTGCCAGCCGCTCGAGCACCTGTGGCGGCCAGCGCAGCACGCTAAGCGGCAGCGGCCGCAGCGCGCTCACGAGCTGCGCCGCGTACCGCACGCTGAACGGGCGGCCGCTGCGCGCCCCGGCGAGCGCGGCAAGCGGCGTCGGAGCCAGCGCGAGTACTGGCTGCACACCGGCTGCCGCGCATCCCTCGAGCAGACGGGAGCACAGCGTGCGCACGCCGCCGAACAGACGCATGCTGCCGCGGATCTCGAGCACCAGTGCATCCGGTGGCTCCAGGCTCACCCGCGGCGTGAAGTGTTGCGCGAGCAGAGCAAGCCGCGTGAGCTGCGCTTCGGGGGAGGCGACGGGCGCCTGCACGGGCAGGTACACGGCGAGCCACTGTTCGTGCGCTTCAACGAGCGATGCCTGAACCGGCGGCGGCGCGAGGCGCGGCGCCTCGTGCGCTGGCGTTGGCGCCGGCGCCGGCGACTCGATCTGCGGCAGACTGGCGTCCGCCTGGGGGAAGCCGCGCACGGACATCCTTCTAAGGCTCCGTCGCGAACCGGAAGCTCAGCTCGAGCGCACCGTTTACGCCACCGCGACTCTTCAAGACGGTCACCCGCGCGCCGCCCGCCGTGGGTTCCACTTTCAGCTGCAGGGCTGCGCCGGAGGACTCCCGGGTGGCGGCCGCATGACGTGTGCGCAGGATGAATCCCAGGGAGCGTCCACGCTCGGTCGCGAGCTGCAGACGGCGCAAGGCGCGGGCCTGCACGCGGGCTTTCACGAAGGCGAGCACGACGTCGCAGTCACCCGAGCGCAGCGCCTGCTCACAGGCCCACAGGGGCTCGGCGGTGTGCAGGATCAACACTCGGGACAGCGCCACCCCATGGGCAGCGAGTGCGGGGGCGAAAGGCTCGAGCGGCGGAGCAATCCAAGCGCACCAGCGCGCGAGCGGCCGGCTCGTCAGTTGCGCCAGCGCGGGCAGCAGCAGATACAGCTCACCGGCACCGAAGCACGGCAGCAGCATCTCCACCAGTCCCGACTGCGGCCAACCATGGCCCGGCAGCCGGGCATCAAGCGCGGCGAAACCGGTCGGCACCGCGCCCGCGCGCACGGCGCTCGTGCCACGCCAGATGGCGGGATGCTCGAGGAGCCGCGCGAGACGAGGATCGGCGGACATGACTGCGCGAATGCCGCATGCGGCGGCTGCGGGCCGTTACATCAGACCTTGCGCCCTGCCCCGGCGCAGCACGCCGACGACGATGCCTTCGATCAGCAGCGGCTCGTGCTTCAGGTCCACGCGGATCGGCTCGAAGTCGCTGTTCTCCGGCAGCAGCCACACGATGGAGCCTTCCTGGCGGTAGCGCTTGACGGTGACCTCGTTCTCCAGCCGCGCCACCACGATCTGACGGCTGCGCACGTCGGCCGTGCGATGCACGGCGACCAGATCCCCGTCGAGGATGCCGGCATCCTTCATGCTCATGCCGACCACCTTCAGGAGATAATGCGGCCGCGGCTGAAAGATCGCCGGATCGATCTGCAGACGCGCCTCGATGTGCTCCTCGGCCAGAATGGGCCGGCCGGCGGCGACACGGCCGATGAGCGGCAGGCCAAGCTGCTCGCGCATGGTGTCCTTCAACTGAATGCCGCGCGAGGTGCTCGGCATCAGGGCAATGACCCCCTTGCGCGCGAGCGCACGCAGATGCTCTTCCGCAGCGTTGGCGGAGCGGAAGCCGAGCTCGCGGGCGATCTCGGCCCGCGTCGGCGGCATGCCGGTATCGTTAATGAAGCGCTGGATGAGGCGCAGAATCTGGGTTTGGCGGGGCGTCAGGTCGGTCATGGCTCGAACCTGTTCATTTATACAGATACTGTGATTATATCCAGAAGAACGAACGGTGCAAGCCACTATGACGTGGTGGTGGTGGGGGGCGGCCACAACGGCCTCACCTGCGCCTGCTATCTGGCACGCGCGGGGCTGAAAGTCGGGGTGTTCGAGCGCCGCAGCATCGTGGGCGGCGCCGCCGTCACCGAGGAATTTCATCCCGGCTTTCGCAATTCCACCGCCAGCTACACGGTGAGCCTGCTGCACCCCAAGGTGATCCGCGAGCTGCGCCTCGCCGAGCACGGGCTCACGATCATTCCGCGCCCGATGCAGAACTTCCTGCCGCTGCCGGACGGCAGCGCCTTTTGCGCGGGCCCCACGCTCAGCGACACGCTGCGCGCGCTCGAGCCGCGCTCGCGCGCCGATGCGGTCCGGCTGCCTCAGTTCTACGCGATGCTGGAGCGCGCGGTCGCCGTGCTGCGCAGCCTGCTGCTGAAGACCCCGCCGGCCGACCTGTCGAGCTGGCGCGAGCGCCTGGGCCTGCTGGCGTTGGGGCATGAGATCGCACAGCTCGCCCCGGAAACGCAGCGCGAAGTGCACGAAATCATGACGCGCAGCGCGGGCGAGCTCCTCGATGGCTGGTTCGAGGACGAGGCGCTGAAGGCGCTGCACGGCTTTGATGCCGTGGTGGGGAGCTTTCAAAGCCCGTACACCCCGAGCAGCGCCTACGTGCTGCTGCATCACGTGTTTGGCGAAGTCAACGGCCGCAGTGGCGTCTGGGGACACGCGCTGGGTGGCATGGGCGCGATCAGCCAGGCGCTCGCGGCCGAGGCGCGGCGTCTGGGGGTTGAGATCCACACGGACTCACCCGTCGAGCAGATTCTCACCGAGGGCGCTGGGCGCGCGCCCGGGCGTGCACGCGCCGTGGCGATTCAACTCGGCGATGGCCGTCGCATCGGTGCGCGGCGCATTGCCGCGAACGTCGATCCACGGCGTCTGTATCTGACACTCATCGATCGGGCGGTGCTGCCGGCCGAATTCACCGCGCGCATTGAGCGCTATCGCTGCGAATCGGCCACCTTCCGCATGAATCTCGCGCTCTCGGAGCTGCCCTCTTTCAGCGCAATGCCCGGCCCGGGTGCACACCTTGGCGCGGGCATCATCCTCGCGCCCTCACTCGCCTATATGGATCGCGCCTGGCTCGATGCGCGCGCGAGCGGATGCTCGCGCGCGCCCATCATCGAGATGCTGATTCCGAGCACACTCGATGCCTCGCTCGCGCCCGCCGGCGCGCACGTGGCGAGCGTGTTTTGCCAGCATTTCGCATACCGCCTGCCGGACGGGCGCTCGTGGGACGAGCAGCGTGACGGCACGGCTGATTTGATCATCGACACCATCGAAACTTACGCCCCAAACTTCAGGCGCAGCGTCATTGGCAGGCTCGCGCTCTCGCCGGTCGATCTGGAGCAGCGCTTCGGGCTCACCGGAGGCGACATCTTTCACGGCGCGCTGGGGCTCGATCAGCTCTGGGCGGCACGCCCGGTCGTCGGTTACGGCGACTATCGCTCACCGCTCGAGGGACTGTATTTGTGTGGCTCGGGCGCGCATCCGGGCGGCGGCGTGAGCGCGCTGCCGGGACACAACGCGGCACGCGAAATTTTGAAAGACTCGCGCCGTTTGAGACGTTTCATTACAAACAAGAAAGGCTGAAAGTGCGTTCCCATGCGCTTTCAAACAATGATAAAATTTAACCAGGAGTTGTCGCTGACGACAGACAGCTGAGCTGCTGGAAGCGGTTGCAAACCGCCTCCGATTTTGATGCAGTTGCGTCGCTTGTGGAGACGGTGGCTAGAGCACTGCGGTTGCTTCACATCGTCCTGTTCCAGGGACCTCCCGGACCTTAACAACCCAGAAGGGGATGTTCTATGAAGACTGCGATCGTTATGAAGTTAGCTGCTGTGGCCGTTGTGGCGGGCCTGGCTGGCTGTCAGGACCTCAAGCCGCTGCAAAGTGACATCAGTGACCTGAAGAACCAGGTGAGCAAGCTGCAATCAGATGTGCAGGCTGCGAAGGCCTCCGCTGATTCGGCCGCAAGCTCGGCTTCGGCGGCCAACAAGTCGGCAAGCGGTGCTCAGAGCACGGCGAACCAGGCTCTGGCTGCAGCTCAGGCTGCGCAGTCGGCTGTCGATGCGACGAACGAGAAGATCGACCGCATGTTCAAGCGTTCGGTCTCCAAGTAAGCACCGACTGTTCGTTGACTTGAAAGCGCCGCGCGATACCCGCGCGGCGTTTTTTTTGCCCCCAGCGCTCCAGGCGCGGCTGCGCGCGCTGCGGCATCGCCCGCACCGCAAGCTGATTGATTCAGAATCGCACCAGTGCCGAACCCCAGGTAAAGCCCCCGCCGAAGGCCTCGAGCAGCAGCAGCTCGCCGCGTTTGATGCGCCCGTCGCGCACACCGGTATCGAGCGCCAGCGGCACGGAGGCAGCCGATGTATTGCCGTGATCCTGCACGGTGAGGATCACCTTCTCGAGCGGCATGTCGAGCTTGCGCGCGGTCGCCTGGATGATGCGGATGTTGGCCTGGTGCGGCACCAGCCAGTCGAGGTCCGCGCGATCGAGCTTGTTGGCCGCGAGCGCCTCATCGACGACGCGCCCCAGGTAGGTCACGGCGAGCTTGAACACCTCGCTCCCGGCCATGCGGATGAAGCGGTCCTCACTCGCCTGCATGAGCTGCGGCGTGCTGCGCGAGACCCCGCCGTGACAGTAGAGCAGGTCCTTGTAGTTGCCGTCGGCGTGCAGATGGGTTGAGAGAATGCCGGGCTTCTCCGCCGGCCGCAGCACCACCGCCCCCGCCCCATCGGCGAACAGCACCGCCGTGCCCCGGTCCTTCCAGTCGGTGATGCGTGAGAGGGTCTCGGCGCCGATGACCAGCGCGCATTTGGCCTCGCCGGCGCGCACGAACTTGTCCGCGATCGACAGCGCATAGAGAAACCCGCTGCACGCGGTCTCGCAGCTGAATGCGGGACAGCCGGTGCAGCCGAGCCGCTGCTGCAACAGCACGCCGCAATTGGGAAAGATGAAATCCGGCGTGGTGGTGCCGAAGGCGATGAAATCCACATCCTGCGGCCGCACGCCTGCGGCCTCGATGGCGCGGCGTGCCGCGTGCTCGGCCATGTCGACCGTGGTCTCGTTGTCGCCGGCGATGTGGCGCCGCTCGATGCCGGTGCGCTCCCGGATCCAGGCATCGGTCGTGTCCACCATGCGCTCGAGATCGAAATTGGTGAGGATCTTCTCGGGCAGATAGGAGCCGGTGCCGGCGATATAGGAGTACATCAATTCCCCTGGGCCTCGAATGCCTGCGTCAGGTGGGCGAGCAGCCGGCCCCGCACGGCGAGCGCCGCGACTTCCACCGCCCGCGCAAAGGCGAGCGCATCGGCGCGACCGTGGCTTTTTACCACGATCCCGCCGAGGCCGACCATGCAGGCGCCGTTATAGCGGCGCGGATCCATGCCCGCAGCCAGGCGTTTGAGAACCGGCCGCGCCATGAGTCCCGCCAGCCGCGAGGCCCATGAGGCAGTGAATTCGGCCCGCGTGCGCTCCCCGATCAGGCGCGCGAGGCCCTCCATGGACTTCAGGGCCACATTGCCGGTGAAGCCGTCGGTCACCACCACGTCGACCTCGCCGGAGAAGATGGCATCGCCCTCGACAAAGCCGATGTAGTTGAGTCCCATCGCCGGAATGAGCGCATGGGCCGCCTGCACGATATCGTGGCCCTTGATGTCCTCTTCGCCGATGTTGAGCAAACCGACGCGCGGGCGCGCGATGCCATAGACGTCGCGCGCGACGATCGAGCCCATCGCGGCGAACTGCGACAGCTGCAGGGCCGTGGCACCGGTGTTGGCGCCCAGGTCGAGCATGTGGGTGTGGCCACCCGCCGAGGGAATCGCGGACATGATGGCCGCGCGCTCCACGTTGGCGACCGTCTTCAGCACGAAATGCGAGATGGCGGTAAGCGCACC
This sequence comes from Steroidobacteraceae bacterium, assembly GCA_035517435.1. Classification (GTDB taxonomy): domain Bacteria; phylum Pseudomonadota; class Gammaproteobacteria; order Steroidobacterales; family Steroidobacteraceae; genus JASHUC01. Next base: position 82,212 of record DATIYV010000065.1, on the reverse strand, counting down.
GGTATTGCCGGCGCTCACGCAGGCATCGGCGCGCGCCTCTTTCACCAGGTTGACCGCGATGCGCATGGAGGAATCGCGGCCGCGGCGGATCGCACTGCGCGGCGACTCATCCATCGAGATGACCTGCGAGGCCGCGACCAGCTCGGCGCGCTCGCGCACGCTTGCGGGCTCGCGCGCGAGTGCCGGCTCGATCTCGGGCGCGCGCCCGACGAGCAGCACTTTCAGGGTGGGATCGGCGCGCAAGGCACGCAGCGCGCCGGCGACGTACTCGCGCGGCTCGCGATCGCCACTCATCACATCGATCGCGATCGCAACCACGCGTGCTGCGCGCTAGGATCTAGGCAACTGTCAGGACTTCTCGTCGCTCTCGGCGGGCTTCTCGATCACGCGCTTGCCGCGATAAAACCCGTCCGGCGTGATGCGATGGCGCAGGTGCGCCTCGCCCGACTGCGGATCGATGGACAGCGCGGGCTTGCTGAGCCCGTCGTGCGAGCGGTGCATCCCGCGGCGGGATGGCGTCTTGCGGCTTTTTTGAACGGCCATTTGTCTCTCATCTCCGTAAAGTTCAATGCCGGTCGCGTTTCAGCAGCTCGCCCAGCTGCTCAAACGGTCGGTGCCGGTCTGCAGTCGCCGGCTCCGGCGGCGGCGCACTCCCGATCGTGGCCCCCCGCGCGCAGCGTCCCGGCTCATGCAGCGCTACGATCGGCAGAGCCAGCAGCAACTCCTCTTCCACCAGATCGCGGACGCTCAGGCGTCGCTCCGGCGCGAGTATCGTTTCCAGTCCCGCGGGCGCGGCATCGGCACTCGCGCCATCCGCCACCATCGCGACCGGGCCTTCGCAATCGACCGGCAGGTCGATCGGGCCCAGGCATCGCTGGCAGGTGAGCACCACGGGCGCGTTCACCTTGACGTGTGCGACGGGGACACCGCCCTCGCGGGCGAAGCGGACCACGCCGCGCGCGACTCCCTCCGGACGCGAGAGCTGCGGCGTGAGCCGTGGGAACTCGGCGAGCGGAATCACGAACTCGAAGCTCGCGTGCCCGTCGGCCAACAGGTCGATGTCACGCAGCTTCGACCAGTCCTCCGACATGGGGCGCGTATGATAGGTATCGTCCCCGTCCAAGTCAAAGCCCAATGGGGGCCTAAGCTCTTGTTTCTTGTGGGTGAATTGTGCCGAGCGCCCTACCCGTCATCCTCGCCTCGACTTCGCGCTACCGCCGGGCACTGCTCGAGCGGCTGCTGCCGGCCTTCGAGATCCACCGCCCCGAGGTCGATGAGGCGCCGCTTGCCGGCGAGGGCCCGGCCCGGCGGGCACTGCGGCTTGCTGAAGCCAAGGCGCAAGCCGTGGCCCGGCGCTATCCCGAGGCCCTGGTCATCGGCAGCGATCAGGTGGCGTCGGCGGCCGGGGCGGTGCTGCACAAACCCGGCACGGCTGAAGGCGCTCGCGCGCAGCTGCAGGGCCTGAGCGGTCGCAGCGCGGAGTTTTTCACCGCGTGCGCGCTGGTGCATGCAGGCGCCGGGCGCCGCTCGATGCATCTGGATACGACGCGCGTCGCCTTTCGCACCCTGGAAGCCCAGGAGATCGCCCGCTACGTGGAGCGCGATCAGCCGCTCGACTGCGCCGGCTCCTTCAAATCGGAGAGCCTGGGCATCAGTCTCCTGCAGCGCATCGAGAGCGAAGATCCGACGGCCCTCATCGGCCTGCCGCTGGTGTGGCTCGCCGGGGCACTCCGCAGCTTCGGCTGCCCGGTCCCCTAGCTCATCCGATCGATCACCGCCGCGAGCTCCGGCGGCAGCGGCGCGTTCACACTGAACTCCCCGCCCGTCGGCCATTGAAAGCCCACGGAATGCGCGTGCAGGAACATGCGCGTCAGTCCCAGCTTCTGCATGGCCTCGTTGAAGGCCTCATCGCCGTACTTGGTGTCCCCGGCGACCGGGTGGCCGGCATAAGCCGCGTGCACCCGGATCTGATGCGTGCGGCCGGTGAGCAGTGCGACCTCGACCAGGGTCGCGCGGTTGCGGAAGAACTGCACTGGCCGAAACTCGCTCACCGCCTCCTTGCCGCTCGCATGGGCCCGCACGGTGCGCTCGCCGTGCTCGCGCAGGTCGGTGCGCAGCGGCACTTCGATGCGCTTCTTGCCCAGGTTCCACTGACCCTTGAGCAGTGCGAGGTAGGCCTTATCCACCTGGCCCTCGCGCAGCAGCGCATGCAGTACGCGCAACACCGCGGGGCGGCGTGCGATCAGCAGACAACCGCTCGTGTCGCGATCCAGCCGGTGCGCAAGCTCAAGGGGCTCGCCGGGCCGCAGCGCGCGCAGCGCCTCGATGATCCCGAAGCTCACACCGCTCCCACCGTGCACGGCGATGCCGGCGGGCTTGTTGATGACGATGAGGCGCTCGTCCTCCATGAGGATGGAGTCGCGCACCCGCTCGAGCAGGGGCGCAGGCATGCGCGGCATCGCCGAGGGTGCATCCACGTGTACCGGCGGCACGCGGATGCGGTCATTCAAGCTCAGGCGCTGCTCGGGACTCGCGCGGCGCCCGTTCACCCGCACCTCGCCCTTGCGCACCAGGCGGTAGACGCGACTCTTCGGCACGCTCTTTAAGAGGCGCATCAGGAAGTTGTCGAGGCGCTGCCCGGCCGCGTCTTCGTTCACCTCGACGTGGCGCACGCCCTCGCGCCGCGGTTCCGCTTGTTGCGTGCTCACATCAGTGCCAGCGTAAATGATTGTTTCTAAAGTGGTCTTGAGGTTATACTGACAAAGCCGTTCCAGAAGTGAACGAGCCAAAGGTGCGCGGCGTAGCCGTCGCATGTTAGTTGGTCCTCGGTATCGAGGCCATCGCCTGGGCCGACAAGATTGCAGCGCCAGTGCCCGCCTCATCGAGGCTTATCACCGGGCGCGCCGTCGGTTGAGTTACAGAAGGTTTCCGGCGCACCGCCCCTCGCGGCGGCTACTCAATCTCATGCAGAACGAGACTCGAGCGCCTCTACTCCTTTGTGTCATGCCGCTTGCGCGGACTCCCGTCGCCCCCTTGTCGGACCCTTACAGCATAGTAGGGCCGCATGAAGAGAATGCTCGTCAATGCCACGCAACAGGAAGAGTTGCGGGTCGCCTTGGTTGATGGACAGAAGCTATACGATCTCAGCATCGAGCTACCGTCTCGGGAACAGAAGAAAGCGAATATCTACAAGGGAAGAATTTCCCGTGTAGAACCCTCCCTCGAAGCCTGCTTCGTTGATTACGGCGCGCAGCGCCACGGCTTCCTGCCGCTGAAGGAAGTCTCCCGCGAATATTTCCGCCAGCAGCCTCAGGGCGGGCGCATGAACATCCGCGAGCTCCTCTCCGAAGGACAGGAGCTCATGGTCCAGGTCGAGAAGGAGGAACGCGGCACCAAGGGTGCGGCGCTCACGACCTTCATCAGCCTCGCCGGCCGCTTCCTGGTGCTGATGCCCAACAATCCCCGTGCCGGCGGCGTCTCGCGCCGCATCGAGGGCGAGGACCGTGACCAGATGCGCGAAGTGATGGCGCAGCTGGTGATCCCCGATGGCATGGGTGCGATCGTGCGTACGGCCGGTGTCGGCCGCTCGGCCGAGGAGCTGCAGTGGGACCTCGATAACCTGCGCGTGCAGTGGGAGCAGATCGAGGCGGCAGCGAAAGACCGCCAGGCGCCCTTCCTCGTGTATCGCGAGAGCGATGCGGTGACGCGCGCGATGCGCGATTACCTCTCGGACGATGTGGGCGAGGTCATCGTCGATGACGACGCCGCCTTCCAGAAGTGCGCGGAGTACATGCAGCGGTTCATGCCGGCCGAGACCCAGCGGCGGCTGAAGCGCTACACCGATGACATCGCGCTCTTTACGCGCTTTCAGATCGAGAGCCAGATCGAGTCCGCCTACGCCCACAAGGTGCAGCTGCCCTCCGGCGGCAGCATCGTGGTCGACTACACCGAGGCCCTGGTCTCGATCGACATCAACTCGGCGCGCGCCACGCGCGGCAGCGACATCGAGACCACCGCCCTCAACACCAATCTCGAGGCGGCCGATGAGATCGCCCGCCAGCTGAGAATCCGCGATATCGGCGGACTCATCGTCATCGACTTCATCGATATGGAGTCGCCCAAGAACCAGCGCGACGTCGAGGACCGCCTGCGCGACGCCATGAAGATGGACCGCGCCCGCATTCAGATCGGGCGCCTGTCGCGCTTCGGCCTGCTCGAAATGTCGCGTCAGCGGCTGCGGCCCTCGCTCGGGGACACGAGCCACATCGTCTGCCCGCGTTGCGTGGGCATCGGCAGCATTCGCAGTGTCGAGTCGATGGCGCTCGCGATGCTGCGCCTGATCGGCGAGGAGCTGCGCAAGGAGCGCACCAGCCGCGTGATGGCGCAGGTGCCGGTGGAAGTGGCGACGTACCTCATCAACGAGAAGCGCGAGTGGCTGCGCACGCTCGAGGATAAGAGCACCGCTGACCTGGTGATCGTGCCCAATCCCAACATGCAGACTCCCGATTACTCGCTGCGGCGCGTGCGCGACGACGAGCTGGAGCTGCCCGAGAACAAACAGCTCTCCTATCTCATGCCGACGGCGCCCGTCGTGGCCGACCCGACGGCGCAGGAGAAGAAGCCGGCTGCCGAAGTGGCGGCGGTCGCGACCCTGCCGCCGGCACTGCAGACACCGATGCCGGCGCCCTCGGCTCCGGTGGCCGCTGCACCAGCGCCCGCGCCGGCGCGTCCTGGAATCCTGCGACGTCTGTTTGCGTTTCTGTTCGGCAAGGGCGAGGCCCCGGCGGCACAGCCCAGCGTGAGTCCGGGCAACCGCAGCAGCGGCTCCAGCGAGCGCGACCGCGGACACCGCCACGGCGAACGTGACGGGCGGCGCCCGGGACATCAGCGCTCGCGCCGTCAAGGCTCCGATCGCTGGCACGAGCGCGAGCGCTCGGACACGCATCGCGGCCGGGAGCGGGGCGATCGCGGCGGTGAACGTGGCGAACGCGGCGAGCGCAGCCATCGGGGCGAACGCGGCGGCGAGCGCGGCGGCGAGCGACACGCCGAGCGCCCGCACGAGCGCCAGCCGGAACGTCAGGCAGAGCGCGCGCCCGAGCGGGCACCTGAGCGCGACGTATCGGCTGCGCCAACGGACCTCGCGGCGGGGACCACCGGTGCCCCGCGACGCGAGCATTCGGGAGAGGATCGCGACGGACGCGGCAAGCGCCGCGGTCACCGCGGTCGGCGCCGCGGGCGCCGGGGCGGCGGCCCGCGTGAGTTCGGCGGTGGCGGCAATGGCAACGATATGCCGATGAACGAAGGCTCGGCGCTCGAGCCGGCGGCCTCCTCCGGTGCGCCGGAGCGCAGTTACGAGAACCCCGCGCCGCGTGAGTTCTCACCCCCACCGCCGGCAGCGGCGGGTGCGGGCCCGGAGAGCCCGGCTGAGCGGCCGCCGCCGGCGCCGCAGCACTTCGAGCCGGTGCCGGACAATAAGCCGTATGTGGTGTGGTCATCGGCTCCACCCGCGGTGGGCGGCGGTGGCGATAATCCGACGCGGCGCGACGACTAGCGCAGCGCTTTGCCGTTCTTGAGCTCACTCAGCAGGCCGCGTGCCGCGGCCTCGATGAGATCGAGCACGTGCTCAAAGCCGTTCGGCCCGCCGTAATACGGATCGGGCACTTCGAGCGTATCCGCATCCGGTGCAAACTCGAGAAACAGCCGGATGTAGGGATGCATCGCGCGCGGCGCACTCGCGATCAGCGCCGCGTGATTGTCGCGATCCATCGCCAGTATCAGATCGAAGGATTCGAAGTCGTCGGGCTCGACGTTGCGCGCCCGCAGATCCGCCATGTCGTAGCCGCGGCGCCGTGCCGCTTCCTGTGCGCGCAGGTCCGGTGCACGCCCGACGTGGTAGTCGGCCGTGCCCGCCGAATCGATGTGCAGCCGCAGATCGGGCGCCTCGCGCGACGCCAGCGTGCGCAGTACCGCTTCAGCGGTCGGCGAGCGGCAGATGTTGCCCAGGCAAACGAACAAAACGGCGATCTGTCGCTCGGACATGAGTCCATCGGCCCCGCGCTGACCCATTGATCAGTGTGTGAACCTAACAACGCGCTTCGTTTGAAGCAACCCGTGAGCGTCGTCCGGGCCGCGCACCGGGCAGCTTGCACGGTGCCCAGCGGCCGGCTTCATCTCGGGCCCAGGTACCCGAATCGGCGATCTCGCCGTCGGAACTGTGCAGGAAAATATGGATGGCCGGGCGGCTCAACTGCCGGCTGAACGTGCTTGAGAGCTTGCCGCGCAGGAACGCGACGCCACCGTCGCGGCCGGTCCACGCGCGCCAGTCCTCACTCTCCGTCGCCCGCGTCGCGAGTCGCTGCAGGCTCTCAGGCAGGCGCTGCGCGCACTCGAGTCGTGCCGCGCCCAGCGGCACACACTGCTGGTCGGCGATAAAGGCATCGAGCAGCTCGCCGATCTGCGCGCGCTGCGAGGCAAAAGGCTGCATGGCATGAACTCCCTTTCAAACCGCAATATGTCCGACGATGCGGGCGGGATTGCGGCCCGAGGGAAACGCTGCGCCATGGGTCTGGGGCGGGAAGACTCCTGCGACGAGAGTTGGGTCGCAAGCGTCGCGCAAATCTTAAGGCTTATGGTGACGATCCGGACGTGAGTGCAGTCACGATTTTTCCCCTCCGCAAGTGAGCTGGCGCGCAACGCGCTCAAGATCTTCGGCCGTATTCACATCCGCGCCCGGCGGCGCGCAGGCATCGGCAACGACGATCTCGAGCCCATTCTCCAGCGCGCGCAGCTGCTCGAGTTTCTCGATGAGCTCGAGCCGGCTCGGCGGCAGGCTCGCGAAGCGCCTGAGCCCACCCACACGATAGGCGTAGAGGCCGATGTGCCGGCGTGCGGCGGCCGACAGTGCCGGCGCGGCCGGTGCCGTGCCCCAGGCATCGCGGTCCCAGGGAATCGCCGCGCGGCTGAAATACAGCGCCCTGCCGTCGGCGGCTGTGACCACCTTGACGATACGCGGGTCCGCGAACTCCTCGATGGATTGAATGGGCCCGGCGAGCGTTGCGATTGCCGCGCGCGGCCGTGCGGTCAGGAGCTCGCTCACCTGATTGATGAGCGCGGACGGCATCAGAGGCTCATCGCCCTGCAGGTTCACCACGATATCGCTCTCGCCCCAGCCGGCGCGTCGCGCGACTTCCGCGATCCGGTCGGTGCCGGAGGCGTGGGCGGCGGCGGTCATCATGACCGGCGCGCCGAATGCGCGCGCCGCGCTCGCGACGCGCTCGTCATCGGTGGCGATCAGCACCTCGGCCGCGGCAGAGGCGCGGGCGCGTTCGTACACCCATTGCAGCATCGGCTTGCCGGCCAGCGGCATCAGCACCTTGCCGGACAGGCGCGTGGAGGCGAAGCGTGCAGGAACGACGACGCGAAACACGAGTCAGCTAGCGCTCGAGCAGCGGATCATCCGCCGCGAGCTGGCGGGCTTCCTCTTCGAGCATGACCGGCACGTCATCGCGTATGGGGTAGGCCAGCCGGTCCATCCGGCACACGAGCAGCTGCTGGTCGCGACGATAGTGCAGCGGCCCCTTGCAGGCCGGGCAGGCGAGAATTTCGAGCAGGCGCGTGTCCATAGCCTGCGCACTTTACCGCGTCGCACCCGGTGATGGCAGCGCGATCGAGCGGCACACCCGATCGAGCAGCGCATGCGAGTCGCGCTCGACGAAGCGCGCCTTGACCGGCAGGTACCACATGCGGGCCGTGGCGAAACCCTGGCAGCGCATCGCGTCCTTCTCCGTCATGATGATCGGCGCGCCATCGGGAAAATCGAGCTCGGCAGGCTCGAAGGCATGGTGATCGGCGAAGGCGTGCGGTACCACATCGAGCCCGCGGGCCCTCAAGTCCTCGAAGAAGCGCTCAGGGTGGCCGATGCCGGCAACGGCGTGCACGCGCTCTCCGGCGAAGCGCTCGAGCGGCCGCGGCGGCTCGAGGCCATCCAGCCGCTGCGCATCCAGGGCGGCGAAACTCATGGCGAACGCCGGCAGGTCGGCAGGACTGAATGCGGCCGGACCCGCGGCAGCACCTGCGGTGGTGAGCACGATCAGGTCGGCGCGCCGTATGCGCCCGGCGGGCTCGCGCAAGGGCCCCGCAGGCAGCAGCCAACCATTACCGAAGCCGCGTGCCGCATCGATGACGACAATCTCGCAGTCGCGCGCCAGATGCAGGTGCTGCAGGCCGTCATCGCAGATGATGACATCGACACCGCGCGCGGCGAGCGCCCGCGCACCGGCGACCCGATCGGGCGACACGACCGTCAGGCATCCGGTACGGCGCTTGAGCAGCAGCGGCTCATCGCCCACGCTCTGCCAGCTATCGGTGACCTCGACGAAGCGGGGTCCGGCGCCGCCGGATGCGCCGTAACCGCGCGAGACGATGCCAACTGCGAAGCCAAGCTCGGTCAGGCGGCGCGCCAGCCACAGGACGAGCGGGGTCTTGCCGGTACCGCCGACGGTGAGGTTGCCGACCACGATGACCGGCTTGCCCGCGCGCTCACTCGCAAGCCAGCCGCGCGCATAGGCGCGAGTTCGTACGGCGATGACGGCGGCGTAAAGCCAGGACAGCGGCGCGAGCAGCCACGCTGCCGCGCTCTTGCGGTACCAGAGCTGCGTCAGCCATTGCCGCATCGTGGGCGAACCGCCGCTTAGTCGTTGAACTGCATGCGATGCAGCTGCGCGTACAGGCCATCGAGCTCGATGAGCTCGGCGTGCGTGCCGCTCTCGGCAATGCGGCCCGCCTCGAGCACGATGATCCGGTCCGCATGCTCGACCGTGGAGAGCCGGTGCGCGATCACGAACGAGGTGCGGTTGCGCATGAGCGCGGCGAGCGCGGCCTGGATGTGACGCTCGGCCTCGGTGTCGAGGGCGGAGGTGGCCTCATCCAGAATGAGGATCGGGGCGTCCTTGAGGAGCGCGCGTGCGATGGCGATGCGCTGGCGCTGCCCGCCTGAGAGCAGCACGCCGCGATCGCCCACGGTCGCATCGAGCTTACGGGGATGATGCTGCGTGAATTCGGTGACATGCGCGGCCTCCGCCGCCCGCTCGATGGCCTCGAGCGGCACGCGTCGCCCGAAGGCGATGTTGTTGCGGATGGTGTCATCGAACAGCACCACATCCTGCGATACGACCGCGATCTGCTCCCGCAGGCTCGCGAGCTCGAACTCGCGCACGTCGCGGCCGTCGATGCGCAGCACGCCGGTGTCCGCGTTGTAGAAGCGCGGCAGGAGATTCACCAGCGTGGACTTGCCGCTCCCCGAGCGGCCGACGATCGCGATGGTCTCGCCCGCTGAGACGCGGAACGACACGTCGCGCAGCGCCGCGCCCTTACCCGCCTCGTACTGGAAGGAGACGTTCTCGTACTCCACATCGCCGCGCACGCGCGTCGCGATGTAGCTGCCGCCCTGCGGCTCACGCGGCTCATCGAGCAGCGCGAAGATGTTCTGTCCCGCCGCAATGCCCTGCTGCAACGGGCCTGCGACTCCGACCAGGTCGCGCAGCGGCTGGGCGATATTCACCAGCGCCGTGATGAACGACAGCAGATCGCCCACGCTCATGCGCCCATGCACCTGATCCGAGATCGCGATCGACAGCACCACCGCAAGGCCCACCGAGGTCACGAGCTGCACCGTCGGGTTCGACAGTCCCTTGGTGAGAATCAGCTTCATGTTGGAGCGCAGGTTGTTGCGGTTGGCCTCCTCGAAGCGCGCCGAGAGATGCGCTTCGGCGTTATAGACCTTGACCAGCCGTGGCGCCTCGAAGCTCTCCTTGGCCACGCGCGTGACATCGCCCATCGAGTCCTGGATCCGGCGGCTGTAGCGGCGGAAGTGGCGGTTGATGATCGACACCAGCCACGCCACCAGCGGACCCATGGTGAGCGCGATCAGCGCGAGCCTCCAGTTCAGGTAGATGAGCGCCGCGATCGAGGCGATGATCGTGAGCGAGGCGCGCACCACCATGATCACGCTGTCGGTGGTCGCCTGACCGATCTGCTCGGTGTTGAACGTGAGACGCGACAGCAGCGTGCCGGCGGAGGTGCGGTCGAAGTAGCTGATCGGCAGCTGCAGCACGCGCCGGAAGATCTGATCGCGCAGGTCCTTGACGATGGTGCGGCCGACGCGGCCGGTAAAATAGGTCTGGGTGAAATCCCCGAGGCTGCGCAGCGCGAACAGGACAATGAGTCCGAGCGGTAGCCACCAGATCGCCCGCGGGTCGTGGGTCGCCAGCGCCTTGTCCCCGAACACCTTCGCGAACGCGACGAAGCTCACCATGCTGAACGAGAAGATCAGGCCCCCCAGCATGCCGAGCATGAACGTGCCGCGGTGCGGCCGCAGATAGCTGAGCAGCCGCCGGTAGGTGGCGAACGGGCTGCCTTCCTCGCTCAAGGCTTGCCTGCCGGCTCGTCCTTGACCGTCGCGATGTTGATCTCGGCGAAGCCCAGGCGGCCGAGCACGTCCATGGCGGTGATCACGGACTGATGCGTCGCGCGCGCATCCGCGCGCAGTGTCACTTTCATGCTGCGATCGGAGCCGGCTTCCTTCAGCAGCGCCGCACGCAGCGTCTCCGGGCTCGCGTTGATGAGCTCCTTCTCATTCACCCGATAGCTGCCCTGCGCGGTGACACTGACCACGAGCGGCTCCACGCGCGGGGGCGAGGTCGGCACGCTGCTGGCGGTCGGCAGGTGAATACGGATGCGGCCCTCGTTCACCAGCGAGCTCGAGAGCATGAAGAACACGACCATCATCAGCACGACATCGATCAGGGAGACCAGATTGATCTCCGGATCCTCGACCCGCCGCGGCCGCAGGTTCATTGCCTGGCGGCCTCGACCGCATCGGCAAGCTTCATCGCATCCTTTTCCATCTCGATGACGAAGCGCTCCACGCGCCCGCGCAGGTAGCGATAGCAGATGAGCGCGGGAATCGCGACGCACAGGCCCGCGGCGGTCGCAATCAGCGCCTCGGCGATGCCGCCCGAGAGCATGCGGGGATCGCCCGCGGCGCCCGCCTGCAGCGCATTGAACGCCTTGATGATGCCGGTGACGGTGCCCAGCAGCCCGAGCAGCGGGGAGATGCTCGCGATGGTGCCCAGGGTGTTGAGGAAGCGCTCCAGCTCGTGCACCACGTGCCGCCCCGCATCCTCGAGCCGCTCCATCATGATCTCGCGCGTCCGGTTGCGGTTGGCGAGTCCTGCCGCCAGCACCTTGCCGAGCGGGGAGTTCTGCTCGAGCGCGGCGATGACCTTATCGTTGACCTGATTGTGCTCGACGATCTGCCAGACGCGCTGGGTCAGATCGCGCGGCAACACGCGTTTCTCCTGCAGCGTCCACAACCGCTCCAGAATGATCGCGGCGGCAGCCACCGAGGCTAAGATGATCGGCCACATGAACGGGCCGCCGGCCCGAACGATTTCCCACATCCGTCCAATCATACCGTGATCTGCTAGAGTTGCGCGCCTGCATGCCCCGGCGACTGTTGAAGAAATTTGCGCCCAAGCCGCATGCACTGCGCGAGATGTGGTTCGCGCGGCTGTTCGGCGCAAGGCTCGCGGACCCGCGGCTGTGGTCGTTCCATCGCCGCGGCGTGACTGCGGCGTTTGGCGCGGGCCTGGCCATCTGCTTCATCCCCCTGCCCGTGCACACGCTGGTCGCGATCTTCACGGCCGTGGTGCGGCGGATCAGCATTCCGGTGATCATCGCGACGACCTGGGTGGTGAATCCCTTCACCGTGTTCCCCATCTACTACGGGGCGTACCGGCTGGGGACGTTTCTCACGCGCACGCCGCCGCGGCACTTCCGATTCAGTTTCAGCTGGGACTGGCTGCAGCACGGCTTGGGGCCGATGTGGCGGCCGTTCCTGATCGGCTGCGCGGCGAGCGCGCTCGTGTGCGGATTCGCGGGCTGGCTGCTGCTCGAGCTGATGTGGCGCTGGAGCGTGCACCAGCGCCGTTGGGGCAACCGGCCGCGCGCCCCGGCCGCCGCCGACACCCCGCGCCAGATCGACTAGCGCGGCGGCGCGTCCCTAAGCCTGCCGTCCTCGAGCGTGAGCGAGCGCTCCATGCGCGCGGCCAGCTTCAGGTCATGGGTGACGACCACCAGGCTCGTGGCGCGCTCCCGGTTCAACTCCAGCATGAGCGCGAACACCTGCTCGGCGTTGACGCCATCGAGATTGCCGGTGGGCTCATCGGCGAGCACCACGCGCGGCTCGGTGACCAGCGCGCGCGCGACCGCCGCACGCTGACGCTCACCGCCGGACAACTGGTGCGGGCGATGCGTCAGACGCTCGCCGAGCCCGACGCGCGCCAGGATCTCACTGGCGCGGCGGCGCGCCTCGGCGACGGCGACGCGCCGCACCAGGAGCGGCATGGCGACGTTCTCCAGCGCCGAGAATTCCGGCAGCAGATGGTGGAACTGGTAGACGAAGCCCAGCGCACGGTTGCGCAGCGCGCCGCGTGCGGCCTCGCTCAAGCGATGAATATCCGCGCCATCCACCATCACCCGGCCGGCTGTGGGCTGATCGAGCCCGCCCAGGATCTGCAGCAGCGTCGTCTTGCCCGAGCCTGAGGCGCCGACGATGGCGACGCGCTCGCCGGCGCCGATGCGCACATCGACGCCGCGCAGCACATCGAGCGTGACCGGTCCCTGGCGGAAGCTCTTGCTGATCCCAATCGCCTCCAGCACCGCCTCAGTCATGGCGCAGCGCCTCCGCCGGAGCCACGCGCGCTGCGCGCCAGGCCGGATAGGCTGTCGCGCAGGCGCACAGCACGAAGGCCACTGCGCACACGCGCAGCACGTCGGCGCTCTCCACGTACGCGGGCAGCTCACTCATGTTGTAGACGCGGGCATCCAGAAACTGCGTGTGCAGCAGCCCCTCGAGGCCCTGCACCAGGCTCTCGACATGGTGCGCCAGGACGATGCCAAAGAGCGCGCCCAGCACGGTGCCGGCGAGTCCGATGAGCGCGCCTTGCATGATAAAGGTGATGAGCACATTGCGCGGCAGCGCCCCGAGCGTGCGCAGGATGGCGATGTCCGCCTGCTTCTCCTTCACGATCATGACCAGCGTCGCAATGATATTGAACGCCGCAACCGCGACGATCATGAGCAGGATGACGAACATGATCGACTTGCTGATCTCGATGGAGCGGAAGAGATTGGTGTGGAATCGCGTCCAGTCGCTGACGTAGAAGCCCCCGCCCAGATGCACCGCCAGATCGTGAACGGTGCGCGGCGCGCGCAGCGGGTCGGACAATGCCAGCCGCACACCCGTCACACCGTCATCCAGATGATACACGCGCGCGGCATCGCTCATGTGCACCAGGGCGAGCGCGCTGTCGAATTCGTACATGCCGGAGCGGAAGATGCCGCTCACGCGAAAGCGCCGCATGCGCGGCTGCATGCCGGCAGGAGTGGCCGTGGCCTCGGGCGCGATGAGCACGATCGCATCGCCGACGTGCACCGCGAGCGTCCTGGCGAGCGCCTCGCCCAGCACGATCCGATAGGCGCCGGATTGCAGGTCCTCGATCTGTCCGCTGGTGAGGTGAGTCGCAAGTCCGGTGGTCGCCCGCTCCTCCTGCGGCAGCACGCCGCGCACGACGGTGCCGGCGACGTGCTGACCGTTCGCGAGCATCGCCTGCTCCTCGATATAGGGCGCGGCCGCGATCACACCGGGCTCGCGCAGCGCCGCGGCGCGTGCCATGCGCCAGTCCGCCAGAGTGCCTTCGAGGCCGGTGAGCGTGGCGTGCGAGGTGACGGAGAGGATGCGCTCGCGCAGCTCGCGCTCGAAGCCGTTCATCACCGAGAGCACGACGATGAGCACGCCCACGCCCAGGGCGAGTCCCACCACCGACATCATCGATACGAAGGAGACGAAGCCACGCCGGTGGGTGGAGCGCAGGTAGCGCGTGGCGATCGACCATTCGTAGAAGCTGCGCATGCGCTCGTGCCGCTATTCGTGCCGCTATTCGTACCGCAGCGCATCCGCCGGCGGCGTGCGCGAGGCGCGCAGCGCCGGATACAGCGTCGCCGCGCCCGTGAGCAGCAGCGTCACCGCCGCAATCGCGATCACGTTCGACCAGCGCAGATCGGAGGGGATATTGGTGCTGTAGTACACATCGGCATCCAGGATCTGAAAGCCGAACGTACGCTCCAGAATCGGCACGATGATGTCGACATGCCGGGCAATGACCACACCCAGCAGCACGCCAAAGCCCACACCGAACCAGCCGATCGCGAGCCCCTGGGTGATGAATACCCCCATGACCCGCCGCGGCGAGGCGCCGAGCGTGCGCAGGATCGCGATGTCGGTGCGCTTGTCGTTCACGACCATCACCAGCATCGAGACGAGGTTGAACGCCGCGACCGCGACGATCAGCAGCAGGATGATCGCCATCATCGTCTTCTCGATGCGGATGGCGCGAAAATAGCTCGCGAAGTCCGTGGTCCAGTCGATGGCCTCGAAGCCGGCCGGCAGGCGCGCACGCAGCCCCGCCGTGATCGCGGGCGCGGCGAGTGCATCGTTGAAGCGCAGCCGCAGACCCTGGCCGCTGGAAGCGAGCCCGAGCGCGCGTACGTCCTCGATGTGGGCATAGATCGAGGTACCGTCATGCTCCTGCACCCCGACCGAGAACACCCCGGTCACCGTGAACTCGCGCAGCTTCGGCTCGGGCGTCCCTGCGCTCGTCACGATCGGCACCAGCACCGTGAGCGGATCCCCGACCGCAAGCCCGAGCTGTTGCGCGATCTCATCACCGATGATGACGCGGTCGGCGCCGGGGGTGAGCTGCGAGAGCCGGCCTTCCTTGGTGGCGCTGGCGAGCTCGCTCACCGCGCCCTCCTCGCGCGGATCGATTCCGCGCAGTGTAACCGGCAGCATTTCCGTCGAGTGCACGGCGAGCGCCTGCACCTCGAGGTAGGGCGCGACACCGGTGACGCCTGGTGTGGCAGAGCTGATCGCGCGCACCTGCTGCCACTGTGCAGCGCTGGGCGCGGCCGCATCCGCCGCCGCAACGATGCGGGCATGGGCATTGAGCGAGAGCAGCCGGTCGCGCAGCTCGGAGCCGAAGCCGTTCATGACCGAGACGATGATGATCAGGGCGGCGACGCCCACGCACACCCCGGCGAGGGAGACCCAGGTGATGAAGGAGACGAAGAACTTGTGCGTGCGGGCGCGCACATAGCGCAGACCCACGTAGAGCGGCAGAGGATGAAACACGGCGGGAATTTAACCACAGATGCGCCGCAGGGCATGGATTCCATGACGTGGATCACAGATCACGGCCCCGTGCGGGCGCGCCAGCTTTGACAGATTCCCGCCGGTGCTATAGTTCGTGCCGGGTCCGTGCCGGTTCCCGAGGTGATCACGATGAGACTCCGAGCCGTCATTTCCGCGCTGTGCCTGGCAGCCGTGAGCGGTGCTGCGCTCAGCGAAACGGTCGTCGTCGACGACAAGGTCGTGGTGCGCGAATCGAACGTGCCGCGCCCGATGCGCGGCATGCTGATGAGCGCCGTAGAGCAGAAGTTCGGTGCGCCCGTGACGCGTCACAACGCGGTCGGCCAGCCCCCGATCACGCGCTGGGACTATGCCTCCTTCTCGGTGTTCTTCGAGAAGGACCGCGTCATCCATGCAGTCGCCACGGCCGAGGCGCCGCCGCAGAACTGACCGGCGGAGCTTTGTCCCCTTGAGCGGGCCCCGGTAAGCTGCGGGCCGTTCGCGCGCGGTGCGCGCGCAGCCACCGCAGCTCCATGCCCCGACTGCTGAACTCCCCGTGTCCGACGGCGGCGCAACCCCATGTGCGCTGGCCCGAGCTGCATGGCAGCGCCACGGCGCTGGCGCTCGCGGAGTGCATGCGCGGGGACTCGCGCCTGTATGTGCTCATCGTCCCCGGCGCCCGCGAGCTCGAGCGCCTCGCCGCCGAGCTGCGCTTCTTCAGCCCCGCTGCGCGCCGCCTGTACACCCTGCCCGACTGGGAAGTGCTGCCGTACGAGCTGTTCTCACCGCATCCGGACATCACCTCGCAACGCCTGCGGACCCTGTACGAGCTGCCGGATGCAACGGGCGGCTGCCTGATCGTCGCCATCGACACGCTGCTGCAGCGCCTGCCGCCGACGCAATACGTGCGCGGCCGCGCCTTCGGACTTGCGGTCGGTGAACGTCTCGCGCTCGAGCCATTTCGCACGCGTCTGATCGACTGCGGCTACGCCGCGGTGAGCCAGGTGGGCGGACCGGGCGAGTTCGCCGTGCGCGGCTCGCTCCTGGATGTGTTTCCCATGGGAGCCGAGGAGCCGCTGCGCATCGACCTGTTTGGCGATGAGATCGAGGCGATCCGCCGCTTCGACCCGGAGACGCAGCGCTCGCTCGAGTCGATTGCCGATGTGCGGATGCTGCCGGCGCGGGAGATCGCGCTGGACCCCGATTCGATCAAGGCATTCCGGCGCCGCTATCGCACGCGTTTCGAGGGCGAGCCGATGCAATCGGCGGTCTATCGCGGTGTCAGTGAGGGCCTGGCGCCCGCCGGCATCGAGTTCTACCTGCCACTGTTCTTCGACTCGACCGCGACCCTGTTCGATTATCTGCCCGCCAACGCCGTCATCGTGCGCAACGCGGACACGCCTCAAGCCCTGGAGCGGCTCTGGAGCGAGATTGCCACGCGCTACGAGGAGCGCCGCCATGACATCGAGCGGCCCGTGCTCCACCCCGCCGAGCTCTATGTCGAGCCCGCGCAACTGGCCACCTTCAGCGAGCGTTTTGCCCACATCGAGCTCGCGGGCTCAGGTGTTGCCAGCGTGGATGAACTCGCGCCCACCGCACCACCGCGCGCGCTTACGGTCGATGTGCGCGCGGCGCAGCCTTTCGCCGCGCTCGATGCGTTCCTCAAGGATTTTCACGGACGGGTGCTGATCGCGGCCGATTCGGCCGGCAGGCGCGAGGTACTGCAGGAGATGTTGCGGGCGCATCAGCATCGCTTCGCGCTGGTGAGCGACTGGGACGCGTTCGCGCGCGGCACGGACCTGCTCGCCCTCACCATCGCACCCGATGTCGAGGGCCTGGAGCTCACCTCGCCTGCCGTTGCCCTGATCACCGAATCGCAGCTCTTCGGCGTACGCGCGAGGCAGGAGCGGCGGCGGCGGCGTGCGGCGACGGACCCCGATGCGATCCTGCGCGATCTCACGGACCTCAATCCCGGCGCACCGGTCGTGCACGAGGAGTACGGCGTCGGCCGCTATGTGGGGCTCGCGCCGATGGAGGTCGCCGGGCAGGCGGGCGAGTTCCTCATTCTCGAATACCAGGACGGCGATCGCATCTACGTGCCGGTGCATGCGCTGCACCTGGTCAGCCGCTACACGGGCGCCGCACCCGAGACCGCCCCGCTGCACAAGCTCGGCACCGAACAGTGGGCCAAGGCGCGCAAGCGCGCCGCCGAGCAGATCCGCGACGTGGCCGCGGAGCTCCTCGACCTCTACGCGCGCCGTCGGGCGCGGCAGGGCCTCGCGCTGCCGCTGCGCGAGAATGACTATCAGGCTTTCGCGAACGGCTTTCCGTTCGAGGAGACGGCCGATCAGGCCGAGGCGATCCGCCGGGTGCTGGAGGATCTGGCGAAATCGCAGCCCATGGACCGCATCGTGTGTGGCGATGTCGGCTTCGGCAAAACCGAAGTTGCGATGCGCGCGGCCTTCGTCGCCGTCCAGGCCGGCAAGCAGGTGGCCCTGCTTGCCCCGACGACCCTGCTCGCGCAGCAGCACCTCGCCAACTTCCGCGACCGCTTTGCGGACTGGCCGGTGCGCATCGAAGTGCTGTCGCGGTTTCGCACGGGCAGCGAGAGCGATGCCGTGGTCGATGCGCTGGAGCGCGGCACGCTCGATATCGTCATCGCCACCCACCGCCTGCTGCACTCGCAGGCGCGCTTCAAGGACTTGGGACTCCTCATCATCGACGAGGAGCATCGCTTCGGCGTGCGCGACAAGGAGCGGCTGAAGGCACTGCGCGCCGAGGTGCACGTGCTGACGCTCACGGCGACTCCGATTCCGCGCACGCTCAATATGGCGCTGTCGGGAGTGCGGGAACTGTCGCTCATCACGACCCCGCCCCCATCGCGCCTGGCCATCAAGACCTTCGTCAGCGAGTGGCATGCACCGATGCTGCGCGAGGCGGCGCTGCGCGAGCTGCGCCGCGGCGGCCAGATCTACTTCGTTCACAACGAAGTGCGCAGTATCGATAAAGTCGCCGCCGAGATCGCCGCACTGGTGCCGGAGGCGCAGGTGCGCATCGGTCACGGCCAGATGCGCGAGCGCGAGCTCGAGCAGCTGATGGTCGACTTCTACCATCGCCGCTTCAATCTGCTGGTGTGTACCACCATCATCGAGAGCGGCATCGACGTGCCCACCGCGAACACCATCATGATCAACCGCGCGGATCGCTTCGGGCTCGCGCAGCTGCATCAGCTGCGCGGCCGCGTCGGCCGCTCGCATCACCGCGCCTACGCCTATTTGCTCGTGCCGCCGCGCCGTGAGATGACGGCCGATGCAGCCAAGCGGCTGGAGGCCATCGAATCGCTCGAGGATCTTGGGGCGGGCTTCGTGCTCGCCACGCATGACCTCGAGATCCGCGGCGCCGGCGAATTGCTGGGCGAGGCGCAGAGCGGGCAGATGACGGAGATCGGACTTGCGCTGTATCTCGACATGCTCGAGCAGGCAGTGAAGGCATTGAAGGAAGGCCGTGAGCCGGCGCTCGACCGGCCGCTGGCCGCCGCGACCGAAGTGGAACTGCATGTGCCGGCATTTCTTCCTGAAAGCTACGTCGGCGACGTGCACGTGCGCCTCACCCTGTACAAGCGGCTCGCGGCGGCGCCCGCTGCCGCCGCACTCGATGAGCTCACCGCCGAGCTCGTCGATCGCTTCGGCGCCTTGCCGCGCGAGGCTCAGAACCTGCTGCGCATCGCGCGACTGAAGCTCTCGGCACGCGCACTCGGCGTGCGCCGTCTGGATCTTGGCGTGCAGGGCGGCTATGTGCAGTTCGAGGCGCAAAGCGCGGTCGACCCGGCAGCCCTGGTGCGTCTCATCCAGCGCAATGCGAAATCCTATCGCCTCGAGGGTCCGCTCAAGCTGCGGGTCTCCGGGCCTCCCGCCGATGAGTCACGCCGCTTCGAGCTCGCCGCCGAGCTGCTGCAGCGGCTGGTAGAATCTCCCTCACCTTCGAACCGGAGCCCGCGATGAACTGGCGACTGCTCGCGCTCGCCGCCTTGTGTGCCCTGCCCATCGCACGCGCGCAGCAGCCCGCGAATGTCGCGGTGCAGGCCCCGGCTGTGCCCACAGCCGCCGCTACGGCCCCGACCGCCACGCCGGGCGCACCCGAATACAATGTCGAGCTCATCGTATTTCGCGCGACAGCGGCCCAGAGCGGCGCGGAAGCCTGGGCCAGCGAGGCGCAGGCCGACGGGCCGCTCGGGGATCTCGACAGCGATGCGCCGGGCCCCGCTGCGCCAGGCGCGGGCGAGGGGCGCTTCCTGCGGCTGCTCGCCGGCGGTGAGATGCAGCTCTCAGGGATCGAGTCGCGGTTGCGGGCGAGCGGGGCCTATGTTCCGGTTGCGCATGCGGCGTGGTCCCAGACCGCCAATCCCTGGGGCAATCATGCCGGCATCCCCCTGCAACGCCTGGGTGTGGACGTGCCGGGTCTGAACGGAACGGTGACGCTCGAGCGCGGCACGTTCCTGCACCTCGCCCTCTCGCTCAACTATGCGATGGAAGATCCGCCGGCAGGCCTGGGCGCGGCGCCGGGCACGATGTTCACCATGCACGACAGCCATCGCGTGCGCTTCTACGAGCGCAACTATTTCGATCATCCGGCGTTCGGTGTGATTGCGCTGGTGACGCCGGTGCAGGGCTCACGCTCGGGGCGCTGAGCTACTTGAAGTCGGCGGCCTCGGCGCCGCAGACATTGTTCTTGCCGATGCTCTTGGCGCGCTTGAGCGCCGTCTGACACGCATTCACCATCGCCTCGAGCGCAAGCTCCCGCGGCGGCACCAGGCTCGCAACTCCCGCGCTCAAGGTGATGTAGCGGCCGTTGCCGGCGCGCGGATTGTGAATGAGGAGCTCGCGTACCCGCTGCACGACGACCTTGGCGTACTCATTGGCCTTGTCGGAGGCATCGCCCTGAGTGAGCACGGCAAAGGTGCCGCCCTCCCAGCGTCCGACCAGATCGCTGCCGCGGCGATAGCAGGCGATGATCGCCCGAGCGACGCGGCGGATGCAGGCATCGCCGGCGGATTTGTCGAAGGTCTCGTTGTAAGCCGCAAGATCATCGACATCGAAGAGCGTGAGGCTGATCTCGTGCGAGTCGCGCTGCGCGACTTCCCAATCGCGCCGTAACAGCTCCTCGAAATACGCCCGCGAATGCTGCCCGGTCAGGCGGTCCTCGCGCAGCCATGGCGGCAGACCCGGCGCAGCGCGATCGCTCGAGCGCAGCCGATCGCTCGCATCGCGGTGATAGCTCACCCACTGCACGAGCTGGCCGGAGGCGTCGCGGACCGGCTGGATCAGGATCTCGTTCCAGAACACCGAGCCGTCGAGACGGTAGTTGCGCACCAGCACGCGGCAGGGCTCACCGCGCGAAAGCGACTCGCGCAGCCGCTCGCGGCCTTCCTGGTCGCGATCGTTTCCCTGCAGCATGCGCAGGTTCGTGCCCAGAAGCGCCGCCACCGGATAGCCGCACAGGCGTGAGAAGGCATTGTTGGCGTAGATGACGGGATGACCCGCTGCGGTGGCATCGCAC
The DNA here is from genome assembly GCA_035517435.1 of Steroidobacteraceae bacterium. GTDB lineage: Bacteria > Pseudomonadota > Gammaproteobacteria > Steroidobacterales > Steroidobacteraceae > JASHUC01. Next base: position 61,409 of record DATIYV010000065.1, on the reverse strand, counting down.
ACCACGATGCCTTCGGGGGCGGTCTCGACGATCTCGCGCCAGCGGTCGTTTGCGATACTGCTCATGCGGCACCCGAATCGAGCGTCAGCACCGGCGGTGCGGTGCAGCGCGCGAGCAATGTCTGGGCCTCGCGATATTGGGGACTCGCCGTGAGCGCACCGCGCGTGAGTCCCCCGCGGCCGCGCATGCGCACCAGGCGCAGCTGGGAGGCAGGCTCGGGCTCGAGATTGAGCCGATCGAGCAGGCTCACGACGGCCGTGCGGTCGTTGCACACCGGCAGCATGTCGCAGCCGGCTGCCAGTGCGTGCTGTGCGCGCCACACGATATCCCCGCCGGCCGCGGCACCGCCCATCGACAGATCATCGGTGAACACTGCGCCCTGAAAGCCCAGCCCCTCACGCAGCATGCCGCGCACCCAGCGCCCGGAGAGGCTCGCCGGCCGCGCATCCACGGCGGGAAACTTGACGTGCGCGACCATCACCGCGGGCAGGCCGGAGGCGATGAGGCGCCGGTAGGGCGTGAGCTCCGCATCGAGATCCGCGAGCTCGCGCCGGTCAACGGGCAGCGACACGTGCGAGTCGGCGGCGACGGCGCCGTGCCCGGGAAAGTGCTTCGCAGTCGCCTGCATGCCGGCATCGCGCATGCCGCGCACGTACGCACCGGCCAGCTGCGCGACGGCGTTCGACTGGGCATGGAAGGCGCGATCGCCGATCACATCGCTCACGCCGTAGTCCAGATCCACGCAGGGCGCGAAGGACAGATCCACCCCATGGGCGCGCAGCTCCGCGGCCATGAGCCAGCCCAGGCGGCGAGCCAGGTTCAGGCCCGCACGGGCATCCAGATCGAATTCATGGCCGATGCGCCGGGCCGGCGGCAGGCGCGAGAAGCCCTCGCGGAAGCGCTGCACCCGGCCGCCTTCCTGGTCGACGGCGACCAGCAGGGCCGGGGTTCGGGCGGCGTGGATGGCCTCGACCAGGGCCGAGAGCTGCTCGGGGTCGGCGTAGTTGCGGGTAAAGAGAATGACCCCGCCCACCAGGGGGTGCTTCAGGAGCTCGCGCTCCTCGGCGTCGATCTCCCGGCCGGCCAAGTCGATCATGAGGGGACCCAGGCTCATAGGCTCAGGAGGGCAAGCGATTCCACATGCGTCGTATGAGGGAACATGTCGAGGACACCGGCGGCGCGCAGCCTGAAACCGTGCTCGTGAACCAGAATCCCAAGATCCCGCGCCAAGCTGCCCGGATGACAGGAAATATACAGCACGCTCCGCGGTGCAATTCGTGCGATGGTCCGCATTACGTCACGTGCGCCTGCGCGCGGGGGATCCAATAACACCTCGGTGAACCCGCCCGCCTCGCCCTTCGGCCCGGCGCCGGGCCAACCGTCCGGCAGTGAAGCCACCGTCGCCAGGTCCGCCGCCTGGAATTCGGCATTACCGATGCCGTTCAGGGCTGCATTATGTCGTGCGCGCTGCACCAGTGTCGCGTCCCCCTCGACTCCCAGCACCCAGGCGGCGCGGCGCGCCAGGGCGAGGGTGAAGTTGCCGAGCCCGCAGAACAGGTCGAGCACCCGGGACTGCGGGGTAAGCCCGAGCAGCTCCACGGCCCGCCCGACCAGGGCGGCATTGACCTCGGCGTTGATCTGCACGAAGTCGGTCGGGGCGAACTCATAGCGCAGATCGAACTGGGGCAGCTCGTAATACAGCGCCTCCCCGGGTCGGCCGTCGAGCCGGGCCACACTGGATAAACCCTTGGGCTGCAGGTACAGCCGGACCCCGTGAGCGGCCTCGAAGGCTCGCAGCCGCTCCAGGTCCGCCTCGCTCGGGGGACTCAAAACCCGGATCACCAGGTCGGTCGCGTTGTCGGCGACGGCGACTTCGATCTGGGGGATGCGCTCGCGGATGCTGAGTGCCGTGAGCAGCTCCGCCAGCGGCTGCACCAGCTCCCCGGCCGGCGCGGCCAGCACTTCGCAGCGGCCGATCGCGGCGACATGCGAGGAGAAGCGCTCACGAAAACCCACCAGCGAGCGGCCGAGCTTGTGGACGAACCGCGCCCCCAGGCGGGCGCGGCGGCGATAGGCCCACTGCGGTCCCTGCAGGGGTTCAAGCCAGCGCTCGGGCATCACGCGACCGATCCGCTCCAGCGCCGCGCGGAGCTGTCCCTCCTTGGTCTGAAGCTGCTGCACCGGACCCAGGTGCTGCAGCGCACAGCCTCCGCAGACCCCGAAGTGCGGACAACGCGGCTCGCGCCGCTCGGGCGAGGGCGTCAAGACCTCGAGCAGCAATGCCTCATCGTGCTGTTTGTGGCGGCGCACGCGCCGGAAGCTCACCGTCTCGCCCGGCAGGGCGCCGGCGACAAAGGCGGTCTTGCCGCCGTGGACGACCCCTTCCGCCTCTTCCGTCAGACCGTCGACGACCCCGACTTCCGCTGTGTGCGGGGGAGCCGGCGGGCTCAACTCGGCGCGCCCGCGTCCCATGCGCGCAGGAACTCGGCGTAGTGCGGTTCGCGGCCGTCACGCAGCAGCGCGCGCACGCGCTCGAGCTCCTCCCCGTAGCGCTCCCGCGTCAGGTGTCCGCGCATCAGCTCAAAGCGCAGGAAGATGAGATAGGTGTTGAGAACATCAGTCTCACAGTAACGGCGGATCTGACCGATCTCACCGGCGAGCCACGCATCCCACACCTTGGCCCCGGAGAAGCCGAGCTTGCCGGGCAGACCCAGCAGCGCGGCGGTGTCGGCGAGCGAGGCGCGGGCGCGCGCCTGCATGCCCGAGAGCACGTCCATGAGATCGATGTGGCGCCAGTGATAGCGACTCAGATAGTTGTTGTAGCGAAACGCCGTGTCCTGATCGCCGGTCTCCCAATAACGCGCGGCGCTCACACCGGCGCGCAACGCCCGATAATTGAGCACCGGCAGATCGAAGCCGCCGCCGTTCCAGGACACCAGCACCGGGGTATAGCGCTCCAGGCCGTCGAAGAAGCGCTCGATGAGCTCCTCCTCCGGCGCGCCCTCCTCGCCCAGGCTCCACAGCTTCAGGCCCTCGCGGCTGCGCAGCGCGCAGGAGATGGCCACGATCCGGTGCTGCGCGTGCGGCAGGAATTCATCGCCGGTCTGTTGGCGGCGCAGCGTGAACATCGCTTTCGCCACCTCCGCATCCGGCAGATCGCCGAGGCTATGCAGGCGCCGCCCGAGCGCCACATCCGGCACCGTCTCGATATCGAACACCAGCGTGTTCATGCCGCGCGCATCAACACCGCGACGGCGACCACGAGCCCGGCCTCATCGGTGAGCGTGACGTGGCCCTCGCCCACGCCGAGCTCGCGCCGGACGCGATCGCCGCGCGGCGAGTACACCACTTCAGGCTTGCCCCAGGCGTTTTGCACGATCCCCACATCGCGCACCCAGATGCCGTGCGCAAAACCGGTCCCCATCGCCTTGACGATCGCCTCCTTGGCGGCAAAGCGCATGGCCACGAAGCGCTCCGGGCGGCGCGTGCGCGCGAGCTGCTCGCGCTCGGCCTGCATCAGAAGGTGCGAGAGAAAGCGCTCACCGAAGCGCGCCATGGTGTGCGAGATGCGGCTCGCCTCGAGCACGTCGACTCCGATGCCGAAGATCATGCGCGCGCAGCCAGCATGAGCTGCTTCATCTCGCGCACCGCGACAGGCAAGCCCACAAACACGGCGTGCGCGATGACGGCGTGGCCGATGTTGAGCTCCACGATCTCGGGAATCGCCGCGACCGGCTGCACGTTGTGGTAGTTGAGCCCGTGACCGGCGTGCACCTCGAGGCCGAAGCTCGACGCCAGGCGCGCGCTCGCACGCAGCCGCTCGAGCTCGGACGCCGCGCGCGCGCCGGCGGATTCGGCGTACGAGCCGGTATGCAGCTCCACCACCGGCGCCCCGATCTGCACGGCCGCCTCGATCTGCTGCGGATCCGGATCGATGAACAGCGCCACCCGGATGCCCTGCCCGGCGAGGATCGCGGTGGCCTCCTTCAGGCGCTGCGTCTCCGCGGCGGCATCGAGGCCGCCCTCGGTCGTCACTTCCAGGCGCCGCTCGGGCACGAAGCAGCAGTCGGCGGGCCGCACCGCGCGTGCGATCTCGAGCATCTCGTCGGTGACCGCCATCTCGAGGTTCATGTGGGTCTTGAGCAGATCCTTCAGCACCGTCACGTCCTGGACCTGGATGTGCCGGCGATCCTCGCGCAGGTGCAGGGTGATGCTGTCCGCACCCGCCTGTTCGGCCGTCAGCGCCGCATGCGCCGGATCCGGATAGCGCGCACGCCGCGCCTGACGCAGCGTCGCAACGTGATCGATGTTGATGCCCAGTGCAATCGGTGAATACATCAGCTTCGCGCCCCCCGGCGCGCGATCGAGCGCGCCACGACGCGCGTTGACAGCTCTCGTCCCTCCAGTGCCTGCGCCAGCGCCGCGGCGAGCAGCGTGCGCGCATCCTCGAGCTCCGGCGCGCTCGCAAGCCGCTCGGCCGCGAGACTCGCCACGGAGCTTCCGGGCACGGCGCCCGGCGAGCTGGCCGCGGCGCGCGCCAGGCCCTCACCCGGACGGTAGCAGTAATACGCGCTCGATTCGATGCCCTGCGCCGGCGCGGTGTCGAGCCCGTAACCCACCTCCTCGAGCAGGCGCTTCTCGAACAGGCGCAGCGGCCGCTCCAGCCCCTCGGCGGCCGCGAAGCGCTGCAGCGTGCGGTGGTAGGCGTCGTAGAGCTGCGGATGCGGATCATCGCGCGTGGTCAGCTTGATCAGCAGCTCGTTCAAATAGAAACAGGCGAGCAGCGCCGCCGGCGGCAGGAGCGTTTCGGGGAAGGCGCGCTCGGCCGCAGTGAGCTGGGCCGCCTCGCTCCTGCCCGCCCACGACAGCCACAACGGCTGGAACGGCTGCAGCACCGCGGCCAGGCGCGCCTTCGGGCCGCGCACGCCGCGCGCAAACAGCGTGAGCCGTCCGTGCTCGCGCGTGAACACCTCGAGGATGCGGCTGGTATCGCGATAGGGCTGATGGTGCAGGATGTAGCCGAGTGCGAGCTGGACGCGGCGCGGATGGCGGCTCATGTGCCGTGCGCCTACTCGAGCCCGAGCTGCTTCAGCGCGCGGGCATTGTCCGCCCAGCCCTCGCGCACTTTCACCCACAGCGCGAGGTGCAGCCGGCGGCCCAGCAGGCGATTCAACTCCAGGCGCGCCGAGCGGCCGATGCGCTTCAGGAGCTCACCCTTCGCGCCGATCACGATCGGCTTGTGCCCCTCCCGGTCGACCCAGATCGCAGCCGAGACGTTGAGCTGGCCGTCCTCTTCCACCGCTTGCTCGATCTCCACGGCGATCCCGTACGGCAGCTCCTGCGACAGGGCGAGCGTGAGCTTCTCGCGGATCACTTCGGCGATGCGGAAGTTGATGTCGCGATCGGTGCGCTGCTCGGGCGGAAACAGCAACGGCGAGAGCGGCAGGTGACGCTCGATGGCCGCGATCAGCGCGCTCAGATTCTCGCTCTTCAGGGCCGATACCGGCACCAGTTCGGCATCGCCAGTGTGCTCGGCGATGCGGGCGAGATAGGGCAACAGCCGCTCGCGCGGCCGCACCGAGTCGAGCTTGTTCACGGCGACGACGCATGGCCGCTCACTTTCCCTGATGCGCGCCAGGGTGTGCTCATCCTCCGCCGTCCAGCGCCCCGCCTCCACCACCAGCACGCACACATCGGCCTCGGCGAGCGCTGCGCCCGCGGTGCGATTCATGGCGCGGTTCAGGGCGCGCTTGGCGCCGCGGTGCAGTCCGGGCGTGTCGAGAAAGGCGATCTGAGCGTGCTCTGTGTTCAAGACTCCCAGCACGCGGTGGCGCGTGGTCTGGGGACGCGGCGTGACGATACTCAGCTTCTCCCCGATGAGAGCATTGAGCAGCGTCGACTTGCCGACGTTGGCGCGGCCGACGAGCGCCGCAAAACCGCAGCGCGTCTCGCTCATGGCTCGATCTGCCGCAGCACCTGCTCGGCGGCATCCTGCTCGGCGCGACGGCGCGAAGAGCCGCGCCCCGTGGCGCGCTGGCCGAGCGCACTCACCGTGCAGCTGACCCAGAAGGTCTGCTCGTGAGCGCTGCCTTCGGTGCGCTGGAGCTCGTAGGCCGGCAGTTGCAGCCCGCGTCCCTGCAGATATTCCTGCAAGCGCGTCTTGGCATCCTTCAGCGTCGCGGGCGCCGGCAGCGCCGCGATGCGCTCGCCGAAGAGCTGTGTCACCACGCGCGTGGTAATCGCCAGCCCCGCATCGAGATAGAGTGCGCCGCAGACGGCCTCGAGCGCATCGGCCAGGATCGACTGGCGCCGGAAGCCGCCGCTTTTCAGCTCTCCCGAGCCTAGTTGCAGCTCATCGCCCAGGCCGATGCCGGCGGCGACCTCTGCCAGGGGCTCGCGGCTGACGACGCGGGCACGCAGCCGGCTCAAGTCGCCCTCATCCGCATCCGGGTAGGACTGGAACAGCAGCTCGGCCACCAACAGGTTGAGCACGGCATCGCCCAGGAACTCCAGCCGCTCGTTGTTGCGGCTGGATGAGCTGCGATGCGTGAGGGCGGAGGCGAACAGATTCGCATCGCGCGGCTCGTAGCCGAGTCGCTCGCGCAGCCAGCGCTGCGGCCACTCCGCGCCGGGCATGTGCTCAACCGATGTGCGCGACCTTGTCAAAGCCGATGCCGATCCACAGATTGGCGAACAGTGGCGCCGTGTCGTCGTACTTGGCCTCGATGACCCACACGCCGTTGTCGCGCTTGACGGTGATGTCGCTGGTCTTCGGGTACTCGATTTCCTCGATGTCGAAGCGCTTGTCGAGCGCGATTCGGATCGACTGCACGTTCGGCTGCTCGTCGGATTTGAACTGCGCGGCCACCTGCTCGACCGAGCGGGCGACGCGAATGTAGTTCAGGTACACCGGCGCCACACGGATGCCGGCATAAACGACGATCGCCACCGGTATGAGCAGGAACAGCCAGCCGATGAACGTAATGCCGCGTTGCTTGTGGTGCATAGAGTTCGACCCCCGTCGCAGTGCTGTCACTCGATCCGCATCCCGATCCGGTTCCACTTCACCCATCTGGTGCGCTGCAGATCGAAATTTAACCAGATTCGCGTCGCTTTACCGACCAGGTTCTCCTCCGGCACGAATCCCCATACCCGACCGTCGGCGCTGTTGTCGCGATTGTCGCCGATCATGAAGTAATGACCGGGCGGAACGGTAATTTCACTGAAGTCGTTACGGTCAGGCAGTCCCGGACCCTGCGGCTCCACGCACACGTAGCCGCGCGTCAGCTGGCGCCGATCGCACCCCGGCAGCGGCTCGACCGAGATGTCGCCGGGTGTCGGGCAGAACATGATCTGGTGGTGGTGCGTGCCCAGCTGCTCCTCGGCCAGGTGCAGACCCTGGTAGCAGCCGTCATCGAACAGGCCGCGGTCGGTGGTGGCGACCGGCACGCCGTTCACGATCAGCTTGTCGTCACGCACCTGCACGTGATCGCCCGGCAGTCCCACCAGGCGCTTGATGTAGTTCACCTGCGGGTTCGGCGGATAGCGGAACACCACCACATCGCCGCGTCCGGGCTCGCCGATCGCGACGAACTTCTTGTTCAGCACCGGCAGCCGCAGACCGTAGGCGTACTTGTTGACGATGATGAAATCACCGTCGAGAAGCGTCGGCATCATCGAGTCCGAGGGAATGCGAAACGGCTCGAACACGAACGCGCGCAACGCCAGCACCACCACCACGACGGGGAAGAAGCTGCGGGCATAGTCGGCCGTGCCGGGCTCGGGAATCGCGTTCGGGTCCTTGCCCGCCGCCAGTGCCGCGGCCGCCCGCTGGCGGCGGAACAGCAGCACATCGAGCAGCCAGAACACCCCGGTCACGGCGGCGATCAGCACCAGCACCAGGCTGAAGTCGAGCTGCTCGGCCGCCAGCAGCCGGATGATGCCGGCCACGACGAACACCGGCAAAGACAGATACAGCGTGGCCATCAGCGGCGGATCGGCGATCGGCTGCGCGGCCGAGATCTGGCGCCGCGGGCGCAGGAACCAGTCGTCCACGATGCACACCAGGGCCACCGGGAGGGCGAGCCAGCTGAGCACGGTGATCACTTGCATCAACATTTGCGACCCTTCAATGCTTGCGTCCAACCTGCAGGACGGCGAGGAAGGCCTCCTGCGGGATTTCCACCTGCCCGAGCTGCTTCATGCGCTTCTTGCCTTCCTTCTGCTTCTCGAGGAGCTTCCTCTTGCGGCTCACATCGCCGCCGTAGCACTTGGCGAGCACGTTCTTGCGCAGCGCTTTGACCGTCGCGCGCGCGATCACCGCCGTGCCGATCGCCGCCTGCACGGCGACCTCGAACATCTGCCGCGGGATCAGCTCCTGCATCTTGTCGACCAGCTCGCGGCCGCGCTGATAGGCGCTCTCCCGGTGCACGATGATCGACAGCGCATCCACCCGCTCGCCATTGATGAGCATATCGAGCTTGACGAGCGGCGCCGCCTGGAAATGGCTGAATTCGTAATCGAAAGAGGCGTAGCCGCGGCTGACGGACTTGAGCCGGTCGAAGAAGTCCAGCACCACCTCGGCGAGCGGCAGCTCGTACTGCAGCGACACCTGGGTACCCAGGTAGTGCATCTTCTTCTGCACGCCACGCTTGTCGTTGCAGAGCTTGAGCACCGCCCCGACATGCTCGGGCGGCAGGAGGATATTGGCGCGGATGATCGGCTCGCGGATCTCATCGATCTCGTTCGTCGGCGGCAGTTTCGCGGGATTGTCGACGTACTCGATCTTGCCGTCGGTGCGCGCGACCTCGTACACCACGGTCGGGGCGCTGGTGACGAGGTCGAGCTGGTACTCGCGCTCGAGTCGCTCCTGCACGATGTCCATGTGCAGCAGGCCGAGGAAGCCGCAGCGGAAACCAAATCCCAGCGCGCCGGAGACCTCCGGCTCGTAGTGCAGCGCCGAGTCATTCAGGCGCAGCTTCGCGAGCGCATCGCGGAAGCTCTCGTAGTCATCCGAGTTCACGGGAAACAGGCCGGCGAACACGCGTGGCTGGATCTGCTTGAAGCCGGGCAGCATGCCCGCGGCCGGGCGCGCATCGAGGGTGATGGTATCGCCCACCGGCGCGCCGTCGATCTCCTTGATGCCGGCGATGACGAAGCCCACCTCGCCGGCGGCCAGCATCGGCAGCGCGATCGACTTTGGCGTGAAGCGGCCCAGCTTATCGACGTAGTAGCTGCGCCCGCTCGACATGACGCGGATCTTCTCGCCTGGCTTTAACTGCCCGTTCATGACGCGCACGAGCGAGACCACGCCCACGTAGTTGTCGAACCAGGAGTCGATGATGAGGGCCTGGAGCGGGGCTGCCGGATCCCCGCGCGGCGGCGGGATGCGATGGATGATGGCCTCGAGCAGCTCGGGCACGCCGGCGCCGGTCTTGGCGCTCACGAGCATGGCATCGTGCGCCTCGATGCCGATGATGTCCTCGATCTCCTTCGCCACGCGCGGCGGGTCGGCCGAGGGCAGGTCGATCTTGTTGATGACCGGCAGGACGTACAGGCCCTGCTCGATGGCCGTGTAGCAGTTGGCGACGCTTTGCGCTTCCACGCCCTGGGAGGCATCCACGACCAGCAGCGCGCCGTCGCAGGCCGCGAGCGAGCGCGACACTTCATAAGAGAAATCGACGTGCCCGGGCGTGTCGATGAGATTGAGCTGATAGCACTCGCCGTCGTGGGCGGTGTAGGCGAGCGTGACGCTCTGCGCCTTGATAGTGATGCCGCGCTCGCGCTCCAGCTCCATGGAGTCGAGCACCTGATCCTGCATCTCCCGGGCCTCGAGCCCGCCACACAGCTGGATGAGGCGGTCGGCGAGAGTCGATTTGCCGTGATCGACGTGGGCAATGATGGAGAAGTTACGTATGAGCCGCATCAAGTCTTGAATTTCCGCCGCGCGGAGGCTGTTGCGGCGGGGCGCATTGTATACGGCCCGGGGCCGCACCGCCCTAGGAGCCCGGGCGGGCCAGCAGGCGGCGCAATTCCGTCACATCCAGCCGGTGACGGCACACGACCGAGCCGCCCCACAGCAGCACGGGAACGTTAAGGCCGTAGCGGCGGATCAGCTCCGGATCGCTGTCTACGTCCACGATCTGCAGCGGCGGCAGGGACAGCTCGGGGCGCAGGCGGTCGAGCTCGGCGATCATCTCATCGCACAGGTCGCAGCCCTGGCGGTGCATCACCGTCAGCTGCGCTGGCATGGTGCGGCTAGTGCGGCGGGGGCTGGGCCTGGGCCCGGACCGCATTGGCAATGAAGCGAACGGTATCCGGGGGCACCTCTCCCACCGCGGTCACCTGGTGGCCGTCGACCACGGTGGAGAAGGCCGCCGATGAGCCGACCTGGGCAGCGCTGCCCGCGATCACACCTGCGACGGATTGCTGGGTACGCGACTCCACGAACACCGACACCGAGGCCACCCCGTCGGTGACGACGATATGGGCCACCGGCTCGTGCCCGCCCGGCATCACCTGCGCAGCGCGCACCGTCATGCGAAAGCCGGGCGGCAGCGTTGCGACATTCCACACCGGCGGGCCGGAGCGCACCATCACCGGTGCCGCCTGCTGGCGCAGCCAGTGGAAGCCGTCGGTGGCGATATCGGGCTTGAACGCCGCATCGGCGATGTGTGCCTTGGTCTCGAGGCTTGCGAAAGTGATCTGCTCGATTACCGAGCCGTGGCCATCGCACAGCTGCGTGCGCAGCGGCAGCGCCGTGCGCTCATCGATCCACAGCCGATAGCCGTAGCGGAAATCGTCCTTCGGCTCGACCGAGATCAGCTGCACCTTGCGGCCGAGAAAGCGCATGCGCTTCACCGCTTTCACATCGTAGTACTGGCTGGTCATCGCATCGAAGGTCGGCAGATTCCCCAGAATCAGGCTCTCCTCGGGCTGCTGCTCGACCAGCACCGTGTGCTCATCGGGCAGATAGCAGGCGAGCTCGTGGCCCGTGCGGATGAACTCGCGCCCCGAACCATCGAGCGAGACCAGCCGCTCCATGGTCACTCCGTCCTGCACGCGGTGAATGATGCGCAGCGTCTCGACCTTGCCGCCCTGGGCATGGGTGACGACGCCGTCGTAGTTCTTGCCGGCCAGCGCCAGATTCATCTTCGCAAGCCACTGCTGCGGATCCTCGGCAAAGGCGGCCGAGGTGGCTGCCAGAGACAGCGCGACGCACCCGAGGTGCGCGCGCAAGCGCTTGGGGCTGGTCATGGAGCGGTGGTGGGTGTCGCAGGTTCGGCAGCCACGAGACCCGTGAGCGCGTTATGGCGCAACAGCGGCGCGGAGAACTGGCTGTGCGCCAGTACGTAGTTCGCGAGCACCGCCGGCGGCACGTACGAGGCATCGTGCCGGTTGATGTTGGCCGGCACGACATAGCTGTCGGGCGCGCGGGAACGTGCGGAGGCATTCGCGGCCACGACCGGACCCGCAGCCGTTGTCCTGCTGTCGCGCGCGCGGATCAGGCCGACCGCGCCTGTGGCAGCAAGCGGCGCTGTGTGCGCGACGAGCGCCAGATCGGATGACTGGGCGCGCAGGAACAGGATCGCGCACAGCGCAACGCCCGCGGCGAGCGCACTGCCGAGCACGGGCTGCCACCATTGGCGCAGCACGCGCGAGCCGGTACGACCGACACTCGCCGCGCCCTTCGCGACCGCCGGATCGGTGGCGATCGCGGCAGCGACACCGCGCATGATGCGGTCCGAGGAGCGCAGACTGCGCTCCGAGCGGATCGCCGCACCGATCGCGGCATAGCGGCCCCAGCGCGCCTTCAAGGCCTCATCGCGCGACAGGCGGCGCGCGAGCAGTTCGCACTCCGTTGCCGGCAATTCGTCGTCGAACATCGCCGAGAGCTGGCTATCGAGTTCTTCGTTGGTCATCCAATCTCCTCCGCACGACCCAGCCCGCCCTCGAATACTTCCCGCAGCCGTTTGTCGATCGCCTCGCGCGCCCGGAAGATGCGCGAGCGCACGGTACCGACCGGGCATTCCATTGCCGCGGCGATTTCCTCGTAAGAAAGCCCCTCGAGCTCGCGCAGCACGATCGCGGTGCGCAGATCCGCCGGCAGCGCATCGATGGCGGCATTGACGGTGCTGCGGATCTCATCCGTCAGCACGAGCCCCTCGGGTGTCTCGGGATCCTTCAAGCGACTCTGCATATCGTACGACTCGTCGGAATTCTGCATATCGAGGTCGTAATCGACTGGACTGCGGTCCCGCGACACGACGGCGTTCTTGGCGGTGTTGATGGCGATGCGGTAAAGCCAAGTGTAAAAGGCGCTGTCGCCGCGAAACTGCGGCAATGCGCGATAGGCCTTGATGAAGGCTTCCTGGGCAACGTCCTCGGCCTCGGCGGGATTACGCATATAGCGCATCACCAGCTTGACCACTTTATGCTGGTACTTCAGCACCAGCGCATCGAATGCACCCCGATCGCCGCGCTGCACGCGTCGCACCAGGGCCAGATCGCTCTCGTCGGCGCTCACGCCACCCCCCTTACTGCCCTGCAGTAAGGCGAGGCCGCAGCGCTGCGACCTGAATAGACCCCCTGCCCCCGAGGAAGTTCAGGCGAATTTCCCGGCAGGCCGATTTCGAACGTGAGCTCCGTCACAGGACTGACCAGTTTAGCAGCCGGCCGGCCCGTCCCGGCTGCCGCTCACCAGGCCGATAATGCCGGCCAGATCAGCCGCCGGCGGGGGCTCGCGCCCCAGCAGCACCGCCGCCAGCAGCGGATCGGGCAGCTCGAGTAAGCGCACGAACGCCTCACGCGTGTGCTGCGGCGCCTGGCGGTAGGGCCCGTTCACGAAGCGCGCGAGCACCTCATCGAGCTCCTTCATCCCCCGGCGGCAATGCCACTTCAGTTGGCCCTCGCTCGGATCCATCGCTACATCCGCCGCTCGAGCAGCGCCTTCTTGATCTCGGCGATCGCGCGCGCGGGGTTCAGGTCCTTCGGGCATACATCCGTGCAATTCATGATGGTGTGACAGCGGTAGAGCCGGAACGGATCCTCGAGCTGGTCGAGCCGCTCGCCGGTGTGCTCATCGCGGCTGTCGACGATCCAGCGATAGGCCGCGAGCAGCGCCGCCGGCCCGAGGAAGCGATCGCTGTTCCACCAATAACTCGGGCACGCCGTCGAGCAGCAGGCGCACAGAATGCAGGCCGCCGGCCGATCGATGCGCTCCTGCTCCTGCTTGCTTTGCAGGCGCTCGCGCTGCGGCGGAGCCGGCGTGCGCGTCTTCAGCCACGGCTGCACCGCCGCATACTGCGCATAGAAACTGGTGAGATCGGGTACCAGGTCCTTCACCACCGGCATGTGCGGCAGCGGATAGATCTTCACCTCGCGCGGCAGGTCGGCGAGCGCCGTCGTGCAGGCGAGCCGGTTGACGCCGTCGATGTTCATGGCGCAGGAGCCGCAGATGCCCTCGCGGCAGGAGCGCCGGAAGGTGAGCGTGGAATCGAGCTGCGCTTTGATCTCGATCAGCGCATCGAGCACCATCGGTCCGCAGCGTTTTGCTTCCAGCTCGAAGGTATCCACGCGCGGGCCGCCCTCGCCCTCGGGGTCGAAGCGATAGATGCGGAAAGGGCGCACGGCCTGCGCGCCCGCGGGCGCCTTGTGCACGCGACCGTGGCGATTGACCTTCGAGCCGGGGGGCAGGAAAAAATCGGCCATCTCGGATCCTTCAGTAAGTGCGCGCCTTCGGCGGGATGCTCTCGACATCGCGGGTGAGCGTCTCAAGGTGCACCGGCCGATAATCGAAGCTCGCCTTGCCGGCACCATCCACCCGCACCAGCGTGTGCTTCAGCCACTGCGCATCGTCGCGCTGCGGAAAATCCTCGCGTGCGTGGGCACCGCGGCTCTCGGTGCGGTGCTCGGCCGAGCAGATCGTGGCGGTTGCCTGCAGCAGCAGGTTCTCGAGCTCGATGGTCTCCATGAGATCGGTGTTCCAGATGAGCGAGCGATCCTGGATGCGCACATCGGCGAGCGAGGCGAAGGTGCGGCCGAGCTTGCCGATGCCCTCGCGCAGGGTCTCTCCGGTGCGAAACACCGCCGCATCGGCCTGCATGATCTTCTGCATCTCGAGACGGATCGCGGCCGTCCCGCGCGAACCGCTGGCGTGCCGTAAGCGGTCGAGGCGCTCGAGAGCGGGCGCGGCGGCATCCGCGGCCAGCGGTGCGTGGCTCGCGCCCGGCTTGATGAGCTCGGCGCAGCGGCGCGCCGCCTCGCGGCCGAAGACCACGAGGTCCAGCAGCGAATTCGAACCCAGGCGGTTGGCACCGTGCACGGAGACGCAGGCGGCCTCGCCCACGGCGAACAGGCCAGGTACGACGGCGTCGGCGTGCCCGCCGCGCGGGCAGAGCACCTCGCCGTGGTAATTGCACGGAATGCCGCCCATGTTGTAGTGCACGGTCGGCAGCACCGGGATCGGCTCGCGCGTGACTTCAACGCCCGCGAAGATGCGCGCCGTCTCGGCGATGCCGGGCAGACGCTCGTGGATCACCTCGGGCCCCAGGTGCTCCAGGTGCAGCTCGATGTGATCGTGCTCGGCGCCGACACCGCGCCCCTCGCGGATCTCGATGGTCATCGCGCGGCTCACCACATCGCGCGAAGCCAGGTCCTTCGCATTCGGCGCATAGCGCTCCATGAAGCGCTCGCCGCGAGAATTGGTGAGATAGCCGCCCTCTCCGCGCGCGCCTTCGGTGATCAGACAGCCGGCCCGGTAGATGCCCGTCGGATGGAACTGCACGAACTCCATGTCCTGCAGCGGCAGCCCCGCGCGCAGCACCATGGCATTGCCGTCGCCCGTGCAGGAGTGCGCGGAGGTGCAGGAAAAATACGTGCGGCCATAACCCCCGGTGGCGAGGATCGTCGCGTGGGCGCGAAAGCGGTGCAGCGTACCGCTCGTCATGTCGAGCGCGACCACGCCGCGGCACGTCCCGTCCTGCATGATGAGGTCGATCGCGAAGTACTCGACGAAGAAGCTTGCGGCGTGGCGGATCGACTGCTGATACAGCGTGTGCAGCATCGCATGCCCGGTGCGGTCGGCCGCGGCGCAGGTGCGATGTGCGATGCCCTTGCCGAAATGCGTCGTCATGCCGCCGAAGGGACGCTGATAGATGCGGCCCTGCTCGGTGCGCGAGAACGGCAGGCCGAAATGCTCCAGCTCGACCACGGCCGCCGGCGCCTCGCGGCACATGAACTCGATGGCGTCCTGATCGCCGAGCCAGTCCGAGCCCTTCACCGTGTCATACATGTGCCAGCGCCAGTCGTCCTCGCCCATGTTGCCGAGCGCGGCGCTGATGCCGCCCTGCGCGGCCACTGTGTGACTGCGCGTCGGGAAGAGCTTGCTGATGCAGGCGGTGGACAAGCCCGCCTGGGCCAGACCCAGCGTGGCGCGCAGTCCCGCGCCGCCCGCTCCGATGACCAGCACGTCGTAACTGTGATCGACCAGCTCGTAGGCGCTCATGCCGCGCCTCCGAGGGCGATGCGCAGCACCGCGAACGCGCCCACCGCCGCCACGGCAATGTGCACAAACGCCGAGAGCGCCAGCGCGAGTGCCTTATTCCCCGCCCCGTGCACGTAGTCCTCTATGATGACCTGAATGCCGAGCCGCGAATGCCAGGCGCCGACCACGACGAACGCGATCAGCAGCAGCGCGGTCCAGGTGCCACTCATCCAGGTGATGACGGTCGGCCGGTCCAGGCTCGGCAGCGACAGCACTGAGACCACGAACCAGACGGTAAGCGGCACGAGCGCCACCGAGGTGAGCCTCTGCAGCCACCAGTGCTGGACAGCCTTCACGGGTGAGACCTCGAGCCCAAGATCCACCACCCCAGGAGCAGGACGAGCACGATGCTGAGCCCGACGATGAGCCAGGCGCTGCGCTGGGATTGCGCCCGCTCCAGCCCATGACCCGTGTCCCAGACGAGATGCCGGATGCCGGCGAGCAGGTGGTAGACGGTGGCCATGAGAACGAGCGCGAGGACGATCTTCATCGCAGCCGTCGCCAGGAGCGCGCTCGCCTGCGCATAGGCGCGCGCGCCGCCTGCGAGCGCGATCAGCCAATACGCCAGCAGCACGAACCCCACGCTGATCGCCACCCCCGCCATGCGGTTGGCGAAGGACGTGAGGAGCGTGTACCGGTACATCCGGTAGACGCTCAAGTGCGGCGACAGTGGCCGTTCGTGCATGCAAGCTCCCGCGGCGCGACGACTGCTAGAAATCGATGCAGCGTCCCTGCTTTTCCCAGTCCCCGTAGCGAGTCGGCTCGGGGCCCTTCGGACCGCCGATCTCGCGCGGCCGTGCGGCCGTTGCGGCAGACGTGGCTGGCACGGGCGGAGCCGCGGCGAGATCCGTTGCAGCGGCCGTGTCCATCTTATCGGTGAGCTCGTGCATGCCGAGGCGAAAGTCTGCCAGAATTCCACCCAACCGGCCATGAAATCGTAGGAAAAACAGAGTGATGCTGCGCAACTGGCGCACCACTGACCTCGTCGATCTGGGTGTGCTGCGTGTGCGCGGCGCCGATGCCGAGACGTTTCTGCAGGGACAGCTGTCCAACGATCTGGCGCGCATCGGCGTTGGCGAGAGCCTGCTCGCCGGCTATCACAATCCGCAGGGCCGGGTCATTGCGGTGCTGCGCGTGCTGCGCCTGGAGTCGCAGGATTTCCTGGGCGTGCTGCCGCGCGAGCTCGTGAGCCTCGCGTGCGAGCGGCTGCGCAAATTCGTGCTGCGCTCCCGCGTGACACTGAGCGATGACTCCGATGCGTGGCTCGTCGAGGGGTTGCAGACCGCACGCGGTCAGGCGCGCGCGGCGGAGTCGCCGCCGGCGAGCGAGGGGCTGCCGTTGCCGATCCATTTACATGGGCCGTCGGCGCGCTGGCTGTGCGTGCGACCGCGCAGCGCCGCTGATGCTCCGAGCGCGGATACAGATACGGATTCGGATGCGGAATCTGTGGCAGAGGCGCGTCGCGACTGGCGGCTGCAGGAAATCGCGAGCGGCGTGGCCCAGATCTACGCCAGCACCTCGGAGAAGTTCGTCGCGCAGATGCTCAATCTCGATCTCACCTCGGCGGTGAGCCTGACGAAGGGCTGCTACACGGGCCAGGAAGTGATCGCGCGCGCGCACTACCGCGGCCGCGTGAAGCGGCGGATGCAGCGCTTCTTGAGCCTCGTACCCACTGAACTCGCCGCAGGCGACAGCGGCCGACTGGCGGACGGACGCAGCTTCACGGTCATCGAGGCCGCGCAGCACAGCGATGGCCGCTGTGAATTCCTGGCCGTCGCGCCGCTCAAGGCAGCCGACACTTCGGCCGAGGCCGAAGCCTCCGAGGCGGGTGCGACGTCGGCCGAGGCGCCCTCGACGGTCGCGGCGCTCGCCGTACAGGAACTCGCGCT
This sequence comes from Steroidobacteraceae bacterium, assembly GCA_035517435.1. Classification (GTDB taxonomy): domain Bacteria; phylum Pseudomonadota; class Gammaproteobacteria; order Steroidobacterales; family Steroidobacteraceae; genus JASHUC01. Next base: position 43,976 of record DATIYV010000065.1, on the reverse strand, counting down.
GCCCTACTCCCTGCCCTGACGCGCGGCCCGCCGCGGCCACGGCCTCTGCTGCGCGCAAGAGCTGCCGCAGTAGATAAGAGAGCGTTATGTCAAATGGTCAAAGCCTCGCGGCGGCCTGACTCGCGAGCGTCTTCTCGATTCTCTTTTGATCCTCGACGCTCGCGACGCCGTAGACACGGACCATGAAGATTCGTGCGCCCTTCTTCACTGACAGCGAGACGAACGGCTTGTCGCCTTGCACGATGGAGAAGACCGCATCGTCACCGACGCCACTCACGGAGGACTTGGAGAGCCCGGGCGCGAGGGACGGTGCTTTCAGCTTCCCCCAGTCGACGTGCAGCTGATAGGAGAACGACGCAATGAGGTGCGCGGCGTTCCATGAGCAGCCGGTATTTGCGATGGGCATGCCATCGCTCATCTTGGTCCCCATGGCTGCACTCACCTCAGCGGGCGTGAGGAGCTTGCAGGGATCCGGACCCGCCTGTGCCATTGCAGCGCAGGGTGTCAGCAGCGCGCCGCCGCAAGCGATCGCGGCGATGAAACGAACGAGTGCAGGTGATTTCACGGGCGATCCTCCTGGTGAGCGGCACCACGCTAATCCGCCCATTTCCGCGGCGCAATCGAACTTCGTTACACTCGCTTTCAATCATGTCCGAGCCGACGACACCGCCGGGATCGCCAGCGCCGCCGCCCGCTGCCCCATCCCTGTGGGAGCGGTTGAAGCATCACAAGGTGCTGCAGTGGCTGCTGGCCTACATCGGCGTGGCGCTTGCCGTCGCGCACGGCCAGGAGCTGATGGCCGCCGCCTACGACTGGCCGCATTCGGTCGGGCGGATGGTGATGACACTCCTGGTGCTCGGCGTGCCGCTCGTCCTGACTCTCGCCTGGTACCACGGGCACAAGGGCTTCACCCGCATCGGTTCCGGCGAACTCACCATCATCTCGCTGCTCGCGCTCGGACTTGCGGGCGGTTTCATCTATCTGGTGCGCGCCTCCGATGGGGGCGCGTCGACTGGACGCGCGACGCCTGCGCAAGCCGCCACCGTGACGGATCGCTCCGCACCGGATCGGGCGAGCATCGCCGTGCTTCCCTTCCGAAACTTCTCATCGGATCCGGCAGAGGAGCCGTTCGCGGACGGCTTGAGTGAGGAGATCCTCAACGCCCTCGCGCGCATTCACGATCTGAAGGTCACGGGCCGAACCTCCTCGTTCTACTTCAAGGGCAGGGACGCCGACCTGCGTGAGATTGGCTCGGCGCTGCACGTGGCCAACATCCTCGAGGGCAGCGTGCGGCGCGCTGCCAATCAGGTGCGGATCACGGTGCAGTTGAACAGCGCTGAGTCCGGCTATCACCTGTGGTCGCAGACGTACGATCGTCCGCTCACCGACATCTTCCAGATTCAGGAGGATATCGCCCGCTCGGTCGCGCAGGCCCTGCAGGTGACGCTCGGCGTGGGCGAGATTGGTCGCGAGCCTGGCATGACTCACGATGCGGAGGCTTACCAGGCCTTCCTCGAGGGCTCGAGTCTCGATGCGTTACAGACGCCCGAGGGGTCGGCACAAGCCGAAGTGCGATTCCGCAAGGCGCTGGCGATCGATCCTGGTTTCGGACTCGCCTTTGCAGGGCTAGCCAATTCGCTTTCGCAGCAGGCCATCCTGACCGGAAAGCCGATTCCCGCGGAGGTCCGCACGCTCGTGATGAAGTTCAGGGAGCTGGTGCCGTCGTCTCCGATTATCGACGTCGTGGACGCCGGTAACGCCCTGGAGCGCTTCGACTGGATTGGCATGCAGGAGAGCCTCGACCATGCCGCTGCAAGATCCCGCTCGACGGTCACGGACGCCGAACGCGGCCGGCTCCTCTTGTCCACCGGACGATTTCGTGATGCCGTGGAATTCCTGCAGCATGCGAGAGCGGGGGATCCGCTCAACTACGAGTTGTCGGAGCTGCTTTCGATCGCTCTGATGTGCGATGGCCAGACCGATGCGGCCAAGGCCCAAATCGAGAGCGCACTCTCGCTGCCGCAGCGGGAATTTGCGCAGACCGACTTATTTACCATCGCCCTGATCATGCACGACCGAGCCGGGGTCCTGCGATGGATCGATGGCGCCGTTCAGCACGACTACACGGAGCTCAAGGTGATTTCTCAGATCCGTCCGCTGCTCGATCAGCCGGCGGAGGCGCGCGCGAAACTCCACTCCCTCGAACCGCAGGCCGCGTCGGTCGTTGAGCTCTCCCAGTTCGCGGGCTGGGCAGCGTATTTCAATGATCCGGATCTGACTTTGCAGCTCATCCGTCGGCTGAATCAGTTCGAGGTCGGACGCGGCCAGACAGCTCCGATGCTGCTCTGGATGGGGCACTTGCGCCCCGCCTACTCAGTGCCTGAGTTCAAGGCGCTGGTGCGCGACATGCATCTGCCGCAGTACTGGCGCAAGTACAAATGGGCTGACCGCTGCCAGCCGCTCGGCGCAGACGATTTCCAGTGTCACTAGGCGACTGGCCGCCGTGACCGCTCAGAACTCCAGGTACTCGAGGCGGGGAACCCTCGCGAAGGCTTTCTCGCGCGCGACGAGCGTAGCCTCGTAAATCAGCGCCGTCGACGCGATCCACGCGTCATTCTCGCCGAGCCTTCGCGAGAGAGAGCCCTGCAGGACAGCCGTGCGCCAGGCAATGGCGCGCGAGAGCTGGATGACCCGAAATGGCGCAAGAAACTCGACGAGTGCCCTGGGGTCCGTGAAGCCCTCGGCGAACTCGCCGAGCGTAATGATGCTGATCGCCGCAGCCTGGCGGCGATTCACCGCCAGGACGTCCGTTGCCGGGCCTTTCGTCCGCTTGACCAGTTCGTCCTCGAGTTCGATGAGAAAGCTGGTATCAAGCAGCAGCATTGCGGTCGCGCTTGCGGCGGGGTCCAGCACCGCGCCCTTCGAAGGCCTTCACCGCCGCCAGCAGATCGCCAGCCGTGAGCGCAGCCCGCTCGGTCAGCACACGTCTGATGACTCGAGAGAACGACTCCCGCGGATCACGCTTTTCACGCAGCAAAAGCTCGTAGGCGTCGAGTTCAATCGAAATGGTTTTGGTTGCCATACACAGATCATGCATGGGCCATGCACGGACGGTCAAGACGGATATCTTCGGTCAGAGGTCGACAAGCTCTACCTCCCCGGCGCTGATCGGACGTCCCATGAAGCTGCTGCCCACGCGCGCGAAGCGCTCGGCGCCATCCGTCGCGCGGAAGCGCACCGCACCGGCACCAGTTGCGCGCGCAAGTCCGCGCTGCGCAAGCTCCTCGCGCGCGGCACGTGCGGTCGTCGCCGCCGAATCCACGATCGTGACGGTGCGCCCCACCACGTCTTGAATCGTCGCAGCCAGCAACGGAAAGTGGGTGCAGCCGAGCACGAGCGTGTCGGGCGGCGCCGCCGCGCCGAACAGCGGATCGAGATAGTGATGCGCTACGCTCGTCGCGATCGCACCGCTCACCAGCCCCTCCTCCGCGAGCGCGACGAACAGGGGAGCTGCGGCCGAGCGGATCCGTGCGGTGGCGCGAGCGCGCAGGATGGCGCGCTGATAGGCGCCCTCGCGCACGGTGCGCTCGGTGCCGATGACGGCGATGTCACCGCTGCGCGATGCCGCAGCGGCCGCGTTCGCCCCCGGCTCGATCACACCGATCACCGGAATGTCGCCGGCGTGGGCTTTAAGCGAGGGTAATCCCACGGATGAGGCGGTATTACACGCAACGACAATGCACTTCACGCCGCTTGCGAGCAGCGCGTTCGCGGCTTGCAGGCTATAGCGCACGACCGTCTCGGCAGTCTTGGTGCCGTAGGGCAGGCGCGCGGTGTCGCCGAGATAGATGAAGCGCTCGTGCGGCAGCTCGGTGAGCAACGCACGCAGCACCGTAAGTCCGCCGATGCCGGAGTCGAACACACCGATCGGTGCGTCGAGCGCGCCGTCCACGCCGCTTAAGTCTCGCGACGCAATTGCGGGAAGGCGATCACTTCGCGGATGGAGGCCGAGTCGGTGAAGAACATCACCAGCCGATCGATGCCGACACCCAGGCCCGCGGTGGGCGGCAGCCCGTACTCCAGCGCGCGCACGTAGTCGGAATCGAAGAACATCGCCTCCTCATCGCCGCGATCCTTGCGCGCGACCTGCGCGGTGAAACGCGCCGCCTGATCCTCGGGATCGTTGAGCTCGGAGAAGCCGTTGGCAAGCTCGCGGCCGGCGACGAAGAGCTCGAAGCGGTCACTCACGAACGGATCGGCATCGTTCGCGCGCGACAGCGGTGAGACCTCCACCGGATAGGCGTACACGAAGGTCGGATCCATGAGCTGATGCTCGGCGGTCTTCTCGAAGATCTCGATCTGCAGCTTCCCCGCCCCGTCGCGCTCGCTGAAGGCAATGCCGAGCCGCTCGCACGCCCGGCGCAGGTAAGTCACATCGCGCAGCGACATCGGGTCCATGCCGCTGTTGTGCTCGAGGATTGCCTGCTCGACGGTGAGGCGCTTCAAGGGCGCCCCGAGGTCATAGGCGCGGCCCTGATACTCGACCGTGTGCGAGCCTTTGATGGTGTGCGCGAGTCCCTTCAGTGCCTTCTCGATCCAGTCCATGAGGTCGCGGTAATCGGCGTAGGCGAGGTACAGCTCCAGCATCGTGAACTCAGGGTTGTGCTGCGTGGACAAGCCCTCATTGCGGAACACGCGATTGAGCTCATACACGCGCTCGAGCCCGCCCACCACCAGGCGCTTCAGGTACAGCTCCGGCGCAATGCGCAGGTACATGTCGATATCGAGCGCGTTGTAGTGGGTGATGAAGGGCCTGGCGGCGGCACCGCCGGGAATCGGCTGCAGCACCGGCGTTTCGACCTCGAGAAAGTCCAGCGCATCGAGATAGTCGCGCAAGTAGCGCACGATGCGCGCGCGAGTCGCGAGTACCTCGCGGCTCTTGTCATTCATGATGAGATCGACGTAGCGCTGGCGGAAGCGCGTCTCGGTGTCCGCCAGGCCATGCCACTTGTCGGGCAGCGGCCGCAGCGACTTCACCAGCAGGCGCAGCTTCTGCACGCGCACCGAGAGCTCACCGGTGCGGGTGCGGAACAGCACCCCTTCAGCCCCCAGCACATCGCCCACGTCGTAGCCCTTGAAGCTGTCGTAGTCCGCGCCCAGGGCCTCCTGCTGCAGGAACAGCTGCATCTGCCCGCTGCGATCGGCAATCTTGGCGAAGCTCGCCTTGCCCATGACGCGCTTGAACATCATGCGGCCGCCCACGCTCACGCGGGTCGGATTGGCCTCGAGCCAGGCAGCATCGCGCTCCCCGTAGCCATCCTGAAGCTGCGCGGCGAGCGCATCGCGGCGGAAGTCGTTCGGGTAGGCACCGCCGGCAGCGGCGCCCGCAGCAGCCGTCGCGGCCCGCAGCTGGGTGAGCTTGGCGCGCCGCTCTGCAATCAGTTTGTTGTCGTCGTCGTGGTCGATCACGGTGATGTCATTTACCTGTTCGGCGTCAGCCCGCAGCGGCAGGTGACGACTCGGCCTTTAGAGTGGCCTCCATGAATCCGTCGAGATCGCCATCGAGCACGGCCGTGGTGTTACCGACCTCGACGCCGGTGCGCAGATCCTTGATGCGCGACTGATCGAGCACATAGGAGCGGATCTGGTTGCCCCAGCTCACGTCGGACTTGGAGTCCTCCAGCACGCGCGCCGCGGCATTGCGCTTGTTCACTTCGAGCTCGTAGAGCTTCGCCTGCAGCATCTTCATGGCGGTGGAGCGGTTCTTGTGCTGACTGCGCTCATTCTGGCAGGCGACCACGATGCCCGTCGGCAGGTGCGTGATGCGCACCGCGGATTCGGTCTTGTTCACGTGCTGGCCGCCGGCACCGCTCGAGCGGTACACATCCGTCTTCAGATCGGCCGGGTTGATCGCGATCTCGATGTCGTCCTCGACCTGCGGGGAGACGAACACGGAGGCGAACGAGGTGTGGCGGCGGTTGCCCGAATCGAACGGCGACTTGCGCACCAGGCGGTGCACGCCGGTCTCGGTACGCAGCCACCCATACGCATACTCACCGTCGAACTGCACCGTCGCACTCTTGATGCCCGCCACTTCACCCGGATTGGAATCGATCACTTCGCAGCTGAAGCCATGCGAGGCGCCCCAGCGCAGGTACATGCGTAGCAGCATCTGCGCCCAGTCCTGCGCCTCGGTGCCGCCTGCTCCGGCCTGGATATCGAGAAATGCCCCGTGCGAGTCCATCTCACCGCGGAACATGCGCTTCAGCTCCAGGTGCCGCACCTGGTTCTCCAGGCGCGCGGAATCCGCGGCGATGTCGGCGGCGGTCTGGGGCTCGTTCTCGCTCTCGGCAAGCTCCAGGAGCTCGCCGGCGTCCCGGATGGCGCTCGCGGTGCGGTCGATCTCGCCCAGCTGCGCGGTGAGGCGCGCGCGCTCCTTGCCTAGGGCCTGCGCCCGCTCCGGATCCGACCATACCGCCGGCTCCTCGAGCTCGCGGCCGACTTCCTCGAGACGTTCCTTGTGACGGTCGTACTCAAAGAAACCCCCGTAGCGCGGTGACACGCTCGGCGAGGTCTTTGAGCTGGCGCTTGAGCTGATTGAGTTCCATGACACGACTGGCGGCTGATCGGGCCCGACATGTTATCAGGAGCCGTCCCCGGCCGCCGGCAGCACGTGATCGACCAGGAGCTGCAGGCGCCGCTCGCCCTGGTATTCATTGACGTCCAGGCGATACACCAGATGCTGCTCGCCGCTCGGCGCCGTGAAGGCACCGGCCGCGGGGTCGACGTGGTTGAAGGCGATGGCATCGAAAGTACGCCCGCTATGCGGGTATTCCACCCACAGCTTCAGGTGCCGCTCGCCGACCACGCGCGCGCTGCGGATGCTGAAGACACCATCGAAGGTGGGCTCGGGAAACCCCTGACCCCAGGGGCCTCCCGCGCGCAGCGCCGCGGCCGTCTCGAGCGCGATCTCCGCGATCGCGAGCTCGCCGTCTGTCTCGACGCAGCTCGCCTCCGCGCTCGCATCGGCGCGCCGCGCCACCTCCAGATCGAACGCGTCGGCAAACGCATCGAGCTTGTCGGCCGCGAGGGTAAGTCCCGCGGCCATGGCATGTCCGCCGAAGCGGCTGATCAGATCCGGATGCCGTGCGGCCACCGTGTCGAGCGCATCGCGGATGTGCACGCTGCTCACCGAGCGCGCCGAGCCGCGCAGCATGCCATCGCCGGCGCGCGCGAAGGCGATGACCGGCCGGCCGGTCTTGTCCTTCACGCGGCTCGCCACCAGTCCCACCACACCCTGATGCCAGCTCTCGTGGAACAGGCAGAGGCCGTGGCGGTGGCCTGAGCGCGCACTGGCATCGGCGTGCGCGCCGAGCTGACGCACGGCGGCGAGCGCTTCCGTCTGCATCTTGGCCTCGATCGCCCGGCGCTCCTGATTGAGCGTATCCAGACGCACGGCGAGCTCGAGTGCCGAGACCGCATCCTGCGCGAGCAGGCAGCGAATCCCGATGCTCATGTCATCGAGCCGGCCCGCGGCATTCAGGCGCGGCGCCACCGCAAAGGCGAGATCCGCCGCCGTCAGATCCTCGCGTCTGCGCTGCGCGACCTCCAAGAGCGCGGTGATGCCCGGCACGCAGCGGCCCGCGCGAATGCGTCGCAGGCCCTGCGCGACCAGCACCCGGTTGTTGGCATCGAGGGGCACCAGATCGGCGATCGTGCCGAGCGCGACCAGATCGAGCGACTCGGCGGGGCCGGGCACATCGGCTGCCAGCACGCCACCGACCAGCAGCCTGCGGTGCAGAGCCGCCATGACGTAGAAGGCGACGCCGACGCCCGCCAGGCAGCGGCTGCCAAAGCGTGCGCCCGGGGAATTCGGATTGACGATGACGTTGGCGCCCGGGAGTGTCGCGCCGGGCAGATGGTGATCGGTGACAAGCACGTCGATGGAACGCTCGCGCGCTGCTGCGACGCCGGCGAGACTCGAGATACCGTTGTCGACGGTGACGATGAGACTGGGCGAGCGTGTCGCCGCGAGCGCCACGATCTCCGGTGTGAGGCCGTAGCCGAACTCGAACCGGTTCGGCACCAGGAAGTCGACGTGCGCGAATCCCCAGCGCGTGAGATTTCGCACCATGAGCGCGGTGCTGGTCGCCCCATCGGCATCGAAGTCCCCGACCACCAGCACGCGCCCCGCCCGATGCCGCTCCAGCAGCTCCGCCGCCGCCTCCGCCTGCTCGAGCGAGCCCACCGGCAGCAGCCGCTCGAGCGAGACGCTGAGCTCGCTCGCTGAGGCGATCCCGCGCCCCAGGTACACGCGCCTGAGCACGGCGTGCAGATCCGCACCGAGACCGGTGTCATCGGCGCGGGCGGCGCGGCGGCGGATGCGCAGCGGCATCACCAGCCACTCGCCCGCTGCCGGCGCCAGAACTTGAGTCGGTCGCGACGCGTGAGATGGATGGCGCGCTCGCTCACGAGCACCGTGAGCGCATCGAGCTCGCCACAACGCAGGGCCTCGAGCGCCGGGGCCACCCAGCGGCGTTCGAACTGCTCGAACGAGCCGCACTCGAGCGCGAGCAGCGCGCGCGGCGCAGCGCTCGCCGCGAGCGCCGACAGATCGGCGGGGACGCCGGCATGCGGCACACCGGCGAGCGCAGCGAGTCCTGCGAGCGCGGCATCGGCGCTGAAGAGCGCCACCGGTTCGGCGGTTTGGCGGCTCGCGTCCCGAGCGCTGAGCGCGCCACCGCCCCACCACCACAACGTGCTCACCGGCAGTCGCCCGTGCTGCGCACGCACCTGATTCACGGCGTGCTCGTGCAGCCACATCTCGACTTCGGCGGCGAGCCGGCGCAGCGCCGGCGAGCCGGGGCCGCGCGGCAGCGCGCTCTCGAGGCGCGCGCCGATGCAGCGCGCCGGATCGGTGGTCGCGAGCGCAAGCGGTGACGCCGGGCCGGTGGCGAGAAAGCCACCCACCGGCAGCGCCTCGAGCTCATAGCCGGAGTCGGCGAAAGCCGCGTTGAAATCCCGCTGCACCCGATCCGCCTCGTGAGGCTCGAGACTCAGGAGGCCTTCCGGAATCAGATGCACACCGCTCGGCGCGGCGATGAGATGCAGGGGCCTGAGGAGCCAGCACCAGCGCTCGGGCGAGGCGCGCGAGGCGGCGCGCTCGTGCCGCGCATGCGCGGCGAGCGCACCTGGGGCGAGGTTCGCGAGATCCGGGCAGCCGATCCAATGGGCGCTCCAGGATCGCCATGACGCCCGCTCCGGGGTCACGCTGCCGAAGCGTACGAGCTCGCCCAGCGCCGGCAGCGTGTCGAAACCGCCGAACAGATCGGATGCCGCGAGGACGAGATTTCTCACAGGGCGTATCGTAACAACTGCATGAAGTTCACTCTGGATACCCGCGCCGATCGCATGCTGGTGCGCGCCTACGGCGCCGGCGAGCTGCGCATCGGCGATGAGATCGTTCGCGCTCCATGCATCGTCGCACCGGATCGGCTGGTGAGCCGCTGGGAAGCTCAATCGGCGGCGACGCTCACCCTCGCGCAGCTCGAGCCGGTGCTCGCGCTCGCGCCCGAAGTCGTGATCCTCGGCAGCAATGCGCAGCCGCGGATGCCGGCTGCGGAAGTGCGCGCGGCACTCTCGGGGCGGCGCGTCGGACTTGAAGTGATGGATCTCGGCGCCGCCTGCCGCACCTTCAACATTCTGGTGCAGGAAGAGCGCAGCGTCGTCGCGCTGTTGTTTGTGGGTTCGTAAAAAAAGAAGACCGCCGGAGGCGGTCTGCAGAAGGCACAGGGGGAGAAAACTTCCACCAAACAATCATTCGAAGCTGACAGACTCGAACAATTGGCTCCTTCTTATTGTTTTTAAAAAATATTCTTGTTGCTTTTTCCGCTGTCCTCCGCCCTGTGCCCTCTGCACACCGTCCTTTGTCGGCGGACGGCGACATATTAGGCGGGCCGCATTTCAATGCGCAAGAGGATTGATCGGTAAGAAGATTTTGGGCTGGTGCGAGCCCCGCGTGCCGCGCCGTACCGTGCATTTCTCGTGCCGGTGGCTAAAGCGTGGCGGAGCGCGAGATCTTAACCATTACAATTCATACAGTTACAGAAACTATCTGATCCGAATTCTTTCAGCCGATTCCACCCACCAAAGGCACGAACGCGACCGGCCCCAAGCTCTGCCGCTCGACCTTCTGTTCGCGGCGCGTGAAGCGCATGAGCTCCTGCTGGCCTTCCGGGCCGATCGGCACGATCAGCCGGCCGCCGACCTGCAGCTGCTCGAGCAGCGGCTCCGGTACGCTGAGCGGTGCTGCCGCGACGAGGATGCCGTCGAACGGGCCGCGGCTCTTCCAGCCCTGCGCGCCATCGCCGTGGCGGAAGTTCACGTTGCGGATGCCGAGCTCCTTCAAGCGCTCCTTGGCCCGATCGAGCAGCGGCTCGATGCGCTCGATCGTACTCATGCGGCCAACGAGCGGTGCGAGGACGGCGGTCTGATAGCCGCAGCCGGTGCCGACTTCGAGCACGTTGTTGAGCGGCCCGCCCTCGAGCAGAGCTTCGGTCATGCGCGCCACGATGTAGGGCTGCGAGATCGTCTGGCCAAAGCCGATCGGCAGTGCCGTGTCCTCGTACGCGCGGCTGCTCAGGGCCTCATCGACGAAGATGTGGCGCGGCAGGTTGCGGATGCGCTCCAGCACGCGCTCGTTCGCAATGCCCTGCTCGCGCAGTCGCTGCACCAGACGGTCGCGAGTGCGCGCCGAGGTCATGCCGATGCCGGCCATGCGCAGGTCACTCATGCACGCCTTCCAGCCAGCTCGTCATCATGGGGAGCGAGGCGTGGCGCGTGAGGTCGATCTGCATGGGAGTCACGGAGACGAAGCCTGCCGCAATCGCATGAAAATCCGTACCGGGTCCGGCATCCGCGCTCGCGCCGGCCGGGCCCACCCAGTAGACCGGGCGCCCCCGGGGATCGTGTGCGGGCACGACTTTCTCGGAGCGATGCCTGTTCCCCAGGCGCGTCGCCCGAAATCCGCGCAGCCGCTCGAAGGGCACGTCGGGCACGTTGACGTTGAGGATGAGCGCGCGCTCCAGCGGTTGCTCGAGCAGCCGTTCAACCAGCAGGCGCGCCACGCGGGCACCGGTCTCGAAGTGCCGCTCGCCCGCGGGCTCGGTGCACAGCGAGATGGCCAGTGTCGGCAGGCCGAGGAAGCGGCCCTCGACGGCCGCAGCGACCGTGCCCGAATACAGCACGTCATCGCCCAGGTTCGGGCCGTCGTTCACGCCCGAGACGACCATGTCGTGCTCGAAGTCGAACAGGCCCGAGATCGCCAGATGCACACAGTCGGTCGGGGTGCCGATGACGTAGAACACCTGCGGATCCGCCTCGAACACCCGCAGCGGCACATCGAGCGTGAGCGAGTTGCTGGCGCCGCTGCGGTTGCGGTCGGGGGCAACCACGGTCACTTCGGCGAGCGGCGTGAGCGCCTCCTTGAGGTGCCGGATACCCTCGGCGCGGTAGCCGTCGTCGTTGCTGATGAGAATCTTCACGCTATCGTAGCCACTATATCGGTTGAAGCTGCCGGGCGGGAGGGACGCGAGTGACACCCAAACGAGAACCCGACGATGCCGGGCTGTTCCGGGAGGCGATCCGCGACGTAAAGCCGCTGAAGACGGACCGCCTGGTGCCGGAGAAGCCGCGCGTGCCCGCGCGCGCGCGCTTCACGCGCGCCGACCGGCTCGCGATCCTGCAGGAGTCGCTCGCCGCGCCGGCCGAGGATCCCGCGCTCGCCGGCGGCGAGGAGCTCTCCTTCGCCCGTCCCGGCGTGCAACCGAGCCTGCTGCGAAAGCTGCGGCGCGGACAGTATCGAGTGGAGGCGGAGATCGATCTGCACGGGCTCACGGTGAGCGATGCCAAGGCGGCATTGCGGCATTTCCTGGCGCGGGCACTGGAGCGCGGTGCGCGCTGCGTACGCATCGTTCATGGCAAGGGCCTGCGCTCCGGGCCGCGCGGGCCGGTGCTCAAGCAGGCGGTCAATGCAACCCTGCGGCGCAGTGAGCGTGTGCTCGCGTTCGTTTCGGCACGGGCGGTGGATGGCGGCACAGGCGCGCTCTATGTGCTGCTGTCGAGCTGAGAGGCGCTGGCGGCGAGCAGCACTACTGCCTGCGCACACAGGCCTTCACGGCGGCCGAGGTAGCCCAGCTTCTCGGTGGTCGTCGCCTTGATGTTCACGCGGTCGTGCGGCAGCCCGAGGAGCTGTGCGACCGACTGGCGGATCGCCTCGCGATGCGGCGACAGCCGGGGCGCTTCGGCGAGCACGGTGATGTCGGCGTTGACGACGGAGAAGCCGCGCTGGCGCACCTGAGCCAGTACGGCACGCACGAATTCGCGGCTGTCGGCGCCGCGCCAGCGCGGGTCGTCATCGCGGAAATGCTGACCGATGTCCCCGAGTCCGGCCGCGCCCAAGAGCGCATCGCACAGCGCGTGCAGGATCACATCGCCGTCGGAGTGCGCCACCACGCCGTGGCTGTGCGCGATGCGAACTCCGCCCAGCATCACCGCCTCACCCGGACCGAAGGCATGGACATCGACGCCGGATCCGACTCGCATCATGGCTCTGCCTCCACGCGCGGCGATGAGGGCGCCGGCGATCTCCACATCCTCGAGACTCGTCACTTTGATATTTGCGCCCGAGCCGGCGACCAGCGCCGGACTCACCCCCGCCCACTCGAGTGCCTGCGACTCATCCGTGGGCACGCGGCCGGCGGCCTGCGCGGCATCGAGCGCCGCGCACAGCGCTCCGTAGCGGAACATCTGCGGTGTGACCGCGCGCCACAGCCCGGCGCGCTCGACGGTGCGCTCGACAGTGGGGCGGGTGTCGGAGGCGGCCGCGGCGTATTTCACCGTGTCGGCGACCGGCACGGCGAGCAGTGCGCCGCTGCCGTGACGCTCGCCGGCCGCAAGCAGCGCATCGAGCTCGGTGCGCGTCAGGCACGGCCGGGCCGCATCGTGCACCAGCACCCAGTCCTGCGGCCCCGCGCGCCCGGCGAGCGCCCGCAGCGCCTGGCGCACCGAGGCGCTGCGCGTCGCGCCGCCGTCGGTGGTGAGAACGTCCTGAAGTGCCTGACGGGCAATCTCCGCCCACTGCAAATCCCCGGGTGCGAGGGCGACGACCGCCCCGGCACAGCGTGCATCCGAGCGAAACGTGGCGAGCGACCATTCGACGATGGAGCGGCCGTGCAGCTGCACGTACTGCTTGGGCAGCGGACCGCCAAAACGGCGGCCCTGCCCGGCGCACGGCATGACGAGCCAGTAACGCATGCGCGTCGCTCTCAGCGCGCGGCGGTGCGCGTCTGCGGATCGCCGGCCGCGGCCGGCTTGCGCGGCACGACCTGGTAGAAGCTCTCGCCCTCGCCGATCATGCCGAGCTCGCTGCGCGCGCGCTCCTCGAGCGCGCTCATGCCGGTCTTGAGGTCGCGGACTTCGGCGGCGAGCTCGCGGTTGCGCTCGCTGAGCGCGGCGTTCTCGCTCGCCTGGGCGGTCACGGCCGTGTGCAGGCGGTTGAGCTCGCGCACCCCCTGCGGGGACACCCACAGCCGGTACTGCAGCAGCAGGATCACCGCAAGCAGCACTGCCGCCAGGTACTTCATAACTTCACCGCAAAGGCATCGCGCCCGGCATAGCGCACCTTGCCGAGCTCGGCCTCGATGCGCAGCAGCTGGTTGTACTTGGCGATGCGGTCGGAGCGCGACAGCGAGCCGGTCTTGATCTGCGTCGCCGCAGTCGCCACCGCAATATCCGCGATCGTCGCATCCTCGGTCTCCCCGGAGCGATGCGAGATCACGGAGGCGTAGCCTGCTTTCTCGGCCATGTCGATCGCAGCGAGCGTCTCGGTGAGCGTGCCGATCTGGTTGGGCTTGATGAGAATTGCATTGGCCACACCGCGCGCAATGCCCTCGGAAAGGATGGCCGTGTTGGTGACGAAGATATCATCTCCGACCAGCTGAACGCGCTCCCCGATCTGACGGGTGAGGATACTCCAGCCGTTCCAGTCGGCCTCGCTCATGCCGTCCTCGATGGTGATGATCGGGTACTTGCCGGCGAGGTCGGCCAGATAGCGCGAGAAATCGGCCGAGGAGAAGCGGCGGTGCTCGGACTCGAGCACGTATTGGCCGTCGTGGAAGAACTCGGAGCTCGCCGCATCCAGCCCGAGGTAGATGTCGCGTCCGGCGCGGTAACCTGCGGTCTCGATCGCCTGCAGGATCACCTCGAGCGCCTCCTCGTTGGATTTGAGGTCCGGTGCGAAGCCGCCCTCATCGCCCACGGAAGTCGCAAGTCCGCGCTCATTGAGGAGCTTCTTCAGCGCGTGGAAGACCTCCGCGCCGTAGCGCAGCGCCTCGCGGAACGACGGCGCGCCCACCGGCAGAATCATGAACTCCTGCACATCGAGGCTGTTGTTGGCGTGCGCACCGCCGTTGATGATGTTCATCATCGGCACGGGCATCACCGGCTCGCGCGCCCGGCCGAGATAGCGGTACAGCGGCTGGCCGGCATCGCGCGCGGCGGCGTGCGCATTCGCCAGCGAAATCGCCAGGAGCGCGTTCGCCCCGAGGCGGCCCTTGTTGTCGGTGCCGTCGAGCTCGATCATCTTGCGATCAAGGCCCGCCTGATCACCCGCATCGTGCTTGAGCAGCGCGCCCCGGAGCACGCTGTTCACGTTCTCGACCGCCCGCAGCACGCCCTTGCCGCCGTAGCGGCGCGGATCCCCGTCGCGCAGCTCCACCGCCTCGCGCGTGCCCGTTGAGGCACCCGACGGCACGGCCGCCCGGCCCAGGGCACCGGATTCCAGGATCACGTCCGCCTCGACGGTGGGATTGCCGCGCGAATCCATGATCTCGCGGCCACGAATCTCAGCAATTCGACTCACAGTAACGATTCCTCCAGAGGACGCGATTTCACGCAGCGATCCAGCTCCACCAGGGTTTCAAGCAGCGGCTCCATGCGCGCGAGCGGCCAGGCATTGGGGCCGTCGGAGAGCGCCTTGGCCGGATCCGGATGGGTTTCCATGAACACACCGGCGATGCCGACCGCGACGGCGGCGCGCGCCAGCACCGGCACGAACTCGCGCTGCCCGCCGGAGGAGGCGCCCTGACCGCCCGGCAGCTGCACGGAGTGCGTGGCGTCGAACACGACCGGGCAACCCGTCTCGCGCATCACCGCGAGGGAGCGCATGTCGGTGACGAGGTTGTTGTAGCCGAAGGAGAAGCCGCGCTCGCACACCATGACCTGGTTGTTGCCGGTCGAGCGGGCCTTGTCGACCACGTTTTTCATCTCCCAGGGGGAGAGGAACTGGCCCTTCTTGATGTTGACGGGCTTGCCCTGACTCGCCACCCCGACGATGAAATTGGTCTGCCGGCACAGAAACGCCGGCGTCTGCAGCACATCGACGACCGAGGCAACCTCGGCGAGCGGGGTGTCCTCGTGGACATCGGTGAGCACGGGCACACCGACCGTGC
This sequence comes from Steroidobacteraceae bacterium, assembly GCA_035517435.1. Taxonomy (GTDB): domain Bacteria; phylum Pseudomonadota; class Gammaproteobacteria; order Steroidobacterales; family Steroidobacteraceae; genus JASHUC01. Next base: position 28,467 of record DATIYV010000065.1, on the reverse strand, counting down.
GGCGCACATCGGCGAGAACTCTAAGGCCCGCCTCGATCCCCGGGCCGCGGAAGCTCGCGCGCGAGGAGCGGTTCGCCTTATCGAACGAGGCCTTGAAGACGAACGGCACCTTGAGCCTGCTCGTGATTTCCTTCAGCCGTCCGGCGATCTCGAGCGTGAGGCCCGGACTTTCGATGACGCACGGTCCCGCGATGAGAAAGAGCGGCTCATCGAGGCCAGCGGCACCCCAGGGGAAGGATTGCTTGGCTGGCGAGGCAGGAGCTGGCGGGCTCATGCGCCCGCGGCGACCGGCAGCTGCGCCGCCCGGTGCGCGCGCGCCGCGCGGATGAAGGCACTGAAGAGCGGGTGCCCGTCGCGCGGCGTGGAGGTGAACTCCGGGTGGAATTGGGTGGCGAGGAACCACGGGTGGTTCGCGAGCTCGATGATCTCGACCAGTCCGTCGCGCGAGAACCCGGAGAACCTCAGGCCCGCCTGGCGGAAGCGCTCCAGATAGTGATTGTTGAACTCGTAGCGATGGCGGTGGCGCTCGGAGATCACGTCCTTCCCATACAGCTCGCGCGCGCGTGAGCCCGCCGCGAGCGTCACTTCCTGGGCGCCCAGGCGCATCGTGCCGCCCTTGCCGGAGGTCTCGTTGCGCTCCTGCGCGCCGCGCGCCGCATCCTGCCACTCGGTGATGAGGGCGATCACCGGGTGCGGTGAGCCGCGGTCGAATTCGGTGCTGTTTGCGCCGCTGAGCCCGAGAACGTGCCGCCCGAACTCCACGATCGCCACCTGCATCCCCAGGCACAGCCCGAGGTACGGCACTTTGTGCTCACGGGCGTAGCGCACGGCCTGGATCTTGCCCTCGATGCCGCGCTCGCCGAAGCCGCCGGGCACCAGAATCGCATCCATGCCCTCCAGCGCGCGCGTGCCGTGCTGCTCGATGTCGGTCGACTCGATGTAGTGCACGTTCACCCGCGTGCGGGACTTGATGCCGCCGTGGGTCAGCGCCTCGTTGAGCGAGATGTAGGAATCGCGGATCTGCACGTACTTGCCGACCATCGCGATGTCGACCTGGCCGTCGGGGTTGGCCTTGCTGCTGACCACCTGGCGCCATTCGGCGAGGTCCGTGGCCGGCACCTCGAGCCGCAGCTTGTCGATCACGATGTCATCGAGGCCCTGCTCGTGCAGCAGGATCGGAATCTTGTAGATGTCGTCCGCGTCGACCGCCGAGATGACCGCGCGCTCCTCCACATTGGTGAAGAGTGCGATCTTGCGGCGCTGCTCCTCCGGCAGCGGATGCTTGCAGCGGCACAGGAGCACGTCCGGCTGGATACCGATGCCGCGCAGCTCCTTCACCGAATGCTGGGTGGGCTTGGTCTTGATCTCTCCGGGGCCCGAGCCGCCGACGACCGGGATCAGCGTCAGGTGCATGTAGACGCAGTTGCTGCGCCCGAGCTCGACGCCGAGCTGGCGGATCGCCTCGAGGAACGGCAGCGACTCGATGTCGCCGACCGTGCCGCCGATCTCCACCATGCACACATCGGCCTCGTTGGCACCGAGCTTGATGCTGCGCTTGATCTCATCGGTGATATGCGGGATCACCTGCACCGTGGCGCCCAGATAGTCCCCGCGGCGCTCCTTGGCGATCACGCGCTCGTAGATGCGCCCGGTCGTGAAATTGCTGTGCCGCCCCGTCGTGGTGCGCACGAAGCGCTCGTAGTGCCCGAGGTCCAGATCGGTCTCGGTGCCGTCCTGGGTGACGAACACCTCGCCGTGCTGAAACGGGCTCATGGTGCCCGGATCGACGTTGATATAGGGGTCGAGCTTCACCATCGCGACCTTGAGGCCCCGCGCCTCGAGGATCGCCGCGAGCGAAGCCGCCGCAATGCCCTTCCCCAATGAGGACACCACACCGCCAGTCACGAAAACGAAACGGCTCATGAGCTTCTCGAGGGATTCCCGTCGTGAGGATCTACGCGGCGTCGCGCCGCAGGATCGACGGGCCGACAGGTTAGCAAAGAGCTACGGTCGATGCCAAATCAGTCGTGCACGGCGCGTGGTGCTCGCGCCCGCCTGAATGCTCGCATCGAGCCAGCGATCGCCGGCTGCGAGCAGCCGCTCGCCGGCGTAAATGAGCGGCAGCTGCGCCCGCTCGGCGTGCGCGACGCGCTCCTCCTGCAGCAGGCTCTTCAAGCTGCGGCGCGGCCCGCCGCGGCGCGGTTGCAGGCGCTCACCGCCCCGCCGGCTGCCCACGGCGACCGCATCGGGCAGGGCATCGAGGTCGACCGGACCGTGGCGGGCAGGTGCGAGCTCCATGCGGCCGCGTCCGTCAGGCAGTGCGAGCAGCGGGCACTCCCGCAGCGCCCAGGCAAGTCGGCCCGCGGGAGCGGCACTGCCGGGGCTCTGCTCGCTCAACCACCGCAGGCGCAGCCGCTCGAGCTGGCGTTCGATGAGACTCGCGCCCCAGCGCACCTGCGGGCGCGCATCACTGCGGGCGCGCAGCACCGGGCCTGCGAGCTCGGCCAGGCGCGCAGTGTCGGGCACCGCATGCCCGCGACTGACGATCCAGAAGCGCAGCGCATTGCGGCGCCGGTCGGCCGACAGCGCCCGCAAGCGCGGCACCGCCAGATCCTCGCCATCGGCCGCCGCAGCCACATCGGCCCGGGCGAGCTGCTCGAGCAGCCGCTGCGCCTCGGCTGCATGGCGCGCCGAGCGGCCAACGGCCTGCGCCACCCCCGGCCAGCGCGCCTGCAACACCGGCACCACCCTGCGCCGCAGGTAATTGCGGTCCAGATGCTCATCGGCGTTGCTCGAATCCTCGATATAGCTGAGCCGCCGGAGCTTGCCCCAGGCCTCGAGCTCGCCGCGCTCGAAGGCTAGCTGCGGCCGCACCAGCAAGCCTTGCGCGAAGCGCGCTGCCGGTGCCATCGCCGCGAGGCCTGCGACGCCCGCGCCGCGCAGCAGCTGCAGCAGGACCGTCTCGAGCTGGTCTTGCGCATGGTGTGCGGTGAGCAGGACTTCGCCTGGGTGGAGTTCGCGCTGGAGCGCGGCGTAGCGCGCCGCACGAGCGGCCGCCTCGGGCGAGACGCCGCGCGTGCGCTCGATGCGCACACGGATCACACGAATCGGCACGCGCAGCGTACGCGCCACGCGGCGGCAATGCCGGCCCCAGGCGGCGGAGTCGGGATGCATGCCGTGATCGATGTGTACCGCCCGCAGCACCGCACGCACGGCGGGCTCGCCTTCAGCGAGCGCCGTCAGCAGTACCGTCGAGTCAAGTCCACCGCTGAAGGCGACGCACAGCGGCGTGTGCGGAAATCCTGGCACGAGCGCGGCAAGCTCGTGCGCGAGGCGCCTGCCCAGATCATCGGCGGGGCGCACCGCACGGCGCGCGACGCGCCGTGCCGCGCTCACCGTGCCGGCTCCTCGGAGTAGACGCCGAAGGAGGCGATCTTGGCCGAGCGCTGCGCTCGCAGCTGCTCGAGCGGGAGGGCCTCGAGCTCATCGAGGTGACGGATGAGTGCCGCCTTGACGGTCGCCGACATCGCCACCGGATCGCGGTGCGCACCGCCCAGCGGCTCCTCGAGCACCTCATCGATGAGCCCGAGCTGGCGCAGCCGATCGGCCGTGAGTCCGAGCGCATCGGCCGCGGCCTCCTTCTTATCGGCGCTGCGCCACAGGATCGAGGCGCAGCCTTCCGGGGAGATCACGGAGTAGGTACTGAACTGCAGCATCATGAGCCGGTCGCACACTCCGATCGCGAGCGCCCCACCCGAGCCGCCCTCGCCCGTCACGATGGTGACGATGGGCACGCTCAACACGGTCATCTCGAACAGATTGCGCGCGATCGCCTCGCTCTGGCCACGCTCCTCGGCCCCGACGCCCGGATAGGCGCCCTGGGTGTCGATCATGGTGACGAGCGGCAGATGAAAACGCTCGGCGAGGCGCATCAGGCGCAGCGCCTTGCGATAGCCTTCGGGCTTGGGCATGCCGTAGTTGCGACGCACCCGCTCCTTGGTATCGCGCCCCTTCTGGTGGCCGATGACCATGACGGTGCGGTCCTCCAGGCGCGCGAGGCCCCCGACGATCGCCATGTCGTCGCCGAACATGCGATCCCCGTGCAGCTCATGGAACTCGCTGCAGATCGCGCTCACGTAATCCAGCGTGTAGGGACGCTGCGGATGGCGCGCCAGCTGCGTGATCTGCCACGGCGTCAGGTTCGAGAAGATGCTGATGATGAGCTGACGCAGCTTCGCCTGCAGCCGCGTGATCTCTTCCTGGATGTTCAGCTCCGAATCCGAGCCGACACGGCGCAGTTCCTCGATCTTGGCTTCGAGCTCTGCGATCGGCTGTTCAAAATCGAGGAAGGCGAAGGCCATGGGTCGGGGGAGGTTACGGGCGCGGGAGCGCCTCCGCAAGACTCGCCGGGCTCAGCCGCCGCCGGCGCCGAAGGACGGTCCCTGCCCGCTCGCCGGCGCCGCGCCGTAGAACAGCCGCACGCCCTCGCGCCCCACCAGCCCCTCGAGATGATCGATCAGCTCGCGCGCGGGTCGCACGTTCCATTCCGCACCGAGCACCAGCGCGCCCGTGGCGCACAGCGTCTCGCACTGGATCGCCACCTGGCACTGACCATCGCGCCAGGGCTTGAGCACACTCTCCAGGTGCGCGATCAGCGCCCCGGCATCCGAGCGCGCCGGCCACTGCAGCAGCAGGCGGCGCGCCTGCTGCTCGCGCACTTTGTGCAGATCGACGACGCGCTTCGCGGCCAACCGCCACGCATCGCTGAACTCATCGAAGCGCAGCGTGCCCTCGACCAGCACCATCGTGTCCTTGGCGATCAGCTCGCGGTACTGCTGAAACACTTCATCGAAAAGCGTCACTTCGATGCGTCCGGAGCGATCATCCAGCACGATGCTGGTGCGCACGCCGCGCTTGCGCACCTCATCGATCAGGCCCGCGACCGTGACGGCGCGGCCAGGGCTGTAGCCGCGGCCGCGCTCGGAGCCGCCGACGGGGCGCTCGCTCACGAGCTCAGCGATGCGTGCCGAGACGAAGCGCGACAGATCCGCCTCAAAGCGGTTGATGGGATGGCCGGTCAGATACAGCCCCAGCGTCTCGCGCTCACCGGCAAGGCGGATCTGCTCGCTCCACTCCGGCACGATCGAGCGCTCGGCGCCGGCAGGCCCCGAGGCCGCCGGTGCGGCGGCGAGTCCGAACAAATCGTCCTGCCCTGCGGCATGCGCCCGCGTCGATTGATCGCCCAGCTGCAGCGCCGCGGGCAGATGCTGCATCAGGGTGGCGCGATTGGCGCCGAGCCGATCGCAGCTGCCGGAGCGGATCAGTGCCTCGAGCGCGCGACGGTTGATCTTCTGCAGATCCATGCGCCGGCACAGGTCATCGAGGTCGAGATACGGTCCGTGGCTTTCGCGCTCGCGGATCAGCGCCTCCACCGCCCCGAGTCCCACCCCTTTGACGGCGCCCAGGCCGTAGCGGATGGCGCGCGGGCCTGCAACCGCGAACTCATAGCGCGAGGTGTTCACATCCGGCGGCTCGACCAGCAGCTGCAGCTGCTTGCACTCATCGATCAGCGTCACGACCTTGTCGGTGTGATCCATGTCGGCCGACAGCACCGCTGCCATGAAGGCCGCCGGGTAGTGCGCCTTCAGGTACGCGGTCTGATACGACAGCAGTGCGTAGGCGGCCGAGTGCGACTTGTTGAAGCCGTAGCCCGCGAACTTCTCCATCAGATCGAAGATGTGGGCCGCCGTGCCGGGGCTGACGCCGCGCTCGGTGGCGCCGGTCACGAACACGGAGCGCTGCTTCGCCATCTCCTCGGGCTTCTTCTTGCCCATGGCCCGGCGCAGCAGGTCGGCGCCGCCCAGCGTGTAGCCGGCGAGCACCTGGGCGATCTGCATCACCTGCTCCTGGTAGAGGATGACGCCGTAGGTTGCCTCGAGCACCGGCTGCAGCTTCGGGTGCAGGAAGTCCGTGGGGGTGGAGCTGCGGCCGTGCTTGCGATTGATGAAATCATCGACCATGCCCGACTGCAGCGGCCCCGGACGGAACAGCGCCACCAAGGCGACGATGTCCTCGAACCGATCCGGCTGCAGGCGCCGGATGAGATCCTTCATGCCGCGCGATTCGAGCTGGAACACCGCAGTCGTGCGGCAGGATTTCAGCAGCGCGTAAGTCGCCGCATCGTCCATGGGCAGCTCGCTCATGGCGAGCGCGCTCTCGCCCCGCTCGGCACGCAGCTGATTGATGATCGCGACCGCGCGGTCGATGACCGTGAGCGTGCGCAGACCCAGGAAGTCGAACTTCACCAGGCCGGCGGATTCGACGTCGTCCTTGTCGAACTGCGTGACGACGCTCGTGCCATCCTCCTCGCAATACAGCGGCGCGAATTCCGTGAGCACGGACGGCGCGATGACGACGCCGCCGGCATGGGTGCCGGCGTTGCGCGTCAGGCCCTCGAGCGAGCGTGCGAGGTCGATGAGATTCCTGATCTCATCCTCGGACTCGTACAGACGCTTGAGCTCGGGCTCCTTGACGAGCGCATCATCGAGGGTGATGCCGAGCTCGAAGGGGATGAGCTTGGCGATGCGGTCGACGTAGCCGTAGCTCATGCCCAGCACGCGGCCCACATCGCGCACCACCGCCTTCGCCGCCATGGTGCCGTAGGTGATGATCTGCGAGACGCGGTCGCGGCCGTACTTGCGCGAGACGTACTCGATGACGCGATCGCGCCCCTCCATGCAGAAATCGACGTCGAAGTCCGGCATGGAGACACGCTCGGGATTCAAGAAGCGCTCGAACAGCAGGTCGTGCTCGAGCGGATCCAGATCCGTGATCCGCAGGCAGTAGGCCACCAGCGAACCCGCACCCGAGCCGCGCCCCGGGCCCACCGGCACGCCGTTCTCGCGTGCCCAGCGGATGAAGTCGGCGACGATGAGGAAGTAGCCCGCGAAGCCCATCTGGCAGATGACTTCGAGCTCGCTCGCGAGCCGCTCGCGATACGGGCTGGCATCGGCCGGCGGCCCGGCGCGGCGTGCGCTCAAGCGCTCGGTCAGGCCCGCCGCTGCCTGCGAGCGGAGGTAATCCACGGCCGAGCGGCCATCGGGTACGGGGTACTCGGGCAGGCGCATCTCCCCCAGGCGCAGGTGCAGCGTGCAGCGGCGCGCGATCTCCACCGAATTCGCGAGCGCCTCCGGCACGTCGGCGAACAGCGCCTGCATCTCCTGCGGCGTGCGCAGGTACTGCTGGGCGGTGTAGTGGCGCGCGCGGCTGGGATCGGCGAGCAGCGCGCCCTCCTGGATGCACACACGCGCCTCATGCGATTCGAAGTCCTCCGGGGCGAGGAAGCGCACATCGTTGGTCGCGACCAGCGGCACTCCGCGGCGCGCCGCCAGCGCCACCGCGCCTGCAATGTAGGACTCCTCTTCCGGGCGGCCGACGCGTTGCAGCTCGAGGTAGTAGCGGTCACCGAACAGTGCGAGCCATTCCTCGAGCGCGCGGGAGGCCTCGCGCTCTCGCCCATTGCTCAGGAAACGCCCGACATCGCCCTCGGTCGCGCAGGAGAGCGCAATCAATCCCTCGAGATCCGCGCAGGCGAGCCAGTCGCGTTCGATCATCACCGTGCCGCGGCGCTGGCCTTCCAGATAGGCGCGCGTCAGCAGCCGCGTGACATTGCGGTAGCCGGTCAGCGACTGGCACAGGAGCGCGATGCGCGAGCTGTGGCGCCGCTCGGCATCCTCGGCGATCGTGAGCTCAACGCCGATCAGCGGCTTGACGCCCTGCTCGAGCGCGGCGCGATAGAACTTCACCATGGCGAACAGGTTGCTGCGGTCCGTGAGCGCGACCGCCGGCATCTGCGCCGCCGCCACGGCCTGCATGAGCGCGGGCATGCGCACCGTGCTGTCGATCAGCGAGTACTCGGTGTGCAGCCGCAGATGTACGAAGCCGGCTGTCATAGGCGGCAGCGCACCGGCTCGAAGCTGCGCCGGTGAATCGGCGAAGGCGTCTGGCACTGCAGCGCCGCCAGATGCCCGGGCGTGCCGTAGCCCTTGTGCTGGGCGAAGTCAAAGCCCGGATAGCAGCGATCGAGCTGGCGCATCATCTCGTCGCGCACCGTCTTGGCGAGGATCGAGGCGGCGCTGATGGCGGCCACCGTCGCATCTCCGCCCACGATCGCCTCGATCGTGCAGCCGAGCGCAAGATCGCCCAATGCCGGCACCTGATCTCCGTCCACCTGCACATGATGCGGGCACACGGGCAGCGCGAGCAGCGCCCGGCGCATCGCGAGCAGCGTGGCCTGAAGAATGTTCAACGTATCGATCTCGCAGGTATCCGACCAGGCGACCGCCCAGGCGATGGCGCTGGCGCGGATCTCGGGCACGAGCCGCTCGCGCTCCTCGGGGGTGAGGAGCTTGGAGTCCGCGAGCCCCTCGATGCGCGCACGGCGGCGCAGGATCACGGCGGCAGCGACGACCGGGCCTGCGAGCGGGCCGCGTCCCGCCTCATCGATTCCTGCCACGAGCTTTGGCGCCCGCCGTGCCGTCACACTCGCCCCCTGATTGCCGTGTCGGTGCGCGCCGCGAGAAGCTCGAGTATGGCGGATGCCGCGCGCTCGGCGCCGCCCTGGCGCAGCTCCTCATGCACGCGCCGGAATTCTAGCGCGAGCTCCGCCCGATGCTCGCCTGGTTCGAGCTCGCGCAAGAGCGCCTCACCCAGCGCCGGCCCCGCGACGGCGTCCTGGAAGAACTCCGGCACCCGGGCCCGCCCCAGCAGCAGGTTCGGCTGCGAGAAATAGGGCACCTTGACCAGCCGCAGGTGCTTGATCAGGAACGCGGTGAAGGCGGCGAAGCGGTAAGCGGCCACCATGGGGCGGCCGAAGAGCAGCGCCTCGAGCGTCGCGGTGCCGGAGGCGACGATCACCCCGTCGGCGGCGGCGAGCGCGCGGTGAGAGCCGCCCTCGAGCACCAGGACGGCGTCGACCGGGGTCGCCGCGAGCTGACGCTCGAAGACGGCGCGCACGGCCGGCGAAGCCATGGGGGCGAGAAATCCGACGCCTGGACGCCGCTCGCGAATGTAGCGCGCGGCGGCGAGGAAGTCGGCACCGAGCCGCTCCACCTCCCCCAGCCGGCTCCCCGGCAACAGTGCGATCTGCAGGCCCTCCTGCGGCACACCGAGCTCGCGGCGTGCCGCCGCCCGGTCCGGCTCGAGCGGAATCAGATCGGCGAGCGGATGACCCACGAACTGCGCGGCCACGCCGTGCTTCGAATAAAACGGGGTCTCGAAAGGCAACAGGCACAGCACGAGATCGCAGGCGCGCGCGATGCCGGCGACCCGCCCCTGGCGCCAGGCCCACACCTGGGGACTCACGTACTGCACGGTCGTGATCCCGGCGCGATGCAGCTTTGCGGCCAGTCCCAGGTTGAACTCCGGTGAATCGATGCCGATGAAGACATCGGGGCGCGCCGCAAGAAAGCGCCGGTGCAGCTCCCCGCGCAGCCGCAGGATCCGTGGCAGGTGGCGCACGACCTCCGTCAGGCCCATCACCGCGAGCTCATCGCTCCCCGCCCAGGCCTCGCAGCCGGCGGCCGCCATCTTGGGGCCGGCGACGCCGAAGCATTTAAGGGCGGGAACGCGCGCGCGCAGCGCAGTGATGAGCGCGGCGCCGAGCTGATCGCCGGAGGATTCGCCGGCCACGAAGCCGATGGAGAGCGGCCCGGACTCCGTCGCCATGCGAGCGGTTCAGCGCACGATGCTGCGCGTGGAGTCGCCGATGAACTCGATGAGCGGGCGCAGCTCCGGCTGCTCGAGCGCCAGCCCCGTCAGCTGCTCGACCGCATCCGCGAGCTTCAGATCCGAGCGATACAGGATGCGGTAAGCGTTCTTGAGGTTGCGGATCTGATCGGGGGTGAAACCGCGCCGGCGCAGTCCCTCGGCGTTGATCGAATGCGGCACGGCCGGATTGCCGGCCACCATGACGTACGGCGGCACGTCGCGCGAGAGGATCGAGCCGCCGCCCAGGAAGGCATGCGCGCCGATCTTCACGAACTGATGAATCGCCGACAGCCCGCCCACGTAGCCCCAGTCGCCGATGTGCACATGCCCGCCCATCGTCGTGCCGTTGGCGAGAATGACGTTGTTGCCGATGTCGCAGTCATGCGCGACATGCGTGTAGGCGAGGTACAGGCCGTCGTTGCCGATGCGGGTGACGCCCTGCTCCTTGGTGGTGCCGCGGTTCAGCGTGCAGAACTCGCGGATCACGTTGCGATCGCCGATACGCAGCTCGGTTGGCTCGCCCTTGTAGGTCTTGTCCTGCGGCGCCTCGCCGATCGAGGCGAACTGGAAGATGTGATTGTCCGCACCAATGGTCGTCGGACCGCTGATGACGACGTGGGGACCCACGATGGTGCCCGCGCCGATGCTCACGTCCGCACCGATGATCGTGAACGCGCCGACCGTTACATCGGATGCGAGCTCCGCGCGCGGCGAGATGATCGCGCGCGCATCGATCACTTGCCGGCCTCCGGCACCATCATCATGTCGGCGCTCGCCACTTCCTCATCGCTCACCAGCGCCGCAGCCGAGAATTTCCAGATGCCCTTGAAGGCCCGCTCGAAGTTGGCCGTGAGCACGAGCTGATCGCCGGGAATGACGGGCTTTCTGAACCTGGCCTTGTCGATGCCCACGAAGTAGAACTTGGTGTTCTCATTCGGAACGACCCCGCCGGTCACGAACGCCAGGATGCCCGCAGCCTGGGCCAGCGCCTCGATGATGAGCACGCCGGGCATGACGGGACGGCCGGGAAAGTGGCCGCCGAAGAACGGCTCGTTCACGGTGACGTTCTTGATCGCGCGAATGCTCTCGCCCTTTTTCAGCTCGAGGACGCGGTCCACCAGCAGCAGCGGGTAGCGGTGCGGCATCTGCCGCATGATCTCGAGAATGCCCAGCTGAATCGGCTCACTCATCTTCTTCACCCTGTTGTTCGTGGCCCGACACGCCTGTCGCGCGCTCAAGCGCCGCGAGCCGCTCCCACACCGCGCCCAATCGTTTGAAGCGTGCCACGAGCTTGCGCCACGTGCGCATGTCTTCCGCAGGGATGCACGAGGAGTATACGCCGGGCGTCGTGATTGAATGCGTGATCGAGGACGCCCCGGAGATGTACACGTCGTCGGCGATCGTCAGATGTCCGTTGATGGCGACGGCGCCGCCGATCTGGCAGCGTGCACCGATCTGGGTGCTGCCCGAGATGCCGGTGCAGCCGGCGATCGCCGTGTGCGCCCCGATGCGCACCGCATGGCCGATCTGGATCTGGTTGTCGAGCTTCACGCCATCACCGATGACGGTGTCCTCGATGGCGCCGCGGTCGATCGTCGTGTTCGAGCCGATCTCCACGTCGTTGCCGATGCGTACCGCGCCCACCTGCGGCACCTTGATGAAGGCGCCGCGGTCGGCGGCGAAACCGAAGCCATCGCTGCCGAGCACCACACCCGGATGCATGATGTCGCGCTCGCCGAGCTTGACCCCAGCGCACAGCGTCACGCGCGCCACCAGTACGGTATCGGCGCCGATGCTTGAATCCTCGCCGACCACACAATGCGGTCCCACCACCGCGCGGGCAGCGACGCTTGCGCGCGCGCCGATGACGGCAAGCGGGGCGATGTGGGCGCTGGGATCGATACGCGCCGTCGGATCGATCACCGCACTCGGGTGGATGCCCGGCGTCTCGGCGCGCCGCGGATACAGGATCTGCGCGATGCGTGCGAAGGTCGCGTAGGGATTGGCGGCGATCAGCGCGGCGACCGGACAGCCGGCCGCGGCGCGCGCATCCACAATGACGGCGGCCGCGCGGGTGTCGGTGAGCTGGGCGCGGTAGCGCGGGTTGGCGAGGAAGCTGATCGCGCGCGGATGCGCATTTGCCAGCGTCGCCACGCTGTCGACGACCGTCGCGGGGTCGCCCTGCAGCTCACATCCCAGGCGAACTGCGAGCTCCCCCAGTGTGACGGCCATGCGTCTCCGAGTGAACTCTACTTCGGTGACTTCGTCGGCGCTGCCGGCGCCGGCGCCGGGGCCGGTGCGGCAGCCGCGGGAGCGTGCGCCTTCAACTGCGCCAACACCGCCTGGGTGATGTCCACACCGCCCTGGGTGTAGACCGCATCCGTCACGATCAGATCGTAGTTCTGCGCGTGCCCGTAGGCGCGCACCTCCTCGATCAGCGTGCGCTGCAGGCGTGAGATCTCCTCGTTGCGCCGGGCGTTCACGTCGTCCTGGAACTCGCTCTGCTTGCGCGACAGGTCGCGGGCGCCGTCGCGCAGCGCCTTCTCTTCGCGCGCGCGCTGATCGTCGCTCATCGTCGCCGCATCTTTCTGCAGCTTCGCATCGCGCGCCTTGAGCGCCTGATCCTCGTTCTGCAGGTCTCGCTGCCGGGACAGGAACTCATTGCGCAGTGCATCGTTGATCGCCTTGGCCTGCGGCGACTCATCCGCCAGCTGCGGGAAATTGACGTAACCGATCTTGAGCTCCGCCCAGGCGGGCGTTGCCGCCAGCGCGATGAGCGCTGCGGAGCCCACGAATACCGACTTGACCAGACCCTTCACAGATAACCTCACTTGTTGCATGTATGCGCGGTCTAGAACGCCTGACCGACGTTGAACTGGAAGCGCTCCGTTTCGTCGCCCCAGGTGACCGTGTCCAATTCTTTCTTCGCGTTCAAAGGTACGCCCAGACTGAACCTGAACAGTCCGAGCGGGGCCAGCCATTGCACGGCAATGCCCACCGATCGCTTCAAGTTATCATAGCTGAAGTTGTACTTGATCGGCGGCCCAAGCGTGCCGGGGAGTGCCTGTCCGATCGAAAGCCCCACCGGGGGTGCATAAAACACCACATTGGGATTGGTGGAGTACACACCCCCCACGTCGTAGAACAAGCTGATGCGGGCGCTCGAGGAGAACTTCTCGGGCATCGGCAGGATCAGCTCCGCCCGGCCCAGGAGGCTCATGTTGCCGCCATAGGGATTGCCGTACTGGTCCTTCGGGCCCAGGCGCGATTCCTGATAGCCGCGCACCGAATCCGCGCCGCCGCCGAACATCAGCTGGAACGGCGGCAGCGAGGTGGTCTTGCCGAGGCTGTCGCCGTAGGCGCCCATGAGGGTGAACGCGGCCACGAAGCGCTTATAGATCGGCACGTAGTCTACGAAATTGTAACTGGCCTTCCAGTACCGCACCGAGCCGCCCGGGAGCGAATAGCTGAGCGCGATGTTCTGGTGCATGCCCCGATCCGGGAACAGCGACTTGTTACGCGAGTCGTAGCTCCAGCCGGCAGCGAGCTCCGGCACGATGAACTTGGTGCCGAATATGTCGTATGCGGACTCGACGTAAGTCGCGGTGAGCGGGTTGTAGACCACACCGATCGCCTGGGTCTGATACGGCTTGCCGTTCTCGCGTACCCACTGCTCCGCCTGGATCGCGCTGCTGCCGTGCACCGTGATGAGCTGGGCGAACTGCAGATTCGCACCCAGGCTCACGAACTGGTACTCGGAGAGCGGGTAGCTGTAGTTGATCCCGGTCAGCAGCATCTTGGTCGAGAAGTCCGACGAGGCCGAGGTGAACTGCGTGGCATCGCGATAGGAGAAGGTGAGCGTTCGCACCACGTTGTCGATCGAGGTGTAGGGATTGGTCTCGGCGATGGTGTAGACCTTGTTGTAGACACCCGCTTCGAGATCGACGCCGACGCGCTTGCCCGTGCCGAGGAAGTTCGCGTCCGTGTAGTTGCCCTGCAGCGTGAACTTGTAGGTCTCGGAATAGCCGATACCGCCCGAGAGCGTGGTGCCCGGGCCCTCCTCGATCTTGAAATCGACATCGACCTGATCGGGCGAGCCGACCACCGGCGTCGTCGAGGAGTCGACCTTCTTGATGTACGGCAGACGCTGCAGACGCTGCTTGGAGCGCTCCAGCGCCGCGTTCGACAGCCAGCCGCCCTCGAGCTGACGCATCTCGCGGCGCAGCACCTGATCGTTGATGCGCGTGACGCCCGTGTAAGTGATGTTGCGCACGTACACGCGATTGCCCGGATCGATGAAGAAGGTGATCGAGACCTCGTGGGTCTCGTTATTCGTCGTCGGCACGGGGTCGACCTTGGCGAACGCATAGCCATCGGCGCCGAGCCGGTTCTGGATCAGCTCCTGCGTCTGGGTGATGAGCTTGCGCGAATAGATCTGACCCGGGGCGATCAGCACGCGCTGACGCAGCTCCGGCTCCGGCACCACGAAGGTGCCGGCCAGCTTGACCTCGGAGACTTTGAACACCGAGCCTTCCTCGATGTTCACCGTGATGAAAATGTCGTCCTTCTCGGGTGCGATCTGCACCTGCGCCGAGTTGAGCTGGAAGTTGGCATAGCCGCGATCCATGTAATAGGAGCGCAGCTTCTCCAGATCGCCTTCGAGCGATTCGCTCGAGTAGCGGTCATCCTGCTTGTACCAGGAGAGCCAGTTCGGCGTGTGCAGCTCGAAGCCCTTGGTGAGCTGCTTGTCGCTGTAGGTCTTGTTGCCGACGACGTTGATCTCGCGGATCTTGGCGCGCTTGCCTTCCTTGATGTCGATCTTCACCTTGACGCGGTTGCCGGTCTCCTCCTCGACCTTCTCATCGATCTTCACCGCGTATTTGCCGCGGCTGAAGTACTGATCGGTGAGCTCCTGCTTCACGCCATCGAGCACCGAGCGGTCGAAGGTCTTGCCGGTCGCAAGTCCGATGTTGCGCAGCGACTTCTGCAGATCCTCGGTCTTGATGTCCTTGTTGCCCGTGATCTCGAAGCTCTCAATCGAGGGACGCTCGAGTACCACGATGATGAGCGTATTGCCGTCGCGCCGCAGCTGCACGTCGCGGAAGAAGCCGGTGTTGTAGAGCGCACGGATGGCCTCGCGCGCCCGCTGCGGGGTCATGCGATCGCCGATGTTCACGGGCAGATAGTTGTAGACCGTGCCCTCGGAGATGCGCTGCAGTCCCTCGACGCGGATGTCGCCCACCGTGAAGCCCACATCGCCGGCGCGCGGCCCGGCGGCGACAGCCGGCGCGGCCGCAGCGGTCGCGGGAGCGGCGGCGTCGGCGGGGGCGGGAGCAGGCGCGGGCGGCGGCGCTGCGGCGGCGGCGGCTGCAGCCCCAGGCGCAGGCTCCTGGGCGGCAAGAGCCACGCTGAAGAGGACACAGACGAACGAAGCCACGAGGGCATGACGCATCATTCTTGGACCGCCGATCCGGGAATAGGAGACAAGTTCTTTGGACTTATTGGGGAGGACGAGGGCTTGGTGAGGCTTAAGCGGCCCGCGGCCCGTGCTGGCGCCGCTCGCACGCTTCCCCGGCGATCCGTCGCGCTTCGCTGTCCGCTTCGAGCACGTCCTCCAGAGCGCGGATCGCCCCCCCCGCCAGCTTCGTGACCACGGATTCAATGACCGCGGCAATGTCGGGAAAGTTCAATCGACGCTCCAGGAAAGCATGCACGGCGACCTCATTGGCAGCATTGAGAATGGCTGGCGCGAGCCCTGCGGCACGGGCCGCGGCCTGTGCCAGCCTCAGGCACGGAAAGCGCCCGGTATCAGGCGCGGCGAAATCCAGCCGGCCGGCACGAACCAGATCGAGATACTCGACACCCGCGGCCAGACGCTCCGGCCAGCCGAGCGCGTACGCGATCGGCGTGCGCATGTCCGGCGAGGCGAGCTGGGCCAGTACCGAGCCGTCGATGTACTCCACGAGCGAGTGCACGATGCTCTGCCGGTGAACCACGATCTCGACTTGTTGCGGTGGCAGACAGAACAGGTGGCAGGCCTCGATGAGCTCCAGCCCCTTGTTCATGAGCGTCGCGGAGTCGACCGAGATCTTGCGCCCCATGACCCAGCGCGGATGCGCGCAGGCCTGCTCCGGCGTCGCGGCGCTCATGGCCTCGCTCGTCCACTCGAGAAACGGTCCGCCTGAAGCGGTGAGCAGGATGCGGCGCACACCGGCAGGCGTCGTACCCGCCGCACAACCTGCCGGCAGGCATTGAAAGATCGCATTGTGCTCGCTGTCGATCGGCAGCAGCACGGCGCCGGCGCGGCGCACCTCGGCCATCAGCAGCGGCCCCGCCATCACCAGCGACTCTTTGTTCGCGAGCAGCACACGCTTGCCGGCGCGCACCGCCGCAAGCGTCGAGCGCAGCCCCGCCGCTCCGACGACGGCCGCCATCACATAGTCGGTCGCCTCGAGGCTGGCGAGCTCCTCGAGCGCAGCAGGTCCGGCGAGCAGCTGCGTCGGCACGTCGCGGCCGGCGAGCCGGGCGCGCAGCTCCGGCAACGCCGCTTCATCGGCGAGTGCAGCAACATCCGGCCGCCAGCGCTCGATCTGCTCGGCAAGCCGCGCGGCATTGCGATGCGCGCCCAGCGCGACGATGCGCATACGCTGCGGATGTTGCGCGACGACATCGAGCGTGCTGGCGCCGATCGAGCCGGTCGAGCCGAGCACGGTGACGCCGATCACCGCACGATCCCCAGCACGAACAGTCCGACCAGCAGCACCGGCGCGGCGCCGGTGAGACTGTCGATCCGGTCCATGACGCCGCCGTGGCCCGGGAACAGCGTGCCGCTGTCCTTCACGCCGGCGAAGCGCTTGAGCAGACTCTCGGTGAGATCGCCGACCACGGAGAAGGCGACGGCGGCCAGGCACAGCGGCACGAACACGGCCGGCGCCACCCCGAACCAGCGGCTGCCCGCGAGCGCGACCAGGGCGCTCATCGCGACACCTCCCACCACACCTTCCCAGGTCTTGCCGGGCGAGACATCGGGCGCGAGCCGCACGCGTCCGAAGCGCCGGCCGAAAAAGAAGGCGCCGATGTCGGCGACCCACACCAGGATCAGCAGGAACAAGAGCCACTGCGCGCCATCGGGCAGGTCGAGCCGTATGCGCATGAGCGCGAGCCACGCGGGCGCGAGGGCAAGCAGGCCCGCGAGCGCTGCCGACCAGCTCGAGGCACGGTGCGGCGCAAGGATCACCCAGCCGAGCGCCAGCAGCCACCACGCCACGGCAATGAGCAGCACGACACGCGCGGCGGCCGTCGTATCCGTGAGCCACCACACGAGCGGCAGCGACACGGCGATCGCGAGCACGTAGAGCACTCGCCCCACCCGTCCCGACAGGCGCAGGAACGCGGACCACTCCCAGGCGCCGAGCAGGGTGATGGCCGTCACGGCGATGATCGTTGCGAGCGGCGGCAGCAGCAGAATCACCGCGATGAGCACGGCCGCGAGCACGGCGGCGGTGATGATGCGGGTCTTAAGCATGCAGCGAGGTCTCCCGTTGCGCTGCGGTGAGGCCGAAGCGACGCTCACGTGCGGCGAAGAACTCGAGCGCGGCATCGAGCGCGGCGGCATCGAAGTCCGGCCACAGCAGCTCGGTGAAATAAAGCTCGGTGTAAGCCAGGTTCCACAGCAGGAAGTTACTGATCCGCCATTCCCCGCCCGTGCGGATAAACAGATCGGGATCGGGCAGCCCAGCGAGCGCCAGCGCGCCGGCCACGGCCTCCTCGCCGATGTCCTCCACGCGAAGGGCCCCGCTCGCGCAACGCGCCGCAAGCGTGCGCGTCGCGCTCACGATGTCCCAGCGTCCGCCGTACCCCATCGCGACCTGCAGCTTCAGTCCGGAGTTGGCCGCGGTCTGTGCTTCGGCTTCCGCGAGGCGCGCCTGCAGGCGCACGGACAGACGCCGGCGCTCGCCGATGAACGACAGGCGCACTCGGTTCTTGTGCAGGTCGCCGACTTCGCGCTCGAGCGCCTCGATGAACAGGCCCATGAGCTGCGCCACCTCCTCTTCGGGGCGGCGCCAGTTCTCGCTCGAGAACGCGAATACAGTGAGGGCTTCGATTCCGCGCGCCGAGCAGTTCTCGACACAGGCGCGCACGGCGGCGATGCCCTGCTTGTGGCCGGCGTGGCGCGGCAGGCCGCGCGCGGCTGCCCAGCGGCCATTGCCGTCCATGATGATCGCGACATGCCGGGGCAAGGTCATTGCCGCACGTGCGCGCTTCTCATCGAGCTGTCAGGCAGGTCTGAAGCTTGGCTTCAGACCTGCATGATCTCCTTTTCCTTGGCAGCGAGCAGCTGATCGATCTCGGCGACATACTTGTCGGTGAGCTTCTGCACGTCCGTCTCACCGCGCCGCTCGTCGTCCTGGGAGACGAGCTTCTCCTTGAGCATCTCCTTGATGTCCGCCATCACATCGCGGCGCACGTTGCGCACCGCCACGCGCGCATTCTCGGCGTCGTGGCGCACCACCTTGGTGATATCGCGGCGGCGCTCCTCGGTGAGCGGCGGCATCGGAATGCGGATCACCGTGCCGGCCGTGAGGGGATTCAAGCCCAGGTCGGACTTCTGGATCGCCTTCTCGACCGCCTGCACCATCGACTTCTCCCACGGCGAGACCACCAGCGTGCGGCCTTCCTCGACGTTGATGCTCGCGACCTGCTGCAGCGGCACCTCGGAGCCGTAGTAGTCGACCTTCAGGTGCTCGATCAGGCTGGGGTGGGCGCGCCCGGTCCGCAGCTTCTTGGTTTCGGCCTGAAAGGTCTGCACGCACTTGGCCATGCGTGCCTGGGCGTCTTTTTTCAGATCCTCGATCATGCTGGCACCCTCACTCGTACGTCACGGACGTTCCGACGTCCTCGCCGCGCACGATACGCGTGAGCTCGCCGGATTTGGTGAGATCGAAAACCTTGAGCGGCAGCCGGTTGTCGCGGCACATCACCACGGCGGTGGCATCCATGACGTTGAGCTTATCGAGCAGCACCTTGTCGAACGTCAGGTGGGTGTAGCGCACCGCGGCCGGATTGCGCACCGGATCATCCGAGTACACGCCGTTCACCTTGGTCGCCTTCAGCAGTACGTCCGCATTGATCTCGATCGCCCGCAGCGATGCGGCCGTATCGGTGGTGAAGAACGGATTGCCGGTGCCGGCGGCGAAGATGACCACGCGGCCCTTCTCGAGGTGGCGGATCGCGCGGCGGCGGATGTAGTCCTCGCACACCTGGTTGATGCGGATCGCCGACATGACGCGCGACTGCAACCCCAAGCTCTCCAGCGCATCCTGCATCGCGAGCGCATTCATCACGGTGGCGAGCATGCCCATGTGATCGGCGGTGACCCGATCCATGCCGGCGCGCGCAAGTCCCGCGCCACGAAAGATATTGCCGCCGCCGATGACCACGGCCGTCTGCACGCTCATCTGCGCGATCTCGAGAATCTCCCCGGCGATGCGCTTCAGCACCACCGGATCGACGCCATAGTCGCCCGAGCCCAGCAGCGCCTCGCCCGAGAGCTTCACGAGTATGCGCGTGTACCGTGCCGGTCTTGTCATCGCCTCGCCACCTCGCATTTGCAGAAAACCCCGCCGCGGCGGGGTCTTCTCGTCGGCCTCGTTCCGATCAGTGCCGAACCGGCTTCTCCGGATCTTCATCCGGATTTTCGGTGTTGGCCTTCACCTGCGCCATTACTTCGGCCACGAAGTCGCCCTTCTTCTTCTCGATCCCCTCGCCGACCTCGAAACGCGCAAACGACGTGACGCGCGCCTTGGCGGCCTGCAGGAGCTTCTCGACCGTCTTGTCCGGGTCCTTCACGAACGCCTGGCCCGTGAGCGTCACTTCGCCCAGCGACTTGCGCAGCCGGCCGGCGACCATCTTCTCGACGATCTCGGGCGGCTTGCCCTCGCCGCGCGCCTGCTCGGTAAGGATCTCACGCTCCTTGGCGACCACGTCCGCAGGCACATCGGTGAAGGAGATGTACCGCGGGTTGCTGGCTGCCACGTGCATGGCGAGGTCGTGCGCGAGCGCGGCATCGCCGCCCTCCACCGCCACCAACGCGCCGATACGCGAGCCGTGCACGTACGCTCCGAGATGCCCGCCCGCGGCGACGATCGCCGAGCGGCGCACGCCGATGTTCTCGCCGATCTTGGCGACCAGCGTGCGGCGGCGCTCATCGATGCTGACGCCCTCGGGCAGCTGCTCGGCAAGCAGCGCCTGCAGAGTGGCCGGACGCGCGGCGAGCGCGCGCGCGGCGACTTCGTGCGCGAAGTGACGGAACTCCTGCTCGCGTGCGACGAAGTCGGTCTCGCAGTTCACTTCCACCATGGCGGCGGCGCGGCCATCGCTCGCGCGCGCCACGGCAATCACGCCCTCGGCGGCATCGCGCGTGGCCTTCTTGTCAGCCTTGGCGAGACCCTGCTTGCGCATGAGCTCGGCGGCGGCATCGAGATCGCCCTTGGTCTCTACCAGGGCCTTCTTGCACTCCATCATGCCCGCGCCGGTACGCTCGCGGAGCTGCTTGACTGCATCTGCTGTGACATTCATCCGCAAATTCCTGTTGGTGCTGGCAGACCTCAAGTCCGCCGTGACGCGCGAAGCTTCGCGGGGCCCCAGTGCGGGCCGCCGCGGGCTTTACTCCTTCGCTTCGCCCTCGGGCGCTGCCTCGCCTTCGCCGCGCGGCTTGCGCCGTGCAGCGCCGCTCACCGGGCGACGCGGCGCTGCAGCCACGGCACCGGCGACGCGCTCGACAGCGATGGGCGTCTCGGGCTCGTCCAGATCCTCGAAGTCGGTCGTCTCTTCGGCTCCAGGCGCGGCCGGCGCCTTGACGGCCGGGGCGCGGCGACGCGGCGGTGTGCGCTTGCGCACTGCCGGCTGCGGCTTCGCCCTGCCGCGCGCGGACTTCTTGCGCGGCTGACCCGCCTCGTCGAGCTCGACGAATTCGTCTTCGCCGACGGCGACGGTGGGAACGGAGGCCTTGCCCTCGATCACGGCATCGGCGACGCCCGCGGCATAGAGCTGGATCGCTCGCATCGCGTCATCGTTGCCGGGGATCACGAAGTCGATCCCCTCGGGCGAGCAATTGGTGTCGACGATCGCAACCACGGGGATGCCGAGCTTCTTCGCCTCGTGCAGCGCGATGCGCTCGTGGCCCACGTCGATGACGAACAGCGCATCGGGGAGCGATTCCATGTCCTTGATGCCGCCCAGGCTCCTCTCGAGCTTCTCCATCTCGCGGCGCAGCTGGGTCGCTTCCTTCTTGCCGCGCTTCTCGAGCGCGCCACTGGTCGACAGCTCGGTGATCTCGGCCAGGCGCCGGATCGATTGGCGGATGGTCTTGAAATTCGTGAGCATGCCCCCCAACCAACGCTGGTTGACGAACGGCATGGAGCAGCGCGCGGCTTCCTTCTGAATGGCCTCACGCGCGGAGCGCTTGGTGCCGACGAACAGCACCTTGCCGCCATCCGCGATCACGCCCTTCACGAAGCGCGCGGCCTCCGCATACAGCGGCTGCGTCTTCTCGAGATTGATGATGTGGATCTTGTTTCGCTCGCCGAAGATGAAGGGGGCCATCTTCGGGTTCCAGAAGCGGGTCTGGTGTCCAAAGTGGACGCCCGCTTCCAGCATCTGTCGCATGGACACGCCGGACATGAAAACTCCTTGGGGGTTGAGCCTCCGCGCATCCCGGGCGGCCATCCCCGATGCATGTGCGCCGTTCGACGACGCTGCTGCACCGGGAACACCCAGCCGCCGGTTAATCGATACGCGTGTGGGGTTGCCTCGTCGTTGCCAACGAGGGCCGCGCTTTATACCATGAACATGCCGATGGAACAATGCCTTACGCGCTACCCGACACCCCCGATGCACGTCACGATCAAGACCCCGGAAGAGCAGGAAAAAATGCGGACGGCGGGACGCCTCGCCGCCGATGTCCTGGACATGATTACCCCGCACGTCGTGCCCGGTGTGACCACCGAGGAGCTCGACCGGATGTGCTACGAGTACATCGTCAACACGCAAAAGACGATCCCGGCCAATCTCAACTACCGCGGCTTTCCGAAGACCATCTGCAGCTCCGTCAATCACGTCGTCTGTCACGGCATTCCGAATGACAAGCGCCTGAAGGCCGGCGACATCGTCAATATCGATGTGACCGTCATCAAGGACGGCTTCCACGGCGACACCAGCCGGATGTACTACGTGGGCAAGCCGCCGGTGCAGGCGCAGCGCCTCGCCGAGACCTGTTTCGAAGCCATGTGGCGCGGGATCCGCGAAGTGCGCCCCGGGGCGCACCTGGGCGACATCGGCCACGCCATCCAGAGCTTCGTCGAGGAGCACAGCTTCTCGGTCGTGCGCGAGTACTGCGGTCACGGCATCGGCCGCATCTATCACGAAGACCCGCAGGTGCTGCACTACGGCGAGGCGGGCAGCGGCCTTGAGCTCAAGAGCGGCATGACGTTCACCATCGAGCCGATGGTGAATGCCGGGCGCCGGCACGTGCGGCTGCTGCCCGATGGCTGGACGGTCGTCACCAAGGATCATTCGCTGTCGGCGCAGTGGGAGCACACGGTGCTCGTCACGGACCAGGGAGTCGACGTCCTGACGCTGGGCGCGGCGGACCGGCACTAGGGGCCGCGCGCCGCCACAATGTCCGCCACCGATCTCGACTCACTCGACGAAGCCCTGCCCGAGGATGCGCCGGCGGCGCCGTCCTGGCCGCTGCTCACACGCCTGCCGGCAC
This sequence comes from Steroidobacteraceae bacterium, assembly GCA_035517435.1. Lineage (GTDB taxonomy): Bacteria > Pseudomonadota > Gammaproteobacteria > Steroidobacterales > Steroidobacteraceae > JASHUC01. Next base: position 5,927 of record DATIYV010000065.1, on the reverse strand, counting down.
TGCTGGCCGCAGCGCCGCGCGATCGCGCGCGTTACCGCGAGCTCCTGCAGCAGGGCGATGCGGAGCTGAAGGCACGCTTCCTGGCCGAGGAAGCGGTGGAGACTCTGGTGCAGGCCCGCGCTGCGCTCATCGACGTCGTTCTGCGGCAGGCCTGGCGGGAGCATTTCGACAGCACCGGAACCGAGGCGGCGTTCATCGCGGTCGGCGGCTACGGACGCGGCGAGCTGCTGCCGTGCTCGGATATCGATCTTCTGGTGCTGGTGAGTCAGGCCCCGGATGCGCAGGGCAGCACGCAGATCGGTGAGCTGATCGCCTTCCTGTGGGACATCGGCCTCGAAGTCGGTCACAGCGTGCGCACCGTCGCGCAGTGCGCCGAAGAAAGCGCGGCCGACGTGAGCGTGATGACGACCATGCTCGAGGCGCGCCTGCTCGCGGGCCTCGCGCGCCTGCTCGATGAGATGCGCGCGGCGCTCTCGCCCGAGCACGTCTGGCCGGTGCGCGAATTCTTCGAAGCGAAGCTGCGCGAGCAGACCGAGCGGCACCTCAAAGCGAACGACACCGCTTATAACCTCGAGCCCAACGTCAAGACGGGCCCCGGCGGCTTGCGCGACATCCAGACCATCGGCTGGGTCGCCAAGCGCCACTTCGGCACCGACTCGCTCGATGGGCTCGTGCATCGCGGCTTTCTCACCCCCGGGGAGCTGCGGCGCCTGAAGCAGGCGCAGGCGTTCTTGTGGAAGGTGCGCTTCGGCCTGCACGTGCTCACGGGCCGGCGCGAGGACCGGCTGCTGTTCGATTACCAGATCCGCCTGGCACAGAGCTTCGGTTACGAGGATGCCTCGTACACGCTCGCGGTCGAGCAGTTCATGCAGCGCTACTACCGCAACGTGATGGATGTGAGTTTGCTGAACGAGCTGCTGCTGCAGCTGTTCCGCGAGGCGATCCTGTCGGAGGATGAGCCGCCGCGGCCGCTCAATGCGCGCTTTCAGGTTCGCAACGGCTCGCTCGAGACCCGCGGCGCGGATGTGTTCGCGCGCTCGCCGGCCGCGCTGCTGGAGCTGTTCGTGCTGCTGCAACAGAACCCCGACATCAAGGGCGTGCGCGCCTCGACGATGCGCGAGGTCGCCCGCAGCCTGTGGCTGATCGATGAGGAGTTCCGCCAGAACCCGCGCCACCACCGGCTGTTCCTCGAAATCCTGCGCGCGCCCGTGGGCGTCACGCACGAGCTGCGGCGCATGAACACCTACGGGGTGCTGGGTCGCTATATCCCGGCGTTCGGCCGCATCGTCGGGCGCATGCAATACGATCTGTTCCACGCCTATACCGTCGATGCGCACACGCTGTTCGTGGTGAGCAACCTGCGCCGGCTGTCGATTCCGCGCTACGACCACGAGCTGCCGGGTCTGTCGCAGATCATGCAGCAGCTGCCGCGTCCCGAGATCGCCTATCTCGCGGCGCTGTTCCACGACATCGCCAAGGGCCGCGGCGGCGATCACTCCGAGCTCGGCTCGGTCGATGCCGAGGCCTTCTGCCTCGAGCAGGGCCTGTCGCGCTACGACGCGCGCCTGGTGGCCTGGCTGGTGCGCAATCACCTCGAGCTGTCGGTCACGGCGCAGAAGCAGGACATCGATGACCCGGGTGTGATCAACGCCTTCGCGCGCAAGGTGGGCGATGAGGATCACCTCAACTATCTGTATGTGCTCACCTCCGCCGACGTGCGCGGCACCAACCCGAAGCTGTGGAATTCGTGGAAGGCCTCGCTGTTTCACGAATTCTACGAGCGCGTGAAGGGCGCGCTGCGCCGCGGACTGGAAAGTCCCATCGATCAGGATGAGCTGCTGCGTGAGACCCAGGAGGCGGCGCGCCGCCTGCTCGCCGAGCGCGGTGTCGCGGCGGGCGAGATTGAGCAAGCCTGGGCGCGCTTCTCGCCGGCCTACTTCCTGCGCCACACGCCCGAGGAGATCGCCTGGCACACCGGACTGCTCGCCGAGCGCGCGCCCTCCTCCGAGGATCCGCTGGTCGCGCTCGAGGCCCACAGTGTGCGCGGCACCACCACCATCCTCACGTTTGCGCCGCTGCTGCGGCACGGCTTTGCGCGCACGACCGCGGTGCTCGATCAGCTGGGGCTCAACATCGTCGATGCGCGCATCACCCCGACCGGCGATGGCTACAGCATGGATCTGTATCACGTGCTGGAGGACGACGGCGCGCCGATCACCGATGCCGACCGGCGCGAGGAGATCGAGCGCGCGCTCTGGCGCGCCCTGCGCCGCGACGATGCGGCGCTGCCCGCGGTCTCACGGCGTGCACCGCGGCAGGCGCGCATGTTCAACACCCCGACACAGATCGCGCTCAGCACCGATGAGCGCAATCACCGCTCGGTGCTGGAGCTCGTCGCCGGCGACCGGCCGGGCCTGCTGTGCGATGTGGGCAAAGTGCTGATGCAGGAGCGCGTCTACCTGCAGGCCGCCAAGATCATGACGGTGGGGGAGCGCGCGGAGGACGTGTTCTACGTCACCGATGCGGCGCTGCATCCGCTCGGAGAGGATGCCGCGCAGCGGCTGAAGGAGCGGTTGACCCAGGCGCTCGACCGCCGCGAAGCCGCATGAATCCCCAGCTCGCGCGGCTGCACACCTACCCGTTCGAGAAGCTGGCGCGCCTGAAGCAGGGAGTCGAGCCGCCGCCCGGACTGTCCCACATCGCCATGTCGATCGGGGAGCCGCAGCACACCCCGCCCGCGCTCATTCTCGAGGCGTTGCGCGCCGGAATCTCACGCCTGTCGAGCTATCCGCCGACGATCGGCAGCAGCGAGCTGCGCAGTGCCGCGGCACGCTGGCTCGAGCGGCGTTTCGCGCTGCCGCCCAACTGCGTCGATGCCGAGCGCATGGTGCTGCCGGCAAACGGCACGCGCGAGGCGCTGTTCGCGTTCGTGCAGGCTGCGGTCGATCCGGGCCGCGCCCCGCTGGTCGCGATGCCCAATCCGTTCTATCAGATCTACGAGGGCGCGGCGCTGCTGGCCGGCGCCGAGCCCTACCTGCTCAACACCACGGCAGCCAACGGCTACGCGCCCGACCTCGAGGCGATCCCGCCCGAGGTGCTCGCGCGCTGTCAGCTGCTGTTCCTGTGCAGTCCGGGAAATCCGACGGGCACGGTGCTGTCGCAGGCGTATTTGGAGCGCGCGCTGCAGCTCGCCGAGCGCTACGACTTCATCATCGCCGCCGATGAGTGCTACGCCGAGATCTATCTCGATGAGAACTCACCGCCCCCGAGCCTGCTCAATGCGGCGCTCGCATGCGGCCGCAGCCGCTTCGAGCGCTGCGTGGTGTTTCACAGTCTTTCCAAGCGCTCGAGCGTGCCGGGGATGCGCTCCGGGTTCGTCGCCGGCGACCCGCAGCTCATGTCGCGCTTCCTGCTCTACCGCACCTATCACGGCAGCGCGATGTCGCCGATGGTGCAGCTGGCGAGCATCGCAGCCTGGAACGATGAGGCGCACGCCGCCGCCAATCGTTCGCTGTATCAGCAGAAGTTCGCACGCGTCCTGCCGATCCTCTCGACCGTGATGCAGGTAGAGCGGCCGGACGGTGCGTTCTACCTCTGGCCCGACCTGCAGCGAGACGATGAGGCCTTCGTGCGCGATCTGTACGCGAAGAAAAACCTGACACTACTGCCCGGCTCGTATCTTGCGCGCGAGACCCCGGCCGGCAATCCCGGCCGCGGGCGCGTACGCATCTCGCTCGTCGCCAGCGTCGAGCAATGTGTCGAGGCCGCCGAGCGCATTGCAACGTTCATGCGCCATCATTGACTGCACCGACAAGCACCACGCCATGACCGACACCGCGACCCTGCAGAGCCTCATCGATGCCGCTTTCGAGGAGCGCGCATCCCTCAATCCGCGCAACGCGCCCGCCGAGCTGGTGCACGCCATCGAGGAGACCATCGGCCTGCTCGATCGCGGGGAGCTGCGCGTGGCGCAGCCGCACGCTGGCGAGTGGGTCGTCAATGAGTGGGCGAAGAAGGCGGTGCTGCTGTACTTCCGCACGCGCGATAACGAAGTGCTCGATGCGGGCTACACGCGCTTCTACGACAAGGTGCCGCTCAAATACGCCGCCAGCTCGGAAGTGGATTTCCGGGGCGGCGGTGCGCGCGTGGTGCCGCACGCGATCGTGCGCAAGGGCGCGTACATCGCGCCAAACGCAGTGCTCATGCCGAGCTACGTCAACATCGGCGCCCACGTGGGCGAGGGCACGATGGTGGACACCTGGGTGACGGTGGGCTCGTGCGCCCAGGTCGGACGCAACGTGCATCTGTCGGGCGGCGTGGGCCTGGGCGGCGTGCTCGAGCCGCTGCAGGGCCGGCCGACGATCATCGAGGACGACTGCTTCATCGGCGCCCGCTCTGAAATCGTCGAGGGCGTGGTGGTGGGCGCGGGCTCGGTCATCTCGATGGGCGTGTTCATCGGACAGAGCACGCGCATTTACGAGCGCGCGAGCGGCCGCATCCTGCAGGGGCGTGTGCCGCCGGGGTCGGTTGTGGTGCCCGGCACCCTGCCCTCCGCTGACGGTCGCTACGGCCTGTACTGCGCGGTGATTGTCAAGCAGGTGGACGCACAGACGCGCGCCAAGACCTCGATCAACGAGCTGCTGCGCTCGATCGACTGAGCACTCGGGCGCCGTAACTCGCCTGTTACCGCGGCGCGACTGACCGCATAACCCGCCCTGCCTAGCATGGATCGGTATCACGATCCCATGCTCACGAGGCGTCTTCATGCGTGTTGCCAGTGTCCTTGCCAGCGTCGCTGTGCTGCAACTGTTCTCAGCGCTCGCGTTCGCCGCGACCGATGCCTCCGCACCGGATGTGGCTGCGCTGCTCAAACGGCTCGACGAACAGGAGCAGCGCATCAAGTCTCTGGAGGAACGGCTCGCGCTACAGCAGCGCAAGCCCGCTGCGACGGGCGGCGCGAGCGTCAGCACGGAGACGTCGAATCCGGCCAGCCCCGCGAGCGTCAATCCGACGCCGGGCACGGCGGCCATCGCCGTGGCGCCTGCGAAAGCGGGCCCGCAGGGCTTTGCGATCCAGTCCCCGGACGGCGCCAACGTGCTGCGGTTTCGGGCCAATCTGGCTTTTGACGGGCACTGGTTCTCGGATCAGTCGACGCCAGCGACCGCCGACACCTGGCTGTTCCGCAAGGTGCGCCCGTACATCGAGGGCACACTCGACAACACCTACGACTTTCGGCTCATGCCCGACTTCGCCGGTGGCAAGGCGATCATCGTCGACGCCTACGTCGCCGCGCGCATTGCACCGCAGTTCGTCGTGCAGGTGGGTAAATTCAAGGGGCCAGTCGGCCTCGAGCGCCTGCAGCCGGATCAGTACAATCGTTTCGTCGAACTGGGCCTGCCGAGCTCCCTGGTGCCCAACCGCGACGAGGGCGCGCAGCTCGGCGGCGATCTGTTCGGAGGCATAGTGGGTTACGCCGTCGGCTACTTCAACGGCGTCACCGATGGTGCGAGCACCGATGCGGCAGGCACGCCGGATCAGGACAACGACGGCAAGAAGGACTGGGAAGGCAGGCTGTTCCTGCAGCCCTTCATCACAACCGACCGTGCGTACCTGCGCGGACTGGGGTTCGGCGCCGGCGGCACCTATGTCGATATTACCGGCAGTGCGGCCAATGCACTCTTGCCGGCCTACCGCACGCCGGGACAGCAGATCTTCTTCAGCTATCGCAGCGGTGCCACCGCCACTTACGCCGACGGACGGCGCGAGCGCTGGGCGCCACAGCTGTACTACTACGTCGGGCCGTTCGGAGTGCTTGCGGAGTACGTGCAGAGCTCGCAGCAGGTGAGTCGCCAGGTGAGCGCGAGTGTCAGGCGCTCCGGCCAAATCGACAACAGCGGCTGGCAGACCTCGTTCTCGTACTTCCTGAC
>DATIYV010000064.1:0-9120 GCA_035517435.1 Steroidobacteraceae bacterium | reverse complement strand
GCGCCAGGCGGCCTCGGAGCATCCGTATCGCGAGTGGCTGGACCGCAACCTGATCCGCCTCGCCGACGTTCCCGACCGCGCCGTCGCGGCGACGGCTGATTACGAGACGGTGCTCCAGCGCCAGCTTGCTTTCGGCTACACCTTCGAGGAGCTGCGCATGCTGATGGCGCCGATGGCGCGCGAGGGCACCGAGGCCGTGGGCTCGATGGGCACCGACACCCCGCTGGCGGTCCTCTCCAACAAGTCGCACCCGCTGTTCAACTACTTCAAGCAGCTCTTCGCCCAGGTCACCAATCCGCCGATCGACTGCATCCGCGAGGAGCTCATCACTTCCGCGGAGGTGTGGCTGGGCTCGGAGGGCAACCTCCTGAAGCCCCAGCGCGCCGATTGCCGGCGCCTGGAGCTCAAGGGTCCGGTGCTCACGAACGAGGAATTCGCGCAGGTGCGCCGCCTCAATGTCGCGGGCCTCAAGGTCGGCGTGCTCTCGATCCTCTTCCGCGCGACGCGCGGCGAGAAGGGGATGGTGAAGTCGATCGAGGAGCTGCGCCATGCAGCGCGGCGCATGGTGGAGGACGAGGAGGTCAATATCCTCGTGCTGTCCGATCGCGGCGTGAACAAGGAATTCGCCGCGGTCCCCTCCCTGCTCGCCGTATCGGCCCTGCATCACTATTTGATCCGGGAGGGACTGCGCACTCGCGTCAGCCTGGTGCTCGAGACGGGCGAGGCGCGCGAGGTGCATCACTTCGCGCTCCTCATCGGCTTCGGCTGCAGCGCCATCAATCCCTATCTCGCGTTCGAGACTCTGGACGGGATGATCCGCGAGGAGCTTCTCACCGGCGTGGACCACAAGGCCGCGTGCAAGAACTTCGTCAAGGCTGCGACCAAGGGTGTGATCAAGGTCATGTCCAAGATGGGCATCTCCGCGGTGCAGAGCTATCACGGTGCCCAGGTGTTCGAGGCCGTGGGTCTGCGCCAGGACGTGATCGACGAATACTTCTCCGGCACCGCCTCGCGCATCGGCGGCATCGGCGTCGATGTGATTGCGCAGGAAGTGCTGATGCGCCATCGCGCGGCGTTCCCGCCGCGTGCCGTCGACGGTCAGTCGCTGCCTGCCGGCGGCCTGTATCAGTGGCGCGCCGAAGGCGAGTCGCACCTGTTCAATCCGGAGTCGATCCATCGGCTGCAGAAGGCCGTGCGCACGAACAGCTTCGCGACCTACAAGTCCTACGCGCAGCTGATCGATGATCAGTCGAAGCACCTGTGCACGCTGCGCGGGCTGCTGGACTTCAAGCCGTCCGAGTCCGTGCCGCTCGAGGAAGTCGAGCCGGTGGAGGCCATCGTGCGGCGCTTCAAGTCGGGCGCGATGTCCTATGGCTCGATCAGCAAGGAGGCGCACGAGACGCTCGCCATTGCCATGAACCGCCTCGGGGGCAAGAGCAACACCGGCGAGGGTGGCGAGGATCCGGAGCGCTACGTGCGTGACGCAAACGGCGACTCCAGGAACTCAGCCATCAAGCAGGTGGCCTCGGGCCGCTTCGGCGTGACGAGCGAGTACCTCGTCAACGCCCAGGAGCTGCAGATCAAGATGGCGCAGGGCGCCAAGCCCGGCGAGGGCGGGCAGCTGCCCGGCACCAAGGTGTATCCGTGGATTGCGAAGACGCGGCATACCACCGCGGGCGTGGGTCTCATCTCCCCGCCGCCGCATCACGACATTTACTCGATCGAGGATCTGGCCGAGCTGATCCATGACCTGAAGAACGGCAACCGCAACGCCCGCATCAGCGTGAAGCTGGTGGCCGAGGTCGGCGTGGGCACGATCGCCGCGGGCGTCGCCAAGGCGCACGCCGATGTGGTGCTCATCAGCGGCTACGACGGTGGCACCGGAGCCTCACCGCAGACCTCGATTGCGCACGCGGGACTGCCCTGGGAGCTCGGTCTGGCCGAGACACATCAGACGCTCGTGCTCAACAATCTTCGCAGCCGCATCGCGGTCGAGACCGACGGCCAGTTGAAGACCGGCCGGGACGTGGCGATCGCAGCGCTCCTGGGTGCCGAGGAGTTCGGCTTTGCCACCGCACCGCTGGTCGCACTTGGCTGCATCATGATGCGCGTGTGTCACTTGAACACCTGCCCGGCGGGTGTGGCGACGCAGGATCCGCGGCTGCGCGAACGCTTCGCGGGCAAGCCCGAGCATGTCGTGAACTTCATGCGCTTTATCGCGCAGGATCTGCGCGAGATCATGGCGAAGCTCGGCTTCCGCACCCTCGATGAGATGGTCGGCCGCGTCGATCGGCTGGAGCCGAAGAAGGCGGTCGAGCACTGGAAGGCGCGGGGCTTTGATTTCAGCAACATCCTCTACCAGCCGGACATGGGACCGGAGGTGGGCCGCTACCGGCAGATGGCGCAGGACCACGGGCTCGAGAAGTCGCTGGATGTGACGACGCTGCTCGCTCTGTGCAAGCCGGCGATCGAGCGCGGTGAGAAAGTGGAAGCGCGCGTCGCGATCCGCAACGTCAATCGCGTGGTGGGCACCATCACGGGCAGCGAGATCACGCGCAAGTGGGGCGCTGACGGACTGCCGGACGATACGGTGCGGCTGCATTTCACGGGATCGGCCGGGCAGAGCTTCGGGGCCTTCGTGCCGCGAGGCATGACGCTGACTCTGGAGGGCGATGCAAACGACTACGTCGGCAAGGGCCTTTCGGGCGGCAAGCTCATCATCTTTCCGCCGGCGGCTTCGAAGTTCGCGCCGGAAGAGAACATCATCATCGGCAACGTGGCCTTCTACGGCGCAACCTCCGGTGAGGCTTACGTGCGCGGCATGGCGGGCGAGCGCTTCGGCGTGCGCAACAGCGGCGTGAAGGCGGTCGTCGAGGCGATCGGCGATCACGGCTGCGAGTACATGACCGGCGGCCGGGTGGTCGTGCTCGGTCCGGCGGGACGCAACTTCGGCGCCGGCATGTCGGGCGGCATCGCCTACGTGCTGGACGAGCAGGGCGATTTCCGCGACCGCGTGAATCCGCAGATGGTGACCGCCGAGCGGCTCGAGGATCCCGAAGAGATTGCGGCGGTGCGCGAGATGATCGAGCGCCACGGACAATACACGGGCAGCGAGCGGGCACGTCAGGTGCTCGCGAACTGGGATGCGAGCGTGAAGCGCTTCGTGCGCGTGCTGCCGAAGGACTACGCCCGCGTGCTCGAGTGCATCCGCCGCGCCCACGAGCAGGGCTTGAGCGGCGATGAGGCCGTCATGGCGGCATTTGAAGAGAATGCGCGCGATCTCGCGCGCGTCGGTGGCAATTAGAAGTACATGGGAAAGCCGACAGGGTTCATCGAGTATCTTCGTGAGCTTCCGGTCGATCGCACGCCCCTCGAGCGCGTGCGCGACTGGAACGAGTTCCATTTCCACATGGACGAGCGGCGGCTGCGCCAGCAGGCCGCCCGCTGCATGGACTGCGGCGTGCCGTTCTGCCATACGGGCAAGCTCATCTCGGGCGCAGCCTCGGGCTGTCCCGTCAACAACCTGATCCCGGAGTGGAACGACCTGGTGTACCGCGGCTTGTGGCGTGAAGCGCTCGAGCGGCTGCACAAGACGAACAACTTCCCGGAATTCACTGGCCGCGTTTGTCCGGCGCCTTGCGAGGGCTCGTGCGTGCTCGGCATCAACGCACCGCCCGTCACCATCAAGAACATCGAGAACACGATCATCGACAAGGGCTGGGAAGAGGGCTGGGTGATCCCCACAGCTCCGCCCCTGCGTACTGGCAAGAAAGTCGCCGTGATCGGTTCCGGGCCCGCGGGACTTGCCGCCGCGGCGCAGCTCAATCGCGCGGGGCACCTGGTCACGGTGCTGGAGCGCGCCGACCGGCCCGGCGGATTGTTGATGTACGGAATCCCGAACATGAAGCTCGACAAGCGCGAGGTGGTCCTGCGACGCATCGAGCTCATGGAGAAAGAGGGCATCAAGTTCATCTGCAATGCGAACGTCGGCGAGAACGTCGAGCCGATGCTGCTCATGAAGGATTTCGATGCTGCGGTGATCTGCACGGGAGCGACGCTGCCGCGCGACCTGCAGGTCGACGGCCGTCAGTTGGGCGGCGTGCATTTCGCGATGGACTACCTCACAGCCAGCACCAAGTCACTCCTGAACGGCGGCGCGGACAGCTCCCCGATCCATGCGCGCGATCTCGACGTGATCGTGGTCGGCGGCGGCGACACGGGTACTGACTGCGTCGGCACGGCCATGCGTCAGGGGTGCAAGAGCCTCACACAGTTCGAGATCCTGCCGCGCCCGCCGGATGATCGGGCCGACGACAACCCCTGGCCCGAGTGGCCCAAGGTCTACAAGCTCGACTACGGTCAGGAAGAAGCGGCCGCGCGTTTCGGCCAGGATCCGCGCGTGTATCTGACGACCGTGAAGCGCTTGAATGGCGATCCCAAGGGCCGCCTGCAGAGCCTCACGACAGTGAAGGTGCACTGGGACAAGGACGCAACCGGTCGCCCGGTGCTGAAAGAAGTTGCCGGGAGCGAGCAGACGCAGCCCGCGCAGCTGGTGCTCCTCGCGATGGGATTCCTGGGACCTGAGCAGAGCCTGCTCGGTGAAATGGGCGTCAAGCGCGATGCTCGCAGCAACATTGCAGCCGAGCACGGCAGCTTTGCGACGAGCGTCAAAGGCATCTTCGCGGCCGGCGACTGCCGTCGCGGTCAGAGCCTCGTCGTCTGGGCGATCAATGAGGGACGTGGTGCGGCACGCGAGTGCGACCGCTACCTCATGGGCAGCACAGACCTGCCTTGAGAAATCTGCGCTCGCCGAACTGGCTGGCGCTCAATTCAGCTTCGTCGCGCGGGCTTGTGCCCGCACTTTCTCGGTGAGTGCGCGGAAGCGTGCGTCATCGCCAAAAGCTCTGGCGAAGACAAGATTCTGCGCGTAGTCGCCGGGGAGCAGAGGGGGTACGGCGTTCGTGAGCTGTTCAATCAATGCGAGTGCCTCGTCCTTACGCCCGGCGGCGGCAAGCACCGGAATGGCCGACTCGCTGGCGATCGTCCAGTGCACCACGTCGACTGAGCGCGGCGCCAAGGCAATTGCCTTGCGAGCCGCAGAGAGCGCACCGGCCGAGTCCCCCATGTACAGCTTCAGATTGGAGACGGTGAGCTCCCGAAACCATCCACCGTGGCGTGTGGGGGGCTGCCGAGCAAGAATATCCAGGGCTTTGCGCGCGCTCGTCTCAGCCGCCTCACGATGTCCAAAACCGAAATCGATCTCTGCTTCGATCAAATCGCGCCCCGGACCCGGACCGACGCCGGCCGGAATGAGCAAGTTCCACGCTCCCGACGGAACCAGTTCCGGAGCGCCCGCCACCGCCTGCCGCACTTCGGCCTCGTGATCGCCTAGCTGCAGGTCCGGACCGGGGAACGCTACCCGGCGCGCCTCCGGATCAAGCGTGTAGCTGAATTGAATTTGCGCGCGGATGAACTTGCCCGACAGCGCATAGTTCGGACCCCCGCGCTCGAGCGCGAGATCCAGCGATCGCACTGCCTCGGCGGGGCGGCGCACGTAGGCGAGTACCGCGCCGCGGTAGGCGAGCATGAATGCATTGCCGGGATCAAGAGCCGCCGCACGGTCCAGCATGGGGAGGGTCTCAGGAAATAGTCCCGAGCGACCCATGACGTCGGCGCGGGTCTGCAGGAGTTTGCTGCTCGCGTACCCGGCGCTCTCCGCAGCCTCCAACAGTGCCAGCGCATGCGCATACTCCTGATCGAGCGCCGACCATTTGGCCTCGTAGGCAAGCCATTCGGCGTCGTTGGGTCGCAGACGTTCCGCCGCGTTGAGGTCCGCGCGCATGCGGTTCCAGGCCTCATCGCTCGTGTCGATGTTGATGAAATACATCGTCGCCCGCAGGTCGAAGCGCTCGGCGTAAGCGCGGGCAAAGTTTGGATCACGAGCGATCGCTTGCGTGAACTGCGCTTCCGCGGTGCGCCACACAGCAATTGGATCGATGACAGTCAGCACTTGTGCCGCCAGGTGTGCCTTCAGGTACAGGTCATACGCCAGGGCGTCGCTTGTCGCAGCCTGTGCCTGTTGATCCGGGCGGATCAGTTGCACTGCCAGCTGCTCAGCAACTTGCTTTGCCACCTCTGACTGCAGCGTCATGGCCTTGATGAGCTTGCGGTCGAAGTTCTGCGCCCATAAGTGCTCGTCGGTTCGTGCGTCAATCAGCTGCAGTGTCAGGCGCACATCCTGCCCCTCGCGGCGCACGGAACCCTCGAGCACGTGAGTCGCCCCGAGCTCTCTTGCGATCTCCTCCACCGGCTTGGGTGCCGACCGGTAAAGCATCATGGTGGTGCGCGAGATCACTTCGAGCGCCTTCGAACTGTTCGCGAGTTCGGTAAGCACTTCCTCGTGAAGTCCGTCCGTAAAGAACGCGTTCGCGGGATCGGGCGAAAGATTCTCGAACGGCAGAATGGCGAGGCGCGGCTTCGAGGCAATTACCGCAGGCGCTGAAGCAGGCTTAATTGGCGCGCGGGCGGCAGGCGCAGCGGCGTGACCGCCCTCCGCCGGTGTGGCCGGACCCCTTACGAGGGCCAGCGTCAAACCGCCGCCGATCAGAATCAGCAGCGAAACGATCGTGAGCTCCGGCACGCTGAAATTCTGCAGATGCCGGTGGCCGTGATACCAGGCGAGCGTCAGCACCAGCGGCAGTCCGACGACCAGCAGCGTGACGACGAGCCGGCTGACGAAGCGCGGCCAGTCATACGCTTCAGCGAGCAGCGTCGTGCCATGCGCGATCGCCAGCGCCGCACCACAATAGGCGAGACCCCACTGCAGCACCTTGTGCGCAAGGATGCGGCGCCACGTGCGCATCACCCAGCTCGGGCTTGGAGCAGACGAATTGCCGGCGACTTCCGTCACGTCCTACTCCAGTTTCGTCGCGGCCATCTGCGCCTTGAAACGCGCGACCAGTGCCTTGAAACGGGCGTTTTCGCCAAATGCGGTTGCGTACACTGCGTTGGTCGCGAATTCGCCAGGCATGAGCCCCGGATCGCTTGTGGTCAGCGGCTCGAGCATCGCAAAAGCCTCGTCCTGGTGTCCGGCCCAGGCGAGTATGGGGATTGCGGCGGCGCTTGCGATTACGGCATGGACGGCGTCCGTGTTGCGGGGAGCGAGCCTGATCGCCTCGCGGGCTGCGGCCACCGCTCCTGGCTTGTCGCCCAGATACATCTTTGCAAAAGCCGTCAGCACATTCAGGAACCACTGATTGAAGCGGGTCTGGGTCTGGCGGGAGACAAACTGCAGAATCGCCCGTCCTTGTTCCGCCGCCTGTTCGCGATGTCCATGAGCGAAGGCGAAGGCGCCGAGCGTCATGGCGCGGGCCGGAAAGTGTCCGACCGCCTGCGGCAGCAGCATGCCCCAGGCCTGCATCGGGATTTCCTCCGGCTGCCGCGAGTACGCGTCGCGCCAGGTGGCTTCGTCATCGCCGACCTGAGGCTCCAGATTCGCGCCAATTTCCTTGCGCAGCCGCGGGTCGCCGGTGAAGACATAGCGGATGTACTGCTGGACGATGCGGCCGGGCGGCTCGAAATCCGGCACCCGGTCTATCGCCATCTGAATGACGCGCAGGGCGTCCGCGGGGCGGCGCGAGTATGCGAGCACTACACCGCGATAATTCACGAGGCTTGCGTTGGCAGGATCGAGCTCCGTGGCGCGCTCGAGCAGCGGCAGCGCGTCTTGATACGATCCCATGCGTCCCATGGCCTCGGACCGAGCCAGGGTCGCTTCGGAATTCATCGCACCAGCGACGTCGGCCTCGGCAAAGAGCGCCAGGGCGCGAGGATTCTCCTGATTGAGAGAGGCCCATCTGGCCTCCGGAGCGAGCCAGGCAGGATCCTTTGGACGCAGTCGCTCCGCCGCATCCAGGTCGGCCCGGGCGGCACGCCGGGTTTCCTCGCTCGTGTCGTAGTTGAGATTGAAGAGATTTACCCGCAAGCCGAATCGCTCGACATAGGCGGCCGCGAAGTTCGGATCACGCTCAATGGCTGCGCCGAACAGCTGCTCGATCGTCCGCCATCTCCCGATGGGCTCGAAGAAGGTGAGCGTCTCGGCCGCCAGATGCGCTTTAAGATAAAGATCATGGGCGATCGGGTCGTTCGTCATTGGCGCCGCGGCGTGGTCCGTGCCGGTCAGTTGCACGGCGAGCTGAGTCGCAACCTCCTCCGCGACCTGCGACTGCAGGGTCATGGCCTTGACGAGCGTGCGGTCGTAGTTCTGCGCCCACACGTGCTCATCCGTGCGCGCATCGATGAGCTGCAGTGTCAGGCGCACATCCTGACCCTCGCGCCGCACCGATCCTTCCAGCACATGCGTCGCGCCCAGCTCCTTCGCGATCTCCGCGACCGGCTTCGGCGCACTGCGGTAGATCATCATGGTGGTGCGCGAGATCACTTCCAGCGCCTTCGAGCTGTTCGCGAGCGAGGTCAGAATCTCCTCGTGCAGGCCGTCGGTAAAAAAGGCGTTCGCGGGGTCGGGCGAGAGATTCTCGAACGGCAGGATCGCCAGTCGTGGCTTGCCCGCTCTGGCTGCTTTCAGAGTCGGGTCCGCGGTTGATGCTGCGCTCGCCACAGACTCCGCCGGCCCATGAACCAGTAGAACGAATGTGCCGCCGAGCAGCACCACCAGAAGGGCGGTGATCGTCAGCTCCGGTGCGCTGAAATTCTTGAGATGGCGGTGACCGTGATACCAGGCGAGCGTCACCACGAGCGGCAGCCCCAAGAGCAGCAGCAGAATGACCACGCGCCCTACCACGTGCGGCCACTCGAAGGCGCTCGACATCAGCTCCGCGCCGTGGGCGATGGCGAGCGCAACGCCGATATAGGCGAGTCCCCACTGCAGCACCTTGTGCTCGCGCAGGCGGTGCCACACGGCGCCGACGGAGCCGGCGCTCGGGGTTTCGGACGAGTCAGTCACGCGACAGGTTTACTTCTTGCGGTGGGCGGTGAGCATTTCCATCGCAACGCCGGCCACATCGCGCGTGAATTCGATCGTATCGGCGGACGTGACCGTACCGCTGTAGACGATCTTGAGCGGCATGCCCTGATAGCTCAGGTTCTCGACGAAGCTCACCT
>DATIYV010000063.1:0-29339 GCA_035517435.1 Steroidobacteraceae bacterium | reverse complement strand
CGCACGCTCACTGCCACACTGCCGCCTCGCGGCGTGTAGCGCACGGCGTTATCGACCAGATTGCGGGTGAGGATCCGAAGTGCATCTGCATCCCCGCGCACTTCCACATCGGGCTCGAATGCTTCACGCAGCTCCACACCGCGCTCAGCGGCGAGGGTAGCTACGTCGGCGATGCCTTCGTGCACGCACGGCGCGAGCGCGATCGGCACCAGCGCCGTTCCTTCGGTCGCGGCCTCCGTGGGCTCGTGACGTGCCAGCGTCAGGAGCTGAGTCGCGAGGTGTATCGCGCGCTCCACGGCGGCGCCAAGCTTGGTGCGCGCTTCGGTCCTGGCGGTCTCATCGGGCGCCCGGTCGAGCAATTGCAACTGCAGCGACAGCGCCGTGAGCGGTGAGCGCAGCTCGTGCGCTGCATCCGCGACGAACGCGCGCTGCTGACCGAAGGCCTCCTTGAGCCGCGCGAGCAGCCGATTGAGCTCCTCGATGAGCGGCGCCACCTCGCTCGGCAGCTGCGGCGCCGTCACCGGCTCGAGGCTCGCGGCGCTGCGCGTCTGTACTTCCGCCGTCAGGCGCTTGAGTGGTGCCAGGCCGCGATTGACGACCCACACGATGGCGAGCGCCATCGCGAGCAGCAGTACCAGCAGTCCCGCAATCATGCGCAGGGCTGCGGCCTGCGCGCGCTGCTCCCGAACGCGCCACGGCTGGGCGACCTGGATGACGCTGTCGGCGCTCGCCAGACTGTAGACGCGCCAGCGCTCGCCCTCGAGCGTGAGATCCGAGTAGCCGAGGATCGCACGGTTGATGAACGGACCGCCCGCCGGCGCCTGATAGACCTGCTGGCCGAACAGATCCCAGATCTGGATGATGAAATCGCCTCCGCTGCCGTGGGAAGGCAGCACCACACCCGGTCCGATGGTTGCCTGATCGCGCAGCGACAGCGCCATCTGGCGCAGCTGATAGTCGAACAGGCCGGAGGTCTCAGCGAGCACACGCCGGTAGGTGAAGACGCCGGCCGCGATCGAGGTGACGGCGACCAGCGCGAACAGCGCGAGCAACAGCCTTGCGCGCAGCGAATTCATTTCGGGATGAAGTAACCGACGCCGCGCTGCGTGCGGATCGCGGCACCGCCGAGCTTGCGGCGCAGGGAGTGGACGTAGACTTCGATGGCGTTGCTTTCGATCTCCTCGCCCCAGCCGTAGAGCCGCTCCTCGAGCTGCGCACGTGACAGGATCGCTCCGGGCCGGATCAGCAGCGCTTCGAGCACGGCATATTCACGCGCAGAGAGCGTGACCGGCTCGCCGTTCAGCGTTACCTCATGAGTCGCAGGATTGATGCGGATACCTGCGTGCTCGATGGCCGGATCGCCGCGGCCGCCCCGGCGCCGGCTCACCGCGCGCATGCGCGCCGCGAGCTCATCGAGATCGAACGGCTTCACCAGGTAATCATCGGCGCCGGCATCGAGGCCCGCCACGCGGCTCGCCAGGTCATCGCGCGCGGTGATGATGATGACGGGGGTGGCGTCGTCGTGGTGGCGCGCTTCGCGCAGTACCTCGAGGCCGTCGCGCTGGGGCAGGCCGAGGTCGAGCAGCATGATGTCGAAGCGCTCGGTGACCAGGGCAGCGCTGGCGGCCGCGCCATCGGACACCCAGTCGACGGCGTGGCCGTCCTGCTTCAAAGCAGTCAGCACGCCTTCGGCGATCATCCGGTCGTCTTCGACGAGAAGTACGCGCACCCGCGGGAGTCTCGCCGAGAACGGGCAGGGCGATCAACGCCGCGCCGCCTGTGCTATCGTTCGGGCCCCCTGGCGAGGAGTCCGACGTTTATGTTGCGCACGCGCTTCGGTGTCCGGTTGCTGCTCACGCTGTTTGCGTTATTGCCCCTCACGGCGAGCGCCGCCTTCAAGGCCGACGTACCGACGGTGCTGATCACGGGAGCCAATCGCGGCATCGGTTTCGAGCTTGCGCGCCAGTACGCCGAGCGCGGCTGGAACGTGATCGCCACCTCGCGCCGCCCCGCCGATGATGCCGGGCTGGCCGATCTGCGCAGCGTCGCCGCGAAACACCCGAATCTGGTGATCGAGCGCATCGATGTCACCGACACCGCGATGATCCGGGGCCTCGCGGCCAGGTATCACGATCAGCCGATCGACATCCTCATCAACAACGCCGCGGCGGTGGAAGATACCTTCGCGGCGGACATGAAGCTTGCCAATCTGCCCTACGACCAGATCGACTACGACGCGGCGCGGCATGACTTCGATGTGAATACGCTCGGGCCGATGCGGATGGTCGAGGCATTCAGCAAGAATGTCGAGAACTCCAAGCTCAAGAAGATCGCGACGGTCACTTCGCTCGCGGGCTCATTCACTCGCGGCCTGCCGGGAGCCACCGGCATGAACTACAGCGCCTCGAAGGCGGCGCTCAACAAGTACATGACCATGCTGGCATTCGCGATGAAGGCGAAGGGCGTCCTGGTCGGGCTGTATCAGCCGATCTTCGTGGCGAGCAAGAAGGACATGAAGCAGATGGCTAACGCCGAGCCGGTGGATCAGTCGGTCGCGAAGCTCATCAAACAGATCGATGCGCTCGATGCGAGCCGCGCGGGCAAGATCACCAACTGGCAGACGGGACAGATCGACCCGTTCTGAGGCGCCGCCGCCGAGCCGGCCTACTGCGCCATCAGGGCCTGAGTCTTCTCGGCCCAGAACACCGCGTCCACGTATGCGGCACGGATGAGTGCCGGCGCGAGCCCGCCGTAGTTCACCCGCTCCCAGGACGCCCGCTCGTAGGCACGCGCGCATTTGAGCGCGCAGCCCAGATCGCCCTCCTGCGCCAGGAGCGCCCGCTCCACGTTCTCGGCGAGCGGCAGCTCATCAAGCAGCTGTGCGGTCGCCACACCCGTGAGCACGTCCAATAGCGAGAACAGACCGGTGATGAAGTACGGGCCGGTGTCGCGGACGCCGGCAAGGCGCGCGAGCTGCTCGCACATGCGGGCACGTGCCATCGCGGTCACGAACAGGCTCGGCGGCCGGTCATCGAAGCCCTGCAGCGCGACCAGCGTGCACAGCTGGCGCAAAGCCTCGAGCCCGAGCATGACGATGGCCTGACGGATGGATTCGACTTTGCGCGGCAGGCTGTAGTAGCTGGAATTGATGCAGCGGAGCACGCGGTAGGACATGGCCACGTCCTGCGACACGAGCGCCTCGACTTCCTCGACGGAGAACTGCTCGTTCTGCAGGGCGGCAATCAGGCGCAGCGTTGCGAGCCGGTTCGTCGGCACGCGTTGCGCCAGGAACGTTTGCGGGCGCTCGAGAAAATCGCCCTGGAAGCACTCGAATCCAGCCTGATGGCATTGCTCGAACTGCTCGATGGTCTCGACCTGCTCGGCGATGAGCTTGAGCCCGCGGCGAATCAGTACGGGGGCGATGAGGCCGAGGCTCGCGGGCGTCTCCTGGGAGACGTCGATCTTCACGATGTCGGCGAGATCGAGCAGCCCCGGATTGTTGAAGCGCCCGGAATAATTCTCGATGGCGATGTGATGGCCGCGGGAGCGCAGCCTGCGCACGCCCTCGATGAGCGCCGGGTCGTTGGGCAAGTCCTCCACCACCTCGATCACGACGCGCTCGGGCTCGAGCACGAGTGCGGAAGGATCGAGGACCAGCGCACGCGGGAAATTGATGTGCACCGGCAGATCGCCGGCCAGACGATCGAGCCCGATCTCCAGCGCCGCATCTGCTAGGACGCGCAGCGTCGCATCGCTCACGCTCGGCGTGCGCGCTGGCGTGACGCCCGGGAGCTGCGCATACAGCAGCTCGTAGGCGGTCACGGTCATCGAGGTTCCGTAGATAGGCTGGCGTGCCACCAGCGCGCATTGATCCGCTTCCGTGCGGGCGCGCGGGGCCTCACCAGCCTGCAAGCTGGCCGCGGTCCTGTTCATAGGATCGGCAGCCTAGAGGCGTCGAGCCTGCCGTGCGCCGACTCATCGCACAGCTTTAAAAGATTTCACATAACGGTGAAGGGAGATCTGGACGCCGGCGTCTCAGGGCTCCACCACGAGCAGCCTGAACGAGCCGGGCTCGAGCGTGGGCCGCGCCGCAGGCGTCCCTGGAGTCGCCGTCGGCGGCGGAGCGCCGAACTTCGCGGTCACCGAAAACACCCGATGACCGACGGGATCGACGGTGATCGTGCGCGCTCCCAGCCTCGTGGGCACGGTCGCCGTGACACTGAAATGATCGGGACTGTCCTCGTGCACGACGGTGATCGTGCCGTCGCCGCCGCTCGCGAATGCCAGTTGCGCAGCATCATCGAACGCCACCCCGTCCACGCGCCCACCGATGGGAAGCGTTGCGAGCACGCGGCCATTGCGCGCATCCACGATGAGCATGGTCTTGTTGCTGCAGACGCTGAAGAGGCGCTGATGCGGCACATCGATCGCAAGTCCCGAGGGCTCCTCGCAGCCGCTGAGCGGCCACACCTCACGCACGGCCAGCTTCCTGGGATCGATGACCGCGAGGCTGTTCTTGTCCTCGAGATTGACGTAGAGATGCCCCTTGCCGTCCGCCACCGCGAATTCCGGTTTGGCATCGAGTGCGATCGTGCCGATCACCGTGCTCTGCTGCGCATCGATGGCGGTGACATTGCGGCCGCGGCCGTTGAAGCTGAAGACGCGGCGCGTGGTGGGGTCATAGGCGATGGCGTCGGGATTGCTGCCAGTGGTCTTGATGACCGCGAGCCGCGCCAGGGTGTTCAACTCGAACTCCACGACCGAGTCAGCGCGCCCGGCGCTCGCAAATCCGAGGCCGATCTCCTCCGCAATCGCCACGGCGTGTCCGCCCTGAACGTCCGGAATGGTCTGCACGAGTTTGAATGTGTGGCCGTCGACCACCTGCACGACTGTGCCGTGGGTGATGTACAGGAGCCCGCTTCGCGGGGAGTAGGCGAGATCATCCCAGCCCTCATCCCCGGGCAGGGGCACTTCCTGCGCGAGGTGATAGGTCGAGCCGGGCGCGGCCGGCATGGCCGGACTCGCCGTTGTCATGGCAACGAGCGCCGCAAGGAGCGCCATCGATCGTGGGCCGGCAGGTATCGTCATAAGGCCGCCTAGGGTAGTCTCTTGCGGACAGAATTCGTAGAAGAAAACGGCGCCGCCGAGCGCCCCGGGGGGAGATGTGCCCAGCACTGAATCCGATACCGCCGTGCCCCTGTATTCGCGGCAGTACCGCACCTGGCTCCTGATCCTGCTGGTCCTCACCAACGCCCTCAATCTGGCCGACCGGCAGACCATTGCCATTGCCGGCCAGGCCATCAAGCTCGATCTGAAGTTCACCGACTTCCAGATCGGCATGCTGCAGGGACTGTCGTTTGCAATCTTCTACACCGCCATGGGCATTCCGCTTGCGCGTCTGGCCGAGCGCTTCAGCCGGGCGACCATCATTTCCGCGTGCCTTGCGCTCTTCGGCGCCATGTCGGCCCTGTGCGGTACCGCCCGCGGCTTCTTCAGTCTGCTGCCGCTGCGCATCGGGGTTGCGATCGGGGATGCGGGATTCGTTTCGCCGGTCGCCTCGCTGATCGGCGATTACTATCCGATGAAGCAGCGCGCCTCGGTGATGTCGATCATCTGGCTCGGCGCGCCGATCGGGGTGGTGACGGGCGCTACGGTCGCCGGCTGGCTCTCGCAGCATGTGAGCTGGCGCGCCGCGTTCTTTGCCGTCGGTACGCCGGCACTCCTCGTGGCGATACTCGCCTTCCTCACGCTCCGCGAGCCGCCCCGCGGCCAGTGCGATCCGGGCGGCACGATCAGCAAGGGGCCGCCGCCCTCATCCCGCACGGTGCTGCGATTCCTGTTCGCCAAGCCATCGGTGCTGCAGTTCCTGCTGGGCGCCGGCATCGCCGCGGTGGCGATGAACTCGATCGGCCAGTTCCTGGGCCAGTTCCTCGCGCGCAACTATCACATGGGGCTGGCGCAGGTCGGACCGCTGGTCGCGCTCATTGCCGGCGGCTCCATGGCTTCGGGGCTGCTGCTGGGTGGCTTCGGCATGGACTGGGCCGCACGCAAGGACCGCCGCTGGTACGTGTGGGGACCCGCCCTGGGCCTGATCCTGTGCACGCCGCTGTTCCTCCTCGGTTTCAATCAGCCGAATATCACGGTAGCCGTGGTGCTCCTGATCGCGGCGCATATCTGCATGTTCATCTATTACGCGCCCTCGCTCGCGCTCGCGCAGAACATGGTGGGTGCGGACATGCGCGCGTCCTCAGGGTTTCTGGTCTCCGTGATGCTTGGCCTGGTGGGCATCGGACTCGGGCCCACGCTGGTCGGCTTGTTCTCGGATCGCTTCGCTGCGCATACGTTTGCGCTGGGAGCCTTCAAGGCCTCCTGTCCGGGCGGTGCAGCGCCGGCCGGCTCGGCGCAGACACTCGTGACGGCCTGCCAGGATGCCTCCGCGAGCGGCCTGCGCAGCGCCCTCATGGTGATGACCGTGCTGTGCCTGTGGGCCGCGGTTCACTACCTGATCGCCGCGCGGCGGTTGCGCGTCGATCTCGACACCCGCTTCGAGGGACGGTGATCTAAAGTAGCTGCCAGCCGCATGGCTCGGGGAGAGGGGGATGAGCATGAAGGCGATGCATACGCGCAGGCTTACAGCCGCAGTCATCGGCATCGCGGGGTTACTCGCGAGCGCCCTGGCATTCGCGCATCACTCGTTCGCCATGTTCGATCACGACCACCAGGTGAAGCTCACCGGCACGGTCGAGAAGTTCCAGTGGACCAACCCGCACGTCTACATCGAGATGGACGCGCCGGATGCGACCGGAGCGGTCAAGCACTACACCATTGAGTGCGCAAGTCCCGGCATCCTCGATCGCGTCGGCTGGAAGTTCAACATGATCAGGGTCGGCGACAAGATCACCACGATCATCGCGCCGCTGCGCACCGGTGAGCCCGGCGGGTTGCTCAAGCAGGTGACGCTGTCGGATGGCCGCAAGTTCGGCAACGGCGGTCCCGCCGGCAAGCCGAACATCGAATAGCGGAGGGCAGAGCATGAAACGGACAGGCTCGCTCATCGCACTGTGTGTACTCGCCGCTGCAGCCAGCGGCGCCGCGCTCGCCGCCGATCCGGCGCATGTCGAGCGCAACAAGCTGACGGGGGCGTGGGATCGCTATCCGGGATCGGGCGGCACCACCGATCCGCGCTACACCGCTGCGCCCCCGGCACCGCCGGCGCCCCTCAAAGAGCCGTTCAAGAGCGAATGGGAAGCGCGGCAGAAGGCTGCACACGAGGCGGACCTCAAGGGCCAGCCGCTTTATTCAGGCTATACGCAATGCCTGCCCGACGGCATGCCCGCGATGATGATGGCGATGTTTCCGCTCGAGGTGCTGCAGACCCCCGGGCAGATCACGATCATCGAGGAGGCGTACAACCAGGTGCGCCGCATCTATCTCGGCGAGAAGCAGATTCCGATCGCCGATGCGGAGCCGCTGTTCTGGGGTCACTCAGTCGGTCACTGGGAAGGCGATACGCTCGTCGTCAACACCGTGGGCGTGAAAGAAAACGTGCGCTTCCGCGATGTGCCGCATAGCGATCAAATGCAGATCGACGAGCGCATCAGACTCCTGACACCGGATCTGTTCCAGGATGAGATCACGATTACCGATCCGGTGTATCTCACGCAGCCCTGGTCTTTCAAATGGATGTACAAGCGCATGCCGGGCTACAAGATCCTCGAGTACGTTTGCGAATCGAATCGCGAGTACCGCGACCCGCAGACCGGCGGCACACGCCTTCGCATCGGTGAGCCCGACAAGAAGTAAGCCGGTTCTTCCGCCGGGCGTCTCGCAGCGCGAGTTCGAGCACGCGCTCGCCGCCTTCGCTGGGGTCGTCGGCGCGCAGTGGGTGCTCGCGAGCGAAGATGACCGCGAAGCCTACTTCGACATCTACGCACCCGGCGATGAAGAGCGGCACTCGCCTTGCGCCGCCATCGCTCCCGCCTCGACCGCTGAGGTGCAGGCGCTGGTGCGCCTCGCCAATCAATACCGCATTCCGCTGTGGCCGATCTCGCGCGGCAAGAATTTCGGCTACGGCGGCGCCGCGCCGCGATTGGCCGGTTCGGCGGTGCTCGATCTGGGGCGCATGAACCGCATCGTCGAGGTGGATCCGGAGCTGGCGTACTGCGTGCTGGAGCCCGGGGTCGGATTCTTCGACCTTTATGAGCATCTGCAGAGCGCGAAGTTGCCGCTGTGGCTGTCGCTACCCGGGAACGCGTGGGGGAGCGTTATGGGCAATGCGCTGGAGCGCGGCTTCGCAGCGACCCCTTACGGCGAGCATGCCGAGCAGATCTGCGGTCTCGAGGTGGTGTTGCCCAACGGCGAGCTCGTGCGCACGGGTATGGGCGCCATGAGCTCGAGCAGCATCGCGCCGCTCTGCAAGCACGGCTTCGGTCCCTCGTGGGATCAGATGTTCGCCCAGTCGAACTTCGGCATCGTTACGCGCATGGGCTTTTGGCTGATGCCGGAGCCGGCAGCCACCACCACGCTCACCTGGCATCTGCCCGCGCCGCAGGATCTGGGCTGGATCGTCGACGTGCTGGTCGGACTGCGCCAGCGCAGGGTGATCGAGCACAATGTCGGCGTGACGAGCTACATGGGCACCGCGAGTCAGGCCTCGCAGCGCGCAGAGTGGTATCACGGCCCCGGCGCGCTACCCGACGATGTGGTCGCAGCGATGCAGAAGAAGTACCGCGTCGGCTGGTGGAATTTGTCGCTGCGGCTCTACGGTGAGAGCGATGTGAACGACGTTCACGAGCGCGTGATCCGCACCGCCTTCGCCGCCCACACCGCACTCGAGCCGGCGGTCGTGCGCTGGAAGCGAGGAGACGAGAAGGGCGGTGCGCCCGTGCCGGGCGTGTTTCCGCTGCAGGTGGTCAACTGGTACGGCGGGCGGGGAGGACATCTGGGGTTCTCGCCCGTCATGCCGGCGCGCGGACGGGCCGTCCTCGAGCAGCTCGAGCGGACGCGGGCGCGATTCCGGGAATTCGGTCTGGACTATTCGGGCACCTTCTACGTTAATGCGCGGCGGGTGACCAATATCAACCTCATGCTGTACGACCGCGACGATGCCGACATGACGCGACGCATTCGAGCGCTGTTCGATGCGCTGGTGCGGGACGCGGCCGCGCAGGGTTATGCGGAGTACCGCACCCACCTTTCCTACATGGATGAAGTGGCGGCGACATTCGATTACGGCCAGCACGCCCTGCGCAATCTCAACGAGACGATCAAAGACGCGCTCGATCCCAATGGCATTCTCGCGCCCGGCAAGAGCGGCATCTGGCCACGCGCGTATCGCTCCATGCGGGACCGTATGTGAGCGCCTTTCGCCCGATCTGGCTCGGCCTGGCGTGGGCGCTCGTCGTCACCCTCGCCGCAGCGCTTGCAAGCACCCATGCGCCCAGGGCCGCTGAGCCCGACATAAGCGCTGAGGCGCTGTATCGGCAGCGCTGTGGGATCTGTCATCTGGAGGGAGGCACGGGGACCTTTATGCTCGCCCGGCGGCTGGGGGCGGACCAGGCCCTGCTGGCTGCGCGTCATGACCTTGATCCGGCGTTCATTCGCCAGGTCGTACGGCACGGCATCGTCAGCATGCCGCGCTTCAGCCGCGTCGAGCTCCCCGACGCGCAGCTCGAGATGATCGTCCGCTATTTGGCCGCACCGGGGCCTGCCGCCAGCACCCATCCGGTCCAATGACGCACTGCGTATATCATATCACTTGATATCATATCACCAGATATCATAGACTCCTGCCATCAGTCCACTTCCCCCGGCAGGGTCCCATGGATCGAGTCCAGAACCTCGGCTTCCTCCTGAAGGACGTATCACGCATCTACACCAAGCGCTTCGAGGAGCGCGCGCAGGGCCTCGAGCTCACGCTCGTTCAGTGTAAGGCCCTGATCTTCCTCACCAAGAACGAAGGCATCAGCCAGAAGCGCTTGGCCGAGCTCATCGACGTGGATCCGATGAGCCTGGTACGCATCCTCGATCGGATGGAGGCGGACGGCTGGGTTGAACGGCAGTCGGACCCCGATGACCGGCGCGCTCGCTCGCTGCGCGTCACGCAGAAGGCCATGCCGGTCGTCGATCAGATCCTCCAGATTGCAGCGAAGCTGCGTGCGGAGGTGCTCACGGGACTGTCGACCGAGGAGTGCGAAAGCCTCATCGGGCTGCTCGAGCACGTGCATGAAAACCTGATGTCGATGAAACCGGTTGCGACCGAAGCGGTCACTGACCGCACTTCACATAGTCCCAAGCCACTGAGGTCCGTGCGATGAGCGCGCTTGCCAAGGAAGACGAACAACCCACCGGTGCCACGGTCACGGCGCTGCGCAATCCCGAGCCCGCGGCCGCCAGCGCTCCGGTGAGCTCACCGCCGGCCGATGAGCCGGCCAGGCGCGGCCTGAAAGAGCGGCTGCGTCTGCCCCTGATGATCGGAGTGCCGGCGATCGTGCTGATCGCGGCCGGCTATTACTACCTGCACGCGGGCCGCTATCAGTCGACGGATGATGCCTACGTGCATGCGGCGCAGGTGTCGATCAGCGCCAACATCGCAGGCCGCGTGAGCGAAGTCGACGTCACGGACAATCAGCGCGTTGCCAAGGGCGCGGTGCTGTTCCGAATCGACGACCGGCCGTTTCGCATCGCCGTCGAGGAAGCACAGGCGCGACTGTCGAATGCGCGCCTGCAGATCCAGGCGTTGAAGGCCACCTATCAGCAGCGTCTCGCGGATCAGCGCGCGGCCCAGAGCGTGCTCGAGTACCAGCAGCGCGAGTACGAGCGTCAGACCCGGCTGCTCATGAGCGGCATCGCCTCACAGTCACAGGTCGACAAGGCGCTGCTTGCGCGCAATGAGGCGCAGCAGAACGTCGCCGCGGCGAAGGAACAGATCACCTCGACGCTCGCGAGCCTCGGTGGAGATCCCAACATCCCGGTCGACCGTCATCCGACGGTGCAGCAGGCGCAGTCCGAGCTCGACCGCAATGAGCTCAATCTCTCGTACACCGTGATCACGGCGCCGATCGATGGCATCGTGACTCGGGTCGAGCAGCTGCCCGTGGGCAACTTTCTCTCGGCCGCCACGCCTGCGTTTGCCCTGGTCTCCACCAAGGACGTGTGGATCGAGGCGAACTTCAAGGAAGTGCAGTTGGGACGCATGCGCGTGGGGCAGCCCGCGCGCGTGAAGATCGACGCCTATCCCGGTCAGACCTTCGATGCCCGCGTGGTGAGCGTGAGTCCGGGAACGGGCTCGGAGTTCTCCCTGCTGCCGGCCGAGAATGCGACCGGTAACTGGGTGAAGGTCGTGCAGCGCCTGCCGGTGCGCCTCGAGATCGAGGGCCAGGCGCCGGTGCTGCGTACGGGCTTGAGCGCGAGCGTCACCGTCGATACCCAGTAACGTCGCTGTCGACAGTCGGTCACTCGCGTGAATCCCCACGACGTCAAACACCGCGGGCTCATCACCGTCGCGGTGATGCTGGCCTCCATTCTGCAGGCGCTCGACACCACGATCGCCAACGTCGCGCTGCCGCACATCCGCGGCAGCCTCTCGGCGACGCTCGAGCAGATGGGCTGGGTGCTCACCTCGTACATCGTCGCCTCCGCGATCATGACTCCGCTCGCCGGCTGGCTCGCGAGCCAGATCGGCAGCAAGAAGGTGATGCTGGTATCCGTCGTGGGATTCACGGCGGCATCCGCGCTCTGCGGTCTTTCGCAGAGCCTGACGCAGCTCGTGCTGTTCCGCTTGCTGCAGGGCGTGTTCGGCGCGGCGCTCGTGCCGCTGTCGCAGTCGGTGCTGCTCGACATCAATCCGCCCGAGCGTCACGGCCGCGCGACCGCGGTATGGGCGATGGGTGTGCTGATCGGACCCATCATCGGGCCGGCACTCGGCGGCTGGCTCACCGAGAACTACAGCTGGCGCTGGGTGTTCTACATCAACCTGCCGTTCGGCGTGCTGTCGGCGCTCGGCATCATGAGTTTCTTCCACGAGACCGAGCGGCGCCGCTCGGCCTTCGATTTCTTCGGCTTCGTGACACTGAGTCTCGCGATCGGTGCGCTGCAGATCATGCTCGACCGCGGGCAGCTGCAGGACTGGTTCGGCTCGACCGAGATCTGGATCGAAGCAATCCTCTGCAGCCTCGCGTTTTATCTCTTCGTGGTGCACACGCTGACCGCAGGAAATCCGTTCGTCAGTCCTGCGCTGTTCAAGGACCGCAACTTCGCCGTCGGCAACATTTTCATTCTGGTGGTGGGCGTGGTGCTGTTTGCGACGCTCGCCCTCCTGCCGCCGCTGCTGCAGGACCTGATGGGCTACCCCGTCGTGACAACCGGCTTCGTCACCGCGCCACGCGGTATCGGTGGCTTTCTCAGCATGGCGCTCGTCGGGCGCCTCATTGGCCGCGTCGATGCACGCTACCTCGTCGGCTTCGGATTGTCGCTGACAGCGGTATCGCTGTGGATGATGTGCGGCATCTCCCCGCAGATGGATTCGAGCCTGGTCATCTGGAGCGGATTCCTCCAGGGCGTGGGCACCGGCTTCGCCTACGTGCCGCTCGCCGCGATTACGTTCGCGACGCTGAACCCCGCGCTGCGCTCGGAAGGCACCTCGATCTTCAATCTGCTGCGAAACATCGGCAGCAGCATCGGTATCGCAGTGATGCAGACGTTGCTCACACGCAATACCCAGATCATGCATTCGCGTCTGGCCGAGCACGTCTCGCCCTATGGCGGCCTGCCGCCGATGCCACCGGCAGCGAGCGCGGGACACATCGCCGCGACACTCAACGCTGCGGTGACGCGTCAGGCGCTGATGATTGCCTATATCAACGACTTCAAATTGCTGCTCGTCCTCACCGTTGCCGTGCTGCCGCTGCTCGTGATGCTGCGCGCCGGCCGGCCGCGCTCGAAGAGCGCCGAGCCGGTGGTAGTGGACTAGCTTTCAGGCGGAGACAAGGAAGATGAACACACGCACGACCCAAGCGATTCTGGCGGCCATGATGGGCTTGAGCGCGAGCCTGCTCGCAGCCTGCAGTGCGGGACCGCAATACAAGCGTCCGGCGCCACCGACCGCGGTGAACTACGTGAGCCCCGCCGAGAGCGCAGCCGCATCCGGTGCGACCGCCTCACCCACGGAGTTTGCGCAACAGATCGTGCTGGGCGGTACGCCGCAGCCGAGCTGGTGGAGCGATTTCAAGTCGAGCCCGCTCGATGATCTCATCGCGATGGCGTTGCAGAACAATCACACGCTCGCGATGGCGAACTCCGTGGTCGCTGCAGCGCAGGAGCTGGTGAAGGCGCAATCGGCGGCGCTCCTGCCGCAGGTGGCCGCCAGCGCCGATGCGGGGCGCCAGCAGTACGGTACGGAGTTCCTCGGCCCGACGATTCTGCCGCCCTTCAGCTATGTGTCAGTGGGCGCCAGCGTGAGTTACGCCGTCGACTACAACGGCGGGATCGCCCGCTCGGTCGAAGAGCGCGAGGCACTGGCGCAATACGTGCGCAGCCAGAAGGATGTCGTCTACCTGAATCTCACCGGCTCGGTCGTTCAGCAGGCCGTGATGGTCGCCGCCACGCGCTCGGAGATAGAAGCCGTCAATGCGCTGATCGGCGAGGATGAGAACAACCTGAAGCTGGTGCGCACCGCGTTCGACAACGGCTCGGTCTCACGCGTGGACGTGCTGACTGCGGAAAGTCAGCTCGCGACCGATCAGACCTGGTTGCCTCCGTTGCGCCAGCAGCTTGCGATTTCGAGCCACGCGCTGGCGGTCCTCGTCGGCCACTCACCCGCCGAGTGGACTCCGCCTGAATTCGATCTGGCGAACCTTACCCTGCCGCGCGAGATTCCCGTGAGTCTGCCGTCGGAGCTCGCGCACCGCCGGCCCGACATCCTGGCCGCCGAGGCGCAATTGCACGCCGCGACAGCTGCCGTCGGAATAGCGACCGCGAATCTCTACCCGCGCATTACGCTCTCAGCGACTGGCGGCTTCCAGGCGCTGAAACCGGCGCAGCTGTTCGATTACTCGAGCACGGTGTGGGGACTCATTGCAGGTCTCACGACGCCGGTCTTCGACGGCGGTCGGCTGCGTGCTGAGCGGCGCGCGACGATCAACGCACTGCACGCCAGCGCCGAGCGCTACCAGCAGGTCGTCCTCGAGAGCTTCGGCCAGGTGGCGAACGGGCTCGATGCGCTCAACCATGACGCGGAGCTCGTGGCGGCCCAATCCAATGCCGTCAACGTGGCGCAGAGGAGCGTCGATCTCGCGCGCGAGAGCTTCCGCGAAGGCAACTCCGGCATCCTGCAGGTGCTCGATGCCCAGCGGCAGCATGAGCAGGCGAAGCTGGGTCTGCTGCGCGCGCAGGCTCAGCAGTACCTCGACACCACGAAGCTCTATCTGGCGCTGGGTGGCACAGCGCCCTAAGCGTGTGCGACGGCGGCCGTGCCCACACGAACTGGTGCAGTCTCCTTGAGGAATAGTGCGAACACTGTTGCGACCAGTGCGAGACCGGCGGCGATGAACATGGGCGCCTGCAGCCCGTAATGATCGGCTGCCTTACCGGCGAAAGTCGGTAGCGTCGAGCCGCCGAGGAACTCACCGATTCCATTGACGAGGCCTAAGGCGGTCGCGATATAGCGGCCGGAGGCGCTCTCCGCGGGGATCGTCGCCATGAAGAGCGGGAACGTGCCGCTCGCGGACCACCCCACGAAAATGAGCGCCGCGAGCGCCAGTGCCGGCCCCGAGAAATACAGCGCGACCAGCGGATAGAAGACTCCGATCAGTGTGAACACGATCATCACCGGCTTGCGACCAATCTTGTCCGACAGCCCCGGCACGATGAACGCGAATACCGCGGCGGATATCCCCAGCACCGCCATCAGCCACTTCATCTCCGACTCGCTGAACATGCGCATCTTCACGTAGAGCGAGGGCAGAAAGGTCCAGCCGATGATCATCCACGGCACCATGAGGCAGCTGATGATCATGCACAGCCAGATGTTGCGGTGGGTGAGCAGCTCGGCAAAGCCTGCGAGCAGCCCGGTCTTCTCGGGCTTGCCGAGCGCACGCGCCACTTCCTCCGGTGTCGGCTCACGGATCAGCTTCCAGATGAGGATCGCGCAGATCAGTCCGGGGATCGCGGCGATGTAGAAGGCGCTGCGCCAGTTGTACATCTGCGCAATGGTCACGAGTACCACGGGTGCGAGCGCCGAGCCGATCAGATTGCTGCCGAAATTCTGCATGATGCCCATCGCGAGCCCACGCCGCTGCGGCGAGGTCTCGAGCACGACCAGCGTCTGGGAGATCGGCATGATCGGGCCTTCGGCAAGGCCCATGATCATCCGCGAGGCGATCAGGACGGCGAAAGACGCCGCGAGGCCGGAGATCACCGAGCAGCACGAGAAGATCACGACCGCGATCAGCAGCAGCTGCTTGCGCCGGCCGATGGAGTCCGAAAGTGTTCCAACCGCGAAGCCGGAAATCGACCATGCGAGCGATAGACCGGACGCCAGCATACCGATCTGGCCGAAGCTCAGGTGCAGATCGGCCTGCACGAACGTCGACAGGTTCGTCATCGCGTTGCGATCGAAGAACACGAAGCCGAACATGAGGCTGAGAACCGCAATCACCCGGTTCTCGTAGCGCCAGAAGCCGCCGTTTCGCATGCGATTCCCCCTCAGCCGAAGTCTTACGATTATTGGTCTTTGGAGCGAGTGTAGCGTGACGGGGCGCCGCCGTCGTGGTATTCAGTGCAGCCGGTTCGCTCGCGCCTGAAATCTGCGGAGAAACCCGTGTCCAACACTCAGAAGATTGCGCGCCGGGAATTCCTGGCGACCACCGGATTGCTCAGCGGCTTCATCGCGGCAGGAAGCCCGATCGCGCTGCTCACTCCGACGCGTGCCTGGGCTCTCGAGCTCAAAGCCCTTACCAGCGCCGAAGGTGCAACGCTCATGGCGGTCTTCCGCACCATCGCGCCCCACGACAAGCTCGAGGATGCCGCTTACGCCCTCGTCGTGCAGTCCGCGGATGCGGATGCGAAGCAGGATCCGGCCACTCTCGCGCTGCTGCGCGCGGGCTGTCAGCAACTGGGTCCGGCGTTCGCGACTGCGGCTGAGCCGGCGCGCGTGCAGGCGTTGAAGGCCATCGAGCCGCAGCCCTTCTTTCAGAGCATGCGGGCGAAGACCTTGAGCGTGCTGTATGCCACTCCATTCGCCTATGCCTACTTCGGCTACGAGGGCGAGGCGTTCTCCAAGGGCGGATACCTGTTCCGCGGCTTCAACGATCTGCACTGGCTGCCGGAGGTCCCGCCCGAGGACAGCGGCCCCGTGCTGGGGGGGAAGTGAGCATGGCTGCGATTTCCCACGACGATGACACTGCCGTCGTCATCATCGGTTCCGGAGCAGGTGGCGGCACGCTCGCCCACGAGCTCACGCGCCGCGGTATCCGCGTCGTTCTCATCGAGGCAGGCAAGCGTCAAAGCATCCAGAGCTTCACTCAGGTGCCCGGCGATGCATTCGCGCAGGTCACCTGGCTCGATCCGCGCACCCAATCCGGAAGCTGGACCGTCGCGCAGGATTTCCCCACATTGCCCTCGTGGACCTGCAAGACGGTGGGTGGGACCACGGTGCACTGGACGGCGGCGACACCGCGCATTCGTCCCTGGGAAGTGAAGTCGCGTTCCACCTACGGCGAGATCGCGGGAGCCTCGCTCATCGACTGGCCTGTTCCTTACGAGGAGCTGAAGTCCTACTACCAGCTCGCCGAAAAGCGCCTGGTGGTCACGCGGCGCAACGGCAATCCTGGCATGCCGGCATCGAGCAACTTCAAGGTCATGTACGCGGCTGCCAAGAAGGTCGGCTACAAGCGCGTGCATACCAACTACATGGCGATCAACACGCGGCCCGCGGATGGCCGCAACTTCTGCATCCAGCAGGGCTTTTGCGTGCAGGGCTGCAAGACCGGCGCCAAGTGGAGCACGCTCTACACGGAGATCCCGCGCGCCGAGGCCACCGGCAATCTCGATCTGCGCATCGAGAGTCAGGCAACGCGCATCGAGCACAACGATGCGGGACGTGCCACCGGGGTTGTCTATCGCGACAGTAAGGGCGTCGAGCAGCGCCAGAAGGCGCGCCTGGTGTGTGTTGCCTGCAATTCCGTCGAGACCGCACGGCTGCTGCTGTTGTCGGAGTCGGCCAGGTACCCGCACGGCCTCGCCAACTCGGCAGGGCAGGTGGGCCGCAACTATTGTCACCACGTTGGCGCATTCGTCTGGGGACTCTTTGATCAGCCTGTGCACGCCTGGCGTGGCGCGACTCTCGCCGGCATCATCGAGGATGAGACGGTCAACGAGCCGAAGCGCGGTTTCGTCGGTGGGTATCACCTGGAGCTGATCTCACTCGACCTGCCGTCCTGGCCCCTGGCGGGACTGCCCTACGGTTGGGGGCGAGACTACGCCAGCATCATCGAGAATTACCGCAACATGAGCGGCATGTTCGTGGTCGGCGAGGACATGCCGCGCTCGGATAACCGCATCACGCTCGATCCGAAGGTGAAGGACCGCTACGGACTTCCCGTCGCGCACGTGCACGTCGACGATCACCCGAATGACGCGGCCATGCGCAAGCACGCGCAGGATCAGGCCGTGAAGATGTATGAGGCCATCGGCGCGAAGCGAGTGGTGAGATCGCGCGCAACGCCGGCGACCCACAACATGGGCACCGCGCGCATGAGCGCCGATCCCGCGCACGGCGTAGTGAACGGACACGGGCAGAGCCACGACATCGCGAATCTGTTCGTCTCCGACGGCAGCCAGTTCAGCACGCCGGGCTCGGCGAACCCGACGCTGACGATTGTTTCGCTTGCGCTGCGGCAAGCGAAGTTCATCGCCGATCAGCTGGGCGCGCGGAACATCTAGACCGTGCTCCGGCTCGCTCGCCCCGCGCGCCTGATCGCCTGCGCGCTCCTTGCGTGCGCGAGTATCAGCGCGTTCGCTCAGACCGGCCCAGCCGCCACCACAGCACCAGCTGCCGCTCCCGCCGCAACGCCGGCCGCCGTGTCGCGCTACCTCACCAGCGAAGACGCGCTGTCGCAGCTACTGGCGCTGGTGGACGAGCGACTGTCGCTGATGCCGGCGGTCGCTGCCTTCAAGTGGCAGCAATCCGCGCCCATCATCGATCCGCCACGTGAACAGGCCGTGATCGATCGTGCGGTGAAGCTCGCCGCACCGCTTGGACTGCCCGCAAAGGTCGTGCGGGTGTTCTTCGAGCTGCAGATCGCAGGCGCCCGGGCGCTTGAGACGCACCTCACGAACGAGTGGCGCGCGCAGGGATTTCGCTACCAGGGACCGATTCCAGATCTTGCGAAGGACATCCGTCCTCGCCTGGATGCCATCACGACGGAGGAACTGCGCGCTCTGTATCGGCTGGCGCCATTCGTGCGCGAGAAGGGCTTCGACAAAATGTTCGCGCGTGAGGCGCCAATGCGTTTGCACAGCGATGGATGGACGGCCATGAGCCGCGATGGATTGCGCACGATCCTGGCGCAGCTTCGCATCGAGCCCGGCAGTGCGTTGGTGCGCCTGAATGCAGCCGGCGTGATCCGGATCGGCACCACCGGCGACTACGCGCCCTTCAGCCTCGAGCAGGAGGGACGCTTGAGTGGCGTAGACATTGATCTCGGCCGGGAGCTCGCGCATACCCTCGGGCTCGAACCTGTGTTTATCAGGACCTCCTGGAAGACGCTGCTCAGCGACCTCAAGGCCAGCCGCTTCGATGTCGCGCTCAGCGGCATCTCGGCGACGCCCGCGCGCGCAGCCGAGGCGGCGCTGTCACCCGCCTACTACAACGGTGGCAAGACGATGATTGCTCGCTGCGCCGACGCCGTGAAACTGGGCACACTCGAGGTCGCCGACCGCCAGGGCATTCGCTTCATCGTCAATCCCGGCGGCAGCAACGAGCAATTTGCGCGAGAGCATCTGCACGCCGCCGCACTGCGCGTCTACTCCGACAACCGGACGATCTTTGATGAGCTCATCGCAGGTCGAGCCGATGCGATGATCACCGACGATGTCGAAGTGGCGTTACAGACGCACCGCCACCCCGAGCTGTGCCGCACGACACCCGGCACATTCACTCACGATGAGAAGGTGGCACTGATCGCCCGCGATCCCGCGCTCGAAGCGCGGGTCGCGGGGTGGATGAGAAGTGAGACCGCGCTGGGCGTGCCACAACGCCTCTTGGACACAGCTCTTAGTAACTGACGCCGACTCAGTGTGTGCTTGCCGTCGCCGGTGCTGGCGGCGCATCGAGCACCGGTGGCTGGGCGTCATCCACTACGATCACATCCACGGGCGCCTGGGTCTGTTCGAGCGTGAGTCCGAGCTGGTCGTGCAGATCACCCGGAAGCGCCGCTGCCGTCAGATCGCCGACAACCGAAAAACTGAAGCGCCCCTTGAGTCCGGTCTGATCGACGACCGGCCGCCCCATGGTGTGGGACAGTATGCCGGTAAAGATACTGATTTCACCTCCTGCCACCATCAGCGCGTTCCGCTGCATCATGACCTGTCCCTGGTAGTTCGGAGAGGGCAGACTTTCCGACGGCATCGGCCTGATCTTCGCGCCCGTCTCAGCCACCCGCAGAGCGTAGACGTCAAGAGGTTGCGTCTCATGGTGAGTGCGCACGGCGAATCGCGTTGTGAGCAGGTTCTGCATCATCTGCTGGAAGCGTTTGGGAGATTCGGGCGTAACGGCCGTGTCGTGCAGCGCGGTGCCAGTCACGTCGTAGAGCTGCTGGTCGATCCAGGCGGGTCCACCCACGACGCGGGAGGAATCGGTGGCGTTCGCGAATGCGATCAGCGCGCGCACCGGGAGCCGCAGCGCGCTCACTTTGCCCTGAGTAACGTTGAGCCACATCGTTGTTTCTTTCGAGCC
The DNA here is from genome assembly GCA_035517435.1 of Steroidobacteraceae bacterium. Taxonomy (GTDB): domain Bacteria; phylum Pseudomonadota; class Gammaproteobacteria; order Steroidobacterales; family Steroidobacteraceae; genus JASHUC01. Next base: position 9,385 of record DATIYV010000063.1, on the reverse strand, counting down.
CGCCGTGACTGTGGTCGAATCGAACACGGCGCCTCCGGCACTTTCGCCCGCGGTGTCGGCGCTCGCGCGGCCGGAAATGCTGAGTCCCGCCGCGATGGGAACCGCGATGACCGCAGCAGCTGCACCGAGCAACAAGATTCGTTTGACGACGCTGAGTTCGGAAGAGTCTCGGTTGCGCATGATGACCTCGATGCGTTGTTTCAGATCTGCGCCGGAAACGCCGGCGACACAGGCGAGCCTGGATTCGGTATAGAACTGGCACACTTTGAGAATGCTTTCGGCATAGGTGTGCGGATCGTTGCCGCGTGCCAGCACGCCTTCGTCGCACGCACGCTCCCGCTCCTCGACCAGTCGCGCGCCGATCCACCAGATGAGCGGGTGAAACCAGAAGACGGCCTCGAGCAACATGTGCAGGGCGGCCATCAGATTGTCGCGACGTTGCACGTGACACAGCTCGTGCGCGATGACCGAGCGCATCTGCTCCGGCGTGAGCCTTTCGGCGATGCCGGCCGGCAGCAGCAGAACCGGCCGGAAGATGCCCACCACGCCAGGCTCGGAGAGCATGGGGGAGGAGCGGATCTCGATGGGGGCTTCGATGGTCACTATCGAGGCCGCCCGCGTCATCGCTGCCACGTGCAGCCAGCGCATACCCCAGCGTATGAGCAGGAAGACGCAACCAGCCGCCCATATCGCCAGCAGCACTTGCGTCAGGGGAAACGCATTGAGCACGGGTTCACGAATGGCGATGACGGGTGTGGCGAGCGGAGCTGCGAGCTGGCGCGCGACAGTGACCACCGAAGGGGACAGGATGGGAACGCTTGAGGCGCTGCGCCAGACCAGCTGACTTCCGAGCAGCGTCAGTACGGAGAACGGAATCAGAAATTTCAGCGAGGCGGCGAGCCACAGGCCGTAGCGCACGCGGGCCGAATTGCTTCTGAAGGCGAGCGTCAGCAGCCCTGCACCCAGCGCGAACAGCGTCGATTGCCAAAGGTGCTGCAAGATGGCGTGAGTCATGGCGAGGGCTCCTTCTTCGACAGCGCCCGCAGTGTCTTCTCCGCCTCCTTGATGTCATCCAGCGTGAGTTTTCCCGACTCAATCAGATGCGCCATGACGGGCTGGGTGCGCCCGCCGAACAGTCCGAGGAGGTCATCAATCAGGCGCCCCTGTGTCACATTGCGTGACAGCGACGCCTCGAATATGTGGGCGTTGCTGATCTTGCGCACCCGGCGCACGGCGTTCTTGGCCTCGAGGCGGTACACCATGGTCTGCACCGTGGTGTAGGCCGGCCGCTTCTTCTCCGGAAAGCTCTCCTGGATCTCCCGGATGGAACGGGCACCGTGCAGCCACAGCGCCTCCATGATTTTCAGCTCGAGTTTGCTCAGCTTGGGTGAGGCCACGGAGCTCTCCTACTACAAGTGTAATAGAAAATACTACAGCAGTATGCGAGACGCAAGTGCCTGTCAAAGCCCGGTTGCATCGCACCGTTCGCGTGCAATTCGGTCGGCCGCTGGTGCACCGGGGTGCAGGGAAGGGCGCAGGGGTGCCTTCCGAGAGGTGGTTGCCGCTGTGATATGCGCTTGCCGCAAAGCCTCGCAAGCCCCTGAATGCGCAGCCGGTGTGCGCGCCTAGTGGCACGAACAAGCGCGCTCGCCATGCACACGCACGAAACTTGCAAGCCCATTCGAAAGGCCGAATACCAACGATGAACGCGCCGGCTCTCCTGCCACTCGAAGACCTGCGTGCTGCAGAGGCGTCGGCCGATGACCGCACCGCCCTGCGCAAGGAAGCGTTCAAGCACGCCTTCCTCGACAACCTCTTCTACGTGCAGGGCAAGATCCCGGCGCTTGCGACTCTGCACGACTACTACATGGCGCTCGCGTATACGGTCCGCGATCGGCTGTTGCATCGCTGGATCAGCACCGCCGCCGCCTATACCCGTCAGGGCTCGCGCACGGTGGCGTATTTCTCCGCCGAATTCCTCATGGGGCCGCACCTCGGCAACAACCTGCTCAATCTCGGAATCCACGCGCAGGTGCGTGAGGCGGTCACGGAACTCGGCCTCGACTTCGAGCAGCTGCTCGCCTGTGAGGAGGAGCCGGGTCTCGGCAACGGTGGCCTGGGGCGCCTGGCAGCCTGTTTCCTCGATTCACTGGCAACGCTGCAGATCCCGACACTGGGATACGGCATCCGCTACGAATTCGGCATCTTCCATCAGGAGATCGTCGACGGCTGGCAGGTCGAGAAGACCGACAAGTGGCTCAGATTCGGCAATCCCTGGGAGATCGCACGTCCCGAGTGGGGCGTGGAAGTCAAACTTGGTGGCCACACCGAACGCTTCGCCGATGAGTATGGCCGGGTGCGCACGCGCTGGATTCCGCATCGCATCGTCAACGGCATTCCCTACGACACGCCGATTCTCGGCTATCACGTCAACACGGCGAACACGCTGCGGCTGTGGAAGGCGGAGGCGCCCGAGTCATTCGATTTCTCGGTGTTCAATCGGGGCGACTACTACGGTGCCGTCAACCAAAAGGTGAGCTCCGAGAACCTGACCAAGGTGCTCTATCCGAACGACGAAGCGGTGCAGGGCAAGGAGCTGCGGCTCGAGCAGCAGTACTTCTTCGTCTGCTGCTCGCTGCAGGACATGCTCCGTATCCTGAAAGTGCAGTCCATTCCGCTCGAGCGCTTCCACGAAAAATTCGCGGCCCAGCTGAATGACACGCACCCGGCCATCGCCGTGGCGGAGCTCATGCGGCTCCTGGTCGATGAGCATGCGATGGAATGGGACATCGCCTGGTCCATCACGCGCCGCACCTTCGCCTACACCAATCACACCTTGCTGCCCGAAGCCCTGGAGCGCTGGCCGGTCGGCATGTTCCGCAAGGTTCTGCCGCGCCATTTCGAGATCATCTGCGAGATCAACGCGCGTTTCCTCGATGAAGTGCGCATCCGCTTCTTCGGCGAAGAGGACCGCATCGCGAGCCTTTCGCTCATCGATGAGCACGGCGAGCGCTACGTGCGCATGGCGCATCTCGCCTGCGTCGGCAGCCACGCCGTAAATGGTGTGGCGGAGCTGCACTCGCGGCTGCTGCGCACTGACGTGCTCAGGGACTTTCACGATTTGTGGCCACATGCCTTCTCGAACAAGACCAACGGTGTGACGCCGCGTCGCTGGCTGGCGCTAGCCAACCCGCGCCTCTCCAAGCTCATCACCGAATCGGTCGGCGGCGATTGGGTGCGCGACCTGGACCAGCTGCGGCGGCTGGAGCCGTTCGCGGGCGATGCCGGCTTCCGTGAGCAATGGCGAGCCATCAAGCGCGCCAATAAGGCCGAATTCGCGACCTTTGCACATGAGCGCACTGGAGTGGTTCTCGACCCCGACTCGCTGTTCGATGTGCAGGTGAAGCGCATCCACGAGTACAAGCGCCAGCACCTGAATATCCTGCATGTGATCGCGCTCTATCACCGCCTGAGATCGGACTCGCGCTTCGAGATGCAGCCGCGCACGTTCATCTTCGGCGGTAAGGCGGCCCCTGGCTATCACCTTGCCAAACTGATGGTGAAGCTCATCAATGCAGTAGGCGAGATCGTGAATCGCGATCCGGCTGTGCGGGACCGAATCAAGGTCGTGTTCGTGCCGAACTTCAATGTGACCAACGGGCAGCGCATCTATCCAGCCGCCGACCTGTCCGAGCAGATTTCCACCGCCGGCAAGGAGGCATCGGGCACCGGCAATATGAAGTTCTGCATGAATGGCGCACTCACGATCGGCACGGCGGATGGCGCCAATATCGAGATCTGCGACGAGGTCGGGGCCGAAAACTTCTTCATGTTCGGCTTGTCAGTGCCTGAGGTTCAGGCCTGCCGCCAGGCGGGCTATTGCCCCGTGCAGTACTACGAGAGCAATCCCGAGCTGCGCGATGTCATCGATCTGGTGCGCGATGGCTTCTTCTCACGCGGCGATACGCAGCTCTTCAGGCCCCTCATCGAGGGTCTGCTGAAGTGGGATCCGTACCTTGTGCTGGCGGACTACCAGGCGTACTCGGACTGCCAGCATCGCGTCTGCTCCGCATATGCGGACCCTGACCGCTGGGCCCGCATGTCGATCCTGAACGTCGCGCGTTCCGGGAGGTTCTCCTCGGACCGGACCATCAACGACTACGCCACTGACGTGTGGCAGGCACCCGCCGTTCCGATTCGGCTGCTCTCGCAGAAGGACCTGACTTTCGGCAACGCCCAGTAGCGCCTGCAATCGCGGCGCTCAGCCGGGCGACGTCGTCTTCACCCCCCGAACGATTCCGCAATCGAGCACGATGTGCCCCGTCGCGAAAATGCCCTGCGACTGGACTAAGTCTGGTTTAGTCCAGACGCCGCGCGATTGAACTAAGTCTGGTCTAGTCCGGTGACCTGCAGTTTTCGGCATCGGCGCTTCAATGCGCTGTTGTGGCAAGCGACGTCAGATGTGGCGTCCTGCCCGCGCGCAGCAAGCCCTCGAGATCAGGATTTCGGCAACGATCTGGCTGCCGGCGCTGCACCGTCGCGCCGGTTTTTGCGCCAGCGTATCGGCCGGCGTACGCGTTGGAGGCTATTTCGTGTTCGGATCGCGCTTCACGTCGTGATCCATGAACTCGAGCCAGAAGCCCTGCGGATCGGGCACAAAGAACGAGCGCGTGGTGGGTCCGATGAAGACCGGCGCATTCGATTTGCTGAGCGTATGTAATTTCGCCTGGTGTACCCGCGAAATCATCACATCGTCGTCTTTCGACATGAACAGGAAGTGCGCCGTGCCCGGGTCCTGGATGTAGCCGCGCGTGAACTTGCGGTTGTGCTTCTGGTATTCGATGAATTCCATGACCAGCGGTGAACCAGGCACCATGGCCATCGCCAGCCGGAACTGCCCAGGGGTTCCGGACACAGCCTCATAGGCCTTGTCACCGACCAGCGTTGGGCTCACCCAGAATTTGAAATCCGGTCCGACGAGGCTTTGATAGAGCCGACAGGTGGCCTCGAGATTGTCGACGACGACGGTGACCCTTGCACCCAGAACCCTGGAATCCGCCGCTGCCGTCGTCGTAGGGGCCGGTGTGATTTGCATCAGCTGAACCGGGTATCCATCCGGGTCGCGCACGAACACCGCGCGGATCTGGCCGCTCACTCCCGGCCAGCCGGAAAGCTCCACGGGGTTGCCCCCGGTGCTAATGACGGGCACACGCTCGGACTTCAATGTCGCGAGGGTCTTGTCGAGATCGCGCACGAACAGCTTGAGGTATGTCGCGCCCGGATCGCTCATGGCCGGACGATAGGGGCGGGACTTGATGCCCTTGATCTCAATGGCCTCGATGGTCATCTGCGGGCCGCCGGCGGCGGCGGCCGTACCGGGAATCGGCAGCAACACGACCCGGCTCACGGAGTCATAGGCATTCGCATCCTCACCGAGCTCGGCGAACTCCGCGAGCGGGTGGCTGACCATGAAGGGCCGGGGTGCCTCGCGAGGGCCCACGAGGCCCAGGCCGATGATGTCGGCGTAAAAGTGAACGATATCGTTCACGTCGCCGATTTCCCGGCCGAGATGTCCGGCCCGCAGCACATCGCCAGGGGGTGCGCTCCCCGTGGGTGGTGCGTCCAGTGTGGCCCAGGTGGCTTGCGCCCGCGCCTGAGAGGCGCAAAGGAGCAGCAGTAAGCTGACGGCGAGGCCGCTCGCGGCCTGCGTGCAAGAGCGCGGCATCCTGATCCTCTCCCCGGTGTACCGTATGCATGATAGAGCAGGGTGCGACGCAACGGAGGGGGCGATCATGAGAACTGCCTGGCGACTGTCGTTCTGTGCCGCGGTGCTATGCGCGCTTTCGCCGGCGCTGGCGCAGCAGGTGACGGCCCCGGCAACACCCGCCGGGCACGTCTTGTCTGCCTGGCTCGGTGCCTTCAATAGCGCCGATCAGGCGCAGATGAATGCTTTCGCAGAGCAGTACAAACCACAGACCAACACGGCACTCGAGATGCCATTCCGGATGCAGACCGGCGGCTTCGATCTGCTTGAGGTCCGCAAATCCGAGCCGACTCGCATCGAGGTGCTGCTCAAGGAGCATTCGAGCAGCACCCAGGTCATTGCCCGGCTCATATCATCGGACTCCGAGTCGCCGCAGATGTTGAAGTGGTTTCTGATCGCGGTGCCGCCGGGCGTCGTACCGATCGGCTTTCAGATCGACGCCGAGACCCGCAACCGCGTCATCGACGGATCGATCAAGGCATTGAACGACTCGTACGTCTATCCCAATGTGACCAAGGCCATGGAGAAAGCGGTTCGGCAGCACCAGCGCCACGGTGACTATGACAGTGTGTACGACGGAGCGGTGTTCGCTGATCAACTCACCGACGACTTGCGCGCCGTGAGCCACGACAAACATTTGAGCGTTCGCTTCTCGCCGGTGAAGCTGCCCGAAAACTTCGACAAGCCCGATCCGGAGCGGATTGCCCAGGGAGCGAAAGGGCTGGCGCAGATCAACTGTGGCTTCGAAAGGGTCGAACGACTGCCGGAGAACATTGGCTACGTGAAGTTCAATCAATTCGCGATGGCGGCGCAGTGCGCGCCGACGGCGAACGCTGCGATGGGCTTTCTGGCCAACGTGCGCGCGATCATCTTCGATCTACGGGACAATGGTGGCGGCGACCCGACCATGGTGGCACTCATCTGCTCCTACCTGTTCGACGGGTCGACGCATTTGAACGATCTTGTGACCGAGCCCGGCGATGTGCTCTTGCAATCGTGGACGGTGCCGTATCTGCCGGGTAAACGCCTTGCGGATGTACCGGCGTTCGTGCTCGTTTCCTCGCGCACGTTTTCAGGGGCCGAGGAGTTCAGTTACGACCTGCAGTCGTTGAAGCGCGCCACTATCGTCGGCGAGACCACGGCAGGTGGGGCGCATCTGGTACGGCCGCACCGCCTGGATGATCGCTTCAGCATCGGCGTACCGTTCGGCCGCGCGATCAATCCGATCACAAAGACAGATTGGGAGGGAACGGGCGTCATACCGGACGTGAAGGTAGCGGCGTCCGAGGCGCTGACGACGGCGCAGAAGCTCGCACACGAGAAGCTGACGGCGAAGCCGTAGGGACCCGGGGTTCTAAGCTCCGATGTCCACGAGGATTTTCGTGCCTTCCTGCCGATGCAGCCGCTCGAAGCCATTCTCGATCAACCCCTCGAAGGGGATCGTCTCGACCCAGCCCTCCTGCGGATAGGCGCCGGCCGCCATTTCAGCGATGACGGACGGAAACGCATTGCAGGACAGCGCGACACCCGTGATGCGCGCTTCCGACATCAGGATCTCCATGGGACCGATCTCAAGCGGTCGTGTGTGAATGGCGACGACGACGCAGGTGCCGTCCACCGCCGTGCCGCGCAGGGAGGCCTGAAAGGCCGCCGGCACGCCGGCCGCATCGATCGAGGCGTCGGCACCGCGTCCGCCCGTCAGATCGCGAATCGCGCTCACGACATCGCCTTCGCGTGGATCAAGGACAGTCTTCACGCCGATGCCTGCCAGCACTGCGCGACGGCGCGGTGACGGATCCGACATGATGACGCGGATGCCGCGGCGCTTCAGCGTGAAGTACACACCGATCCCAATCGGCCCCCCGCCGTGAATCACGGCCGTCTGGCCGGACTCGAGCTCGCAGCGCTGCGCCGTGCGCCAGGCGATCGCCATCGGTTCGACGAGCGCACCCTGCATGCCCGTCATGCTCTTCGGCAGCTTGTGCGCCATCGAGCGGCGAACGACCGTGAACTGTGAGAGCCCGCCGCCGCCGCGGTTGTAGCCGTGGAACGCGAGCAGGCCGCAATGGTTGTACTGACCGGAGTTGCAGAACAGGCAGTGACCGCAGGTCTCCACCGGTTCGACCGCCACCCGATCGCCGACCTGCAGATCGGCGATGTCGTCCCCGATGGCAACGACTTCACCTGAGAGCTCGTGCCCCATGATCACCGGGTTCTTGATACCGGTGAGCGGGTGCGGTGTCGTGCTGCGCGTGGTGATCGGACCGTCGTAGTACTCGTGCAGATCGCTGCCGCAGATGCCGTTGTACAGCACGCGCAGCTTTACCTCGCCGCGTCCGGCAGTGGGCTCCGGAACGTCCTCGAGGCGCAGATCCTGGCGCCCGTGATAAACAGCGGCCCGCATATGGCGCTGGATCGTACTACGGGGCGACGAACTTGGTATCGCTGGGCCCGTAGCCGGTCACCCAGATGATCACAGGCTGGTCACCGCTTTGCGCGAAGTGAGGCTGACCGGCCGGCTCGGTCAGAAACGAGCCCGGCAGCAGCTCCTTCAACGCCGCTGCATCGAATTTCGCACCGTAGCCCACGCTCCAGGATCCGGACATGACGACGACTGCGCGATTGTCCCGATGCGTGTGCGGGCGCACGCGCGTGTGCGGCGCGATCGTCACCTTGATCGTGTAGAGCCCGGGCTTGGTCGGGTCGCCCGTGAGCGCCACGCTACTGACTCCGCTCGTGGCATTAGCCGGTGGCGGCGGCGCACCACCGCCCGTCCAGGCCGCAACTTCTGCCGGCGTCAGTCGTCTCTTGGCTTCAGGCGCATCGGCCCGCGCGGTGACGCACACCAATGCAATGGCTGAAAAAGCTACAACGTGACGAATTGTTTTCATGCTTGCGCCCCCCTTTGCGCATTGCCGCACGATAGCAGGAATCCCGTGCTCTGCCTGCGGTGCGATGGATGCGCGAGCCGCCACAGAGTATTGAGTTGAGTCATGCCCTCCCTCCCGTTCCACAAGGATGAGGTAACTCACTATGTCCGTCATACAGGTCGGTTTGATCGACAAGACCGGTGAAGTCGATGCCCGATTGGTTCAGGCGACTGCTGCAGCACTCAATATCCAGGTGATGCGCGATCTGCCGCAGTTCTGGAACGTTCATGCGACCGTGCAATACCTGCCGGACCCGAAGCGCATCCCGGTCGGCGTCTGGCCCGTGTTTCTGGTGAAGAAGCTCCCGCCGGGCGAGGGCGGGGTGCATCTCGATAAGAAGAACCAACCCTACGCACAGGTCATCGCAAGCAAGTCCGGCGCCGACTGGACGATCGATGCCAGTCACGAGACCGTGGAGATGCTGGTGGACCCGGCAGGAAATCGCCTGCAGGCCTCACGCGCCATCGAGATCGTCGGCAACGACGTGGAAGATGCGCCAGGCGAGTTCGAATACCTGGTCGAGGCGTGCGATCCGTGCGAGGGCAATCAATACGCCTACACCATCGCGGGCATCGCGGTCTCGGATTTCATCACGCCGCGCTTCTACGACCCGGTCGTCGTCGCCGGCACACGCTACAGCTTCGGCGGTAACATCAAGCGCCCGCGCCAGATCCTGCCCGGCGGATACATC
>DATIYV010000062.1:0-9372 GCA_035517435.1 Steroidobacteraceae bacterium | reverse complement strand
AAGCAGAGCGCGACGGGCAGCAGCGCGACGCTCTCGATCGCCGATGACACCGCGACGGTCGAGACCAATATCAACACGTTTGTCAGCGCCTACAACGCGCTGATGCAGCAGTTCACCGCCCTGGGCGGCTTCGATGCGACCTCAGGCACCGCCGGCCCGATGATGGGCAATACGCTGCTCACGGGCATTCAGAATCAGGTCACGAAGCTCGTTCACAGCATCCTGCCCGGCAGCGGCGGCACCTATAACTCGCTCGCCAGCATCGGCATCACCTCGCAGAAGGACGGCACTCTGGTCGTCAACTCCGCGAAGCTCGAGAACGCGATGTCCGCCAACTACGCCGCGGTCAGCCAGATTTTCAGCTCGGCGAACGGCATCGCAACCCAGCTCGGCAGTCAGCTCACGGTCGATCTGCAGTCCAACGGTCCGGTCGACTCGTACAGCAAGACGCTGGTGCAGCGCAATCAGAACCTGACGGACCAGAGCGATGCGCTCACCAATCAGGAGAATCTGCTGACCGCCAGCATGACGCAGCAGTTCGGTGCCCTGAACACGCTGCTGTCAGCGCTGCAGACCAAGTCCGCATACCTGAGCCAGGCGTTTGCGAACCTGCCGGGCAACAACAACAATAATAATAAGTAAGGTTGCGCCGCGTGCAGGCGGCCACTCAAGTCCCGCCGGACACAGCCGTTAAATCTGATATGAACGCTTTTTCGCGCAACGCCCGGGTGGCCGCCTATCAGAGCGCCTCGGTGCACGGCGGTGTCGCCGCCGCTGATCCGCATGGGTTGATCCTCATGCTGATGAATGCTGCGATCGAGCGCCTCACGATGGCGCGTGCGTGCCTGGATCGCGGCGAGATCGTGACCAAGACCAAGCTGCTGCACAGCTGCGTCAATCTGATTGCCGAGCTGCGCGGTGTGCTCAATCTGAATGAAGGCGGCTCACTCGCACAGAATCTGAGCGATCTGTACGACTACATGATGCGCCGAGTGTTGCGGGGCAATGCCGAAAATGACCCGCAGTGTCTGACCGAAGTCCTGAGTCTTTTGGGTGAGATCCGCAGCGCCTGGGTCGCCATCGCCCCCGAAGTGCAACAGGGTGCAAAGCGCGTGGCGCCGGCTGCATGACGCGGAAGGCGTAAACACGAGGACAGCCACCATGCCTGCCATGCTCGATTCAGGCTCCGTCGCCGCCGTCACGCCGGTCGCGACCTCCACTGCTGCTGCGCCAAATCAGGCGGCAAGCTCTGTCGCCGCGGGGCGGCAAAACATGGCCGCCGTGCAACGCGCCGTGAACCGTATTCGCGCGGCAGTCGCCTCTGCCGGCCATACGCTCGATTTTCAGGTGGACAAGCTCTCCGGTCTGGTCGTCGTGACCGTCAAGGACACAGCGACCGGCGATGTCATCCGCCGCATTCCGGGCAACGCGATCCTGCAGGCCGCGGATTCGCTCGAGTCAGACGCCGATGCGCCGGCAGCTCTGGTCGATCTGAAGGCCTGATCGATCCCCGGGATCAGGCGACGAAGCGTCTGGCGTTGCGGAAGATCCGCATCCAGCCGCTCGCCTCGCCCGCCTCGCGCGGGCGCCAGGAATTCTGCGCGCTGCGGCTCACCCGCTCCGGGTGCGGCATCGTAACCGTCACACGTCCATCCGCGTTGGCCAGCGCTGCGATGCCGTGCGGCGAGCCATTGGGGTTGTAGGGATAGCGTTGCGTCGGCTGGCGGTGATGGTCGATATACCGATAGGCGATGAGCCCGCTGTCGAGACAGGCTTGCGCCGCCGCGGCCGATGCAAACTCCGCCCGACCCTCGCCGTGCGAGACGGCGATGGGCAGCACTGAGCCCGCCATACCCTCGAGCAAGACCGACGGCGATCGCAGGATCTGCACCAGCGTGAGGCGCGCCTCAAACTGCTCGACGCGGTTGCGCACGAATCGCGGCCAGTGCCCGGTGCCCGGAATGAGACTCTTCAGCGCCGCGAACATCTGACAGCCATTGCAGATGCCGACGGCGAAGGTATCGCGGCGCGCGAAAAATTCGCTGAACATCGCGCGCGTGGGCTCGTGGAACAGGATGGATTTGGCCCAGCCCTCGCCCGCGCCGAGCACATCACCGTAGGAGAAGCCGCCGCACGCAATGAGGCCCTTGAACTCCGCGAGATTGCGTCGGCCCGACAGCAGGTCGGTCATGTGCACGTCGACCGGATCGAAACCCGCCTTGGCGAACATCGCCGCCGTCTCGACCTGGCTGTTGACGCCCTGCTCGCGCAGGATCGCGAGCGCGGGCCGCACGCTGCGAGACACATAGGGTGCCGCGACGTCCTCATCGGCATTGAAGGTGAGCGCGACCGAGAGTCCGGGATCATCCACCGCCGTCTGGGCGGCGAGCTCCTCGTCCGCGCACTGCGGATCATCGCGCAGGCGGCGCATCTGCCAGGAAGTTTCCGACCAGGCGCGGCGCAGCTCCGCCCACGACTCCCGGATCTCATCGTTTCCAGCCGAAATGCGCACGGTGAGCTCACGCGTCGGCGCACCGAGTGCGTGCACACTCCCCAGCAGGCCGTGACGCTCGAGGATGGCGCGCGCGGCCGCTGCGTCTGCGCTGCACACCTGTACCACAGCGCCGAGCTCTTCGCTGAAGAGCGCCGCGAGCGAACCGGCGCTCTGCGGCAGGCGGATATCGAGGCCGCAGTGACCGGCGAAGGCCATCTCGATCAGCGTTGCGGCAAGTCCGCCGTCGGAGCGGTCGTGATACGCCAGCAGCAGGTCCGCCGCCTTAAGCTCGCGCAGTGCCGCAGCGAAGCGCAGCAGGCGCTGCGGATCATCGAGATCGGCCGGGGCGCCGCCGTTGCGTGAATACACCTGCGCGAGCATCGAGCCGCCAAGGCGATCGCGCCCGCCGCCCAGATCGAGCAGCCACAGCTCGGTGGCGCCGGCGTCGAGCCGCAGTTCCGCAGTCAGCGTGCGGCGCACGTCTGCGACCGGGGCGAATGCAGAGACGATAAGCGACACCGGCGCGATCACCGAGCGGCGCTGCGCACCCTCCTGCCAGCGCGTCTTCATCGACAGCGAATCCTTGCCCACCGGGATCGCAAGCCCCAGCGCCGGACACAGCTCCATCGCGACGGCCTTGACCGTCGCATACAGCGCCGCATCCTCACCCGGCTCGCCGCAGGCCGCCATCCAGTTCGCCGACAGCCTCACGTCCGTCAGCGCGCCGACATCGGCGGCGAGCAGATTGGTGATGGCCTCGCCGATGGCGAGCCGTCCGGAGGCCGGCGCATCGAGCACCGCGACGGGCGTGCGCTCGCCCATGGCCATCGCCTCACCCGCATGGCCCTGATAGTCGGCGAGCGTGACTCCGACATCGCTCACGGGCACCTGCCAGGGACCGATCATCTGATCGCGGCTGATGAGACCACCGACGGTGCGATCGCCAATGGTGATGAGAAAGGTCTTGTCGGCGACGGCGGGCGCGCGCAAGACCCGATAGAGTGCCTCGCGCAAGCTGATGCCCGAAGGATCGAATGCCGCCGGTGCGCGCACGATGCTCTTTACATCGCGCGTCATGCGGGGCGGCTTGCCCAGGATCACCTCGAGCGGCACATCGACCGGTGGATCCTTGAACAGGGCATCCTCGACCGTGAGCCGGCCGGTCTCATCAATGGTGCCAATCACCGCGTACGGGCAGCGTTCCCGATCGGCGATCTCGCCGAAGCGCTTCAGATGCTGCGGCGTGACGACGATGACGTAGCGCTCCTGCGCTTCGTTGCACCACAGCTCGAGCGGTGATAATCCGGGCTCGGCGCTCGGAATCGCGCGCAGGTCGATGCGCGCACCGCGCGCGCTATGCGCCACCGCCTCGGGCACTGCGTTCGACAATCCGCCCGCGCCGACATCGTGCACCAGCACGATGGGATTCTCCTCCCCCAGCGCCCAGCAGCGGTCAATGACCTCCTGCGCGCGCCGTTCGATCTCGGGATTGCCACGCTGCACGGAGGCGAAATCCAGATCCGCGCTGCTCGAGCCGCTCGCGAGCGAGGAGGCCGCACCGCCCCCGAGGCCGATCAGCATCGACGGACCGCCCAACACGATGATCTTCGCGCCGACGGGCACGGTCGCCTTCTCCACATGATCCCGGCGGATATTGCCGAGGCCACCGGCGATCATGATCGGCTTGTGATAGCCGTAGCAGCGCTCGAATGCCTGCTGCTCGAAGCTGCGGAAGTAGCCACAGATGTTGGGACGGCCGAATTCGTTGTTGAAGGAGGCTGCGCCAATCGGGCCCTCGATCATGATCTCGAGTGCCGAGGCGATGCGATCCGGGCGCCCGGAGTCCTGCTCCCAGGGTTGAGTGAATCCGGGGATGCGCAGGTTCGAGACCGAAAATCCTGTGAGCCCGGCCTTGGGCTTGGCACCGCGGCCGGTCGCGCCCTCGTCGCGGATCTCCCCGCCCGAGCCGGTCGCCGCGCCCGGAAACGGCGAGATCGCCGTCGGATGATTGTGAGTCTCCACCTTCATCAGGATATCGATGCACTCGCGCACTCCGGCGTAGCGCGCGGTGCGCGGATCGGCAAAGTAGCGCTCGCCGAGCGAGCCCTCGATCACGGCGGCGTTATCGCGATAGGCCGACAGCACCCCGCGCGGATTCTGCGCATGGGTGTGACGGATCATCGCGAACAGCGACTTCTCGAGCGGCCGGCCGTCGATCACGAATTGCGCGTTGAAGATCTTGTGGCGGCAGTGCTCGGAATTCGCCTGCGCGAACATCATGAGCTCGACATCGGTGGGTGCACGCTTCAGGCGCGTGAACGCATCCAGCAGGTAATCGATCTCATCGGCCGAGAGCGCAAGTCCCAGGGTGGTGTTGGCGCGCTCGAGCGCGGCGCGCCCGCCGCTCAAACTGACGCGCGTCAGCGGGCGTGGCGCCGCATGCTCGAACAGCACCGCGGCCGACTCGATGTCGAACAGCACGGTCTCCGTCATCCGGTCGTAGAGAGGCGCCGCGAGCCTCTCGAGCTCGCCGCGCGGCAGCGGACGGGCCGAGTGAACCCGGTAGGCGATGCCGCGCTCGATGCGCCGCACGCCGCTGAGCCCGCACACATGTGCGATATCCGTCGCCTTGCTCGACCAGGGCGAGACCGTGCCCGGACGCGGCACTACCAGCAGCAACTGGCTGTCGCGCGCGGCGGCCCCGGGAGCCCCGGCGGATGCTTCCTCGCGGGGCCCGTAGGTAAGGAGGCTCGCAAGCCTCGCACTGTCCTCGCCCGACAGCGCGCCGTCCGCATCCACGATATGCAGGAACCGAGGGTCGAGCCCGAGCACCCGCGGCTGCAGTGCCTGCAGGCGATCGAGCAGTTTCGCGATTCGGAAGGCTGAGAGAGCGGGCGCGCCGGGCAGCGAGAACATTGCGCTATTTGCGCCCTGGCGGCTCGCCCGCCGGCGCAGAGTACAAAGGCGTCGGGAATTGGGCGACGTTGCTGCCCTCGAACGCGGTGATCTTGCTGACGCCCTGCTTCTTCACTTCGTCGATCCGCACGACCGAGTGCAGGGGCAGGTAGCTGCGCTTCACGCCGGCAAATTCCGCCTTGATGCGCTCCTCGCCGGGGTCGAGCACCACCGAGGAGCGCTCGCCGAAAACCAGCTCCTCGATCTCGATGAAGCCGAACAGATTCCCATGGCTGACCTTGCGGGCATAGACCTCGTAAACCTTGCCCTGGTTCACAAAAACGACCTTGAAAATGTGACTCGCTGCCATGGGTTTCGCGCGTCGGATTGCTACGTTGCTGCAGGATTATATGTCCTTGCGCCCGGGGAAAGATGAAGGGTGGGGGGACATTTGAGCTAGCGGGGACGCCAATGGCGTTGCGATTGCGGATAATCAGTGAACAGCGCCGATCCCTCGGGGATCGTGCAATGGTCGTCTTCGACACGGCCGGGGGCACTATTGGCCGCTCGGCGGACAACGACTGGGTGCTGCCGGATCCGCAGCGCTATATCTCCGCCCATCACGCCCATATCCACTTCCGCAACGGCCAGTACGTGCTCGAAGACACGAGCACCAACGGCGTATTCGTCAATGACGAGGAACAGCCGGTCGGCAAGAGCGGCGGCCATCCGCTGCAGAGCGGCGATGTACTGAAGCTCGGGGACTACCAGATGGTGGTCGCCGTCGAAGCCAACGGCTCCACCCCGCGCATGAGCACCGGCCACACCGACTCGGTGCCGACGCAGATCGAGGTGATGCACACCGTCGGCCGCGCGGCCCAGACCGACCTGGGGGCCGCCCTGAATCTCGATGACCTGCTGGTGAGTGACAGTCCCTCGGGCAGCCGTGTGCGCCCGGTGGACGCCTACGGGCAGGCCATTCCGATGCGCCCGGCGCGCGTGGAATCCCCTGCCCCCGCGCCCGCCGCCGCGCCCGTGGCCGAAGAGAAGGAAAAGGAGGCGGACGATGCCGCGATTGCACGCCGCATCGAGCGCCTGGCACGGGCGGCCTCCAAAGCGCGCGATGCCCGCTCGGGCAATCTGCCTGCCCTGTACGACGTGCAGAGCGGCCTGCAGGCCTTCTGCCGCGGCGCCGGCATCGACGCGGAGAAGATGCCGCCCGATGCGCAGACGCGCCTGATGCACCTGGTGGGGCAGCTGTTCCGTGAATCTCTGGTGGGGCTGAAAGACCTGGAGCGCTCGCGCCACGAGCTGCACAACCGCTATCGCGTGGAGCTGCCGACCGATCCGGAGGATCCCCGTCCCTCCCTGGCGCGTGCCAGCATCGAGGATCTGCTGATCCAGATCCTGGTGCAGCACGAAGGCCGGCGCCTGGACTCCGTACAATGGCTGCGCGAGACCCTCGGACGCGCCAAGAATCACGAGCGCGCGATGATCGAGGCGATGCGCGAGGCCTTCCTCGAGTTCATCGGCCGCTTCGACCCGGCCGAGCTCGAAGCCCGCTTCCAGCGCGCCGCACGGCGCGGCAAGGGTGCTGCGAATGATCCGGCGCGGCACTGGGAGCTGTTCACCGAGTTCTACCGCAACCTCACCGAAATGCCGGCGGACCACCTGCCGCACTCGTTCGTCGAGGCCTTCGCGACCGCCTATAAGAAATCTCTCGCCGCCTCCGAGCAGAACCAGCCTTAAATAGGACAGGGAGTCCTTTTCTCATGTTGCCCACGATCACTGCGGTCGCGGCACTCGCCGCGACCTCGTACACGCTGTTCAATCCCGCACCCGATGACAAGCTGCGCGACCTGTGCACCGACCGGCCGACGAAGTCGACCTCGCCCTGCACCCTCGATGCGGGCCACTTCCAACTGGAATCCGACATCTTCAATGAGACGCTCGATCACACCGGCGCCGTGTCGACGACGACGCAGCTCCTGACCGGACCCACGCTCAAGCTGGGGCTCACCGACTTGCTCGATGCGGAGATCAGCATCACGCCGTACGAGCGTGTCGTCGTGCGCGGTCACGGCACCGAGTCGACGGCAGGCGGCTTCGGCGACACCTACTTGAAGCTCAAATGGAACGTGCTCGGCAATGCGAGCGATGCTGTGGGCTTCGCCCTCGTGCCCTATGTCAAGGCACCGACGGGCAGCGCACGCGTCGGCAATCGGGCTACCGAAGGCGGCGTCATAGCACCGGTCTCGTTCACGTTCCCCGACTCCTGGTCCCTCGTCATCGACCCGGAGCTCGACAGCCTTGCCAACAGCAGCGGCGGCGGCGGTCATCACCTTAACGCCGCGGGAGTGCTAAGCCTCTCCAAAGGCCTGAGCCACCACTTCACCGCCTCTGCGGAACTCTGGTCGGATCGCGACTGGGATGCCGCCGGGCGAGTGACGCTACTGTCAGCGGATCTGGGCGCCGCCTGGAGTCCTGAGTCCTCGCCAAACCTGCAGTTCGATGGCGGCTTCAACTTCGGGCTGAACCACCAGACCCCAGGCGTTCAGGGGTATCTCGGCGTCTCGCAGCGGTTCTGATTCGCGCCAGAACGCGAAGCCCCGACAGCGATGACTCGCTGCCGGGGCTTTGCTGTGGGTCGTACCCGGCCTAGATGTTCAGGTACGGGATCTGCGCCGTCGTGAAGGCACCGATCTGCGTCGTGGTCAGCATGCCGACCTGCGTCGTCGTGATCGCCGCCACCTGCGAGGTGGTCAGCTGCGTCACGGTCAGCGCCTGCATCTGAGCCGTCACCAGCGAGGCGATATCCTTGGTCGAGATCGCCTGGATCTGCGCCGTGCTCAGAGCCGCGATCACCGTCGTCGTCAGACCCGGCACCTGTGCCGTCGTGAGAGCGCCGATCTGGGTGGTCGTGAGCTCGCTGCCCAAACCGCTGATCTGCTGATAGAGCATCGCGGCAACCTGGCCGGTGCTGAAGAGGCCGGCCTGAGCCGTCGACAGTGCACCGAGCTGCGTCGTCGAGAACGAGGAGATCTCCTTGGTCGCGATCGACTGCAACTGTGCGCTCGAGAAGCCCGCAACTTCCGTTGTGGTCAGGCCCGCGGCCTGGGAGGTCGTGAGCGCGCCGATCTGCGTGGTGCTCAGTTTGTCGCCGATGGCACCGATCTGCGCCGTCGTCAGCACCGCGATCGTCTTGGTCGAGATCGCCTGCAGCTGTGCCGTCGAGAGCGCGCCGATCACCGTCGTGGTGAGGCCCGTCGCCTGCGCCGTCGTGAGCGCGCCGATCTGCGTCGTGGTCAGATTCGCGGCGAGCGATACCACCTGCGCGGTGGTGAAGGCAGCGACCTGCGCAGTGCTCAACACACCGAGCTGGCCGGTCGAGAGCGCGCCGAGCTGCGTGGTTGTGAAGGAGGAAACTTCCTTGCTGGCGATGGCCTGCAGCTGCGCCGTCGCGAAGCCGGCCACCTCCGTCGTCGTGAGCCCGGGGGCCTGCGCGGTGGTAAGCGCACCGACCTGTACCGTGCTCAGCTTGTCGCCGATGGCGCCGATCTGAGCCGTGACCAGGGCGGCAAGCGTCTTGGTGGAGATCGCCTGTGCCTGCGCCGTCGAGAGGTTGCCGATCACCGTCGTCGTGAGACCCGAGGCCTGTGCCGCCGTGATGGCACCGATCTGCGAGGTCGTCAGTTCAGCGCCGAGGGTGCTGATCTGCTGATACAGCATCGCGGCGACCTGGGTGGTCGTGAACAGGCCCGCCTGCGCGGTGGAAAGCGCGGCGACCTGCGTGGTCGAGAGCGCGGGGACCTCCTTGCTGGAGAAGGCCTGCAGCTGCGCCGTGGAGAGCGCGGCCACCTCGGTCGTCGTGAGACCCGGCGCCTGCGTGGTGGTGAGCGCGCCGACCTGGGCCGTACTCAGCTTGTCGCCGATGGCGCCGATCTGGGCCGTCGTCAGCGCCGCGATCGTCTTGGTCGCGATCG
>DATIYV010000061.1:0-153095 GCA_035517435.1 Steroidobacteraceae bacterium | reverse complement strand
CTGCGCGGCCCGCGTCCGACCCGCCTTTCCCTCGCGTTTTCGGGGTGTAGCTCAGCCTGGTAGAGCACTACGTTCGGGACGTAGGAGTCGCAGGTTCAAATCCTGTCACCCCGACCAATAGACGAAATAATAGTTTCTTTTAAAGCTATAGCGAGCCATTTCTGGTTTTATAGCTTCATTTCAGTCCCTTGCACCAGCGCAAATCGTCACGTATAAAGGCTTTAAATACGTCTCTTATGGCGTATTTATCGTTATTACGGATGTAATTAAGACCGTTACGCAAAGGACTCTTGCCATGCCAACGCATCAGACTGTCGAGGAGATGGAGGCCGCGCTCGGCGCCAATCTGAAGGCACTGCGGCTGGATATGAACATCGACCAGGAAGCGATTGCCGCCCGGGCCGGAATCAGCATCAGCGCGCTCAAAAACCTGGAGAACGGCAACGGCTCAACCGTGCGAAGCCTCGTGTCGACGCTGCGAGCGCTGGGTCGTGCCGATTGGCTGGCGACGATCGCCCCAGTGGCCTCCGTCAATCCCCTCACCCACACCGAGGCCGCGACCCCAAGAAAGCGCGCGGCGCCTGCGAAGTCCACGCGCGAGTAAGCAACCGTGGTGATGGCGGCCAACAAGAAAGCCACCGTCAGGAAGACGACGGCGAGGCGCCCCAGGTACGCGCACGTAAAGAGCGTCGAGGTGTTCTTGTGGGGCAGCCGGGTCGGCGCAACCGTGCTCGATCCGCGCTATGGCTTTTATGCCTTCCGCTACACGCCGGAGTTTCGCAATCTCGGCATCGAGCCGGCGCCTCTGCAGATGCCCACGCAGCCTGATCGAACGTACCTCTTCACCGATCTGCCCGTGGAGACTTACAAACGCCTGCCCGCCCTCTTGAGCGATGCGTTGCCGGATGATTTCGGAAATGCGCTCATCGACCGCTGGATGGCGGATCGTGGTATCTCCGCCCAGGACGTGACGCCGCTCGACCGCCTCGCCTACATGAGCAATCGCGCCATGGGCGCTCTGGAGCTCAGGCCCGCACGGGGCCCGGCCTCGAAGCGCTCCGCCGCCATCCAGATGGGCGAACTGGTGCACGTGGCGCGCAAAGCCGTGACTGGCACGCTCGCAGATGACGATCATGCGGATGCTGCGCTTCGCAGCATCATTGAAGTCGGAACCTCGGCGGGCGGCGCGCGCGCGAAGGCGGTGATCGCCTGGAATCCCGTGACCGAGGAAATTCGCAGCGGACAAATCGACGCCCCGCCTGGCTTCGAGCACTGGCTGCTCAAATTCGACGGCATGGGCAAGGACAAGGATCTCGGTGCATCCCAGGACTACGGTCGCATCGAGTTTGCGTACTTCCTGATGGCGCGCGAAGCGGGGATATTGATATCCGACTGCCGCCTGCTCAAGGAGAATGGCCGCGCGCATTTCATGACCCGGCGGTTCGACCGGGAGGCAGGCAATGTCCGCCATCATGTGCAGTCGCTCTGCGCGATGAGCCACATCGACTACAAGAAGATTGGCGCCAACAGCTACGCGCAGCTGTTCGATGCGGCGAGCCTGCTGCAGCTTCCCTATGCGGATCGAGAAGAAATATTCCGCAGGATGGCGTTCAACGTGATGGGCCGCAATTGCGATGACCACTCAAAGAGCTTCTCCTTCCGGCTGAAACGCGGTGGCGTCTGGGAGCTGGCGCCCGCGTATGACGTCACCTTCGCCCACAGTCCCACCAGTAAGCGGACGCACCAGCATCTGATGTCGGTGAACGGCAAGTTCAGGGATTTCACCAGGGACGATCTGCTCGAGGTCGCGGACCGTTTCGGGATCGGCACCGCGCCACGCATCCTGGAGCGTGTACGCGATGCCATTCAAAGGTGGCGAAAGTTTGCCCATGAGGCCGGCGTCCCTCCGAAGACCACGCAGGAGATTCAAGCGTTGCTGCCGCCGCTCAGGTAGACACTCAGGGAATCCCTGACTCCTGACCGCGATCTTCGCCGTTCAAATCTAAAGTTCCTCCCCCCGCGTCCGACACAGGGAGCGAATAACCGGAGGGTGCTGCGCCGATTCGATCGGTGCGCAGGTCCGGCGCCGCGTGCGCCGGGCAACCCCTCCCGCTCGCACAGGGACCGTGAAGCAGGACGCAAGGAATGGCTCAACACAACACCCGCCGCACGCTCGCGGCCGCTTTCGTACTGACCGCCATCACAGCTGTTACGCCGTCGGCATTCGCTGATCCTGCCAAGGATCTGCAGGTCGCCGCTCGTGCGCTCGGCTTTCTGGAGTCGGCACCCTCCGGCAACGTCGTGCTCGGGATCGTCTTCGATCCAGGCAAGCCCGCCACGCTCGCCGAGCGCGATGCGCTCATGGCAGCGATCGGCGGCGGCATGGCCGCGGGCGATATGAAGATCACCGGCACGCCCATCGAGGCGAGCAAAGTCGGCTCTGCCAGCGGCGTCGCGGCGCTCTATGTCACGACGGGCGTGAACTACGCCGAAGTCGGCGCGGCCGCGAGCGGCAAGAAGCTGCTCACGATCAGCGGCGATAAGGCCTGCGCTCAGGCCGGCCAGTGCGTGATGTCGGTGGTGACCTCACCGGCGGTGGAAATCACCGTCAATCACAACGCAGCGGCAGCGGTCGGCGCCAGCTTCAAGGCGGCCTTTCGCATGATGATCCACGAAGTTTGATGAATTAAGCAGCAGGGACGCAGACATGTTGAATAAGCGAATCATTCGGGCCAGCGTGCGTTGCGCGCTGCTCGCCATCATCCCGGCCGCGGGCGCCCAGGCCCAGACCATCGACTACGGCTCGCTCGAGCAGCTCTTCAATGAGCCGGTGACCACGAGCGCGACCGGCTCACCGCAGCGCTCGACCGAAGCGCCGGTGGCCATGGAGATCATCTCCGCCGAGGACATCAAGCGCTCTGGCGCGACCGACATTCCGACGATCCTCAGCCGGGTTGCCGGCGTCGACGTGCTCAACTGGGGCGCCGGTGGCGCAACCGATGTCAGCATCCGTGGCTACGACCAGGGTTACTCACCGCGCCTGCTCGTGCTCATCAATGGCCGCCAGGTGTACCTCGACCACTACGGCTACACCGCCTGGGCAACGCTGCCCGTGCAGCTCGCGGAGATCCGCCAGATCGAGGTGGTGAAGGGCCCGAACAGCGCGCTCTTCGGCTTCAACGCCGTGGGCGGCGTCGTCAACATCATCACGTACAACCCGAAGTACGATCATGCCTCCTCTGCGACCATCCAGGGCGGCACCGGCAGCACACTCAATGTGAATGCGGTCGACAGCTTCAAGCTGGGCAGTGCGTTCGCGGCACGCGTTTCGGCGGGCTATTCGCGCACGGACCAGTGGGACAACGTCACCTCGACGGCGCCGATCAATCCGGCCTGGGTGGTGAATCCCGAGCGGCGCGCCGTCAATCTCGATTCGATTGCGCAGCTCGCCTCGAGCACCCAGTTGCGCGTCGAGGCCTCGTACTCGCGCGTGCAGCAGTCCGACGTGCAGCCGCTGTACAGCTACACGGCACCCATCTATACGACCAAGTCCGCCAAGATGACGCTGGACAGCGAAACGCGGCTGGGCCTCGCCGAGCTCTCGGCTTACACCAACCGCGTTGACCTGGACTATGTGTTCTCCATCGGGCCGGTGCATTGGTCGAACACGATCGATGTCGTTAACGTTCAGGATCTTTTCAAGATCGGCACTTCGAGCACGGTTCGACTGGCGTTCGAGTTCCGCGACAACAAGCTCCCGACGGCGCCGCTCGGCAACGCCGAGGTTCATTACAACGTCTATGCGCCTTCGGCGATGTGGAACTGGGCGATCAGCGACAAGCTCTCGCTCACCACCGCGCTGCGCGTCGATGATCTGCGCGTCGAGCGCACCGGCAGCTTCCCCGGCGCCACGCCCTTCATTCCGGGTTTGCCGGGCCTCGCGTGGCCGCTGCAGGACAACGCCGCGTTCACGCGCACCATGGCGCCCGTCAGCGAGAATGCCGGCTTCGTTTACAAGCCGAGCGCCGCGGACACACTGCGCCTGAGCTACGCGCGCGGCGTGCAGGCGCCGACGCTGATCGAGCTGGGCGGCATCCAGGCAGTCGTCCCTGAGGGGCAGATCCCGGTCGCCTTCATGGGCAACCCGGATATCAAGCCGGCGATCATCAAGAACTACGAATTCGGCTACGACCACACGCTGGCGGAGATTAATGGCCGCGCGGGCGTGAAGTTCTTCTACCAGACGACCGACGGTCTGGTCGGCAACCCGAGCGCCGCCAGCGTGCTCGTGCCGCCGCAGTTCATGGTCATCCCGGGCATCGGCCCGGTACCGACCTCCCTGCCGGGCGTGGGCTGGGGCAACGTGGGCTCGAGCAAGCTCACGGGTGCGGAGTTCGAGATCAACGGCAAGATCGGCGCCAGCTATCGCTGGGGCTTCAACTACACCTACACGCACGTCACGGACACGGCCTACCCCGGCCAGAACCTGCTCGCGGGCAACGTGGCCTTCGATCAGACCACCCCCAGCAGCCGCGCAAACGCGAACCTCGGCTGGAGCAGCGGTGCTTTCACGGCCGATGGCTACCTGCGCTACGTCTCGGCCTTCGCCGAGTTCAACGGCGGCGCGGCGCTGCAGCCGGTGCCGGCTTACGCGACTCTTGCGGCGCGCGTGGCCTATGCGCTCAACAAGAATGTGAGCCTCGCGCTCTCGGGTGAAAATCTGCTGCACGACCGGCAGGACCAGACCGCAGGTCTGCTCGTCGAGCGGCGCGCGCTCTTTAGCGTGCAGACGAACTGGTAATCGCCGGAGCCGACCGCCATGCGCCGTCTGGATGACCTGCCGCTGCTGCTGAAGATGGCGTTCCCGCCGGTGGTGGCCCTGCTCACCCTGGCGGCCCTCGCCTTCGGCATGATCATGAGCCAGCGTCACCAGACCGCGGCGCTCGAGCAGGTCGTCAAACGCGACATGGCATCGAGCCTTGCGCTCGAGAGCATCGCCCGCCGCATCAGCACCGCGCACGGCGAGCTCTTTACGATCATGACCCACCAGGCCGGTAACATCGATTCGGCCGGCATCCCCACGCAGCTGAAGTCGCTCCTGGGCGAGCTCGATGGGATCCGCAAGGATCTGGGCGCGGCCGCCCAATCGGCACCTGAATCCGAGCGCAGCGCCTACGAGCCGCTGCAGAAGGACCTGAAGGAATACCGCGACGGTGTCGAGGTCGTGGGCTCGATGCTGGGGGTGGACTTCGGCACTGCGGCGAGCTTCGTGCAGCCCTTCGAGGCGAATTTCAAGAAGATGACCGCAACGCTCGATCAGCTCGTCGACAACGTGCGCAACGGCACCGATGAGCGCGCGGCAGCGAGCTACCAATCCGCGCAGCGCGCCACCGTGGCGGCCGTGACGGCAACGCTGATCACACTGCTGGTCGTCGCGGTGATTGCGGCGGTCGGTGTACAGACCGTGCGCGGCGGCGTGGGCGCGATCGCGGGTGCGACCAAGGCGCTGGCGCGCGGTGACCATCAGATCGACCTCGAGAAGCTCAAGCGGGGCGATGAGCTCGGCGCGATCGTGGAGTCGCTGCGGATCTTCCGCGATGCGGCTTCGGAGAAAGAGCGCTTGCAGGCGGAAAGTGATGCGGCCCGTCGCGCCGCGCGCGAGGAGCGCGAGCGCAACGAGGCCCAGCAGCACGAACTGTCACGTCAGCAGAGCGTCGTCGTGAACTCGCTGGCCGGCGCCCTCGGTGCGCTCTCCAACGGCGACCTGACCGTGCGGTTGAACGAGGCGTTCGCGCCGGAGTACGAAGCGTTGCGCCGTGACTTCAATGCGGCCGTCGATCAGCTGCAGCAGACGATCTCTGCGGTCGTTGCGAATGCCAGCTCGATCGAGCACGAGACCGGCGAGATCCGCTCGGCCTCGAGCAATCTGTCCTCGCGCACCGAGCAGCAGGCCGCAACCATCGAAGAGACGACCGCTTCCGTCGAGCAGGTGACGGTGCGCGTGACCAAGGCCGCGCAGGTGGCGAGCCACGCCAGATCCGTCGTGTTCGAGGCACGCTCCGATGCCGAGCGCTCGGGTGCCGTGATGCAGGATGCGGTGCGCGCCATGGGCGATATCGAAAAATCCGCGCGCGAGATCAGCCTGATCGTCACGGTCATCGACGAGATCGCGTTCCAGACCAATCTGCTGGCGCTGAACGCGGCCGTGGAGGCCGCGCGTTCCGGCGACGCAGGCAGAGGATTTGCGGTCGTGGCGAGCGAAGTGCGCGCCCTGGCCGGACGCTCGGCCGATGCGGCCAAGCAGATCAAGGGCCTGATCGAAGCCTCCAGCCGCCAGGTCCAGCAGGGCGTCACGCTGGTGGGCAATACGGGCTCTGCGCTGGAGCGCATCGTCAGCAAGGTCAGTGAAATGACCGATCTCATCGGCAATATCGCTGGCGGCGCCAATGAGCAGGCGACGACGCTGGTTGAGATCAACGCCGCCGTGAGTCAGCTGGATCAGGTGACGCAGCAGAACGCGGCGATGGTGGCGGAGTCGACCTCCGCGATCCATGCGCTGGCCGAGAACGCCGAGACCCTCGCGCAGCTGGTCGCACGCTTCCGCATCGACGACAGCAGCGGCGATTCGACCTTGAGGCGCGCCGTCGGCGCCTGAGCGCTGCGATATTTTCTCGAGTGGCGACAGCCCTAGTCAGGCTGTCACTACCCGAGGACCGCCGTCGTGCCAGACGGGAAGAACACTGCATTCGCCGCCGCGCTGGATCAGCTGGCTGAGATCGCCTACGACTTCGGTCCGTTCTTTTTCGCCGTACTTTTCACGCTCGTCATTACAAGCAGCGCGCGCCGCTGGTACCTGCAGGCTCAGCGCTGCCGCGATCTCGACACACGCAACACTTATCGCAACTACTTCTATGCCAGCTGGCTGTTCGGCATGCTGCTGGTCGGTGTATCCGTAGCCTGGTGGCTGCGCTCCAAGTGGGAGACGCACCACACCTTCGCCGCGGCCGTCGTCGGGCTGCGTCCCAATCAGTCCCTGTGGCCGGTCAGCAACGACCAATACTTCTGGTCCCGCCTCTCGCCGCATCAGGGGCCGCTCGACCGGCGCAATGACTATTGGTTCATCACCGTCATCGATCACCCGCTGTTTCGCGGCGAGACGTTCCGGCTGAACTACTGGGAGCTCGCCGGCGACGGCGCCATCAACCAGGCGCCGCCCTCGCCGACGGCCACTATCGAAGTCAAGGTCGAGGATCCGACGCAATTCCCCCAGCGCTACGTGCTGGAGGGATCGGGTCCGAGCATCCACGCGATTCCGTACTCGGAGTGAACATGGCAACGCTCAAACGCCGATCAGCATTGATAGCCCTCCTCGCGCTGTCGACCGGATTGTCGCAGAGCCCGGGATTTGCTCAGGCTCCGCGGCTGATACCCACGCAATATTCGGGCCCGGTGGCCCGCTGCGTCACGCCCACCGGGGCGTGCTGGCTCCCGGGCGCAGCGCCGCCCGGCACGCCCTGCTGGTGTGCCACGCCGTACGGACCCGCGGCTGGCCGGATCGGCTGATCGACGCGCCAGTCCGGGCGCCGCGCGCGGCAAGCCGGCATCGGCAAGAGCTTGCCGCGCACTTTGCCGCTGTGATCCATGTCGGTTTCGCGCCAGGCGCTGCTCCAGTGTCGCCGCAGAGTGACGATACAAAGGGCAAGGAGCAGCGTTACTTGCCTGGCTCGGGAGAAGATTCGTGTCGGATACTCTGAAATTACCGCGATTGGAATTGCGGGCTCATGCGAGCTCGGGCGAGTCGCTCGGACGCGTGGTGCACGATCAGCGCGGCAACGCGATCTGGGACTGGGCCATCGAGACCGGAGTGTTTGCCAAGACCAGCGCCGCGGACCTGTTGCGCAGTCTCGCCGAACCGGTACCGTTTGCTCTGGAGCACGATGCCGACCGCAGCGGCGGCTGGTCCGGCGATCCCTATAACCGCTCGCTCAGCTGATCGAGCGCCCGCCGGCGTGAGCTCACGGCGCTGATGAACGCGGCGTAGCTCCACGCCAGATGGCGGGCCGAGCTCTGCGCACCGCTCTTCTGATCGAACTGCTCGGACAACGCGCCGCTTGAAGGGGTGTACGCGCGCACCGTCTCAAGGTACGCATCCCCCCGCCGGAGCCACTGCGTCGCCGCATCCGCGGCTCCGCTCGCGGCCTCGAAACAGAACTCCGCCGCGCCGAGCGTGGAGAAGTAATACGCCCCGCCGCAGTAGTACGTATCACCTGCGTAACGTCCCAGTGCCGGGCCGCGCGTTGACGGGCGGCCGTGATTGATGGGATAGCTCGCCGCAAATAATTCCTCCAGGCGCTGCAGCGTCGCCTGCTGCCTCGGATCCCGCGGCGAGTGATCGGCGCTCGATCCACGCGCATGGATCGCGGCCAGAACCACCGCGATGTCGAGCTCCTTCGCCGAAGCTGCTCCCGATGTGAGCACCCGCGAGCGCAGGTAGCCCCGATCGCTGCGCCAATACCCATCGAGCTCGCTCAGGATCGACCGCGAGTCGGCGCGGCAACTGCGCGCCAGCGAGGTCTCGCCCACCTCTTCGCACCACTCACCGGCACGCTCGAGCGCCGCCGCACTCACGCGCAAGGTGTAGTAGTGCAGGCCCTCCTCTTCTTCCCAGATGTCGAAGCAAGGCTCGCGCCGATGGGCGCGCACGTAGGCCAGGTCCGACTGCACCAGCATTGCTGCCCGCTCCCGCGTTGCCGCATCGATCTGCGGCTGGCCCAGCCAGCGCAGCACGGCAAGCAGGCGCAGCGCGGGCCCATCGTGCTGCGGCCTCGCCCAGCGCGAGATGTCGATCGAGCCATCCGGATTGACGCGTGTCTCGCCGGCGACGGCGGCGCCGTGAACGCGTGCCAGCTCTTCATCGGGGCGTACGAAACGCGTGCAGTCGGGCGCCACACGGGAGCGCCAGCCGGCTGCGCTCACCAGCTCGCGGCCGTCGAGTCGTGCGAGCGCCAGACTGAATTCAACGCAGTCCCGGAAAGACTCGAGTGCCGGCGCTGCGAGTGCACCTTCTGCATAGAGCAGCCGCAGGGCATCGAGCACGATTGCCGAATCCCGATACCAGTGGAAAAAATAGTCCGGCTCGGGGTCGTAGGCACCGAGGACGGGCGAGGCGACGATCGAGCCGCGCGCCGCCGTGATCTTCTGTCCGAAGCCCGGACGCGACTTCGTCACCGACGTAGCCGAGATGCTCATCTGCAAGCCGCGCACCGCGTGTGCGTGCTGTGCCACGAGCCACTGTGCCAGAGCGCTCATTTGAGGTGCGGGCTCGAGAAGCCGAGCCGGCGAAGTCCCGCCTGCACTTCTGGAGTGCGCATGAACAGCTTCCAGAGTAATCCGGTGCGGTAGTTCTCGGTCATGACGACGATCGGACCCTGGTCGATGGCGAGGTAAGTGTCCGCGTACCACTTTTGCGCCTCACAGAAGGCATCCACGAAGCCGTAGCGGCCCCAGATTCGTTTGCCGTGCGCGCGCAGGAAATGACGCAGCGCTGCCATCGCCTCGCGCGGCGCGTACACGAAACTCGACAGCGCCGCCGTGGGCGAGATGGTGCCGTTGTCGTGGGCCGGGGCGTGCGCGTCGTAACCCGCCGGATCATCGCTCGCGGTCAGTCCCCAGCAGTGCGCACTGTAGCCCTTGAAAGCGTGCGGATTGGCGCGACAGTGGGCGTGATTGATGCGCACGTGATGCAGATTCTGCAGCCAGTAGTCCGCGTAGCGATCGGACAGTCCGCGCGGATCAAGACCGCAGAACGAGTAGTGCGTGAAGAACAGCGGGCCGCCGTAGGGCATTCCGAGCGGCAACTCAATACCGTAGTAGGAGCCACCGTTGCGGAAGTCCGGCCCCGAGGCATAACCCTCGTGGTACACGACGGGATCGATCGGGTGGCGGGGCGATGCGGCCGCCAGCACATAGGTCACCAGACACTCATTCCAGCCCCGGATCTCGTGATTCATCGACCAGCCGCTGTTCGGGCTCCAGTGCCAATACAAGACGTGCCGCCCGTTGCGCGTATGCCAATCCCACTCGACGCTCTCCCACAGCGCCGTGATGTCCGCGCGCGCGCGCGCCTCGACGCTCTCGCGCCCTCGGAAGAAGGCCCGGGCACATAGCAGTCCCATGATCAGGAATGAGGTCTCGACCAGGTCCGCGCCATCGTCGTTCGCACTGAAGGGGATCGTGGCGCCGGTGCGGCCGTTCATGAAATGCGGCCACACGCCGTGATAGCGCTGCGCGCGAGCGAGCATGGCGAGCATTGCCGTTAAGCGCTCGAGCGCCGCGCCACGGCTCACCCAGCCCCGCGAGACTGCGACCAGCAGCGCGAGGATGCCGAACCCCGAGCCTCCAATCGCTACGAGGTCATCGCGCGGGCCGGCACGCCTCCTGCGGCGATCGGGTGCGAGGCCGCTTAACGGATGCGACTCCTTCCAGAAGAACTCAAAGGTCTGGCGTTGCACGAGCTCGAGCAGCCGGCGCGCGGGAAGCGCAGCCAAGGCAGCCGGCTGAGGCCCTTTGCGCTTCGCCAACTCAGACCCCCCGTTTGCGCTCATGCAGACGCGCGAGACGACGCACTGTCGGGTCCTTGACCAGGTGAAGCGTGCGCGGGAAAAGCTTGCGGTGCACGTCGCTGCGGCCGATGTAAATGATCGCCGTCTGCTTCAGATCCGAGCTCATGAAGTCGCTGATGCGTCGCAAGGTGTCGCTGTCGACGGCGTCGAGCACCTCATCCACCAGCAGCCACGCCGGTGCATGAAGTGCCGCGCGTGCGAATGCCAGCGACTGCTGCTCGTCCTCGGTCAGTTCGCGCTCCCAGCGTCGCGTCGCCTTGAGCAGCGACACGAGCCTTCGCAGCCCCATCCGTTGCAGCGCATCCTCGTATTCCCTGGCGCCGTAGTGGTCGGCGGACAAAGGGTAGGCAAGCACTTCCCGC
Organism: Steroidobacteraceae bacterium; assembly: GCA_035517435.1. Classification (GTDB taxonomy): domain Bacteria; phylum Pseudomonadota; class Gammaproteobacteria; order Steroidobacterales; family Steroidobacteraceae; genus JASHUC01. Next base: position 142,111 of record DATIYV010000061.1, on the reverse strand, counting down.
AGCGACCCCGGCGGCAGGTATGGCGTACGTGCGAGGTACACGATCTCCTCGCCGCGCGGCCGCACAACCTGACCTGCGCCCCAGACCCACAAGCCCGCCAGCGTCCGAAACAGCAGCGTCTTGCCGGTGCCGGGTTCGCCGAGGATCATCACGCGCTCGCCCGCGTGAATCGATACGCTGCGCTCCTCGAGCATCGTGCAGCCCGCGTCGGAGGCGATCTCCAGATTGCGGATGTCGAACCGACCCGGCTCGCCCTCGCTGAACTCGATGCGGCTCTCGACGCGATGCATCGCTTCGGTTGAGATCACCGCACGGCGGAAATCCGCCACGCGCAGCAGCGTCGCACGCCAGTCGGCGATGACGCTGAAGTTGTCGACGAACCAGCGGAGCGAGGACTGCACCTGGTTGAACGCGGCCGCCGCCATCATGAGTCCGCCGAACGACAGACTGCCGGCAAAATACAGAGGTGCCGCGACCAGTATCGGCGCCACCTGCGTGAACCAGCCGTAGCCCGCCGTCACCCAGGTGAGGTTCGTGAGTCCGCTCACCAGGCGCCGCATCGCGCGCAGCACGGACGCGAGGTCGAGCTCGAGGCGTCGGGCCTCGTCCTTTTCCCCGCCAGCAAGCGAAATCGAATCCACATGCTCGCTCACCCGTACGAGCGTGAAGCGCAGGTCCGCCTCGCGGGCGTACCGCGTGGCGTTGTGGGGGATGAGACTGCGCCCGACCCAGTAGCTCAAGAGCGAAGCGGAGCCCGCGTAGATGACGGCGGCCCAGACCATGTAACCCGGGATGGTGAAGTGATGCGCACCGCTCCTGAAGGTGAAGTTGCTCGACAGCAGCCACAGCACGTCGATGAACATCGCGAGCAGAATCGACGACTGCAGCAGCCCGATGCCGAGGTCCGCGGACAGTTCCGTCAGATGACGCGCATCCTCATGCAGGCGCTGATCCGGATTGACGCCGATGACCCCCGAATTGGCCAGGCGGAAGGCGCGCCGCGGCTGCATCCACAGCTGGATCAGATCCTGGACCAGACCTTCCCGCAGCTTCAGCTTCATCATTTCAGAGAGCCAGCGCTGCGCCACGTTCAGCACCGTGAGCGAGCCGGCGATGACGCCAAAGACACCGAGTTGCTGCATGAACTGGCGCAAATCGCGGTGCGAGAGCGCGTCGTAGAACGGCTGATTCCAGCTGTTCAGGCGGATCTGCGCGTAGGCGGTCGCCGCGATGACCACGAACACGCCGGCGCCCAGCGCGAGCAGCCTGTTGCGCAACGGAGAGGCCCACAACGCGCCGATCATCATGCGCAGCTGCGGTACCAGTCCGGCATGCGCGCTGTCGATTTCATCCGAGCGAACGGTCATCATGATGCCTACCCGTAATGGCGTCGCCCTGCTGCAGACGATGGTCACCTTGCCATGAACCGCATCGAGATGCTCATCGGCCGCATGACGCTCGCCGAGAAGATCGGCCAGCTGACGATGACCGCCGCGGGCTCCGCCGTGACCGGACCGGTACTGGCCGGCGATTCCACCGAGGCCATACGTGCCGGCACTGTCGGCAATCTGCTGAACCTGGTCGGGCCCGGCCCCGTGCACCAGCTGCAGCGGCTGGCCGTCGAGGAATCACGGCTGAAGATTCCGCTGCTGATTGGTCTGGATGTGATCCACGGTCATCGCACACTGTTTCCGGTGCCGCTGGCGGAAGCCGCGCTGTTCGATCCGGCGACCTGGACGCGCACGGCGCGCGAGGCGGCCGCCGAGGCGGCGGCCGATGGCATCGCCATGACCTTCGCTCCCATGTGCGATGTGTCGCGCGATCCGCGCTGGGGACGCACCGTCGAGGGACCCGGCGAGGATCCCTGGCTCGGCAGGCAGATCGCCGCCGCCAAGGTGCGTGGCTTCCAGGGTGCGCATCTGTCCGATCCGGCATCGATCGCCGCGGTCGCCAAGCACTTCTGTGCCTACGGGCCTGTGACTGCCGGCCGCGAGTACGCGGCGGTGGATGTGTCGGAGCGCACCGTACACGAAGTACACCTGCCGTCCTTCGAGGCCGCGGTCGCGGCGGGAGTCGCGGCAGTGATGCCGGCCTTCACCGACCTGGCCGGCATCCCGATGACCGCGCATCAAGGTCTGCTCAAGGGCTGGCTGCGCGGCCGCCAGGGCTTCGACGGCGTGATCGTCAGCGACTACAACGCCATCCACGAGCTGCTTCATCACGGCGTCGCGGCGGATGTACCCGAGGCCGCGGCCCTGGCGCTCAATGCAGGAGTCGACATCGATATGATGGCGGGCGCCTATCGTCAGGGACTTGCCGTAGCGCTCGAGCGCGGACTCGTGAGTCTCGCCGATGTCGATGCTGCCGTGCGACGCGTGCTCACGCTCAAGGAGCGCCTGGGTCTCTTCGATGATCCCTTTCGGCGCGGCAGCCGGGCAGAAACGCCCGCTGCACTCGCCGCGCGGCACGAGCTCGCACGCGAGGTCGCGGGGCGCTCGCTCGTGCTGCTGAAGTGCGAACGCGAGGCCTTGCCCCTGCCCGCTTCGGTCCGGCGCATCGGGCTCATCGGACCGCTCACGGATGCCGCCGCCGAAATGCGCGGACCGTGGTGGGCTGCCGCCGCTGCCGAAGGCCAGGTGAGTGTGCTCGAGGGGCTCACCGCAGCGCTTGGAGCGACACGGGTCGCACATGCGCGCGGAGTCGAAATTGCCACGGATGACGTGCACGGCATTGCGGCGGCTGTGGAGCTGTGCGCAACCGTCGATTCGATCGTGCTGTGCCTCGGCGAGGCGGCGGTCATGAGCGGCGAGGCGGCCAGCCGCGCCGACCCCGTGCTGCCGGGACGGCAGCGCGAGCTTGCTGAGGCCGTGCTTGCGCGCGCGCGTGCACTGGGCAAGCCGGCCGTCGTCGTGCTGTTCTGCGGCCGGCCGTTGATCCTTCCCTGGCTCTTCGAGCATGCGGACGCCGCGCTCGTCGCCTGGTTCCCCGGTACTCAAGCCGGCCACGGGATCGCCGATGTGCTGACCGGCCGCCGTTCGCCCGGCGGACGCACCCCGATCAGCTGGCCCCGCACGGTGGGACAGGTGCCGATATTTTTCGCTCAGCGCCCCAGCGGCCGACCGGCCGATCCTCGCGATCACTTCACCAGCAAATATCTCGATGTGCCGAACGATCCGGCCTTCGCCTTCGGGCACGGTCTCACCTACGGCCGCTTCCGCTACACGCAGCTTCAGGTCACCCCCTCGCGCGTGACGCCGGCCGATACGCTCGAGGTCCGTGTCGACCTGACGAACGAGGGCAGCCGCGCCGCCGAGGAGACCGTGTTCGTGTTCACGCACGACCGGGTCGCAAGCACCACCCGCCCGCTTCTGGAGCTCAAGGGCTTTGCGCGCATCACGTTGCAGCCGGGCGCCAGTGGCTCAGTGACCGTGCGCATTGCGGTCGCGGAGCTGCGCTTGCTCGATGCCCGCTTCGAGGCCGTGCTCGAGGCCGGAGAGTTCGACGTGTTCGCGGGCCCGAGCGCCGACCGGTCAACGCTTCTCGCGCAGCGGATTGTGCTCGCCGTCTGAGCCGCCGTTGCGCCCGCGTAGAGTGTGTCAACCGGCATCGCCCTCGCACGTTGCAGCGACCATGAGCAGGCATTCACTTCGCCTCGCACTCCTTGGCGCAAGCTTCGCCGGCATTCTCGGCGGATGCGCCACCTTGAGCGTCAAGACCGATGTGAATCCCGCTCTGGCCGGCAGCGTCCACTGCCACACCTATGCCTGGGCCGGCTCATTCGCCGGACAAAGTCCGCTCCGCAGCACCATCGCCAATCCCCTGAATGAGGATCGGCTGCGCACGGCCATTGCCTCGCATCTCGCCGCGGCCGGCATGCAGCCCGGCAGCGGACAGGTCGACTGCCTCGTGGGCTACGGCATCGGCTCGCGCAATGTGATCTCCCCCGGGTACGGACCGTACGCTGGATGGGGCTGGGGCTGGGGATGGGGTTGGGGATGGGGCTACGGTTGGGGCTGGGATGAGCCCTACTACTATCGCGAAGGCATCATCGCGGTGGATCTGTACGAGGCAAAATCCCACCAGGCGTTCTGGCATGCCTCGGTAGATCAGGATCTGCACGGCGCATCCGGCGCCGAGGCCGAGAAGAAGATCAACGCCGCCGTCGCCGCCATCTTCATGAAGTACCCGCCCGTGGCCCCGAAGAGCTGACCGCGGCTTCTGCGGCCGCGCCGCGCGTCAGTGTGCCAGGCCCATCGCGTTCAGAATGAACGCATCGAAGTCGGCATTTTCCTCGATGCGCTTGGTCGTCGGCATGCCCTGCCCGTGCCCGGCGCGAGTCTCGACCCGCAGCAGGATCGGATTGCCCGCGGGGTCCGCGTGCTGCATGGCGGCTGCAAACTTGAAGCTGTGTGCGGGAAAGACACGGTCGTCGTGGTCGCTGGTGACGATCAGCGTCGGCGGATAGTTCGCACCTGACTTCACGTTGTGGAGCGGTGAGTACGCGCGCAGCGCCCGGAACTCCTGCGGGTTGTCGACCGAGCCGTAGTCGGACTCCCAACCCTTGCCCACGGTAAATTCGCGAAAGCGCAGCATGTCCATCACGCCGACTTCGGGCACCGCGGCCGCGAACAGCTCCGGACGCTGCTCTTCGGTTGCACCGACGAGCAGGCCGCCGTTCGAGCCGCCGCGGATCGCGAGCCGCTGCGGATTGGTCCAGTGCTCGGCGATGAGGTACTCGGCGGCAGCGATGAAATCGTCGAACACATTCTGCTTGTGCGTCTTCATGCCCGCTTCGTGCCAGGCGCGGCCGTACTCGCCTCCACCGCGCAGATTGGGCATCGCCCACACGCCTCCCAGGCCGAGCCAGGTGGCAATCGCGGGCGCGAACCCCGGTTCCATCGAGATGTTAAAGCCGCCGTAGCCGTAGAGGATCGTCGGATTGGAGCCGTCGAGCTTCGCGCCTTTACGCGCGGTGATGAACATCGGCACGCGCGTGCCGTCCTTGCTGCGATAGAAGATCTGCTGCGTCTGGAAATCCGAAGGTGTGAAGCCCTTGAGCTGCGGCTGACGCCATAGCGTGCTCGTGCCGCTCTTGAGGTCGAGCTGATAGACGCTCGGCGGAGTCGTGAAGCTGCTGTAGGTATAGAAGGTGGTGGTGTCTTCGGGATGGCCGGCAAAGCCGCCGGCCGTGCCGAAGCCTTCGAGCTTCACCTCGCCGAGGAGCGTGCCGTCGGGCGCAAAGCGACGCACAGCGCTGTGCGCATCCTTCAGGTACTGCACGATGATCTGGCCACCGACCATCGTCACCGTATCGATCGTGTCGCTCGTCTCGGGCACCACGGTACGCCAGTCGGTGGGCTGCGGGTGTGCGAGATCGATGGCGATCACGCGATAGTGCGGCGCGCCGTCATCGCTTTCGATATAGAGCGTCGAGCCGACGTTGCCGACGAAAGTGTAGACCGCCTTGGGCTCGGAAATGATCGGGACGATTGGCGCGCCGGGCGTCGTGAGGTCCTGCACGAGCAGTGTGTTCTGCACTTCATCGCCGTGGTTGGCGAACACGACGAGATAATGACCGTCATCGCTCACCTGGGCGCCGACATACCAATTGGGGTCGTCCGTGCGCTCATACACGAGCGTGTCCGCGCTCTGCGGCGTGCCGAGCTGATGGAAGTACAGTTTCTCGTAGACGTTGGCTTCCTTCAGCGCCTGCCCCGACTTGGGCTCGCCGAAGCGTGCGTAGTAGAAACCGGAGCCGTCGTGGCGCCAGGTGGCCGAGCCGTCCTTCGACCAGTGCACCTCATCGGGGGTGTCCTTGCCGCTCGCCACATCGCGTACGCGCCAGATCTGCCAGTCGGAGCCGGCATCCGACATCGCGTAGGCAACCAGCTTGCCGTCGCGGCTGGCAACCAGCTCGCGCAGCGCGACGGTGCCATCCTTGATGAGCGTATTGGGATCGAGGAGGACGCGTGCCGGCGCTGCCGGATCGGCCGCCGCCATCACCACCGATTGATTCTGCAGCCCGTTGTTGTGGCTGTAGAGCCAGGTCGAGCCGGCGTGCTCGGGGGCGCTCCAGCGCTCGAAGTTCCAGATCTGCGTCAGCCGCTCGACGATGCTCTGGCGCCCGGGAATCGCGTGCAGATAGTCGCTCGACAATTTGCCCTCGGCCTCCACCCAGGCGCGCGTCTGCGGCGAGTCGATGTTCTCGAGCCAGCGGTAGGGATCGGCGACGTGCGTGCCGTGGTAGGTGTCGATGTGATTGGAACGCTGTGCCGCGGGATAGCTGAGATTGGGCGCGGTGCCGGCGGCCAGTGCTGCTGCCGCCGCCGCTGCGATGAGTGTCGTGCCGCAAAGCCAGCCCCGGATCCTGCGGTTCATGGTGATCGCTCCTCTGCAGCGGGCAGTTCGCGAACCCAGCTGCGCCACACGGAAACCAGCGCCGCCATGAGGGCCGGCCCGAGAAAGATCCCGATCAGTCCGAAAGACTCGATGCCACCCAGGATCCCGAGCAACACCCACAAGAAAGGCAGCCGCGCCGCGCCGCCGATGATGACCGGACGCACGAAGTGGTCGGCGACGAACAGCACGATGGTGCCGGCCACCAAAATACCAATGGCGGCGCCGACCGCGCCATCCACCAGGCGCAGCACCGCAATCACGCCAAAGACGAGCGGCGCGGCAAACGGCACCATGGCAAAGATGCCCGTGATGGCACCGAACAGGATCGGATGCGGCGCGCCGGCGGCGGCATAGACCGCACACATGATGGCGCCTTCGGCCACGGCGACCAGCACGATGCCATCGACCGCCGCGCGGATCGCCTCGACCGCGCGATTGAGAAGCCGCTCCACGGTGGGGCCGAACAGTCGGCGGCTGACGCGCGGCACGTCGGACTGCAACTGATCCCGGTTCGCATACACGAAGAACAGTGCAATCAGCGTGAAGGCCAGTGTGACGGCGCGCCTGGCGAGCTGCGAGCCCACGGCCCGCGTCCACTCGAGAGCTTCCGGCCGAGCCTGAGTGAGCGCGCTGTTGGCGGCATCCGCGCGACCAAACGCATCGACCCACAGCGCCTGAATCCAGTCGCCGGCGCCGGGAAGGTTCTGCAGCCACCTCGGCAGCTCGGGCGGACCGTTGCGGGCGGATTCGAGGAAACTGCGCGACAGCGCGAGCGCCTCATGTACCGCCAGCACCGCACCGTAGACCAGGGGCACCAGGAGCACCACCGCCACGATGGTCGTGAAGGTCGCGGCGGCCCACAGGTCGCGATGCGCGCCGCGAAAGCGCGACCGCCAGCGCTCATACAGCGAGGAGGTGGCGATCGCAAGCACAACCGCCCAGCACAGCGCGGGAATGAATCCGCGCAGCATCCAGGCGCCGAGCCCCAGGAGCGCGGCGATGAACGCGTAGCGCGCGATTCTCTGGGCGGTCGAGCCGTCGAAGGAAGCCACGGGTTATTCGCTGGGTATGTTGTGCGCGGCGAGCTTGCGACCACGGGCCAGACCGGGTGTGGCCGGCGCCGCGCCGACGACCGGCAGCTCGATGAAGCTCGCCTCGGCGCCCGCATCGTATACACGAACCGTCGCCGCCCGGTAGTCCTCGGGCTTGGCGAAGAAGATGTTGGGCACGTAGGTCTGCGGGTTGCGGTCGTAGAGCGGAAACCAGCTCGACTGCACCTGTACCATCAGCCGATGTCCCGGCAGGAACACGTGATTGACGCTCGGCAGGGCAAAGCGGAATCGCTGCGGCGTGTTCACGGGGATCGGCTTGGGATTGGAATAGGAGTCGCGATAGCGGCCCCGCAGGATATCGGCCGACACCATTAATTGATAGCCGCCCATCGCCGCGCTCTTGGCCTGCCCGTCGGGATAGACGTCGATCAGCTTCACCACGAAATCCAGATCCGAACCGCTGGAGGAGGCGATGAGATTGGCGATCGGCTCGCCACTCAATTTGAGAGGCTCGGAGAGCGGCGCCGAGACGAAGCTGAGCACGTCGGGGCGGGTTGAGACATCGCGCTGATCGCTCACCAGCCAGCTCTGCCAGCGCTCCTCGCCGGCCGCATCCCCCTTGTGGATCGGGCGTGCCACATAGGGAACGGGTTTCGCCGGATCTGACACGTAGGCGGTGAATGCCGGCTGCGCGGCGGCGGGCGCCTCGAAGCCCAGCCGCCCCTGCGGCTGCAGATACAGCGGCCGCGGCGTGATGGTGCAGCCGGTCAGGCAGCCCGCCGGCCAGGCGCGCAGCTCGCGCCATTCGTTGGTGCCGGTCTCAAACGCGGTGACCGGAGCCACCGTCAGCGGAGGAGCCTCATCGAGCAGGAAGTGATCGAGGAAGGGTTTCAGGATCTGCGAGCGGAAATACGCGGCGGTATCCGCGCCGAAGCGCAGCGCCCCCACTGAGTTGCCATCGAGGCGCGCCTGATGGTGAAACCATGGCCCCATCACCAGGAATACCTTGGAGTTATCGGCATCGTGCGGCTTGATGGCGCGATAGACCGCCAGATTGCCGTAGATATCCTCCTGGTCCCACCAGCTGTGCACCAGCATGACCGGCACGCTGAGAGGCTCTTTCGCCAGCAGCTTGTCGACCGCCTGGGCCTGCCAGAAGGCATCGTACGCGGGATGCGCGAACACCTTCGGCGCCATGCTGAAGCCTTCAAGGCCGAGCAGGTGTGTCATCTGTGAGACCGAACCGGCCTCCAGCCAGCTCTCATAGTCGTCGTAGTGCGGACTCCACAACGGCTCGCCCGCGCCCTTCTTCGTTTCCTGCTGGTAGTAGTAGTTGATGCTGTCGGTGCGAAAGGCGCCCTTGTGGAACCAGTCATCCCCGACCCAGCCATCGACCATCGCATTGATGGGCACGACCGCGCGCAGCGCCGGATGCGGATGAAACAGCGCCATGAGCGCAGTGAAGCCGTCGTAGGAGATCCCCAGCACGCCGACCTTGCCGTTTGACTCCGGTACGTTCTTCACCAGCCAGTCGATCGTGTCGTAGGTGTCCGTCGAGTGATCGACGGTGGTCGCATTGAGCGGCCCGCGCAGCGGGCGGTTCATGACGTAGTCGCCCTCCGAGCCGTACTTGCCGCGGACATCCTGATCGACGCGAATGTACTTGCCGCTCGTGACCAGCGCCGCAGCGACGTCACTCTGGCCGAGCACGGTGGCGAGCTGCGGGTACTGTCCGAGACGGCTCGGGCCGGCGCCGTAGGGCGTGCGCGACAGCAGCATCGGCGCATGCACGACACCGCGCGGCAGGATGATGAGCGTGTGCAGCTTCACACCGTCGCGCATCGGAATCATCACTTCGCGAACGGTGTAGTCGAAGCTTCCCACCTGCGGGGTGAAGCTCGCCGGAATCTCACCCGGATCGGCGGCCGGCGCTGCGCGCGCCGTTAACGCCGCCAGCGCCGTGAGCGCCGCCAGCGCCCCCCACCTGAACCTGAATCTACCGGGCATCGACATCCTCCGAGAGCTTCGCGAAGACGCTCCGCATCGCCTCGACCCGCCCCACGTATGCACGCGCCTCGTGATCGCCGCAGCGCTCGCCCGGCAGGAACTTCAGTCCCCGCTGCGCGAACGCATCGCCAGCGCCGGCACCGCACAGATGAATGTACGCGGCCAGCTGCTGGCGGCGGCGCAAGTCTGCCGCGCCCAGGTGGTGCCGTGCCAGAGTTGCGCTCACCGCACGATCGAGGTAGGCGGAGGTGAGCTCGATGGCATGGCTCGGAATCACCCGAAAGTACAGCGCATTGAACCAGCACGAGTCCCAATCGTTCCACGGGCCGTCCGCGGCGACGGCGTGATCGTGAATACAGAAGCGGCGGGCCTCGGCGAACGTGCCATCGGTGATCTGGTACATGCCCACCGCGCTCGAGGCCGGCCGGTAGAGCTCGAGCGGCGCAGCACGCCAGGACCAGCGCCAGTAGGTCCGCACCAGCGGATTGCCCGAGCCCTCCACCTGGGCGAGGGCGGCAAGAAACGGCGGCGTCATGATGGGCGTGGAGTGCGCGCGAAAGGCGCTGCCGTAGCTGCGCCAGGTCTCGGCGGGCGTCTTGTACAGCGTGCCGCTCACCGGGAAGAAAAGCTCCGTGGGCTTGCGCGCGACCTGATAGATCCAGTTCACCGCGAGCGCCAGCACCGCGAGCAGGCAGAACACGACGAGAAGCTGCGCGGGATGCGAAGCGCGACGCCAGGCGCGCGCCCAGCGTTTGCGCACGCGTGGACTCGGCCAGAGTCGGGAAAACTTGAGCGTTCTTTTACGCCGGCCCATCGCGCGCCGCCGTTCCGTGCGTGCCGCAGCGCTGCGCGGCGCGCGCCGCGGCCGACGTCCGCCCGGTCCCGCGTGGTAGTTCACACAATAACGATACGGCCGCCATCGCGATTTACCAAACTCCGCGCTGGATCACGGTTGAACAGAATATGGCGTGCTTTGATACACTCGAATCGGGGGGTTATCTTGGGGAAGTGTGTCGAATGCTGATGTGTGCTCGTCTGGGGCAGCGCCTGACGCTTGGCTCCTTCCTGCTTTTCGCTCTCGCGTTGTCGGTCGCCCATGCCAACGACGTGGATCCCCCTGCCAGCCCCCACCACCGCAGTGTGGCCCGTCGCGTGCGCGATTCCGGGGAGTCCCCGAACCTGCGCTCGGCGGCAGCCCTGGTCCTGGATGCGACACACTCGTCCGTCCTGTACTCACGCCAGGCCGATGTAGCCATGCCCATCGCCTCGATCACGAAGCTGATGACGGCACTCGTGGTCGCCGATGCCCGCCTGCCCCTCGATGAGGAAATCGAGATCACCGGCGAGGACAAGAGCCTGCATAAGGGCGCGTACTCGCGCCTGACCGTGGGCACACGCCTCTCGCGCGGCGACCTGATTCATCTGGCACTGATGTCATCCGAGAACCGGGCGGCCCACGCACTGGGACGCAGCTATCCGGGCGGCGTGCCGCACTTCGTTCAGGCCATGAATGCCAAGGCGCATGACCTCGGCATGACGAACTCGCACTTCGTCGATCCGACGGGCCTCTCGAGCGACAACATCGCCAGCCCCGAGGACCTCTCCAAGCTGGTGCTCGCGGCCTCCGAGAATCCGACCATCCGCAACTATTCCACCGATCCGTACTACTCGGTGCGCGTCGGCCGGCACCTGATGGAATTCCACAACACCGATTCGCTCGTCTCCAACCCCACCTGGAACATCCTGGTGCAGAAGACGGGTTACATCGCCGAGGCGGGACGCTGCCTGGTCATGCAGGCCGTGATCGAAGGCCGCAACGTCGTCATCGTGCTGCTGAATTCATTCGGCAAGCGCACGCGTGTGGCCGATGCGGCCCGCATCCGCAAGTGGATGGAGGCGACGCTCGGCACCGACGGCCGGCACGGCATCGCCTCCATTTCCTGAAGCGCGCCTCGCCCTACTTCAGCAATCCTTCCGCCTTCAGCGCCTCGATGACCTTCGGCCGCGCACCGATGCGCGCGACGTAGCTCGTCAGCTGCGGCCATTTGCCCAGATCGATATTGACGTGTCCTGACCAGCTCAGCGTCACGAACAGATACGCGTCCGCGACGGTGAAGCGCTCGCCCATGAGATGGGTGCGGCTGCCGAGCTGCGGGGCGAGCCAGTCGAAACGCCGCGTCAGGTTCTGCGTCGTGCCCGCCTTCCAGTCGGCCGAAGCCGCGGGATTGAACAGCGGCGAGAACGACTTGTGGATTTCGGTTGAGATGAAGTTCAACCACTCCTGCAGGCGCGTGCGCTCGAGCGTGCCGGCCTTGGGCGCCAGACCCGATTCGGGGCGCTGATCGGCCAGGTACTGCACGATCGCCGGGCCCTCGGTGAGGATCTCGCCGCTGTCGAGCTTCAGGGCCGGCACGTAGCCCTTCGGATTCACCTTGAGGTAATCCCCGCCGCCGTCGATCTTCCTGGTGCCGATATCGACCCGCTTGAGCTCGAACGGCAATCCGGCCTCGCGCAGCACGATGTGTGGCGACAGCGAGCAGGCACCGGGCGTGTAATACAGCAGCATGAGGCCTCCTGAGGATTGTGTCTCGCGAACGGGGGCCCGTATCTTTGACCTCGCCCCCTTGCGCTGACAAGCATCATCGCTTGTGACGCGGCGGATGCTGGCGCCGCGACCGAGCCACAGGTACTCTGCGACGCACTCCATGCGTGCACGACTGAGACTCATTGCGGTCGCCCTGGTCCTCGCTGCAAGCGCAGCGTCGGGCGTGCATGCCGCTGAGCGGATCATCATCTCCGGTGCCTCCGGGCAGCTGGGCGGTGCCACGGTCGAGGCTCTGCTCGCACGCGGTGTCCCCGCCCGCAATCTGATCCTCGTCAGCCGCACGCCCGAGAAGCTCGCGAAGTACGCGCAGCTGGGCGCGAGCGTGCGCTTCGGGGATTTCTCCAAGCCGGAGTCGCTCCCCGCGGCCTATGCCGGCGGCACGCGCATGCTGCTGGTGAGCATCAGCGGCGGCGCCGGACCCCGGCCCGCGGCCCACAAGCGGGCGATTGATGCGGCGATTGCCGCTGGCGTGAAGTTCATCGCTTATACGTCCTGGCTTGCCATCAGCCAGGGCGAGACGAGTGGCATCGCGGCCGACCACGTGCAGACTGAGGACATCCTGCGCAAGAGCGGCGTGGCCTGGGCGATGCTGCGCAACTCGGTGTACATGGATCAGATCCTGGGGCAGGCCGCGAAGATGGCGGCCGACGGTCGCGTCGTGGTGCCGGCGCAGGATTCCCGGATGAGCTACGTCACGCGCGCGGATTGCGCGGCCGCAGCGGCGGCGGTACTGACTACGCCCGGCCACGACAATCAGGTCTATGACATCACCGGACCCGAACTCATCGGTCCGCGTGAGCTCGCCGCCGCCGTCAGCGCGGTGACCGGCAAACCGGTCGAAGTCGTGAGCGCTGATGCAAGCGCCGCGGCGCCGCGCGGCTTCACGGGTCTCGGCGTGACGAGCGATGCGGTCGCCAGGCTCACCGGCAAGCCCGCGACGAGCGTGCGCACCTTTCTCGAAGCCCACAAGGACAAGCTGCTTCCCCCGAGCGGCTGAAGGCAACTCATGAACCATCGGTCTGCGGCGGTCATGCTCGCGATCTCGCTGTGCGCCAGCCTGGCAGTGTCTGCTGCCGCACCGCCCGCGGCGCCCGCAGTGGCCGACACCATCGCGAGATTGCGGATCGAGGAAGCGGCGCAACCGGTTCGGGAACGCAAGGACTGGCGTGTCCCGCGCAAGATCGTGCTGCTCGCCTTCAGCCGCGGTACGGCCGAGCATCGCGAGGAATTCGCCTCAGCGGCGCCGGACACACAGATCGTGCTGGCGAACAATGTCCAAAGCGCGGTGGCTGCGGTCGGCGATGCCGACGTGCTCATCGGCTTCAATCCGGAGATCTGCAATCCCCAGATCATCGGCGCGGCGAAATCGCTGCGCTGGATCCTCTCCCTCGCTGCCGGCGTGGAAAATTGCATGGCGCTGCCGATCGTGCATCAGCGCAATCTGCTCATGACCAATATGCGCGGCGTCGACTCCGCGGTGATCGCCGAGGACGCGCTTGCTCTGATACTGGCGCTCGCCCATGGCCTCGATGTGTTCGCCGCGGATACGGCGGCATCGCGCTGGAATCCCGCGCACGCCGCCAGCACCGAGATGGTGTCGCTCGAAGGCAAGAAACTGCTGGTCGTGGGACTGGGCGGCATCGGCACCGAGCTTGCGCGCCGCGCGCACGGTATCGGTATGACGGTCATTGCTACGCGCGGCAGTGGCAGTGGCAAGGACGTACCGGACTTCGTGAGCCACGCCGGCCCGCCGGCTGAGCTGCTGACGCTTGCGCATGAGGCGGACGTGATCGCCAACTGCGCACCGCTCACGCCACAGACGCGCGGCATGTTCGATGCGAAGTTCTTCGCGGTCGTCAAACCCACGGCATTCTTCATCAACATCGCGCGCGGCGGCAGCGTGGTTACCGACGAGCTGGTGAAGGCCCTCAACGAGCACCGCCTCGCCGGCGCAGGCCTCGATGTCGTCGATCCGGAGCCCTTGCCGCCCGACCACCCGCTGTGGCGCGCGCCGCGCGTGCTCATCAGCCCGCACATCTCCTCGCGCTCGGACCTGCCCGGCGAGGGCCGCTGGATTCTTGCGCGCGAGAACGTGCGCCGCTACGCCGCCGGCGAGAAGATGCTCTCGGTCGTGGATCTGCAGCGCCAGTACTGATCCTGAGCGAGGCATGCTGCGCTTCGCCGCCAACCTGAGTCTGCTGTTTCGCGAGCTGCCGCTGCCGCAGCGCTTTGCCGCAGCCGCCGACGCCGGGTTCGCGGCGGTAGAGATGCAGCTGCCCTATGAGTATCCGAGCGCCGTGCTCGCTCGGGCCGCGCGCGCTGCCGGCATGCCGGTCGTGCTCATCAACGCGCCGCTCGGCCCCGATCCCACCTGTCCCGGCATCGCCTGCCGCGCCGAGCTGCGGACGGAATTTCGTGCCGGTCTCGAGCGCGCCGCCGAATACGCGGAGGCGCTGGGGGCGCCGTGTGTCAATGTGCTGGCAGGCCGGGCGTCGGCAGCAGAGCATGCCGACTGCATCGCGCAGCTCAGCCAGCACCTGAGCCTCGCGGCGCAGATGTTGGCGCGCGCCGGCGCGCGACCGCTGCTCGAGACCATCAATCCCCTGGATGTGCCCGGCTACTGCGTGCCGAGCTTCGAGCTTGCGCAAGAGGTGCTTGCGCACGCCGATGCGCGTGTCGGCCTGCAGTTCGATGTCTATCACGCGGCGCGACTCGGCCTGGATCCCTGCGATGCTTTCGCGCGGCATCGCGGCCGCATGGCGCACCTGCAGTTCGCCGATGCACCGGGTCGGCACGAGCCGGGCACCGGGACGATCGATTTCCGCCGCCTGTTCCTCCTCATCAAGGACAGTGACTACAGCGGCTGGAGCGCGGCCGAGTATCGCCCGGCCGGCAGCACGCTCGAGGGCCTGGCCTGGTTGCGCGCCGCGGGCACCTGAGGCTTCAGGGCACCGGCAACGACAGGATCGTGCCCGCCAGCTGCGTCGGCGCAACCCAGACGCGGTTCGGCTCCTCGTGCAACACCCAATCCGTGGGCCGGCATTCGGCGCACTTGGGCTTTCGGATGAGATCCCCGAAGTGCCGGCCCGCCACCTTCCCGGCGGGCGCCGGCGTCACGACGCGCTCGATCACGACCGCCAGTACCCGGCTCAAGTCGAGCGCCGCGGAGCTCGCCAGCTGATCCAGCGGACCGGAGGGTGCGAACTGCGCCGCCGACTTCTGCGCGTGATCGCTCTGTGCCTTGAGCGGCACCGACAGGTGACGCAGCAGCATCTGCGAGCGCGAATCGCGCGCCGTGCCCGCCGCGCGCACGATCCGCAGACGCGCCTCGGCATCGAGCTGGACCTCGGTATCCAGATCGAGCAGATCGACATTGAATTTCACGATGACGACATCGGCGCCCTTCATGTCCTCCAGCGCGCGGTCCGCGAGCGCACTCGACCCCACCACGCGCTGCGCGCGCCACGGCCAGTTCGCCTGCGCCGGATCGAGCGCGGCTGTCAGTCGCTCGGAAAATCCCCGATCCGGATCCGTGGTCCGCCACTGCGGCGGCAGCGGGCTCGAGCTCTCGCGCGCATCGCGGCGGATGATGCGCCCGGCGATCAAAAGTCCGAGCTTCTCCGCGAGCTGTTCGGCTTCGCTCACCGGCACGGGGTGCGCGTGATGCACCAGCATGATCTGGAATGTCGGGCTCACGATGAGCAGCGTCGGACGTGCATCGGGCGACAACGAGGCCGCGGACGGTGCCGACGCGGAAGGTACGTCCGCCTGCGCGCTCGAGCACGCCACCGTCACGAGCAATCCAAAGAGCGTACCGCGCACGCAGGACCTGACCATGGCTTGCATGATAGCCGCCCCCGGACGTGTAAGATGCGGCGTTTCCGATTCCCTGAGAGGCGGTTGCGATGAAGATCCCAGAGCTCTTTGCCGTCAAAGGTTACGGTGTCGTCGTCACGGGCGGAGCGAGCGGCCTCGGCCTCGCCTACGCGGAGGCGCTCGCCGAAAACGGTGCCCGCGTGACGCTTCTCGACATGAATCCCGAGCGCATCTCGCATGAGACCGCGCGTCTTCGCGGCCTGGGCTATGACGTGCGCGGGGCGGTACTCGACGTGACCGATCATGCGGCGCTCGATCGGGAGATGGATGCGGCGGCGGCGGCCTACGGCCGGCTCGATGTCGTGTTCGCCAACGCCGGCATCGACTCCGGACCGGGGTTCGTCAGCGGCTGGGTCGGCGCGCAGCGCCCGCGCGTGGCCGAAGGCGCGCTCGAGAACTACACCGATGAGCGCTGGAATCGCGTCATCGAGGTCAATCTCAACGGCGTGTTCGCCACCTTGCGTGCGGGCGCCCGCCACATGAAGCCGCGCAAGCGCGGCCGGCTCATCGTCACCACCTCACTCGCCGCGCGCAAGTGCGAGGCGGTGATCGGCGCGGCCTATATGGCGGCCAAGGCCGGTGCGACA
Organism: Steroidobacteraceae bacterium; assembly: GCA_035517435.1. Taxonomy (GTDB): domain Bacteria; phylum Pseudomonadota; class Gammaproteobacteria; order Steroidobacterales; family Steroidobacteraceae; genus JASHUC01. The sequence continues at coordinate 125,585 of DATIYV010000061.1, read as the reverse complement.
CATCTGGTGGAGAACGTTGCCCTGGAGCTCGCGGCCTACAACATTACGGTGAATGCGATCGCGCCGGGATTCTTCATCACCAACATTGGCGGGGGACATGCGAAGAATCCCGCCGTGCAGGAGACGGTGGCCAAGCATGTGCCGATGCATCGGGTTGGCTTTCCCGACGACATCAAGGGGCTTGCGCTGTTCCTGTCCTCGCCGGCTTCGGCCTATGTGACCGGACAGGAGATCGTGATCGACGGCGGCTGGGGACTGGGCGAGGCCGATTAGCCGCGCGCGAGCCTCATGCGGCAAACATCGTGGCCGGATGCTCCAGGCGCTCACGCAGCGCCTGGATCATGGCCGCGGCATCGTGTCCGTCGATGAAGCGGTGATCGAAGGAAGAGGACAGATTCATCATCCGGCGGATGGTGATGGCGCCATCGAACACCACGGGGCGCTCGGCGGCCCGGTTCACGCCGATGATCGCGAGCTCCGGCGCATTGATGATCGGTGTGGAGGCGATGCCACCGAGTTTACCGAGGCTCGTGACGGTGATCGTCGAGCCGGACAGTTCCGCCAGCGTCGCCTTGTTGTTACGCGCCGCTTGCGCCAGGCGGCGAATCTCGCTCGCGATCTGGCCGAGCGTCTTCTGCTGCGCATCGCGCACGACCGGCACTTTGAGGCCGTCTGAGGTCTGCGTGGCAACGCCCACATGCACCGCGCGATGGCGCACGACGACGCCGCGCTCCGCGTCATACCAGCCGTTGCACTGCGGGAAGTCCTTGAGCGTCCGCACCAGCGCGATGATGAGGAACGGCAGATAGCTCAGCGACTCGCCATCCTCGCCCCGCTGCGCGTTCAGGTGGGTGCGCAGGCGCTCGAGCTCGGTGACATCGATCTCTTCCACGTACGAGAAATGCGGAATATTGCGCGCGCTCGCGCTGACGCGCTCGGCGATCACGCGCCGCAGGCCGATGATGCGGATCTCCTGAGTCGCGGCATCGGCGGAGGCAGCAGGCGCGGCGCCCGTGGCAGGCGGTGATCCCGCCTGGCCAGCGCGCTGCAGATGCTGGTCGAGATCATCGCGGGTAATGCGGCCGTTGGGTCCGGTGCCTGTGACGCGGGAGAGATCAATGCCGGCTTCCTGCGCCCGGCGCCGGATGGCCGGCGAGGTCAGCACGCGACTGGAGGCGGTGGCGTCACTGTCGGCGGGCGATGCCGCGGCTCCCGGGGCATCGGGCTTAGCCGCCGCTGACTGCGCGGGCGGTGGAGCGGCTTCGCGGGCTTTCGCAGGCGGTGCGGGCGATGCGGCCGCAGTCGCGGACGCAGCGGGCACGACACTGGTATCGAACACCGCGAGCTCGCCGCCGACGGCGATGCGATCGCCGGGGCCGCCCTGGGTCGAGAGCACCCGGCCGCTCACGGGCGCAGGCACTTCCATGCTCGCCTTCTCGGTCATCACCTCGACCAGCGCGTCGTCTTCCGCCACGACATCGCCGGGTTTGACGCGCCAGCCGACGATCTCTGCTTCGACCGCGCCTTCGCCCAGATCCGGCAGCTTGAATACGTAGCGGCTCACTTCGCCTCCATCACCGTTCGGATCGCCGCGATGATGCGCGCCGGGCCGGGAAAGTACTCCCACTCGAACGCGTGCGGATAGGGCGTGTCCCAGCCTGTGACGCGCTGGATCGGCGCCTTCAGGTGCCAGAAACACTCTTCCTGCACAGTGGCCGACAGCTCGGCGCCGAAGCCGCTGAAGCGCGTGGCCTCGTGCACGATCACGCAGCGCCCGGTCTTGATCACGGACGTGCACAGCGTCTCCGCATCGAGCGGCACCAGCGTGCGCAGATCGATGATCTCGGCATCGACGCCGGCCTGCTTCACCGCTGCCTGCGCGACATGCACCATCGTGCCGTACGCGACCACTGTTACATCCGAGCCGCTGCGCACGATCTCCGCGCGGCTGATCGGCACCTTGTAGTGACCTGCGGGCACTTCGCCCTTCGGGTGCGTGCTCCAGGGAACCGCCGGCTTGTGCGGATTACCATCGAACGGACCGTTGTAGAGCCGCTTCGGCTCGAAGAACACCACCGGATCGTCATCTTCGATGGCACTGATGAGCAGGCCCTTGGCATCGTAGGGGTTCGAGGGCATCACCACTTTGATGCCGCAGACGTGCGTGAATATCACTTCCGGACTCTGCGAGTGCGTCTGCCCGCCGCGAATGCCGCCGCCGCAGGGCATGCGCACCGTGACGGCCGCTGAGAACTCGCCCGCCGTGCGATAGCGCAGCCGCGCAAGCTCGCTCACGATCTGATCGAAGCCCGGGTAGACGTAGTCGGCGAACTGGATCTCCGCCACCGGCCGCAAGCCGTGCAGCCCCATGCCGATTGCGGTGGCGATGATGCCGCCCTCGGCGATCGGCGTGTCGAGCACGCGGTGCTCGCCGTACTTGCGCTGCAACCCATCGGTGCAGCGGAAGACGCCACCGAAGTAGCCCACGTCCTGTCCCATGACGATCACGGCGGGGTCCACGCCCAGCATCACATCCATCGCGGAGTTCACCGCCTGCACCATGTTCATCTGCGGCAAGACTCAGCTCCCGTTCGACTTGAGCTCGCGACGCTGGCGCGCCAGATGCGGCGGCATTTCCTTGAAGACATCCTCGAACATCGTCGAAGGGTCCAGGCGCGGACCCTCGCTCATCGTTCCGTACTGCACGGACTCCTTCCAGGATGCGAGGACATGCGCATCGAGCTCCTTCTCGAGCACCTGCTGGCGCTCATCCGACCACTCGCCCAGGCAGGTGAGATGTGCCTGCAGGCGCTTGATCGGATCGCCGAGCGGCCAGGCGAGCGATTCTTCCTTGGGACGATAACGCGCCGGATCATCGCTGGTGGAATGCGCCGCCGCCCGATACGTCACGTGCTCGATGAGCGTCGGCCCATCGCCACGGCGCGCGCGCTCGGCGGCCCACTGCGTCGCCGCGTACACCGCGAGGAAGTCGTTGCCATCGACGCGCAACCCGGCGATGCCGTAGCCCGGGCCGCGCGCGGCGAACGTCGCATGCTCACCGCCCGCGACGCCCTGGAAGCTCGAGATCGCCCACTGGTTGTTGACGATGTTCAAAATCACCGGCGCCTGGTACACGGCGGCGAAAGTCACCGCGTGGTGAAAGTCCGCCTCGGCCGAAGCACCATCGCCGATCCAGCTGGCCGCGAGCCGGTCCTCGCCCTTCAGCGCCGCGGCCATGGCCCAGCCGACGGCCTGCGGAAACTGCGTGCCGAGGTTGCCGGAGATGGAGAAGATATTGCCGCTCGCCCAGTGATACATCACCGGCATCTGCCGGCCTTTGCACATGTCGCGGGTGTTCGAGAGGCACTGGCACATGAGATCGACGAGGCTGCGGCCGCGGGCCATATACAGACCCTGATTGCGGTAGGACGGAAACAGCATGTCATCCGGGCGCAGCGCCATGGCGCCCGCGACCGAGACGGCCTCCTCGCCCGCGCTCTTGATGTAGAAGGAGATCTTTCCCTGACGCTGGATGCGCTGCATGCGGTCATCGAATAACCGCGTCAGCACCATGAAGCGCAGCCCGACCTGCAGATCTTCGGCCTCCAGGCGCGGATTCCAGGGACCGACGGCGCGATGATCATCGTCGAGCACACGAATCAACTGCCCTGACAAGGGCGCGATCTCATCGAGCGAGGCGGAGGTCTCCGGACGCGCGACGGCACCGGCGGGCGAGAGCTTCAGATAGCTGAAGTCGGGACGCTCTCCCGGACGGGCGGGCGGTCGCGGAACATGCAAGCGGGAGGTGGTGCGCGCCATGGCGGTGAACCTAGACCTGGGTAAGCCAGCCGAATCGATCGGGTACATCGCCGCGCTGCAGAGCAATCAGCGCCGCGCGCAAGGCCTGGGTCTCCGCACCCACCTCGCCCTGCCCGACGCGATAGTCCTGGCCGCGATGAATGAGCGTGCCCACGCCCGCGAGCACCGCTGCAGTGCCCGATAAAGCCGCCTCGCCGGTCTTGATCCACTCGAGCGTCTCTGCAACATCGAAGATGCGCTCGCTAACGACGTAGCCCTGATCGCGCGCCAGCGTCAGCAATGAATCGCGCGTCACGCCGTGCAGGAACGTCGTATCGAGGCTGCGCGTGAGAACGCTGCCTTTGCGGATCAGCAGAAAATTCGCAGCGCCGGTTTCCTGCACCTGGCCCTCGGGGCAGAACAGCACCTGGTCGGCCTTGAAATCACGCCGCGCGGCGAGCGTCGGCCCGAGCGCGGCGGCGTAGTTGCCGCCGGTCTTCACCATGCCCATGTTCGGGGCTGTGCGGTAGTTGAGCTCGACCGCGATGCGCAGCGGCTTCATGCCGCCGGCGAAGTAGTCCCACACCGGACTTGCGAGCACGACGAGAGCGGCTTCGCTCGCGGGCGAACCGGCGGCACCGATATTCGGTACCGTGCCAAAGAGCACCGGCCGCAGGTACAACGAGCCCGGGGTCTCGGGCACCTCGGCGCGGCAATGGCGCACCAGCGCGAGCACCATATCCGCCACCTGCGCGGCATCGGGCTCGGGCAGCACCAGCAGGCGCGCGCTTTGCCTCAGGCGCTCGATGTGCCGATCCAGACGAAACACATGCACGCCCCCGTCGGCACGCCGGTAGGCCTTGAAGCCCTCGAAGCAGGAACTGCCATAGTGCAGAGCGTGAGCGGCCGGGTGCAGCGGCAGGGCCTTCGTCGGCTGCAGCTCGGCCTTCGACCAACGGCCCTCGCGATACGTCGCAACGGCCATCACGTCGGTGAGGACGCTCCCAAAGGGCGCCCGTTGCACGCTAGCGGTGGTCATGAGGGGCGGATTATACGGCCTCCCGCGGGATGTCACCCGGCCGTCACTGCCGCACGACTGACTTTCCAACCGCGGCATTCCTACGCTTGAAGCCATGAACGATTGCTGGAATGTCCTCTTCTCCCACGCCGAGGATTTCGGCTGCTCGGACATTGAATCCGATCGCTGGCTGGCGGTGGTGAGCCGCAGCTTCCGCGAGCAACGGGTGCGCGCACTCGCGTTGCCACCGGCCGCCTCGACGCTCACCTCGACGTGGGTGGATGCACTCGACCTCGCCGATCCCGCGGTGCCGGGCATTTTCAATCTGCGCGCGCGCAGACTCAAAGTCCGCCTCGCCCGGCTCGAGGTTCGCTTCGTCGCCATCGCCGATGCGGCGCTGCGACTGCGGCGCACGTTCGTCTACTCTTCCGGCAGCGAGCTGCCTTCCGTGCTTGACTTCCTCGGCTGGATACGTCGCCTGCGCGCAGGCGACGATCCGCCGGCGCCGTTGCACCATGCGTTCATCCGTGCTGACATACGGAGGCTTGCATCCTGACACTCGCATTGTGCGGGCACCTCGCGGCCGCAGCCTGAGCGCACGCAGCTGGCTCACCGAAGCGCCGCTGCGCATGCTCATGAACAATCTCGATCCCGAGGTGGCCGAGCGGCCCGGCGACCTCGTGGTCTATGGCGGCATCGGCCGCGCGGCGCGCAACTGGGAGTGCTACGACCGCATCGTCGAGTCGTTGCAGCGCCTCGGCGCCGATCAGACGCTGCTCATTCAGTCTGGCAAGCCCGTCGGCATCTTTCGCACGCACGCCGATGCACCGCGCGTGCTCATCGCCAATTCCAATCTCGTGGGCCGCTGGGCGACGTGGGAGCATTTCAACGAGCTCGACCGCAAGGGCCTGATGATGTTCGGCCAGATGACGGCCGGCTCGTGGATCTACATCGGCAGCCAGGGCATCGTGCAGGGCACGTACGAGACTTTCGCCGAGCTCGCGCGCCAGCACTACGGCGGGGACCTCTCGGGACGCTGGATCCTCACCGCGGGTCTGGGCGGCATGGGTGGCGCGCAGCCGCTGGCGGCGACCATGGCGGGCGGCTCGCTGCTCGCCATCGAGTGCCGGCCGGAGCGAATCGCCAAGCGCCTCGAGACCGGTTACCTCGATGTCGCGGTGAAAACGCTCGATGCGGCGCTGGAGGAAATCGCCCGCGCCGTAAAGGCGCGCAAGCCGCGCTCGGTCGGCCTGCTCGGCAATGCCTGTGAAGTGCTGCCGCAGATCCTGCGCCGGGGCGTGCGCCCGGATGCGGTCACGGACCAGACATCGGCCCACGATCCGGTGAACGGCTATCTGCCGGAAGGCTGGACGCTCGAGCAGTGGGACAGCCTGCGAGAGAGCAATCCGCAGCTCGTCGCCGCGGAGGCGTGCCGCTCGATGGCGCGCCATGTCGAGGCGATGCTCGCATTCAAGGCGCAGAACATTCCGGTGTTCGACTACGGCAACAACATCCGGCAGGTTGCGCTCGAGGCGGGCATCCGCGATGCATTCGCGTTTCCGGGTTTCGTGCCCGCCTACATCCGGCCCCTGTTCTGCCGCGGCATCGGCCCGTTCCGCTGGGCGGCGCTCTCGGGAGACCCCGAGGACATCTATCGCACGGATGCGAAAGTGCTCGAGCTCATTCCCGATGATCCGCACCTGGCACGCTGGATGAGCATGGCGCGGGAGCGCATTCGTTTCCAGGGTCTGCCGGCACGCATCTGCTGGGTCGGACTCGGTCAGCGCCATCGCTTGGGGCTCGCCTTCAACGAGATGGTGGCGCGCGGTGAGCTCTCTGCTCCGATCGTGATTGGCCGCGATCACCTGGACTCAGGCTCAGTCGCCAGTCCCAATCGCGAGACCGAGGCGATGCGCGATGGCTCGGACGCGGTGGCCGACTGGCCGCTCCTCAATGCGCTTCTCAACACGGCGAGCGGCGCCACCTGGGTGTCGATCCACCACGGCGGCGGCGTCGGCATGGGTTTCTCCCAGCATGCCGGCGTCGTGATTGTGTGCGACGGCACCGCGGAGGCCGCGCGGCGCATCGAGCGCGTGCTGTGGAATGATCCGGCGATCGGGGTCGCGCGCCACGCGGACGCGGGTTATGAAAGCGCCATCGAGTGCGCCCGCACCTACCATCTCGATCTGCCCATGATCGGCAGCTCATGAAACTGCGCATCGAGCTCACCGGCGCGCCGGTGCCGCTTGCGACGCTGCGCGCTGCCGCGCACGGCCCGATCGAAACCGTGCTGATGCCGCAGGCCCTGCGGCAGATCGAGGCCTCGCATGCCGTCGTCACCCGGGTGGTCGCGGCCGAGGCGCCGGTCTATGGTCTCAACACCGGCTTTGGCCTGATGGCGCAGACGCGCATCGCGCGGGAGCGGCTGTCGGATCTGCAGCACAACCTGGTGCTCTCGCACGCGGCCGGCACCGGCGAGCTGCTCGCGGACGAATCGGTGCGGCTGATCCTGCTGCTTAAAATCCTGGGGCTCGCCCGGGGTCTGTCGGGCGTGCGGCCCCTGCTCGTCGAATCGCTGCGGCGACTGCTCGAGCGCGATGCGTTGCCGTGCATTCCCTCGCAAGGCTCGGTCGGCGCCTCGGGCGATCTGGCCCCGCTCGCCCACCTTGCCGCGGCTCTCCTGGGTGCCGGCGAGATCCGTCTTGCGGGCCGCGTGCATCCGGCACGCGAGGCGCTGCGCCTGATCGGACTTGAGCCACTGACTCTCGAGCCCAAGGAGGGTCTTGCGCTCGTCAACGGCACCCAGGTTTCCACGGCGCTGGCGCTGCAGGGACTGTTCGCGGCCGAGAGCGCGTTCGCAGCCGCGGTCGTGGCAGGCGCACTGGCGGTCGATGCGCTCAAAGGCAGCGACGCGCCGTTCGATGCGCGCATTCATGCGGCGCGCGGCCAGCCCGGGCAGGAGCGCGTCGCGGCGCTCTACCGCGAGCTCCTCGTCGGCAGCGCCATCCGCGAATCGCACCGGGATTGCGCCAAGGTGCAGGATCCCTACTCGCTGCGCTGTCAGCCCCAGGTCATGGGCGCGTGCCTCGATGCCATGACGCACGCCGCACGTGTGCTCGAGATCGAAGCCAATGCCGCCACCGACAATCCGCTGGTCTTCGCCGCGGACGACGCCGTGCTGTCCGGTGGCAACTTCCACGCCGAGCCGGTGGCACTGGTCGCCGATCAGCTCGCGCTGGCGATCGCCGAGATCGGCTCACTGTCGGAGCGGCGCATCGCGGTGTTGGTGGATCCGAAGATGAGTGGCCTGCCCGCCTTCCTGGTCGAGGACAGCGGACTGAATTCCGGCTTCATGGTGGCGCATGTCACCGCAGCGGCACTGGTGTCGGAGAACAAGACGCTGTCGCATCCCGCGAGCGTCGACAGCATTCCGACTTCCGCCAATCAGGAAGACCACGTGAGCATGGCAACCTTCGCCGCGCGCCGGCTCGCCGCGATGGCGCGCAACACGTCCACCGTGGTGGGCATCGAGCTGCTCGCGGCGGTGCAGGGAATCGAGTTTCACCGGCCCTTGCGGAGCTCGGCGCCGCTCGAGGAGGCCTGTGCGCTGGTGCGCGGTGTCGTTTCGCGCTATGAGCGCGACCGCTTCTTCCATCCGGATATCGCCGCCGCGGGCCGGCTGGTCGCGGAGCGGCGCTTCCTCAGCTTTACCCCGAAGCTGTTCTGCTGAGGCGGGCGCTCGCCTGATCCAGCCGCTCGCAGTAGCGTGCGAGCACCTGCGCCGCGACCGCGATGCTGGCGTTCGCTTCATCCCAGCGCCCGGCCTCGATCGCCTCGCGGATGGCGGGAAAGGTCTTCACGCCGTAACCCGTCATCACCCCAGGGGCGTAAACGATGTGCTTGTACCAGTCGCGCCGCGGCAGGCCGCGTGAGTCGGTGAGCGCCTGCTCCATGCCAAGCAGCAGCTGGTTGAGCGCCGCGCGCGTTGCCGCATCGGGCAGGTTGCCGGCGCCGATCGTGTGCGCATAACTGTCGTCGTAGCGGCGCGCGGCCGCACGCAGCCGCTCCATGGCGTTGTCGAGCGGTGCGAAATCGAGAAACGGGACCGCCGCCTCGCGCGCCGGGGCCGATACCGGCCGCTGTGGATCGGATGCGAGCGCAAAGACATTGGCATCGATGAGCTGGCTCAACTCCTCGCTCGAATGGCGGCGCGCGTCGGCCAGCTCGTGCAGCTCGCGGCGATAGCCATCGTAAGTGTCCGCGAGCCCGCCAAACTGCAGCGGTAACACCGGCGCATCCGCCAGGCGCAGCATGAAGTGCCCGGCGGTGCGCGCCAGCGTCACGCCGTAGGCGAAATCCGGGTCGCCGTAGCGCACGAAATGCTCGTAGGTATCGTAGAGCGAGTGATAGACGCCGTTCTGATCGCCCTCACCGGAGAAACCGAGATTGATGGCGGCGAGACCCAGGTGCTGCAGAAACACCGAGTAATCCGAGCCGGAGCCGAGTCCGCTCAGGGGCAGATCCGCACCGCTCGCGGCGAGCGTCGCCTGTCGGCCGTCTTCGCTGCGCGCGTCGCGCCCGTAGCCCAGAGCACGCAGCCGGGCGCGCTGGCGGGCCAGCACACTGACGCCCGTCTCGGGATCCGGAACTGTCTCGACGATCTCGTTCATCAACCGCTGCAGCGAATGACTGCCGCCGGCCTGCAGGAAGCCGCGCGCGTTGGTGTCTGAATTGATGTACGCGACGGCCTTGCGCTGCAGCTCCTGCGCATGTGCCTCGGCCCACTCCGTCGAACCGAGCGTGCCCGGCTCCTCCCCATCCCAGCTTGCATAGATCAGCGTGCGGCGCGGCTTCCAGCCGCTCTTCACCAATGCGCCAATCGCCTTGGCCTCATCGAGCTCGGCGACGGCGCCGGAGAGCGGATCCCAGGCGCCCATCGCCCAGCCGTCATGATGATTGCCGCGGATCACCCATTGATCCGCAGTCTCGCTGCCGGTGATGCGGGCGATCACATCGTAGATCGGTTTGGTGCCCCAATCGGAGTGCACCAGCAGGTGCACACGCGCCGGACCCGGGCCCATCCGGTAAGTGATCGGCAGCGCACCGCGCCAGCCTTCCGGCGCCACCGGTCCGCGCAGCTGCGCGAGGAGCGGCTGAGCATCCGCATACGAGATCGGGATCGACGGAATCTTCATGATCGTCGCCGCATCCGCGATGGCGAGGCGCTTGGCATCGCGCAGCGCCGGGGTTCCGGGGGTCAGGGGATCGCCGGGATAGAGAGTGATGTCTTCCACCGAGCCGCGCTGCACGCTCGCGGACGGGCGCCAGCCGCCATCCGGATAAGTGGCACCCATCGCATAGCCGTCATCGTGCGGATCGGAATAGATGATGCAGCCGACCGCGCCGTGCTCGTGGGCGAGCTTGACCTTGATGCCGCGCCAGCCACCGCCGTAGCGCGCGATGACGATGCGCCCGTGCACATCGATGCCGCGGCGTGCGAGCTCCCTGTAGTCCTCTTCGATGCCGTAGTTGACGTAGACCAGCTCCGCGGTCACATCGCCGTCTGCACCGTAGACGTTGTAAGGCGGCAGCGTGCCGCTTTCGGCCGAGGACGCATCGCCTGCAATGGGCGGCTCATGCAGTGCCGCCTTGAAGCTCACCGGGGCCACGAGCTCGAGCAACTGCTCCCGCGGTGTCGGATACAGCACGTAGAAGGTCTCGATGCGCGCATCCCAGCCCCAGGAGCTGAGCAGGCGTGCGTACTCGCGCGCGTTGGCCTCATCGTGCGCGGTGCCGACATGATTGGCGGCGGAGGAGAAGCGCTTCAGCCACGCGCTCTGATCCGCCGGATCGAGCGCCGCATCGAACTTCTGCTCGAGCGCACGCTCGCTGGCGGCGCCCGCCGCATCGAAGCCGAGCATCGGCGAGTCCGCGGCCGTGGCGGCCTGCAGCGCGACGGCACTGAGCGCCGCGGCGAGGGCGATCGGCCCTGTCCGCCCTAACATTCGGGCACGTTCACGGCGAGACCTCCCTGCGAGGTCTCCTTGTAGATGGTCGACATGTCGTGTCCCGTCTGGCGCATGGTGGCGATGACCTGATCGAGTGAGACTTTGTGCGAGCCGTCGCCGCGCATGGCCAAGCGCGCGGCGTTGATGGCTTTCACCGCGCCCATCGCGTTGCGCTCGATGCATGGAATCTGCACCAGGCCGGCGACGGGATCGCACGTGAGTCCGAGATTGTGCTCCATACCGATCTCGGCGGCATTCTCGATCTGCTCATTGGTACCGTGCAGGGCGGCGACCAGGCCCGCGGCGGCCATTGAGCAGGCGACACCGACCTCGCCCTGGCAACCCATCTCCGCACCCGAGATCGATGCATTGCGCTTGTAGAGAATGCCGATCGCCCCGGCGGTCAGCAGGAAGCGCACGATCCCCTCCTCGCTGGCACCCGACTCGAATCGCTCGTAGAAATGCAGCACCGAGGGCACGATGCCGGCCGCGCCGTTGGTGGGAGCGGTGACCACGCGCCCGCCGGCGGCATTCTCCTCGTTCACGGCGAGCGCCCAGGCATTCACCCAGTCCATGACCGCGAGCGCATTACCGGCCGAGCTGCCCTCCGTGAGCATGCGATGCAGGCGCGGCGCGCGCCGTCGCACCCGCAGCGCGCCGGGCAGCACGCCGGTCTGACGAAAGCCGCGCAGGACACAAGCTTGCATCACCTGCCAGATGCCGGCGAGCTCGCTGCGGATCTGCGCCTCCGTGCGCCAGGTCTTCTCGTTCGCCAGCATGAGCTCAAAGAGCTCCAGCCCATGCTCGCGGCACATCGCCAGCAGCTCATCGCCGGTCGTGAACGGATACGGAGGCGCAGCGTGCACGGTATCGCGCGCTTCGGGCTCATCGCCGCGCACGATGAAGCCACCGCCGATCGAGTAGTAGTCCTCTTCGCGCAGCAGCTGGCCATCGCTGCCGAGAGCGGAGAAGCGCATGCCGTTTGAATGGCGGGGGAGGCGCTCGTGCAGCATGTATAGCAGCTGCATCGGCTCATCGAATGCGATTTCGCGCTCCCCGAGCAGGCGCAGGCGGCCAGAGGCGCGGATGCGCTGCACACTGGGCTCGATGCTGTCAGGATCCACGGTCCGCGGATCGGCGCCTTCGAGACCCAGCAGCACGGCCCGATCCGTCCCATGACCCGCACCGGTGAGCGCGAGCGAACCATAGAGCCGGGCGACGATGCTGTCGGTGCGCTCGAGGAGCTGATCGCGCTTCAGCTCGAGCGCGAACTCGTGCGCCGCGCGCATCGGCCCCATCGTGTGGGAGCTCGAAGGCCCGATGCCGATCTTGAAGATGTCGAACGCTGAGAGGCTCATGCCCCAGTTTCGCACATCAGTAGACGGGAACTCCCGTAAGCGCCGCCGCCACCGCCTCGTGCACGATCTCGCCCGCCTGGATGTTCAGACCGTGCGCCAGGTGCGGATCGCGCGCGGTCGCCTCGCGCACGCCAAGATCGGCCAGCGCGCGCACGAACGGCAGCGTGGCATTGGTGAGCGCGAACGTGGAGGTGTTCGGCACCGCGCCTGGCATGTTGGTGACACAGTAATGCACCACGCCATCGACGCGGTACGTCGGCTCCGCATGCGTGGTGGGACGGCTGGTGGCGATGCAGCCACCCTGGTCGATCGCAATATCGACGATGACCGAACCCGGCTTCATCCGCGCGACCATCGAGCGCGTCACCAGTTTTGGCGCGGCTGCACCGGCGATGAGCACGGCGCCGATCACGACATCGGCCTCGCGCACCGAATGCTCGATCGCCTCGCTCGTGGAATACAGCGTCTTGACGCGGCCGCCGAACTGCGCGGACAGATCGCGCAGCCTCGGCACTGAGCGGTCCACGACCGTCACATCGGCGCCCAGGCCTGCCGCCATCTCCAGGGCCTGACTGCCCGCCACCCCGCCGCCCAGCACGACGACCTTGGCGGGCGGAACGCCGGCGACGCCCCCCAAGAGCATTCCGCTGCCGCCCACGGCCTTCTGCAGGCAGCTCGCGGCCACCTGTATCGACATGCGCCCGGCCACCTCGCTCATCGGCGTCAGCAGCGGCAGCGAGCCATCGGGGGCCGTGACCGTCTCATAGGCAATCGCGGTGGCGCCCGAATCGATCAGCGCCTGAGCCTGCGCCGGATCCGCGGCGAGGTGCAGGTACGTGAACAGCAACTGGCCCTGCTGCAGCATGCGGCACTCAGGCAGCTGCGGCTCCTTGACCTTCACGATGAGCTCCGCGTGGCGGAAGACCTCGTGCGCTTCATCGACGATCAAGGCACCTGCGGCCTCGTATTGCGAATCGGAGAGGCCTGCGCCCTCACCCGCGCCGGCCTCCACGAGCACTTCGTGCCCGGCCGCTGTCAGCTCACGCACCCCCGCGGGCACCAGACCGACCCGGTATTCGTGGACCTTGATCTCGCGGGGCACTCCGATGCGCATGGGGCAGACTCCAACGTGGAAGGCGGGGTTGAGATGCTGCCAGCTTACGTTGGAAGTACTGGTGAAAAGTTGAATTACTTGCGTCAAAACCCGTATTAGACGCAAGATATCTCCATATTTTTCTTAAATGTCGGTTATTTATGCAGCTCGATCGCACCGACCGGCTGATCCTCGAAGTGCTCCAGCGCGATGCCCGCATCACGAACGCCGCGCTCGCCGAGCGCGCCCACTTGTCCGAGTCGGCCTGCCTGCGCCGGGTTCGTGCACTGGAGACCTCCGGTCTCATCGCCGGCTACGGCGCGCGCATCGATCAGGTCAAGGCCGGATTGCCCGTGAACGTGTTCGTCAGCATTACCCTCGATCGGCAGGAGCAGACCGACCTGCAGGCTTTCGAGCAGGCCGTACGCGGCATTCCGGAAGTAATGGAGTGCTATTTAATGACCGGAGAGTTCGACTATCTGGTGCGCGTCGTTGTTGCCGACACCGCCGATTTCGAGCGCGTGCACAGCCAGCACCTGACACGCCTGCCGAACGTGGCGCGCGTCCATTCCAGCTTCGCGCTGCGCGCCGTCGCAAACGTCCAGGTGCTGCCCATTCGCTAGGGCTGCGCGCTCTGCCACCCGCCGCCGAGCGCGCGGTACAGCTGCACCAGATCCGTGGAGACGGCGGTGGTCGTGATTCCCAACGCCATCTCGTTCTGTTGCAGGGCGCGCTGCAGGTCGAGCACGTCGATGAAGCTCGAGATTCCCGCACGATAGCGATCGCGCGCCAGCGCGAGCGCATCCCGGTTCGCACTCACCGCCGCCTCGAGCGCCACGCGCCGCTCCTGATCGGCGCCGTAGGCCAGCATCGCGTTTTCCACCTCGTGCAGGGCGCCGAGCACGGTGCGCGCGTAATCGATGCCGGCCTCCTGAGCCTTGGCCTTCTGCAGCCGGATGTTCGCTTGCCGGCGTCCGGCATCGAAGATCGGCAGCTCGAGCGCCGGCGCGAAACTGCCGAAGTGACTGGCTGCCTTCACGAGCTGGGACAGCTGCTCGGACTGATAGCCGCCCGCCGCGGTGAGCGTCAGCCGTGGAAACAGATCCGCCACCGCCACTCCCACGCGCGCGGTCTCGGCATGCAGACTCGCCTCACTGCGGCGGATATCCGGCCGGCGCCGTGCCAGGTCGGACGGCAGTCCCGCGGGCACTTGCGGCGGCACCGGGGGGACGGGCTCCTCGGCGATCAACTCGCTGCGCAGGGCATCCGGCTCGCGGCTCATCAGCCGGCTCAATTGGTTGATGTCACCGCTGATTTGCGCATCGATGAGCGGCAGCTGCGCCGCGGTGGCATTGGCCTGACTCGTGGCACTCGCCACATCGAGATCGGATGCAAGGCCCGCGTCGCGCCGTTCGCGCGTGAGATCCATGAGCTCATGATCGGTGTCGAGGCTGCGTTGCGCGATCGCGTGGCGCAGTTGTGCGCCTCGAAGCTCGATGTAGGCGCGGGCCACGTCGCTTTGCAGTGACAAGAGCACGTCGTGGCCGAATTCCTGGCTCGCCACAAGCTCTGCGCTTGCCGCCTCTACGGAGCGGCGCACGCGCCCGAACAAATCGATCTCCCAAGACAGCGACAGTCCCAGCTCATTCTGGTTGAAGGGGTTCGTGATGGCGACGCCATTGGGTTGCTTCGGGAAGGCGCTCGCGGCACCGAACAGGGCACCGTTGGGGGTGGTTTCGCTGAAGCGCTGACGCGTGAAGCGCGCATCGGCCGACAGCGAAGGCCAGAAGCTGGACGCCACCGCACTGCGCTCCGCGCGCGCCTCCTCGATCCGCACCACGGCTTTGCGCACGTCCAGATTTGCGGCGACGCTGCGCTGCACGAGCGAGGTCAGCATCGGGTCATTGAAACTCTGCCACCACGCGTCCCCCTGGGGCGCCTCGGCGCTGACCCGACTGGCTGCGTGTTCAGGCGGCTGACTCGCGGTCGCCGACCACTGCGGCGGTACCTCGGGCTTGGGTTTGGTGAAATTCGGGCCGACGGCACAGCCTGCGAAGACTCCGCACAGCAGGAGCAGGGGGGCCAATTGAGGCAGGCGTCTCATGATCGGGCTCACTGCAGACGGTAGCGGAACAGCCAGGAAGCGACAGTCAGTGTGACCGCCGCGATGAGCGCAAGTGGAAACAGATCCTGCGTGAGACTCGCAAGCGTCGAACCCTCGAGATACACCCGCTGCGCGATATCGATCGCGTAGCGCAGCGGATTGACCGCGGTCAATGCCTGCAGCGCCGCCGGCATATTGGTGAGCGGCGTCGTCAGGCCCGAGAGCAGCGAGAACGGCATGATGATGATGAATCCGAACAGCATCGCCTGCTGCATCGTCGCCGCGACCGAAGAGAGCATGAGTCCGATCCCGACGGCGGCCAGTACGAACAGAATGAGGCCGCTGTAGAGCGTCACGAACGAGCCGGCGAAGGGAATGCGAAACCACAGCTGCGCGACGAGCAGCACGCCGGTCGCCTGCGTGAGGCCGATCATCATCGCGGGCAGCGCCTTGCCGACCATGATTTCGGCGGGCCGGAAGGGCGTCACCAGCAGCTGATCGAACGTGCCCTGCTCGCGTTCCCGCGCGACCGACATCGCAGTGAGCAGCAGTGTCTGCATCATCGTGAGCGTGCCGATCATCCCGGGAATCATGTTCCAGCGGGTCTCGAGATTGGGGTTGTACCAGGCGCGCACCTCGACGTTCACCGATGGCGGCGCGAGCCCGTGATCCGCACGCCAGGAGTCATTGAACCGTCGCACGACCTCGCCGACGTAGGACATGGCGGTAGCGGCGGTATTCGAATTGCGGCCATCGGCGATCACCTGCACGTCCGCGCTCTGGCCCGCCTGCAGATGCCGTTCGAAATCACTGCCGATCTGAATCACGATCAGCGCCCGGCGCGAATCGATGAAACTGTTGAGCTCGCTCTCGCGCCGCAGTTCGCCGACCCGCTCGAATAGTCCGCTGCCGTCGAGCCCGGCGATGAGCTCGCGCGAGGCGGCACTGCGATCCTGATCGAGCACGGCGTAGGGCACGTGATTCAAGTCGTAGCTCGCGGCGTAACCGAAGATCAGCGTCTGCATCATGGGCGGAATGATGAGGCTGAAGCGCGCGCGCCGGTCCTTGAGTACCGCGAGCAGCTCCTTGCGGGTGAGTGCGAGTATGCGCAAGAGCGATTTCATCCGAGCCTCATGCCAGACGCTTGTTCGTCACCGCGCGGCTCGCGAGCGAGAGCAACCCGATCATGCCGATCAGCACGACGGCGTTCGGCACAATGACGCTCCAGATGTTGCCGGCCAGAAAGATCGTCTGCAGCAGCGCAACGTAGTAGCGCGCCGGCAGAAGGTAAGTGATTACCCGGATCGCCACCGGCATGCTGCGCAGATCGAACAGGAAGCCGGACAGCATGAACGCCGGCATGAAGGTCGCCAGCATCGTGAGCTGGCTCGCCACCAGCTGATTCTTCACGGCCGAGGAGATGAGGAGCCCGATGCCGAGCGCCACCAGGATGTAGAACATGGAGACGATGAGCAGCACGATGAGCGAACCGCGCAGCGGCACATGAAACAGGAAGCGCGCCGACAGCACGCACAGCACCAGACCGATGAGCGCCAGCCCAAAGTACGGAATGGTCTTGCCGAGCAGGATCTCCTCGCTGCGCACCGGGGTCACGAACAATGCCTCGAAGGTGCCCCGCTCCCATTCGCGCGCAACCACCATCGCCGTCAGGAACGCGCCGATCAGTGTCATGACGAGGACGATGAGGCCCGGCACCAGGAAGTAGTGACTGTCGTTCGCCTCGTTGAACCAGAGTCGGTTCTGGATGTTCACCATCCCGCCGACCGCAGCACCGGTACTGGCCCCCTCGGCCGCCTGGCGCAGCGTCCAGGCGCTGATCGCGCCCTGCACGTAGCCTTCAATGATGCGGGCACGATTGGCATCGCTGCCGTGTACCAGAAGCTGCACACCGCCCTTGCCGAGAGCCATGTCGTGGGCGAAGTTCTCGGGCACCCGCACGACACCATCGACGCGGCGCGCAAGCATCAGATCCTCGGCCTCACGCGTCGTGGCGACGAAATGCGGCTGGAAGTAGGCGGAGAGCTGCAGCCCCGCAACCAGCTCGCGCGCCTGCGGCGAGGAATCCTCCACCACGACCGCGACCGGGACGTTCTTCACATCGAGCGAAAGCCCGAAGCCGAACAGCAGGATGAGGATGACCGGCAGCACGACGCCGATGGCGATGCTCGAGGGATCGCGCACCACCTGGCGCGTCTCTTTGCGCACCAGCGTCCAGATGCGATGAACCCGGGGCCGCCAGGCGCTCGCCTGCGTGCTCATGCCGCCCGCCCCGCCGCTACTGCGCCGCGCGCGGACTCGACGATGGCGATGAATGCATCTTCCATCCCCGGCTGTCCGTGGCTGCGGATCTGCGCCGGCGTGCCCTGCGCCAGCACGCGCCCGGCATCAATGATCGCGATGTGATCGCAATACTCGGCCTCGGGCATGAAGTGTGTCGTGACGATCACAGTCACTCCCTGATCCGAGAGCGCAGTGATGCGCCGCCAGAAGGCGCGGCGCGCAAGCGGATCGGCACCGCTCGTGGGCTCATCGAGAAACAGGATCTCCGGCTCGTGCAACAGCGCCGCACTCATCGCCAGGCGCTGCTTGTACCCGCCGGGCAGCTCACCGCTCGTACGATCGATCTGTTGGCTCAGATCGAACTGGCCGATCGCCCAGTCGATGCGTTCCCGCCGCCGCGCACCGGCGAGGCCGTAGGCGCTGGCGAAGAACTCGAGATTCTCGCGGACGGTGAGTGCGCCATAGAGCGAGAACCTCTGCGCCACATATCCCAGCCGCTGTCGCGCGGCGGCTCCGGCCCGGCGCACATCGACTCCCGCGATGCGCAGCTCGCCGCCGCTTGCCGGCAGCAAGCCGCACAGCATGCGAAAGGTCGTGGTCTTGCCCGCGCCGTTGGGACCGAGCAAGCCGAAAATCTCGCCGCGGTGTACGTCGAAACTCACATGATCGACCGCGGTGAAGGCGCCGAAGCGCCGCACCAGCTCCCGCACCGCAACGACAATCTCCTCCCCGTGTGAAGGCAGAGTCCGCTCGAGCGTGATGGGCGCGGTGGGCGTGTGCGGCGTGCCATCCTTGAGCAGCGCCATGAAGCCATCCTCGAAGTGCGGCTCGATCGCGATGGCCGAGGCCGTGAGCGCATCGCTCGCGCCGTCACGCTCGCGCACGAAACGCACACGTCCCCCATCGGGAACGGCATCGAGCACATTCGGATCATCCAGCAGCTGCGCCTGCAACGAGCGCGCGCTGCCGCCGCGGGGCTCGAGCAGGAACGTGCGGCCCGCGGCGCGCTGCGTGATCTGCTGCGGTAAGCCCTGCGCCAGGATGCGGCCATGGTGCAGCACGATGGCGCGCTGGCTGCGCTCGGCCTCATCGAGGTACGAGGTGCTCACGATCACCGTGAGCTTTTCCACCTCGACCAGCTGGCGCACGATCTCCCAGAGCTCGCGACGCGAGAGCGGATCGACGCCGACGGTCGGCTCATCGAGCAGCAGCAGCTCGGGCGAACGCACCAGCGTGCACGCCAGTCCCAGCTTCTGCTTCATGCCGCCGGAGAGTTGACCCGCGAGGCGCCTGGTGAAGGCACCGAGACTGGTCATCTGCATGAGTTGCGGATAGCGCACCGCCCGCTGCGCGGAGCTTACGCCGTGCAGGTCGGCGTACAGATCGAGGTTCTCCTGAACGCTCAGGTCCTCGTAGAGGCCGAAGCGCTGCGGCATGTAGCCGATGCGGTCCTGGATCTGCTGCGGATCGCGCGCGGGATCGATCCCGAGCACGCGCAAGCTGCCCTCTTCTGCGATCAGCAGGCCCGCAATCAGCCGCAGAAAGGTCGTCTTGCCGGCGCCATCGGGTCCGACCAGCGCGGTGAGCTCCCCCGCAGGAATCTCGGTGGTCAGATCCTGCAGCGCCCGCACCACATCGCGCCCCTGCTTATCCCGCCCGAAGCGCTTACCGAGAGCGCTCGCGGCGACGATCGGGGCCGGCGCGTTCATTTCGCCTGTGGCTGCTGCGGGGGCGGGTGCAGCGGCAGATGGACCGTCGCGGGCATGCCCAGCTTCAGCTCATCGGCGGGATCCTTCACGAACACGCGGATCTCGTACACCAGACTCTCGCGCAGCTCTTCGGTCTGTACGGACTTCGGCGTGAATTCCGCGGCGGGCGAGATGAAACCGACCCAACCCTCGAATCGCCGTCCGTCAAAAGCATCCACGCTGACGGTGGCAGCCATCCCGGCACGCACCCGCCCGAGATCCTTCTCACTGATGTAGGCGCGTACCCATTTGGGGTCGGTGATCGCCAGCGTGAAGGCAGGCTTGGCCGGCGATGCCATCTCGCCGGGCTCAACCAGGCGGGAGCGCACCACGGCGGACAGGGGCGCCTTGAGCGAGGCATCCTCGATCTGCTGTTTGAGGAGCGCCACTTGCGCCTGCTGCGCGGCCAGGCGTGCCTGCGCCTCCAGGACGTCTTCCCGCCTCGGGCCGGCGATCGCGAGCTCCAGTGCCTTGCGATTCACGGTAAGGCGCGCCGCGGCTACGTCGGCCGCCGCGCTCGCGTCATCGACATCCTGGCGGCTGACGGCGCGGCCGCTCGAGCTCATGAACAGCGCCTGCATGCGCTCGAAGCGCGCGTGCGCCGACTGTGCATCGGCCGCGGCAAGCTCCACGTTCGCGCGTGCCTGGGCAATCTCTTCCGGCCGGCTACCGTGCCGCAGCCGCTCGACTACCTGTTCCTGCGCGGCGGCTGAGGCTTCAACCTGCGCAAGCTGTGGCGCGAGCCGGCTGGTATCCAGCCGCGCGAGCACCGTGCCTTCGGCGACGCGATCGCCCTCACGCGCGTCCACGCTTGCGATGCGTTCCGTGCCGTTGAACGGCAGCTCGACCTGGCGCAGATCGATGTTGCCGTAGAGCGTCAGCTCGTCGCTTGCGTGTGTACGGCTCGAATACCACCACCACGCAATGCCGGCGACAGCGACGACGGCGACGATGATCCCGATCCGTACGTATCGACTCACCTGTGCACCGACCTCGACTTGGATCATCAAATTGTCTATCGTTCGATAGAATTCTGTCAACGCTTGAGCCATGAGCAGCGGGCGCAAATCAAGCCAGATTCACTCCGGGCGCGGATCTGTCCGTGCGCGACGACACCCCGACCGGGGTGGCTACGAGCGCGGCGAGCGCACGCGCCGCCGCATCCTCGAATCCGCGATCGAGCTCTTCGGTGATCATGGCCTCGAGGGCACCTCAACACGCGCCATCTCGCGTCGCGCCGGAGTGAGTCTGCCGGCGCTGCAGTACTACTTTGGCGGCAAGGACGGCCTGCATCGCGCCTGCTTCGAGTACATCACCGCGGACCTGCAGGCCCGCCTCAGTCCGGCACTGACGCGTACCGAGAGCGCGCTGCGCGAGCGCAGGCTCGCCGATGTCGCACTGCTCGAGCTGTTGCGGACGCTCATCGAGCCGCTGCTCGAGGGCATGGCGACGGATCGGCCCTCGAGCTGGCTGCTGTTCTTCACGCGCGAGCAGGCTCATCCGAGCGCGGCCTTCGAGCTGTTCTTCGAGCGCGTTGGCACGCGGCTCCTCGGCCTGTGTATGGCGATCATTGGCCGGCTCGCACGCCGGCCGGCGCATGACCCGCAGATACGCATTCGCGCGCTGGCGATCGTCAGTCAGGTGGTAGCGGTGCGGCGCATGCGGCCGCTGCTGCTGCGCGCGCTCGGCTGGCCGGACTTCAACGGCAAGCGGCTGACGCTGCTGAAGCGCGTGCTGTGGCAGACGATCGCGGCGGGTCTTATCGAAATACGTCCGGCCCGAAGCCGGCGAGCTGCGGATCGGCGGCGAAGCCCAGCGGCCTCAGATTGAAGAGCGTCTCGATGGTACGTAACAACGAGTAGTGGTTGTAGGCCACGTCGGAGACCGTCCCGGGGCGAATGCTGCGCGATACCAGCACCGCGCCAACACGTCCACCGCCCGGTCCCCACAGGCCGGGAGGCAGGCGCGCGCCGCTGAGCGCGCGCTCGTTGCAGCACGCCGCGGCCGAGCTGGCACTGGTGCCGTCCGCCTCATCGAACGTGACGATCAGCAGCCCGTCCCGCTGGAACGCCGCCGATGCCAGAATGCGCGGCACCCATTCGGCGAGAAAGGCATCCGCACCCGCTGCGCCACCCCGCTCGCCGTTGGCGCACTGCGTGTCGTGGCCGTCGTGACACAAGTTGGGCGTGATGAAGACCAGATTGGGCGTGCTCGCTGGCGTCCGTAGATCGGCGGTGAGCGCATCCAGGTTGATCACATGGCGTGCACAGCGCTGCGCGTCATCGATGATCGCGTGAAAGTAAATGAACGGATTGTGCTTGCTTGCATATTGATCCGTTGGCGTTGCCTCGAGCAGCGGATCGCGGGCCCCGAGCGCTGCGTGTCCGCAAGTGCGCGCCTCGCGGTGAGGATCGCGTCCCATGTCCTCCATGTATCCCTTCCAGGTGAGACCCGCGGCCTCCAGCTGATCCGGCAACGAGGGCACCCACTTCGGGTACACGCAGCCCGTGCCGCGCGCCTGTCCGTCGGCATCCAGCCCCGGCTCGCTCTGCCGAAAGTCGCCGTATACCAGACAGTCGCCCTGGGTCGCCTCGTTGGGCGCCTGTCCGCTCACCAGCGCGACATAGTTGCCCAGACTGTTGTGTCCGATGGCGTAGAAGCTGCGCAGCACTGCGCCCTCAGCTGCGAGTGTCTGCGACAGGTACGGCATCGCGGAGCGCGGACTGAACACATGATTGAACGACTGGTTCTCCAGCACGATGAGGAATACATGCCGGATCGCCGGGGGAGCTGCACTGCTGTCGGCCGCCGCAAGCGGCGCACAGCTGAGGATGGTGAGCAGCAGCGTCACCCAGCCCGCGGCGCGACTCACGCGAGGCTCCTCGCCATGCCAGCGCGCACATGACCGATCACGGCGCGAGCAAAGCGCTCGGCCGATCCCGGCGCGTATGGAAAGAACAACGATGGCTCGGTGAGCTCGACTTCGAGCACGTGCGGCACACCGCGCGCATCGCGCAGCAGATCCACGCGCCCATAGAGCGGGACGCCTCCCGGTACTGCGGCAAGCGCCCGCTCCCCGACTGCGAGCTCATCGCGCCCGGGCTCACGCGAGCTGATCTGCTCCGGCGCGAACAGTCCTGCCGTGGCCTGCGCTCCGGGCTTGAGCAGCGATGCCTTGCGAACGGCATGGCTGAAGCGGCCGGCGAAATAGATGAGCGCGGTCTCTCCGACCCGATCGACACTCCCCAGATGGGGCTGCAGCAGCACCGAGCGCCGCTGCGCCAGCAGCCGCTCGACCTGCGCCGTCGCGCGCGCAAGCTCGGGGCGCCCGTAGCGTTGCGCATCGCGCGATCCGGCGCCGATCGCGGGCTTGACCACGAACTCCGAGGCCGGATCGTGCGCCAGAAAGTCAGCGAGCGCCGCGGCGCCGTCCGCGCCGGGCTCGATGAACTTGCTGGGGATCGTCGGCACACCGGCGGCGAGCAGCCCCGTGAGGTAATGCTTGTCGGTGTTCCAGCGCACTACCGCGGCGGGATTGATCAGCCGCGTCGCCTCACCCGTGTTGTCGCACCAGCTCAGAAATTCGCTCAGTCGCTCCATGTAATCCCAGGTCGAGCGCAGCAGCGCCGCATCGAATCTCGCCCAGTCGGTGCCCGGCGCGTCCCAGTCGACGATCTCCGTCCGCACGCCCGCCTCACGCATCGCCGTATACAGCGGCGGCAGATCCTCATCGAGGGCGCGGGCCGCGCGCGCGCTCACGAGCGCGATCGTCGGCGCCGCAGGGGCTGCGGTTTCAGAGCTGCTCATAGCCTGCTAGTCTCGCATGCATGGCCGAATCGACCGAATGGTCATTCCCTGCGGCGCTGCAGCCGCGCTCCGAGCAGGTGCACTTCGATCTGGAGGCGGCCGTGCGCTCCGTGGTGATGGTGCACGCGGAGATTCCCGACGAAGCCTTCACCGCCTCGTTTCTCGATACCGAGCGCATCGGCAGCGGCGTGGTGATCGACGCGGATGGCCTCGTTCTGACCATCGGCTATCTCATCACCGAGGCGAATTCGATCTGGCTCACCACGCATTCCGGGGCCGTCGTTCCCGGTCACGCGCTGGCCTACGATCAGACGACCGGCTTCGGACTCGTGATGCCCCTGGGCCGGCTTGGTGTGCCAGCCCTGCCGCGCGCATCGAGCCAGACCCTGGAGACGGGCAGCAGCGTGATCATCATCGGTCACGGCGGCATCTCGCACTCGCTGAACGCAAAGCTGATCGCCCGCAGAGAATTCGCCGGCTACTGGGAATACGTGCTCGATGAGGCGCTGTTCACCTCACCGCCGCATCCGCAGTGGGGAGGCACCGCGCTTGTCGGGCCGGATGGACAGCTGCGCGGCATCGGCTCACTGCTGGTGCAGGAAGCCGTGAGCGGGGAGACCTTCGATGCGAACATGTTCGTGCCGATCGAGCTGCTGGATCCGATCCTCGATGACATGATCCGACTCGGCCGGCCCGCGGGACCGCCCAGACCGTGGCTCGGCATGTACGCGCGTGAGCTCAAGGACCGGCTCATCGTGGGCGGCCTTGCGCAGGGCGGACCTGCGCATCGCGCGGGTGTGCGCCTGGGGGATTTCATCGTCGAAGTGGCCGGACAGGAGCCGCAGAGCCTCGCGGACCTGTTTCGGCGCATCTGGGCCCAGGGCTCGGCGGGCGCCGTGATTCCGCTGACTCTGTCGCGCGGACAGAAGATCACGCACGTCAGCGTGCAGTCCGCGGACCGGAACGAATTCCTCCACAAACCGCGACGGCACTGACGCGCCGCCGCGGTTATCGCAAGACTACTTGCCGGAGAGGCAGCCGGACATGAAGCTCTTGCGCTCGTCGCCCTTCAGCTGCTTCGCGCTGGCGTCGGCATTGCACTGCTTCATCTTCTGCTGCTGAGGGGTCAGCTGCTTGGTCGCGGTGGCGCTGCCGGAGCCGGCCGACAGACAGCCCTTCATGAACGCCTTGCGGTCGTCGCCCTTCTTATCGCCCGCCTGGGCGTTGCACTGCTTCATCTTGTCCTGCTGCGAGTTATCCGCATGGACCACGGTCATCGTGGCGGACAACAACAACGCCGCGAGCAGTACGGTTCCGATCCTGCGCATGATTTGCACTCCCCAGGTGAACTGAACTGCGGCCGTTTTACTGTATCGCCCCAGCACGCGCAACGCCGGCGCGAGCGTGTGCGCGCAGAATCCGACTCAATGTGGCGACGACCCGGGTCACATCCTCATCTCGCATCGCCGGGAACAGCGGCAGCGTGAGGATGTTACGCCCCACGTATTCGGCATGCGGGAAGCTGCCGGGCGTGAAGCCGAGCCGCCGGTACAACGCGAACAGGTGGATCGCCGGATAGTGAACGCCGGTGCCGATGCCGGCTGCATGCATCTGCTCCATCACCGCCGCGCGCTTCACCGTGAGCTGCTCCTCGGGAAGCACGACCTGAAACATGTGCCAGTTGGTGTGCGAGAAATCAGCAAGCGGCAGCTGCAGTCCCAGCGCGGCGACGCCTGCCTTGTCGAATTCGGCGAAGTAGGCGCGCGCGAGCTCGTGCCGCCGGGCATTGAAGGCCGCCAGATGCGGCAGTTGCCCAAGGCCGACGCGCGCGGCCACGTCGGTCAGATTGAACTTGCCGCCGGCGATCTCCACCTCCATGCCGTCCTGGCCGCTGCGCACCACCCCTTGCAGGCGGTATTGCTCGGCAAGGCGCGCTTCGCGCTCATCGTTGAGCACGAGGCAGCCGCCCTCGATCGTGGTGACGTTCTTGTTGGGGTGGAAACTGAAGGAAACGAAGTCTCCGATCGAGCCGATACGCGCCCCGCGCCAATGACTGCCAAAGGACTGCGCCGCATCCTCGATCACGCGCAGCCGGTGAGCGCGCGCAATCTGGTAGAGCTGGTCGCGATCGACGGGCAGGCCGGCGAGATCCACGGGCAGGATCGCGCGCGTCGCGGGCGTTACCGCCTCGGCGATGCGCTCCAGATCGATGTTGCGGGTCGCCGGGTCGATATCCACGAACACCGGCCGCGCACCGACCGCCAGCACCACGTTGCTCGTCGCCACCCACGACAGCGGCGTGGTAATGACCTCGTGTCCGGGTCCGATGCCGGCGATGCGCAGCGCGATCTCCATCGTGCAGGTACCCGAATTGAAGGCGCGCACGGGCCGGCCGCCGACGAACTGCGAGAGCGCGGCCTCGAAGGCCTTGACCTGGGGTCCTGAGGTGATCCAGCCGGAGCGCAGCACTTCGGCGACTCCGGCAATCGTCGCCTCATCGATGCTCGGTCGGGTGAAGGGCAGATACTCGCTCATGAGTGCGCCACGCGCGTCAGCACGACCACGCCGGCGACGATCAGCGCGATTCCCACGAGCTTGCCCGCACTCAGGGCTTCGCCGAAGAGCGCGGCGGCCGCAAAGGCATTCACGATATAGCCGATCGACAGCATGGGATAGGCGATGCTCACGGGCACCCGCGAGAGAGCGCCGAGCCACAAGAGCACACTCACGCCGTAACACGACAGCCCCAGCCACAGCGGCGGCGCCTTGAGCAGCTGCGCCGTCGCCGGCCAGGCGATGCTGCCTCCGTCTGCGATCAGCTCACCGCTCACGCGGGTCGCCGCTTTCAGAAGCAGTTGCGCGGCTGCATTCAGGCCGACGCCGCCCAACAACAACACCCAGGTGATCGCACTCATGCCGGATCTCCGTAATTCCTCAACGTCGGCTCACGATGAGCTCGCGCGGCGCCTGCGCGCGCAGCACCATCGGCAGCCCCTGCTTCGAGAGCGCACTGTAGGTCTGCGGCTCCATCACTGCGAGAGCCTGCGTCTCAGCAAGCCAGCGCGGCGCGAATTCCGCAAGTTTGGCGATACCGCGCTCCGGTGCAAGCGTCAAACCAAAATCGAGCTCGCCCCGCCAGTCCACCAGCGTCACCGGACGGCCGAGGTAGAAGGTGAGACTCTGATCGTAGGTACGCACGCTGTACACCGGCGCCGCAGCGCGAAGCTCCGGCGGCAATTGCGCCGCGAGGCTCGCACCGGAGTAAATCGGGTCCAGCAGGCTCGCCGCCCAGGACAGGCACGCGAAGAACGTGAATCCCGTCGCCGCAACGCAGGCGGTGAGCGGCGTCGCCCGCTCGCGCAGCTTGTGCGCGGCAAGACCGCCGGCGAGGCAGGCAATCGCCATGGTAATGAGCGGCGGCCGCAGTGCGAGGAAGTACGGTGCGCGGCTGGGGTCGTGCAGCAGGCGCGGCAGCAAGCCCGCACCGAGCGCCAATGCGATGCCCGCCAGTATCAGTCCCCAGCTCGTCCAGCGCAGATCGGATTTCAGCGCCCGCTCCGCGCTGCTGCCCGCGAGCAAGGCCAGCGCCGGCATCATGGGCAGGATGTAGGGAATGAGCTTGGAGTCGGAGACCGAAAAGAACAGCAGCACCACCGCGCTCCAGACCCACAGCAGCCGGCGCGCATCGAACTCCCCCGCGGGACGCTGCGCGCGCCAGCCGCTGACAAGCCCTCGCAGCATCGGCACGATCCAGGGCAGGCTGCCGGCCGCGAGCACGGGCAGGAAGAACCACCACGGCTGATAGCGCTCCTCTATCAGCGTGAGATAGCGCTGAAAGTGCTCGCGCACGACGAAAAAGCCGAAAAATGAGGGCAGCCGGTGCTGAATGAGCGCGAACCACGGCCCCGCCAGCACGACAAAGAGTGCGATTCCTCGTACCGGATACAGCCGCCTCCACGGCTTCAGATCGCGCGCGAGCAGCGAGTAGCCGATCAACGCGAGCACCGGCAGCACGCCGACGACGAGACCTTTGGTCAGAAAGCCGGCGGCGGCGCTCGCCCAGGCGAGGCACATCCAGCGCCCGCGCATCCGCTCGGGCGTCTCTGCCAGCTGCGCCACGCAGAACCCGACCAGCGTCAGTGTGGTGAAGAGCGTCAGACTCATATCGAGCGTGAGCTGATGACTCATCAGCAGGATGAGGAGCGAGCTGCCCAGAATGAGCCCACTGCGCCAGGCGGCGGCCTGCCCCCACAGTCGGCGCGCGAGCCAGGCGCTGGCGAGAACGGTGGCGAGCCCGCACAGCCCGGCGTAGAGCCGCGCCGACCAGTCGCTTTGGCCAAAGATCGCGTAGCTCACCGCTGTCGCCCAGTACTGAAGCGGCGGCTTCTCGATATAGATGAGCCCGTTGAGGTGGGGGATGACCCAGTCGCCGGTGGCGAGCATCTCGCGTGGAATCTCCGCGTAGCGTCCCTCGTCGGGGTTGTACAGACCGCGAAAGCCCAGGAGCTCTATCCAGACGATGATGGCGAGCGCGAGCGCAGCGCGCGCCCAGCGATTCATACGCTCGCTCCCTGCACGGCGAGTGTGCCCGAGCGCCCCGGCACCTCGGCGAGCTCCACCACGTGATACGGCAGGCTCTCGCGCGCCAGACCCGCAGCAATCTCGCTCATGGCGACCGGCGAGCAGCCATCGTTGAGCCAGGCGCGCAGCAGCCACTCGAATTGCGGCAGCAACAGCTGGCCTTCCAGTTCCGCATGCAGCGTGAATACATGCGCGGCGCTCGGCGCCACATGCGTGATGCGCAGCACTTCGCGGGCGGCGCCATCGGCGTCACGCCCGTCCACGCCAATCAGCTCATCGAACGTCGGCAGTGTCGTGGGAATCTGGACGCAGCGCCCGCGTACACCGCCCATTACCGGCCAGAAGGGCCGTGTGCCGCGGGTGTCGCTGGCGTAGGCGAAGCCGAGGTCTGCCTCGAGCGCGAGCGCGTGTTCATTGATCTGCCACCCCGCTGCGGCATGGGAGTGCGGGGGGTGACCGAACACCGCGCTGAAGGCCTGCACCGCGCGCTCGAGCTCGCGGCGTGTCCAGGCGGCGTCCGCCTGCGCGACGCCATCCTGCCAGCGCACGTGATCGTGACAGTGCACGCCTACCTCGAAGCCCGAGTCGCGCACAGCGCGCATCACGGCCGCGGCGCGCTTGCCGATATCCGGCCCCGGCAGCAGCGTGCCGTAGAGCAGCGTCCGCAACCCATAGTGCGACATGACGGAGGTACGCCGGACCTTGGTGAGAAAGCCCGGGCGGAACACACGCTTCAAGGCGCGCCCCGTGTGATCGGGACCGACGCTGAAGTAGAACGTCGCCGGTAACGAGAGGCTGGTGAGCAGATTGGCGAGCCGCGGCACGCCCTCGAGCGTGCCGTGCAGCGTATCGACGTCCACCTTCAGAGCGACGCGGCGCTCCGGCTGGCGGGCCGTCGCTGGCGCTGGGACCGGCGTCATCGCCCCGTGGTCAGCTCGCGTCCACGAGCGCCCGGGCGTCCGTCAGATTGCCCTTGTACGAGTCGAAGATGCCGCGCAAGGCCGTCGGCATGTCGATTCGCGGTGCCCAGCCGAGCTCGGACATGGTGTTCTGGATCCAGGGCACACGGCCGCGCACGTCCTGGTAACCCGCGCCGTAGTACTTCTCGGCCGACACCTCGACGAGCTGTACGTGAGCGGCGCTCTCGGCATAGGCGTCGATGGTCTTCGCCGTGCGCAGCATCAGCTCGGCGAGCTCGCGCACCGAGAGGTCGTTGCGGGGGTTGCCGACGTTGTAGATGTGGCCCGAGGCGATCTTGTCCTTGTTCGCGATGATGCGCATCAGCGCATCGATGCCATCGGAGATGGCCGTGAAACAGCGGCGCTGGGTACCCCCGTCGACCAGCTGGATGTTCTCGCCGCGCACGATATTGCCCAGGAACTGCGTGAGCACGCGCGAGCTCCCCTCCTTCGGGGTCGTCATCCGATCCAGACCCGGCCCGATCCAGTTGAACGGGCGGAACAGCGTGAAGTCGAGCTTCTGCTCACTGCCGTAGGCCCAGATCACCCGATCCAGGAGCTGCTTGCTGCAGGAGTAGATCCAGCGCGACTTCGGCACCGGACCCAGCACCAACGGCGAGTCGTAGGGATGAAACTCCTTGTCCGGCGACATGCCGTAGATCTCGGAAGTCGACGGAAAGATCACGCGCTTGCGGTGCTTCACGCAGGCGCGGATCAGCGGCAGATTGGCCTCGAAATCCAGCTCGAACACCCGCAGCGGATCGCTGATGTAGGTCGCCGGCGTGGCGATGGCCACGAGCGGCAGCAGCACATCGCACTTGCGGATGTGGTACTCGACCCACTCGCGGTTGATCGTGATGTCGCCCTCGAAGAAGTGAAAGCGCGGATTGCTCATCACATTCGTCAGGCGGTCGCTCTCCAAGTCCATTCCATAGACATCCCAGTCGGTGTCGCGGATCACGGCCTCACTCAAGTGATGACCGATGAACCCGTTGACGCCCAGGATGAGCAGCTTCTTCATGATGAAGTCTTCCTTCTACGCAGAATGAGGCTCGAGCGGCAGCGCCGCACGCCCGTGGCGGCGGCCGAACGCCGCCGCATCAAATTTCTCGCCCGCGATCGATACACCGGAAACCGCCAGCCGCACGCCATCGCGCAGACCGAGGTACAGGCACGCATCATCGCCCACATACAGGCAGGGCGCATTGTGCGGGTGCGCCGCCGGCCCGTCGAGCCAACGCGAGTCATCGAACACAATCCGCTGGCCCGCCACCTCCGTGAAGGCACCGGGAAACGGGGGGGCCACGGCGCGGATCAGGTCATGGATGCGCTTGGCCGGCCATGACCAGTTGATGCGCCCGTCCTCGGGGCGGCGCCCGCCAAAATACGAGCCCTGCGCGAGATCCATCGGTTTGCCAGCGGGCGGCCCCGCCGCGAGCAGCGGCAGCAGCCGATCCAACAACCGCGCGGCCGCCGCCGCCACGTTCACGGACACGGTGAGCGCCGTGTCATTCACACCGATCGCCACCGCCTCCTGCCCCACGATCGGACCGGCATCCGGCTTGGCGACCATGTAATGAAGGGTCGCCCCGGTGCGGCTCTCACCGTTGAGGATCGCCCAGTTGACGGGCGCCCGGCCGCGGTACCGCGGCAGCAGCGAGCCGTGCATATTGAGGGCGGCCCAGCGCGGCGCGGCGAGCAGCTGCGCTCCGAGCATGTGGCGATAGTAGAAGCACAGCAGGTAGTGCGGCGCGAGCTCCCCGATCCGGGCGGGCCAGGGCGGCGCGTTGGGATCGCTCGGTGTCTCGACGGCCAGGCCATGCTGTGCGGCCAGACCGGCCACGCTCCCGTACCACTGCTGCTCGTCGGCGGAATCGCGATGGGTCAGCACGAGCGGGATGCTCACGCCGCGCTCGATCAGCACTTTCAGGCAGCGGTAACCAACCTCGCTGTAGCCACAGACGACGGCACTAAACACGCCTCGCCTCGCGGACCTCCGTCTGTTGCGGGATCTGGTGCGGGATGCCCGGAGCGGCATCGCCCTCCAGCACACCGGCTATGAGGTAGCGGGGCCGTCCCCGGACTTGCTCGTATGTGCGGCCGACATACTCGCCGATCAGACCGATGCCAAAGAGCGCCATACCCGTAAAGAAGAAGCTGAGTGCGAACAGCGTGAACACGCCCTCGACGTCCGGACCGTAGAGGATGCGGCGCACCAGCAGCAGGATGAACAATGCGCCCGACAAGCCGGCCACGATCATGCCGAGCATCGAGAACAGCTGCAGCGGCACGACGGTGAAGCCGGTCATCAGATCGAAATTCAGGCGAATGAGCTTGTAGAAGGAGTACTTCGAGGTCCCCGCGTGGCGTGCCTCGTGCGCCACTTCGATCTCCACCGGGTTGCGCGCATACAGATACGCGAGTGCCGGAATGAAGGTGTTGACCTCCTGCGTCGCATTCACCGCGTCCACCACACTGCGCGAATAGCCCCGCAGCATGCAGCCCTGATCGGTGATGCGGATCTGGGTCGTGCGCTCGCGGATGCCGTTGATCAGACGCGACAGGACGCGCCGCGCCCAGTGGTCCTGCCGGCCGCGGCGGATGGTGCCGACGTAGTCGTGTCCGGCGCGCGCCTGCGCAATCAGATTCGGGATTTCCTCGGGAGGATTCTGCAAATCGGCATCGATCGTGATGACGAACTCGCCGCTCGAGCGCTCGAAGCCGGCGAGAATCGCGGCGTGCTGGCCGAAGTTGCGCTGAAAGATGATCA
Source organism: Steroidobacteraceae bacterium (assembly GCA_035517435.1). Classification (GTDB taxonomy): domain Bacteria; phylum Pseudomonadota; class Gammaproteobacteria; order Steroidobacterales; family Steroidobacteraceae; genus JASHUC01. The sequence goes on along the minus strand of DATIYV010000061.1, from coordinate 94,040 downwards.
CGCGCGTCTCGCGCGGGCGCGCCTGCTGCTGCGCCCGCAGCAGCGCGACCGAGCGATCCCGGCTGCCGTCGTCGATGAACACGCACTCGTAGCTGCAGTCGAGCTCATCGAGCGTGGGGTACAGACGCGCGAACAGCGCCGCAAGGGTCGCCTCCTCGTTGAACACCGGGATGACGATGCTTACGTAAGGTCTGGCGGAATTTGCTTCACCGGCGCGCATGGGTCTGCCATTTTAATCGTTATCGGGCGCGAACGGCGGCATCACACGCCGTGTTGACGAGCGGGGGCCCATGGCGGGACCCTAGCCCGTCATGTTCGACCTCGCACGCCCCGGCGATGCCGCATCGATTGCCGCCATGTCGGCACGTCTGATCGAGACGGGACTGGCGCCCTCCTGGCCCGCCGAACGCGTCATCCGCCATATCCGCCACCCTGAGAGCATCGTCCTGGCCGCACGGGGGAGCGGGCGCCTGCAGGGCTTCGCCATCATGCAGTTCGGGGATGAGACGGCTCACCTGAATCTGCTCGCCGTGGATCCGGCGTATCAGCGCCGCGGCCTGGGTCGGGGACTCCTCGAGTGGCTGGAAGCGAGCGCGCTGGTGGCCGGCACTTTGCTGATCCAGCTCGAGCTGCGGGCCACCAATGCCGCGGCCCGCGCGTTCTACGCCGCCCTCGGCTTCAAGGAGACCGGGCGCGTACACGGCTACTACCAGCGCATCGAGGATGCCATTCAGATGGCGCACGACCTGCGCGTCGGCCGGGGCGCGACCCAGGTCTAGTCCTGATCCCAGGCGAGGATCGCCTCGGTGTTGTCACGCTGGGGACCCAGACGATCGCGTGCCAGCGCCCAGCGCTCACTCACCAGACGCGTGAGCGGCGCATCCAGGCCGACGGCTGTGCCGAGATCGGCCGCGATCTTCACGTCCTTCGCCAAAAGGCCAACCGCAAAGCCGGTCGCGTAACGCTGTCCGATGACGTGCTCTTTCATCACCATCTCGGTGATGAAATTGCGGCCGGTGGAGGTATTCAGCACCTCGAGCATCGTCGAGGGATCCAGACCGAAGCGCTTGCCGATCAGAAGCGCCTCGGCCGCGGCCGCGTAGCTCGATGCGGCAACGAAGTTGTTGAGCGCCTTCATCGCATGACCGGACCCCAGCGCGCCGGTCGAGATCAATCGATCGCCCATGGCCTCGAGGACCGGTCGTGCGCGCTCGATCAAGTGCGCATCCGCCGCACCCACCATGATGGTGAGCGTGCCGGCTTGCGCGCGCGGCACTGCGCCCGAGACCGGCGCATCGATCAACCTGAGGCCCAGAGCCGCGAGCTCGGCGCCGAGTTCGCGTGTCCCGACGGGCTCCGAGGAGCTCATGTCAATGATGAGCGTGCCACTTCGCAGGTGCCGCGCGAGACCGCCATCCTGCGTCGTGAGCACAGCGCGCACGTCGCGCCCGGTGGGCAGCATCGTGACGACGACATCGGCGCCGGCGAGCTCTGCGAGCGTGCGCGCCGCGGCGCAGCCATGCTCGCGCGCAAAGCGCGCACTGCGCTCGGGATCGAGATCGTAGACGGTGAGTGCAAAGCCCCGCTTTAGCAGGTTCTGCGACATCGGCGAGCCCATGTTGCCGATGCCGATGAAGGCGACGGCCGCTGTGGCGCTGCTGTGCACGTCGCTACGCCTTGTCGAGCTCGCGGAAGACGTCGCGCGCGGTATTGAAGCTGTCCACGCCCGCCGGCACGCCCGCATAGATCATGCTGTGCAGGAGCACCTCGCGGATCTCATCGCGGCTCACGCCGTTGGCGAGCGCACCGCGCACGTGCACCCTGACCTGATTCTGGCGGCCGAGCGCCGTGAGCACTGCGAGGGTGAGCATGCTGCGTGTCTTGCGATCGATTTGCGGGCGCGTCCAGGTCTCACCGAAGCAGTACGCGGTGACGAGCTCCTGCAGCGGGCGGTCGAAGTCCGTGGCGTTGCGCAGCTGCTCATCGGCCCCGGCCGCACCGAACATCTCGCGGCGGATCGCAAGCCCGGCATCGAAGACCTTGTTCGGATCGCTCATGAGCGGCTCACAGCGAGATGCCGATCGACTTGGTCTCGGTCATGCTCTCGACGCCGTCGCGCCCGCGCTCCCGGCCCCAGCCGGACTGCTTGTAGCCGCCGAACGGCACGGCCGGATCGAGGCCCACGCCCCCATTTACCTGCACGGTGCCTGCCTTGATCTTGCGCGCGAGCTTGTGCACGACGCTGACATCGCGCGTCCAGATATAGGCGGACAGGCCATAGGTGGTGTCGTTGGCCAGCCGGGCGATGCGATCCAAGTCCTCGTCATCCATCGGCATCGCACAGACCACCGGGCCAAAGATCTCCTCGCGCATGACGCGCATGCTGCGGTCGGTCTGCGCCAGCACGGTCGGCTTGAGGAAATATCCCTCCGTTCCTTGCCGCTCCCCGCCGATGACGACTTCGGCGCCTTCCGCGCGCCCCGACTGAATGTAGCCAGTGACGCGATCGAATTGTCCTTGCGAGACGAGCGGGCCCATCTGCGTGTCCGGCTCGACGCCGGGCCCCACTTTCAGATTCTTCGCCATGCCGGTGACACCCTCGACGACACGGTCGAACACCTTCTTGTGCACGTAGAGTCTCGAGCCCGCGACGCAGATCTGCCCCGCATTGGCGAACACCGCCATCGCCGCACCGGGAATCGCCTTCTCGAGATCCGCATCCGCAAAGATGAAGTTCGGCGACTTGCCACCGAGCTCCAGCGTGACGCGCTTGAGAGTCGCCGCCGCGGCCTGCACGATCCACTTGCCGGTGGCGGTCGAGCCCGTAAAGGCGATCTTGTCGACATCCGCATGCTCGACCAGGGCCTTGCCGGCGGGGTCGCCATAACCGGTCACGATGTTGACCACCCCCGGCGGAATGCCGGCTTCCTGCACCAGCCTCCCCAGCAGGATGGCGCCGAGCGGTGTGAGCTCTGCCGGCTTGAGCACGAGCGTGCAGCCGGCCGCCATCGCCTGACCGACCTTGTCGGCTTCCATCGCGAAGGGGAAATTCCACGGCGTGATCGCGCCGATCACTCCGACGGGTTCCTTGAGCGTGTAGGCGAGCTTGTTGGGCTCGGAGACCGTCGGCACCGAGCCATCGATCTTGCCGCACCAGCCGGCGAGGTAGCGCAGACCGCGCGCAGTTCCGAGCGCACCGGCGAACTTCGCCATCATCATCGGCATGCCGTTGTCCTGAGAGAGCACGTAGGCGATCTCATCGGCAGCCGCCTCGACGACATCGGCGAGCTTCCACAACAGCTTCGCCCGCTCGATCGGCGGCATCGACGGCCACGGTCCGGACTCGAAGGCGGTACGCGCGGCGCGCACCGCGCGATCGATGTCGGCAGCGCCACCGGCCGCTGCATGGGCGAACACCTTGCCGGTCGCCGGATTGATGACCTCGATGGTCTTGCCGGTTTGCGGCTCGACCCATTCGTTGTTGATGAAGAGTCCGTGCGTCTTGGCGAAGAAAGACGCGGTACGGGCCGCGAGATCCGGCTTGATGACGGCGTTCATGCAGTGGCTCCTGTGGCGCTTACTTGCCCGCGTCCTGCAGGCGGATGTGCGTCACACCCTTGTCGTCGATGTACTCGTGATTGTTCTCGCACACGTACTCCAGCATCTCGTAGTTCGGCAGACGCCGGTACGCAAAGGTGAAAGTCCAGGGCTGCTGCAGTACGACCGGATCCTCGACCGTGATCTGATCGTGCAGCACATCCGGCGAGACCAGCCGCAGGCGCTCGGTAATGCGCATCTGATCGCTGTGCGGCATCTCACTGTGACCCAGGACGGATTCCTTCACACCGATCGTATCGACCACCAGGGTGTCGCCCTCCCAGTGACCGACCGAGCGTCCGTAATAGCCGGGGGGCACATCGCCCATCTTGGCCTGGGGCTTATTGAGGTAGATGCGCCGCACCTGGCTCATGGCCTCGGCGATGATCGTGAGCTGTCCGGGCGTCTGCAGAATCTCGAGCGGATAGATTGCCGACATCATCTCGGGCATGCCGTACGGCAGACAGTCGACGCCGGCAGCGGCGATCGGCTCGCCGCGCTCATCCGAAGCGCGCTCTTCGGCGCGATGCGCTTCGTACGGCGCGGCATACGCGGGCTTGAGCATCATCTTGCCCGCGGGCGGCGCGGCGAGCTTGGGATCCACGGGCCGCCCGAAGGCTCCGTAACGCGCCCAGGCGCCGTTCAGATCCGGAGGCGTGACGGCCTTCGCGCCATCGGCACTGTGCGCCGAGCCACCGAGCATGACGATGAGCAGTGCGGCGAGCGCGCCGCCTGCCGGGACCGGGAGTCTTGCAAGTGCCATGGGCTCTCCTTCCGCTAGGACCGGGGGAACACGCCGCCCGGTGGATTGCCATCGCCGAGCACGCGCCCGTCGGCCAGCGTCGCCTTCTCGAGCATGCCGCCGGGCTGACCGTTGCGCAGCGGATTGATGAGCAGCGTGACCTTGTCGCCCTTCTTGATGTCGGAGTACTTCCAGCCCACCCGCGTCAGCACGTTGGGGCTGGCACACTCCACCGTGTACTGCTTGGTTGCCGCCCCGTCAGCGACCTCGAGATAGATGAACACGTGCGGATTGGTCCAGTCGAACTTGGTCACGGTGCCGCTGACGGTGACCTGATTCTGATGATCGAACAGCGCGAACGAGTGATGCGCCAGTGCCGGCTGCGCGAGCACCGCGGCCATGACGGCCACGACGCGGAGCGCCTTCAGTGTCGACATATCTTGTCCTTCGTGAGGAGTGCGCAGCGCGAAGTCATGCGCCGATCGTTGTTTATGACACGCGCCAGCGCCGCCGGCAATCCTCCGGCCGGCAGGCGGTTGCCAACCCCCGGGATTGGGTTCAATCTGCCGCAAATCATGACCCACGGCAGCGCTTACGGGCGAGCGCCCCAACACTCGAATGAGCTACTGACCCAGGTCGGAGCCGGCACGCCGCTGGGCGAGCTGATGCGCCGCTACTGGCAGCCGGTCGGGCTGTCCGCCCGGCTCACCGATCTGCCGCAGAAGGTGCGGATTCTCGGCGAAGAGCTGGTGCTGTTCCGCGACCGCCAGGGTCGTGCGGGACTGCTGTATCCGCGCTGCATGCATCGCGGCACTTCGCTCTATTACGGTCGCACCGAGGAGCGCGGCATCCGCTGCTGCTACCACGGCTGGCTGTTCGATGTGGAGGGACGATGCCTCGATCAGCCGTGCGAGCCCGACGGCGGCCGCCACCGCGACCAGGCGCGTCAGCCCTGGTATCCGGTCGAGGAACGCTACGGTTTTGTGTTCGCGTATCTTGGACCACCGGAAAAAAAGCCCGTGCTGCCGCGTTACGACAACCTCGAGGCGATCGGCGCGGATGAGAAGCTGTGGTGCAGCTTTGGGGGCTTCGGTTCGACCGGCGACGAATCGCTCGAGATCGTGCCCTACAGCTGGCTGCACATGAACGACAACGTAATGGATCCGTTTCATGTGCAGGTGCTGCACTCCACCTTCAGCACGGTGCAGTTCGTGCCGCAGTTCGCCCTCATGCCGAAGGTCGATTTCTTCTTTGCCGATCACGGAGTGTGCTATTCGGCCATCCGCCGGCTCGACGATGGCCGCGAAGTCGACCGCATTTCTTCCTGGCTGATGCCGAATATCATGGCGGTGCCGGATGTGACACTGAAGCCCGGCCAGGCACCCGGCATTTCCTGGGTCGTGCCGGTCGATGACGCCCATTACGTGCAGGCGATGGTGAGCCGGGTTCCCCAGGATCTGAATTTCCGCGGCATGCTGCTCAACGGCAAGACCTGGGGCGAGATGTCTGAGGAGGAACATCAGCGCACGCCGGGCGACTACGAGGCGCAGGCGGGTCAGGGCCCGATATCCCTGCACTCCGAGGAGCACCTCGTCACCAGCGATCGCGGCATCATGATGCAGCGCCGGATGCTGTTGCAGCAGATGGAGATCATGGGCAAGGGCGGCGATCCCGCCGGGGTGGAGTTCGAAGCCGACAAGGCCCTGGTGAAAGTGCGTTCGGGAAATTTCTACCGCGCCGTCCAGGCGGCCGGTTAAGCCGGCGCATGCGCCTGCGCTTCTACACTCCCGGCGGCGACAAGGGCGAGAGCATCGAGCCTGGCGTGTTCTTCCGCCTGATCGGCGCCATGCTGTGCCGGGGTCCCGAGAACGTGCCCGTGGCGACTTTCCTTGAGCGCTGGAAACTCACCGATGCCGAGTTCGCGCGTGCCGAGGCGCTCGATCCGGTGGTCATCTACTTCGAGAACAACGCGGGACTCGCCTCCTCCGCCTTCGGTCCCTTCGACTCGTTCCACGTGAGCGACGGGATCGCCTGGGCCGGCACGCGCCAGCTGGCGCGGCTCGATGAGCGCACGCAGCTGTGGTATCCACCCAAGGCGCAGGACGGCTGGGCCTCGATGCTCATCGCCCCGCCCGGCCGCTCGCGCTTCGATCTCACAGGTGATCTTGCCTTCACCTGAGCCTGACGCGCGCCTCGCGCCGGTGCTCGGCGCCGCGCTGCTGTGCCTGCTGCCACTCATGAGCGCGCCCTGCGCCGCGGCGGCGATCACCAGCCTCGCCGAATCCGTCCGCGAACGCGGCTGCCCGGAACATGCACCGGTACACCCACGGCTGAGACGCGTGCGCGAACTCGATGCCGCAGCACGTGCGGTCGCCTTCGGCGCGAGCCTCCATGTCGCCCTCGAGCGCGAGGGATATCGGGCCTCGAGCTCTGCCTCGATCCACATCGAGGGGAGCGTCACGGCCGGCTCGCTCTCGCAGGTACTGGCGCAGCGATTCTGCGCTCAGCTGACGGATCCGGCGGTGCGCGACATCGGCGCCTATCAGCGCGACGCCGAGCTGTGGCTGATAGCGGCCGCCCCTTTCGCCGTACCCGCGCTCAGCGATCCGGCGAGTGTGGCTCGCAGCGTCCTCGAGCGGGTCAACGGGGCGCGAGCTCACGGTCAGCGCTGCGGCAGCTCGTGGTATCCGCCGGCGCCTGCGCTGCAGATGTCCTCGCGCCTGACGAATGCGGCGCTCGAGCACTCCCGTGACATGGCTGCTCACGGCTATCTCGATCACACCGGTCACGATGGCTCGAGCCCCGCGCAGCGCATCACGCGCGCGGGCTACGCCTGGCGCATCGTTGGTGAGAATGTGGCCTCAGGTCCGGTGAGCGCAGCGGAAGTGACGCAGGGCTGGCTTGCGAGTGCCGCACATTGCAGCAACATCATGGATCCGCGGTTCGCAGAGACTGCCGTGGCCTTTGCTGTAAATCCCGCAAGTCCCGCAGGCGTGTACTGGACCCAGGTGTTCGCGGCTGCGCGCCCGGGCGGCGCGGCGCACTGAGGAGCTCAGCCCCAGCGCGATGGCTCGACCCCCGGAACGAAGGCCTCGTGCGGCTTGCCGGTGCGGCTCATCGCCAGCGCTTCGCGTACCGCGGGCCGCTGCCCCACCGTCTGCAGGAATTTGCTGATGCGCGGCGTAGCCGCTGCGCTCGCGAGCTCGGGTGCGAGATCCGGCAACACCGACAGCATCGCGTAGGCATCGATATCGGCAATTGAGTAGCTGGCACCGGCGAGCCACGCTGATCGACCCAGCGCCTCCTCGATGCGCTTCACCGGCGCCTTCAGCCGCTCGAGGATGGCAGCGATGCCTGCGGCATCGTAACTGCCGTCGATCAGCGCGGACCAGGCGTTACGCCGCTCGATAGGCTCGATGCGGGCCAGCTGCGCAGACAGTTCGGCTTTGCTACGGCGCGCGAGCAGCGGTGCCAGATACTTCACGCAGCCGAGGGCGCACACACCAGGGCCTAGCTGCAGCGCGAGATACTGTCCCCAGGCGCGCGTGCGATAGCGATCGTATGCCGCCGCAGGCAGGAGCCCCGCCTGCGGGAACGCCTCGGCGACGTACTCACACAGGAAGAAGGAGCTGGAGATCACCGTGCCGTCCTTCACCAGCAGCGGGCCTTCGCGTTCGAGCTGCAGCGCGGATTCGACGTTGCGGGGAAAGTCCGGCGTAAATTGCGCGAACGTGGTCGGATCGAAGTAGCGGCTCGTGAACTCGGCGCGCGCCTCCTTCAGCGTGACGAGCGCCTTGAGAAAGAACGTGTTCGGCTCCCAATGATACAGCTCGAGCATGCGGCTTCAGCCCGACTTCAGCTCTGGCGCTTCAGGAACGTGACGCGGCTGGTGAGCGCCGTGCGCCCCTTGGTCCAGGTCGCCTGGGTCGCGGGACGCTCATAGATCTTGCGCAGCCACTCCATGATGTACGGAGTCTTCTGATCGTTGCAGTGCTCGGGCTGGGACAGCGGCAGCGCGTATCCCAGATTGAAACCGTTGATGTCGCCCAATGAATAACTGTCGCCTGCGATCCAGGGCTGGCTCGACAGATGCCGCTCGAGCACACCGGTCGCAAACAGTACGCGCCGGCGGGACTCGGTCAGCTCCGCCTCGGAGAACTGATTGAACATTGCCTTGCGCCAGGCGATGCGCCGCGCCTCGAGCGGAATGCGGTCAATCGCCGCCTCGAGCTCCTTGCGGTCGCGGTCGCGCACCGCCGGGCCCACGAATACGCTCCAGCCGATCATGCTCAGCGAAGGTGCGAAGTAGGAATCGAAAAAGCGCATCCACCAGCGCATCTGCCAGCGCCGCACCGGATCCTGCGGTCGCAGCGGCGGCCCGTCGAACGCCTCATCGACGTACTCCATGATTGGCGTCGATTCGGTGAACACCTTGTCATCGTGCACCAGCGTGGGGATGGTGCCGTCCGGATTGATCTTCAAATACTCGGGCTGATGCTGGTCGAACCTGAGCAGGTCGGTGTACCGGCTCTCGTAGGCAACACCTTTCTCGGCGAGCGCCAGCATCGGCTTACCCGAGTTGGCATTCGGCTCCCAGTGGTACAGCGTCAGCATTCAATCCTCATCGCCGCCCGAGCATGCAGGCTTTGCGCATGTCAAACTGTCATGCAGACGAACTATAACGCGTCAACCAAGGAAGTTCCGAAGAGGGGGGAGCGACGATGGGCATACTTGCTCGCGAGCGTATTGTCGCCGGTCCGGGATTCAACCGCTGGCTGGTTCCACCTGCTGCGCTTGCGATTCACCTGTGTATCGGCATGGCGTACGGATTCTCCGTGTTCTGGCTGCCGCTCACCAAGGCACTGCATGTCACTGCCAGCGTCGAATGCCCGAAGGACATGAGCTGGCTGGACAAGCTCTTCACCACGAGCTGTGACTGGCCGATCGCCTCTTCGACCCTGACTTTCTCGATCTTCATCGTCATCCTCGGCCTGTCCGCGGCCCTGTGGGGGGGCTGGCTCGAGCGTGTCGGTCCGCGCAAGGCGGGTTTCGTGGCAGCGCTGTGCTGGAGCGGCGGCTTCGTAGTCGGCGCGCTCGGCGTCATCGTGCATCAGCTGTGGCTCTTGTACGTGGGCTGCGGGCTGATCGGGGGCGTGGGGCTCGGACTCGGCTACATCTCACCCGTCTCAACCCTCATCAAGTGGTTCCCGGATCGCCGCGGCATGGCGACCGGCATGGCCATCATGGGATTTGGCGGCGGCGCGATGATCGGCTCCCCGCTCGCGAACAATCTGATGAAGTGGTACTCGAGTCCGACCTCCGTCGGCGTGTGGGAAACGTTTCTGACCCTCGGGGCCATCTATTTCGTGTTCATGATGGGCGGTGCGTTCGGCTACCGCCTGCCGCCGGATGGCTGGCGGCCAGCCGGCTGGACGGCGCCTGCCGAAGGCGATGCGCGCGCCAAGATGAGCGGCAAACATGTCGCGGTCGGCGTCGCCGTGCGTACTCCGCAGTTCTGGCTCCTCTGGGGCGTGCTGTGTCTGAACGTGACTGCCGGCATCGGCATCCTCGCCATGGCCTCGCCGCTGCTGCAGGAAGTCTTTGGCGGCCACCTGATCGGGGTGGCGAAGAGCTTCACCGAGCTCTCCAAGGAGCAGCTGACGGCCATCGCGGCGATTGCGGCGGGGTTCACTGGGCTCTTGTCGCTCTTCAACATCGCCGGCCGCTTCTTCTGGGCCTCGCTGTCGGACAAGATCGGCCGCTTTTTGACGTACACCATCTTCTTCGCACTGGGACTGGTGCTGTACGCGTCCATTCCGTGGACCGAGCGCATCGGCAGCCTCCCCCTGTTCGTCGGCTTCTTCTGCATCATCCTGTCGATGTATGGCGGCGGCTTTGCGACGATTCCGGCGTACCTGTCGGATCTGTTCGGCACGCGCATGGTCGGAGCCATTCACGGCGTGCTGCTCACCGCCTGGTCGGTCGCCGGCGTTCTGGGGCCGGTGCTGGTGAATTTTATTCGCCAGTATCAGATCGATCACGGCGTCGCGCGGGCGGATGCTTACACCATCACGATGTACATCCTCGCCGGCCTGCTGGCGGGTGGTTTCATCTGCAACTGGCTGGTGAAGCCCGTCGATCCCAAGTACTACATGACCCCGGAGCAGCTGGCGCAGTCGGGCACCGCGGTGCCGACAGCGGCCGGAGCGACGGCCGCAGCCGGCCACGGCGGCGGCACGGGACTCGTGATCCTCGCCTGGCTGTGTGTCGGAATCCCGATCCTGTGGGGAGTCTGGGTGACGCTGAAGAGCGTCGCCAAACTGTTCGGCTGAGCGCGCCTGCGGCTCAACCGCGACCGATATACGGCATCTTGGTGGCCATGATGGTCATGAACTGCACGTTCGCCTCGAGCGGGAGCGACGCCATCTGCAGCACCGCGTTCGCCACGTAGTTCACATCCATCGTCGGCTCCGGCGGCGCGCCGCCGGCCGGGGCCGCGAGCCGCCCGGCGAGCTCGGTGCGGGCGTTGCCGATGTCGATCTGACCGCAGGCGATGTCGTACTCCCGCCCGTCGAGCGAGGTTGATTTCGTCAGGCCCGTGATGCCGTGCTTGCTCGCCGTATAGGCAGCGGAGTGCAGACGCGGCGTGTGCGCCGAGATCGAGCCGTTGTTGATGATGCGCCCGCCGCGAGGCTGCTGACTCTTCATGATGCGAAAGGCCTCCTGCGTGCACAGGAAGGCGCCGGTGAGATTGGTCGAGATCACTGTCATCCACTGCGCGACGGGCAGGTCCTCCAGGTGCACGGGCGGTGCGCTCACGCCGGCGTTGTTGAAGAGCACATCCAGCCGCCCGAACGCCTGCTGAGCCTGCGCAAAGAGCGCGTGCACCGAGCCCGGGTCAGTCACGTCGGCGACGAGCGGCAACGCCTTGCTCGCCGCGCTGCCGGCCAATTGCGCGGTCTCGACCAGGCTTTCGCGATGCCGCCCCGTGAGCGCGACGCGATAGCCGTCCTTCAGGAATGCCAGTGCGGTCGCCCGCCCGATGCCGCTGCCAGCGCCCGTAATGAGCGCAGTCTTACCCTCGGAACTCATGTGCGCAGCATTGACCGTCTGACGCAATGCGGTCAAGGGTGCGCTTGCGCCGCAACCGGCGCGCGTGGGATAGTTGCGATGTTAAGTACCTGGAGGAGCGCAGGTGGCGCACATCGCGATCGAATACTCCTCGAACCTCGACGCCGAGCTCGATGTGGGCGCCCTGGTTCGCGCCGTCCACGCCGCAGCCCTGGCGAGCGGAATCTTTCCGATTGGAGGCATGCGCACCCGCGCCTATGAGACGCGCGACTACTGCATCGCCGACGGTCATCCCGACAATGCGTTCGTACACCTCGCGGTGCGTGTGGGTCACGGGCGCGACTTGCCCACGCGCCGCGCTGCGTGCGAGCAGATCTTCAAGGCCGCCTGCGATCACATGGCTGGTCTGTTCGAGCGCCGGCCGCTCGGCATATCCGTGGAGATGGCCGAGCTTGATCCGCAATTGAGCTTCAAGAAGAACAATCTGCATGAGTACGTGAAGTCGCGCGCTCCGCGCACCGGAAGTCCATGAGCCCCGCATTGCAGGCGAACCGCAAGCGCGCGGCCGAGCTGCTCGAGCGCTTCCGCAGCGCACCGCTCGGGCATTTCATCGATGGCAAGGCCATGCCCGGGCGCGAGCTGGCGAGTTTCGAGAACCGCTCGCCCGTCGACGGCTCCCTGCTGTGCCGCGTGAGCGCAGGCGGCGCCGAAGATATCGACGCCGCCGCTCAAGCCGCGCAACGAGCATTCGAGAGCTGGCGCGGCGTTACAGGCGAGAAGCGCCGCGCGATCCTGCACCGGGTCGCAGATCTCATTGAGGCGCGCAGCAGCGAGATTGCGCTCATCGAGAGCCTGGATACGGGGCAGCCTCTGCGCTTCATGTCCAAGGCTGCCGAGCGCGGAGCCGAGAATTTCCGCTTCTTCGCCGACCGGGCACCCGAGGCCGATGCCGGCCTGTCGCTGCCGGCCGCGCAACACCTCAACTACACCGTGCGCCAGCCCGTGGGACCCGTCGCGATCATCACGCCCTGGAACACGCCCTTCATGCTCTCCACCTGGAAGATCGCACCCGCGCTGGCCGCCGGCTGCACGATCGTGCACAAGCCCGCCGAGTGGAGTCCGCTGTCGGCCATGCTGCTCGCCGAGATCATGACCGAGGGCGGTGTTCCCCCGGGGGTCGTCAATCTCGTCAACGGCATCGGTGAGCAGGCGGGACGGCTCCTCACCGAGCATGCCGCGATCCGGGCCACGGCGTTTATCGGCGAGTCGCGCACGGGGAGCCTGATCATGGCGCAGGGCGCGCCCACGTTGAAGCGCGTGCACCTGGAGCTCGGTGGCAAGAATCCCGTCATCGTGTTCGCGGACGCCGATCTGGAGCGCGCGCTCGATGCCGTTGTGTTCATGATCTACAGCCTGAACGGCGAGCGCTGCACCTCCTCGAGCCGGCTGCTCGTGCAGCGATCGATCTACCCGCAGTTCATCGAGCGCGTCGCCGAGCGCATCGCGCGCATCAAGGTCGGCGATCCGCTCGATCCGGCAACCGAATTGGGGCCGCTGATCCACGAGCGGCACCTGGAGAAAGTGCTGGGCTATTTCCGCACGGCGCAGCAGGACGGCGCGCGCATCCGCTGCGGCGGACGGCGGCTCGAGGCGCTCGCGCCCGGGCTGTATGTCGAACCCACGCTGTTCGCCGACGCCACGGCTCGCATGCGGATCGCGCAGGAGGAGATTTTCGGGCCCGTGCTGACCGCGATGGCTTTCGATGACGAAGCCGACGCGCTACGCATCGCGAACGACGTTCGCTACGGCCTCGCCGCCTATCTGTGGACGCAGAACGTGGGCCGCGCGCTGCGACTGGCCCATGGCCTGGATGCCGGTATGGTATGGGTGAACTCCGAGAACAACCGTCATCTGCCCACACCGTTCGGCGGCATGAAGTCGAGCGGCATCGGGCGCGACGGCGGCGACTACAGCTTCGACTTCTACATGGAAACGAAGAACATCTGCCTGGCCCACGGTACGCACCGCGTGCCCAAACTGGGCGCCTGAGGTGCATCGCGTGAGCCACACCGACAAGCTCAAGGGTTCCATTCCGCCGCTGGTGACACCCTTTCGCGGCGGTGAAGTCGATTACGAGGCCTACGCGGATCTGGTCGCGCACCAGATCCGAAGCGGTACGCACGGCATTCTCGTCAACGGCACGACCGCCGAGCCCTCGACGCTGACGGTCGAGGAGCGCAACCGGCTGGTCGATGTCGCCGTGAAGGTCAGCGCCGGCCGCGTGCCGGTCGTCGCCGCCACCGGCTCGCAATCGCTTGCGGACAGCCGGCGCCTGACGGCGCACGCGGCGGCAAGCGGCGTCGATGCGCTGCTCATCGTCACGCCCTACTTCATCAAGCCGCCGCAGCGCGGACTGATCGCCTATTACCTGGAGCTCGCGACGCTGTCTCAGCTGCCGTGGATGGTCTATCACATCCCGGGTCGCGCGGCCGTGAGCGTGACGATCGATACGCTGAAGGAGCTGAAAGCGCGTTCGCCGAATTTTGTCGGCATGAAGCATGCGGTGAACGATCTGGGCTTCGTCTCGGAATGCTTCGCGACGCTGGGCAGGGACTTCAAGGTATTCGTGGGTCTCGAGGAGCTGAGCTTCCCGATGATGGCGATCGGGGCCTGCGGGCTCATGAATGCCGTCGGCAATCTGCAGCCGCGAATCCTCACCGAGCTGTGCGAGGCGGTGTGGCGCAACGATTTGCGAGGCGGCGAGGAGCTGCATCAGAAGCTCTTCGAGATCAATCAGGCCATCTTCTTCGACACCAATCCCATTCCCATCAAATACATGATGCGGCGGCTGGGCCTGCTGCGCGTGAACGAGCACCGCCTGCCGATGGTGCCGGCGACCCCGGAGCTGGAGAAGCGGCTCGATGCAGTCTTGCGGCGCGCCGGCCTCCTCAAGGAGAGCGCCGCTTGAGGCTCGTGAACTTCGCCATCGACGGCTACCGCTCTTTCGGCAGCATTAGAGATGGCGGCGTGATCGACCTGAAGGCACGACTGCGCTCGGCAGCTACCGACCTCATCGCTTTCATGCGCGCAGGCGGACTCAGCGCGGCGCGGGATGTGGACGCAAGCGCAAGCCCCGATCATGCGCTCAAGGACGTGAAGCTCCTGAAGCCGGCCGATCGCGATACGCGCTATTTCTGCATCGGCGTGAACTATCCGGATCGCAACGAGGAGTACAAGGACGGCAGCGAGCGGCCCAAATACCCCAGCATCTTCATGCGCACACACAGCTCCTTCTGCGCGCACGAGGAGCCGATCGTCCGCCCGCGCGAGTCCGAGCAGCTGGATTACGAGGGCGAGATCGTGCTGGTGCTCGGGCGCGGCGGCCGCCGGATTGCACAAGCACAGGCCCTCGCCCACATCTGCGGCTACACCTGCGCGAATGAGGGCTCGGTGCGCGACTGGCTGCGGCACTCGAAGTTCAACGTGACCCAGGGCAAGAACTTCGACCGCTCCGGCTCGCTCGGCCCCTGGCTCGTGACGGCGGATGAAGTGGGCGATGCGCCGATCCGCGTCACGACACGCGTCAACGGCGAGCTGCGGCAGGATGACACGAGCGATCGCATGATCTTCTCCATGGCCTATCTGATCTCCTATCTGTCCGCGTTCTGCACTCTGGAATGCGGCGATGTGATCCTCTCCGGCACACCCAGCGGCGCCGGTGCGCGCTTCGATCCGCCGCGCTACCTGCGGGCCGGCGATACCGTCGAAGTGGAGGTGGCGCGCGTGGGCGTGCTGCGCAACACGGTGATCGACGATGCCGCCTAGAAGCGAGACGCTGCGCGCCTTTTCCGAATCGCTGCCGATGGCGCTGCTGCGGGCGCGCGAGTCGGTGATGCGGCAGTTCCGCCCGGGCCTGCGTGTGCATGGCGTGACCGAGCAGCAGTGGCGCGTGCTGCGGGCACTCTCGGGTGAGAGTGCGCTGGAGATCTCCGAGCTGGCCGCGCGCACGTGCCTGCTCGCGCCGAGTCTGTCGCGGATCCTGCCCGACCTCGCCGCGCGCGGACTGATCGCCCGGCGGCAGGTGCGCTCGGACCTGCGCCGCGCCGCAGTCTCGCTCACGCCCGAGGGCGCGCGTCTGATCGCCGCGCACGCGCCGCAATCCGAGCGCGTCTACCGCGCGATCGAGTCCCGCTTTGGAACCGAGGCACTGCAGCAGCTGTTCGCGCTGCTCGCCACGCTCGAGCAATCCCTGGCCGCACCCGCAGCACGCCGCGTCGCGGGCCCGCGCCGCGCCACACGACGCGCCCGCGCCGCCTGAGGCCGCATATGAGCCTGTACAACGTGCAGAAGCTTCTCTACCAGCTCAATCGCGATCCGCTGGTGCGCAGCCAGTACGAGCACAGCTTCGATACTCTGCTCGCGGGCTATGAGCTCACGGCCGAAGAGTTGCGCGCAATCCGTGAGCCGGATATCGGGCTGCTCTACGTGATGGGCGTGAACGGGCAGCTGCTGATGCACTATGCGGCGCTGCGTGGCTACGAGTGGGATGCCTACCTCGAGGCGATGCGGGCGGGAGAGCGGCGTTATGGACCGGTGCGAACGGGCCTGTACGTGCGCGCCAAGGATCCGACATGAGCCTGGTGTTCGCTGGCGTCTGCAGTCACGCGCCCGGAATCACGGGCCGGGCCGAGCGTGCAGATCCGAAGCTGCGCGATGCGTTCTACGCGAACCTGGAGCGGATGCGGCTCGCGCTCGAGGCCACTCGACCGGATGCGCTCATCGTCATCGGCGCCGAGCACTTCGCCAACTTCTTCATGAACAACATGCCCTCGCTGTGTGTGGGCATGGCCGATCACTACGAAGGTCCGATCGAGGATGAGGCGTGGCTCAAGATCCGACGTACCCGCGTTCCTGGCGCGCGCGATCTGTCACGGCGCCTGATCACACGCGTGATGCAGCAGGCGGATCTCGCCTACGCCGAGGAATGGAAGTTCGACCACGGCATCATGGTGCCGCTGCACTTCCTCACGCCGCGCTACGACCTGCCCGTGATCCCGGTGAATATCAACTGTCAGGGGCCACCGCTCATTCCGCTGGTGCGCTGCTGGACGTTCGGGCGTGCGCTGCGCGAGGCGTGCGATGCCGCCCCGGAACGCATTGCCGTCATCGCAACCGGGGGTATCTCGCATTGGCCGGCGACCCCTGACTCGGGGCGCATCAACGAGGCGTGGGATCGCGCCTTTCTCGACAAATTCCTCGCCAACCGCCGCGCGGAGCTGCTGGCGTATAGCGACGAGGTGACGCATCGCGAAGCGGGCCAGGGCGGCTTCGAAATCCGCACCTTCATCGCTCTGGCCGGCTGCACGGAGGGCAGCCGGATGCAGCTGTGGTTCTACGCACCCATCCCGATCTTCGCGGTGGGCTGCACGGTCGCCGTGGCCGAGCTCGCGCCGCTGACCTAGAACGCGGCCCCGAGAATCGCCCGCACCTCGGCTTCCCCGACGGCTCGCGGATTGTTCGCGAGATAGGGATTACCGACGCTCGCGCGCGCCACGGCCTCGATGTCCTCCGCGCTGACGCCGCACTGTGACAGCCGCGCCGGCAATTGGAGCCGCGCCCGAAGCTCATCGATCGCCGCGGCCACATCCCCGTCCACGCGTCCGAATGCCAGCGCCAGCTGCTGCATCGTGGGCCTCGCCGCCTGCGCATTGAAGCGCACCACATGCGCAAGGATGAGCGCGTTGGCAAGTCCGTGCGCAATTCCGGATCGGGCACCGATCATCTGCGACAGCCCGTGATGAATGCCCATCGTGGCGTTCTGCAGGCAGCGTCCGCCGAGCATCGCTCCTGCCAGCATGTCGCTCCGGGCCGCAAGGTCCGCGGGCTCGGCGCAGACGCGCGGCAGCGCGCGATAGATGCGCGCCGCCCCGGCAAAGCCGATCGCCTCGGCCTCTGCGGATCGGGTCGCCGACCAGGCACCCTCGACACAGTGCGCCAGCGCGTTCATCCCCGTCTCCGCACTGACACGCGCCGGCAGGTCCAGTGTCAGCTCCGGATCGTAAATCACCGCGGCCGGAGCGCTGGTCGGGCTGCCGCCGCGCGTCTTGCGCCGCGTCGCCTCATCGGTGACGCCGAAGAACGCCGTCACCTCGGCGCCCGAGTAAGCGGTCGGGATCGCGATGTGCGGGATTCGCGGCCGCGCGAAGCAGGTCCCGCCCGGCGCACCGTCCTGCTGCTCGATGCGAAGACACACCGCCTTGCCGAGATCTGCGCACGAGCCGCCACCGAAGCTGACGACGGTGTCGATGCGCTCCCGGCGAGCGAGCTCGATGGCCGCCTGCACGGCCGCCTCGGGGACGTGGGAGCGCACACCATCGAACACCGTGGCGAGCAGCGAGCCGAGTCCCTGCGCGACTTTTAGCCCTGCCGCCGAGGCGCGCCGTGCCGAAGTCGTCACGAGGAGCACGCGCGCGGCCTCGAGCTCTGCTGCCGCCTCACCGACCTGTGCAACTGCGCCGGCGCCGAAGCGCAGCCGCTGGGCATAGCTCGTGTGCAGAAATTTCATGCGCGATCTCCGATAAAACGACCGGCGATGATAAGCACGACGCCGGCCGCGGCCACCAGCAGGGAATGCAGCAGCCAGAACTGCGTGCCGGAGAGCCTCTCGATGAGGCTGCCGAGATAGCCCACGAGGTTGTTGGCGAGAAACAGGTGCGTGTAGTACACGCCGATCAGAGTCGCGGCGACCGCCGCAGGCGCGGCGCGCGCGTAGAGCGCAAGGCCCACGGGGAAGACATTGGAGAAACCGAACCCGTTCACGAGGTGAAACATGATCGCCCAGCCGATGCCGGCCTTGCCGTGCGGACCTGCCACCTGGGCCGCGGCGGCAAGCGAGAGCAGACCGAACGCCGAGATGAACAGTCCGAGCGTGATCTTGGTGATCTCGCCCGGCTCGGTATGCCGGCGTGCCCACAGTCTCCAGAACGCGAGCGAGGTGACCAGCGTCACAAATGAAAGCACGGAGTCCAGGGTCACGAGCCAGGTGGTCGGGAGCTTCCTGCCGAAGAACACCAGATCGATGTGATCCTGAGCCCACAGCAGATAGGAGTTGAAGATCTGCTGATTGCCGACCGCTCCGACCGCCAGCACCGGCACGAGCAGCACGAGGACCACGACCGTGGTGCGCTCGCGTGCCATCAGCGGTACACGTGAGCGTGCGGCGGCGGTGCGCGCCAGCGCATCATCGGGCGGCAGCCACGCCCGGCCCAAGCGATAGATGACGAGTGCGATGAGCATGCCGACACCGGCCGCCGCGAAGCCATAGTGCCAGCCGTAGACCTCACCCAGCGTCCCCGCGATGAGCGGCGCGGCAATCACCCCGCCGTTGATGAAGAGCAGATAGATCTGGAACGCATCGGCGCGCCGCGAATCGCCTTCGCCGTACAGCGCACCCACCTGGCTTGCCAGATTGCCCTTGAAGCAGCCAACGCCGGTCACCAGGCAGGCGAGTGCGAGCAGAAATGAGACCTCGAACGCCATCAGGAAATGACCCGCCGCCATGAGCAGCGCGCCGATCGTGATGGTGCGGGTACGCCCGAGCCAGCGGTCCGCGATGATCCCGCCGGCGATCGGCGTGAGATATACCAGGCCCGTGTACAGCCCGAAGATGGCGGACGAGAGCGCGACGATCGACAGCGGGCCGCCATAGAGGCGCTCGAGCGCCGCGCGAAAGCCGGGGAAGCCGGCGATGTGCTCGACGTGTCCGGGGTGCAGCAGCTGGTCGGCCATGTAGAGCACCAGCAGCGCCTGCATGCCGTAGTAGGAGAAGCGCTCCCAGCCTTCCGCGAAGGCAAGAAATCCGAGCCCGCGCGGATGTCCGACGAAGCTGCGGTCGCTCAATCTCCGGTCGATGGTCGCTTTGACTTGCACTGTGGCCGCAAACCATACTCGATGCGCAATCACGAAGTGTATAGCGCATCGGAGGGGACATGGTTCAGGCGACGACCGACAGCGAAAAGATCGTGCTCGAATTCTTCCGCACGCTCTCCAGCGGTGACCTGGAGCGGGTGCGCGAGCAGCTGCACGAGCATGCGACCTGGACGCCGCAGGTGAAGGATATTCCGGGCGCCGGCGTGCACCGCGGGCGCAAGGGCATCGTCGACGATTTCCTGGCCCCGGTCCGCGGGCTGTTCGAGCCGGGTGAACCGAAAGTCGAGATCGACAACATCGTCTCGCGCGGCAATCTCGTCGCGCTTGAGACACGCGGCATCGGCCGCCTGAAGAACGGCAAGAACTATCACAACCTGTATTCGTGGTGGATCGAAGTGCGGGACGGCAAGATCTTTGCGATCCGCGAATATATGGACAGCCACTACGTCGCAACGCTCGTCGGCTGAGCGGGCGCGCCACAGCATGTCCGCCGCATTTGCACCGCCGGAGCGCGTCGGATTCGTCGGTCTGGGCAATATGGGTGGCCCGATGGCGCTGCGGCTCGCGCGCGCCGGCTTCCGCGTGGTGGCGGCCGATGCCTCACGCGATGCGGTCACACGGCTTAGCGCCCAGGTCGCCTGCGAGACTCCCGCAGATCTCGCCGAGCTGGGGAGCTGCCGCGTCGTCATCACCATGCTTCCCGACGGTCGGGCGGTGCGCGAAGTGCTGCTCGGGGCGCGCGGCATCGCGACCCGCCTCGCGCCCGGCTCGGTGCTGATCGACATGAGCTCCTCCTCGCCGGTCGGCACGCGCCAGCTCGGTACCGACCTCACCGCGCGCGGTTTCTCGCTCGTCGATGCCCCGGTCTCCGGGGGTGTACGCAAGGCCGTCGACGGAACGCTCGCGATCATGGCGGGCGGCGAGACGCAAGTGGTCGAGCGTTGCCGGGCGCTGCTCGAGCCCCTCGGCAGGGTATTTCCGACGGGAGCAACCGGCTCGGGCCATGCGATGAAGGCTCTCAACAACTTTCTCTCGGCGGTGAACCTCGCCGCCGCCGCCGAAGCCGTGATTGCCGGAGAGCGCTTTGGCCTCGATCCGGCGAATATGATCGCCATCCTCAATGCCTCGACCGGCAAGAACAGCGCCACGGAGCAGAAGTATCCGGCGTACGTGCTGCCGCGAAATTTCGCGTCCGGTTTCGCGCTCGGACTCATGGCCAAGGACCTGCGCCTCGCGCTGGAAGTCTCGCGCGCCGGCGGCGCGGCGCACTTGCTGCTCGAGACCTGCTCCCGGCTCTACGATGCAGCGGAGCAGCAATTCGGCGCGCGCGCCGACAATACCGAGATCGTGCGGTTTCTCGAGAGTCTGACGGACGGCAAGCATGGCTGATCCGGTCCCCTTCGAGGTCTACGCGATCCGTTACGCGACGGTGGCGCGCCGCGCGGCCGAGAATTTCATCGGCGGCGATGCACACGAATCCGGCGAGGCCATGGATTACTTCGTGTGGCTTGCGCGCCGCGGTGCGGAAGCCTTCGTCGTCGACACCGGCTTCAATGAGGCGGCGGCGAAACGCCGGCGGCGCGATTTCCTGCGCTCGCCCATCGAGGGCCTGGCGCTCCTCGGTGTGAATGCCGGCGAGGTGCGCGACGTGATCGTCACGCACCTGCACTACGATCACATCGGCAACTTCGATCTGTTCCCGCGCGCGCGTTTTCACCTGCAGGACCGCGAGATGGCATACGCCACGGGCCGCCACATGGCGACGGAGTTCTTCTCCTACGCCTATGAAGTCGAGGAAATCACGGCCATGGTGCGTCACGTGTACGCCGGCCGCGTTCAGTTCCACGATGGCCAGGCGGAACTTGCGCCGGGCATTTCACTGCACCACGTGGGCGGTCACACGCTCGGGCTGCAGGTCGTGCGGCTGTGGACGCGGGTCGGCTGGCTCGTGCTCGCCTCGGACGCGAGCCACTACGCGGCGAACATGGAGCAGAAGCGCCCTTTTCCCGTGGTGGCCGATGTCACCGCGATGGTCGAGGGCTGGAAGACGCTGCAGCGCCTCGCGAGCGACCCACGCCACATCATCCCCGGTCACGATCCGCTCGTCATGGCTCGCTATCGGGCGCCTTCGCCCGCACTCGAGGGCATCGCGGTGCGCCTCGATGCGCAGCCGGCGGACACCCGATGAAGCTCAGCTCGAGCGACGGCAGTGAGCTCATGCGCATCGATGCGCTGGACCGCGACGGCTCCGACCTCGTGATCCGCGGCAAGGTGTTCGGGGCGATGCCGCTCACCGCGCGCCTGACGCCCCGCGAAGCGCGCGCCGGCATGAAGCTCCTGAATCTGCGACTGATCCTGTTTCTGCTGAGCCTGCCCTTCCGGCGCGGAGGCTGACGCCGTCATGGCCGAGCGCGTCGATGGCGTCATCGTCTGCGGCGCAGGTCCCGTGGGACTCATTACGGCGATGCATCTGGCGCGTGCCGGGGTGCGCGTGCTGGTGCTCGATGCCGAGCCGCAGATCCTCGATGAGCCGCGCGCCGTCGTATACCACTCCCCGATCGTCGAGCGCCTCGCGGCGCTGGGCCTGCTCGAGGACCTGCGTGCGATCGGTGTGCTGAAGCACACTTATCACTACTGGACGCTCGATCACACGCTGCTGGCGCGCCTCGACATGGAAGTCATCCGCCCCGAGGACACGGCCTACCCCTACAACCTGCATCTGGGGCAGCCGGCGCTCGCGGCCGTGATTCTGCGTCACCTGATCGCGACCCCCGGGGCCGAGGTGCGCTGGCGTCATCGGCTGATCTCGATCGCGCAAAGCGATGAGTCCGTGACGGCAACCGTCGAGACGCCTGAGGGACGCAGTGAGCTCTCCTGCCAGTGGCTCGTCGGCGCCGATGGCACGCACAGCGGCGTGCGCCGGGCGCTCGGCCTCACGCTCGAGGGGGTGACCTGGCCCGAATGGTTCGTCGCCACCAATGTGCGCTTCGACTTCACCGGCTACGGCTATGGCCAGTCGAACGTGGTCCACGATCCCGATCACTGGGCGATCATTCCGCGCATCGATCAGAGCGGTCTGTGGCGCTGCACCTATCGTGAAGAGCCGGGAATGCCCGAGGAGCAAGTACGGCAGCGTGTGCAGGAGCGCTACGCGCTGTTCGCGCCGGGATTGTCCGACTGCACTGCCGAGGCCGTGACGCCCTATCGGGTGCACAATCGCTGCACCGAGCGCTTTCGCGTCGGGCGGGTGCTGCTCGCAGGCGATGCAGCGCACATCGTCAATCCGATCGGCGGCTGGGGGCTGACCGGCGGCATCCTCGATGCCGTGCCGCTGGCGCAGTCGCTCGCGGCCGTGATTCACGGGCAACGCAGCGAGCGCGTGCTCGATGCCTACGCGGCTGAACGGCGGCGCATCTTCCTCGAGGTGGCCTCGCCGACGACGCAGGAGAACCGCCGCCGCATCAGTGAACGCGATCCCGAGCGGCGGCGCGCGGACCACGAGCGCTTCCGCCGCCTCGCGGCCGATCCTGAGCTTGCACGTCAGGCGCTGCTGTCGGTATTCCGCCTCGTCGGCGCCGATCCGCTCGAGCTCGCGCCTTAGGCAACGCGATACTTCAGTTCAGCGGCGTCAGCGTGCGCGCCTCGTACTCCTGCTGCAGGCGGGCGCGCACTTGCTGACGGAATTTCTCGAGCTCCTTGCGCTGCCGGTCGGAGAGGATCGGCTTGATCTGCGCGTCGAAATCATCCTGGACCGCGCGAGCCTGCTTGAGCGCCGCAGATTTCGAGCGACGAGAGCTGTTGGGACTCAGACGGTTGCGGATGTCCTTGAGGCGCGAGTTGCGCGCATCGAAATATGGCCGAACCTGTGCCTCCTGATCCTGCGTGAGCTTCAATCGATCGGACAAACTCTGAAATACCTGTTCTTCGACGTTGCCGGCACGCTGCGCCGAGGCAAGACCGCCTGCCGTGAGCGCCGCGATGCTGAGCAGTGTGACCAGGGCGGGGCGAATGATCGCTGAGGCTTGCATCGTCGTCTCCTCGCTCAAGTCTGGCGTCGAGCGTGCGCTATCAGGACGCGCTCGGAGGCAGGCTCGCGGTACAGCTCCTCGACGAGCTGCGCGCGCCGGCTGAGCACGGCCTTCTGATTGATCGAACCCTTGTCGGTGATCTCACCGGAGGGCGAATCGGGAGGCTCATCGAGCAGCATCGCGCGGGCGACGTAGGTTGATGTCCCGGTGGCGGTGCTGGCCAGCTGATCGAGCGCCTGCTGCACGGCGGCCACACAGCCCGTCTGAGTCCGATCCGGGAAAATGAGCGCGCCAACCTGATCGCGTCCCTCACCGGCGATCACCACGTCCTGGATGCTGCGGCGTGCGGCGGCAATCAGGCTCGCACGAATCGCACCGCTGTTGACCCAGGTGCCGGTTGAGAGCTTGAAGTCCTCGGCAATGCGGCCGTCGAAGGCAAGACCCGCGCCCGGATCGTGCTCATCGACCCAGGCGAGCGCATCGCCCGTATGCAGAAACCCGTCGGCGTCGAGCACGGCGCGAGTGAGCTCCGGCTGGCGCCAGTAACCCGGCATCACATTCGGACCGCGGATGCAGGCTTCGAGCTTCGCGCCGCGCGGTGCGAGTTTCAGCTCCACGCCGGGCACCGGCAGACCGGCAAGTCCCGAGCGCTCCGCGAGCCAGTTGGCACACAGCGCAAACGGCGCGGTCTCGGTGGCGCCATATCCGCACAGAAACGGAATGCGCCGGCCGCACTGCCGCTCGCCGATCTCATTGAAGCGCGCGACCACCGCATGCGCGATCGGCGCCCCGGAGTAGTAGAACATGCGCACCCGGTTGAAGAAGCTCGCGCGCAGCCCCGCATCCGCCTCGAGGTGCGGGATCAGCTCCGCGTAGCCGCGCGGCACGGTGAAGTACAGCGTCGGGGAAATCTCCCGCAGATTGCGCAGCGTGGGCCCGAGCTGATCCGGCAAGGGACGGCCGCCATCGATATAGAGCGTGCCGGCGCGATAGAGCGTCAGTCCCAGGATCTGGTTACCTCCCGAGGTGTGATGCCAGGGGAGCCAGTCGACCAGCACCGGCGCCTCTGCGGCGGCGAGCGGCAGCGCCTGCACGAACATCTGCTGATTGCAGCAGAGCATGCGCTGCGTGTTGATCACGCCCTTGGGTACTCCGGTCGAACCCGAGGTGAACAAGACCTTGGCGATGGTGTCGGGGCCGACGCGGGCGTGCTGCAGGTCGATGAGCTGCGCGGTCGAATGATCCGGCTCGGTGCCCACGAGCTCGGCAAAGGCGGTCGTGCCGCGATCGGGCAGCGGCTCGTCCTGCACGACGATCTCTGTTCCGGGATCGACAGCCTGGCACAGCGCGCGCGCGAAAGCCGAGCCGCTTTGCGCGAACACCAGCCCGGGCGTGAGCAACGCCAATACGTGGCGCAACTTCGCCAGGTCCGGTGAGCTCAGCGAGTAGAACGGAGACACGGGCGCGAACGGAACGCCGATGAGCATGGCCGCCAGCGCGAGCAAAGCATGCTCGATACTGCTGCCCGACAGGATCGCGATCGGCCGCTCAACCGATAGCGCGCGCTTCAGCAGCGCACCGGCAATGCACCGCACGGCGTGCCAGGCATCAGCATAGGTGATGGTGCGCCACGCATCGTTCGCGTCGCGGACACCGAGGAAGACGCGCTGCGGAAACCGCGCCGCCGCCCGCTCGAGACAATCGGTCAGCCGCCCGGGATACGGCCCGAGCGGATGCGGTGAGCGCAGCAGCACGGCGCCATCGCCTGCGCGGCCCACTTCGACTTCACGCGGTCCGAGCTCGAGGCTCACGCGCTTGTGCCCGCGAAGAACCTGTCGACAAACTGCGCGGCCCGCGAGGCTCCGTCCTCGCGCGCGACGATGACGCCCACCTCGCCGCTGCGCTGCACGTACGCGGGCCGAGTGAGCAGCGCTGTGAGTTCGGCGAGGAGCCGATCCGTGCGGTAACGGGTGCGCGGGAGCGAGCGCGCGACCCCGAGGCGCTGCAGCCGCGCCGCGTTGTCCGGCTGATCCGCGAGAAAGGAGACAATCAGCTGCGGCTTACCTGCACGCAGCGCCTGCGCCGTAGTGCCGATGCCTCCCTGATGAACGATGACCCGGGCGCGCGGGAAAACCTCCGAGTAGCGGGCGTAGTCGCAAATGTGCAGAGCGCGCGACTCGCGGCTCCGAAAGCGCTCGACGGTGGCTGTATCGGCGATGAAGAGCGCCCGCTCGCGTAGCGTGCGCGAGACGCGGGCCGCAATCTCGAAGAAGTCATCCGCAAACTCGATCGCGAAGCTGCCAAGAGTAAAGACCAGCGGCGCGGGACCGGCATCGAGGAAGGCGGCGAGCGAGCTCGATTCGCTGGCAGGCAGCACGCGCTCCCCGTCATAGAACGCGAAGCCGGTGATCTGCGTGTGTGGTGGATAATCGGGCTGCATCGAGCCGAGCAGCGGGGAATACATCGCCAGCGTGCCGTGCTCGGAGAATTGGCCCTCGTAGACCGGATTCACGCGCGAGGCCGGCAGGCCGATCTCGCGGCGGAAGCGATGCAGAGCCCCTGCGCGCTGCGAGATGAGCCATTTCGCCGGCTCGTAGACGGCGCGGGTCGCCAGCGGCCCCAGCCTCCTCAGGATCGCCGCGCTCCACGGTGCGGGATCGACGGCCGGCGGATCGTAGATGGAGACCAGGTTCATCGGCTGGAGTGCGACCGCCATCCGCGGGATACCCACCTTGTCGGCCGCGAAGCGCGCCGCAAATGACAACGCGCTCGTGAGCACGAGTGCTGTCCCATCCAGTGCGCAGCGCACATCCTCATAGCTTGCCTGCAGGAATGGATACACCGCCCGATCCATGAGCGCGAACATATCGCGCATCACGAGCCGGCCCAGCTGCGGTACCTCGAGCCCCGTCTCGCGCGTCAGATCCGCGCGCGAGGGCCTCACCGGGTGGAAGCGGATCCCGGCCGCCTCGACGTTGTCGCGAAAGTGCGGGTTCGTGGCGAGCAGCGGCTCGTAGCCGTGGGCCTTCAACTGCAGTGCGATGGCGATGAATGGATGCAGATCCCCCAGAGACCCCATCGTCGCGAGGAGGATCCGGCGGCTCATGCCCGCTCAGTCGGCGCCGAGCCGTTCCTCGAGAAAGCCGACCACCTTGTCGATCGCGATACGCTGCTGGTGTCCCGAATCGCGGTCGCGCACCGTCACGCTGTGATCGCGCGCCGTGTCGCCGTCCACCGTGATGCAGAAAGGGCAGCCGGCCTCATCCATGCGCGCGTAGCGCTTGCCGATGGCCTGCTTCGCATCGTGCTCGATGAGTCCGCGCCGCCAGAAGCGCCGCCGCACGTCTGCGTGCAGCTTCTCGCTGATCTCCGGCAGCCCGTCCTTGTTCACCAGCGGGAAGATCGCCGCCTTGATGGGCGCGAGCCGCGGCGACAGCAGCAGCAGCTCGGGACTCGCGCGTGCGGGATCCTGGGTATAGGCCTCGCACAGTGCCGCCAGCACGCCGCGATCCAGACCCGCCGAAGGCTCGATCACGTGCGGCAGGTAGCGCTCGCCCTTGTGCGAGCCGTTGGGCAAGAGCTCACCGCGCTCGGTATCGAAGTATTCGAGCGACGCTTTCGAGTGTTGCTGATGCTGTGCCAGGTCGAAGTTCGAGCGGTGGGCAATGCCTTCCAGCTCCCCGAAGCCCGGCGCTGTGAAGGGGAAGCGGTACTCGATGTCGCTGACGCCCGCACCCTCGCGCGCGTAGTGTGCGAGCTCATCGCGCTCGTGCACGCGCAGCTGCAGATTCTCGCCCGACAGCCCCAGCTGCTGCCACCACTTCAGGCGCTGGTGGCGCCAGAACTCGTACCACCCGGCAGCCTCATCGGGATGGCAGAAGAACTCGATCTCCATCTGCTCGAACTCGCGGCTGCGAAAGGTGAAATTGCGCGGCGTGACTTCATTGCGAAACGCCTTGCCCACCTGCGCGATCCCGAATGGCAGTTTGACGCGCGTGGTATCGATGACGTTCTTGAATTGCACGAAGATGCCCTGCGCCGTCTCGGGCCGCAGGTACGCGACGTCATCCTCGGTCGCGGTGGCACCGATGTAGGTGCGAAACATCAGATTGAAGGCACGCGGCTCCGTCAGGCTCCCGGGCTTGTCCGCATCCGGCGCCACGACGCGCGCCCAGTCATCGCGGGGTATCTGCGACAGCGGCACGCTGCGCAGTTCTCCCAGGCTCTTCTCCGCCTTCTTGCGCTGCCTGGCCTCACCCGGGGTGTCAGGCACGTAAGCGAACAGCAGTCCGGTGCCTGCGGCCGCGGGCGCAAATACCATGACATGATCGAAACGATAGCGCTGCTTGGTCTGGCGGCAGTCGACCATCGGGTCGCTGAAACCGGCCACATGGCCGCTCGCCTCCCAGACTTTCGGATGCTGGATGATGGTGGTGTCGAGCGGCACCATCCGCACCGGCTCGCCGTGCGGTCCCATCGCACCGCCGGCGGGATTTAACACCACATCCTCCCACCAGGCATCGCGCAGATTCTTCTTCAGCTGCGCGCCGAGTGGACCGTAATCCCAGAAGCCGTTGATGCCGCCGTAGATTTCGGAGGCCTGATAAATGAATCCGCGGCGCTTGGCGAGCGCCATGATCTTGTCCATCGGCTTTGAAGTCACGATGGCCTAGTGTAGCGCGAGCGGCGCGGTCGCGGGCGGACTCAAGGCGCGCGCTGCGTGTCGATCATTCGCTTGAGCAACGCGGTGTCGGCCTTGAGTCGATGTTTGGCCACCCGGTGCGAGGGCGTATGCGGCAACGACTCCGCGAACGCCACAAAGCGCGGCACTTTCATCGGCGCGAGACGCTCGCGGCACCAGGCAATGATGTCCTCGGCGCGGGGATTGGCCTGCGGCCGCGGCACGACGACGATGAGGATCTCCTCTTCGCCGAGCTCCGAGGGCACGCCGATCGCCGCCGCCTCGAGCAGCTCGGGGTGATCGGAGATCACGCGGTCGAGCTCGGCACCGGCGATGTTCTCGCCGCGCCGCCGGATGATGTCCTTCTTGCGCGCGACGAAGTAGAGATAGCCATCCTCATCGCGCCGGGCGAGATCGCCGGTGAGGAACCAGCCGTCGCGGAAGGCGGCAGCGGTCTGCACAGGATCATCCAGGTATTCCTTGAACATCATCGGCGTGCGCACCAGGAGCTCGCCGGTTGCGCCCGTGGGCACATCGCGGCCCTCGTCATCGACGATGCGCATCTGCGCAAAGTCCTCCTGGTAGAGCGGATGGCGCGCCGGCAGGCCGATGCTGCCCGGCTTGTGCAGACCTGCAAAGGGCGTGCAGCACGCGCCGGGAATCTCGGACATGCCGTAGCCCTCGATGAGGGTCGGGATGTGAAACTCCTCGCGAAACACCTGGTACATCCGCTCGCTGATCGGGCCGCCGTATATCTTGCGCACGCGGTGCGCGGCGTTGTACTCGCTGCGGTCGCGATTCATGAGGATGTTGCCGACCGCGGCCAGGATGTTGAATTCGGTGGCGCCACTGTCGGCGGCCAGGTTCCAGAAGGTGGTCGCGCTGAAGCGCGGCGCGGTCACGAGCGCACCGCCGGCCGCGATCGCGCCGCCCAGCGAATAGAAGAGCGCGTTGATGTGATAGAACGGCAGCACCGTCAGCAACCGGTCCGAGGGCTGCAAGTGCAGCCGCTCGACGAAACCTTCGGCGGCCAGGAGGTACGTGCGCTGGGTGTGGACCACGCCCTTGGGAAACCCGGTCGTGCCGGAGGTGTAGATGACGACCAGTGGATCCTCGGCGCTGACGGAGGGCAGCGGCGCATCCGCCGGATCAACCGCCTTCATGCCGGCGATGACCGCGCGCGCTCCGCCTTCGCCCGCGTCCAGTTCCGCGAGTGGCAGCAGCGCCGGTGCGCGCTCGAGCTCGCGCGCAATATCCGTGACACGGGCCAGCTCCTCGGCCTGGGCCACGATCAGCGCCGGGCGCGTGTGGCGCAAGAGATAGCTGAGCTCGGCGTGGGTGGACGCCGGATTGAGCGGCACGAAGATCGCGCCGAGCCTCGCC
This sequence comes from Steroidobacteraceae bacterium, assembly GCA_035517435.1. Taxonomy (GTDB): domain Bacteria; phylum Pseudomonadota; class Gammaproteobacteria; order Steroidobacterales; family Steroidobacteraceae; genus JASHUC01. The sequence goes on along the minus strand of DATIYV010000061.1, from coordinate 64,609 downwards.
GCCGCGAGGAACAGCACCACAGACAGATCCGTGTTCACGGCCACGAGCACGATGCGGTCGCCATGCTCGATTCCGCGACGCGCCAGCATGTGCGCCAGCCGCACGCTCCCCTCCTCCAGTTCGCGGTAGGTCCATGTACGACCCCCGACGAGCAGCACGGGTTTGTCGGGCGTCACCTCGACGCGCGCCGCCAGAAAGGATGCGACCGTGCCGGCGTGCGGACGGTACAGCGCGAGCACCTCGCGCGGTGCGAGGTCGGCGGCGGCGCCTGGCGCCACGAGGCTCAAGCCGCCTTGCGAAGCCGGAAGTCGTACTCGGCCGTGTAGAACGGCTGATCGAGGCGCTCCCCGCTCGGCGCCCGGCCCGGCTCGTGCCGCTTGAACGGCACGATCAGCGATTCCTTCATGCCGAACACGGCGTCCGAATGCAGATACGGACTGTCGGCGACGAAGAGGTGCGTCGTGACGGATTCATATCCCGGCGCCGAGACGATCATGTGGATGTGCCCGGGCCGGTACGGATGCCGCCCCATGGCCCGCAGCATGGCTCCGACCGGACCGTCGACCGGCACCGGATAGAACGAGGGCCGGATGGAACGGAAGCGGTAGCGGCCCTCCGCGTCGGTGCGGATCTTGCCGCGCGCGCGCATCTCGGTATCGCCGGAGAGCTGCATGTCGTAGTTGCCCTCGCCATCGCCCGACCAGATATCGAGCAGTGCGCCGGCAATGGGGCGATTGTCCACATCGACCACGCGGCCGCTGTAGAAGGCCGGCTCCCCGACGACACCCTCGGCGAGATTGGCGCCGGGCGGACATTCCGGCGCGCCTTCCCAGTAATAAGGTCCCAGTACCGTCGATTCCACCGAGCCGCGATCGCTGCGGTGATTGAGCGAGATGGTGAGGATCGAGGCGCCGAGAGTGTCCGATAGCAGGATGAACTCCTGGCGCTTGTCGGTGACCGCCTTGCCCACGGCAGTCAGGAACTGGATCCCCTGGATCCACTCCTCTTCGGTCAGCTTCACGTCGCGGATGAAATCGTGCAGATGCGTGATGAGCGAAGTCATGACCTGCTTGAAGCGCGGGTCCTTGCACTCCGACATGCGCTCGATGACGGCCTGAGTAATCGTGTTCTCGTTGAGATCTGCCATATCGTTCCCCTGGGGTCGCGGCCTTAAGCCGCCGTGAGTCCGCCATCGATTGCCATCGTGTGGCCGGTGACATAGGACGCTGCATCCGAGCACAGCCACACGATCGCGCCTGCGATCTCCTGCGGCTGCGCGATGCGGTTCATGGGCACGGTCGCGGCGATCGCCGAGATCGGAATGTGTCCGTCGACCATCCGGTGCAGCAGTCCGGTCTCGACCGGCCCCGGCGCCACGGCATTCACGCGGATGTTCGATGCCGCAAGCTCGAGCGCAGTCGCCTTGGTGAGACCCACCACGGCGTGCTTGCTCGCGGTGTAGAGCGCCACATTCGCGATACCGGTCAACCCCGCGCTCGATGCGGTATTGACGATCGCGCCGCCGCCGTGCGCGAGCATATGCGCAATCTCGTGCTTCAAACCGTGCCAGATGCCGCGCAGGTTGACCCCGATGAGCAGATCGAAGTCGGAATCTGTGGTGTTCTGCACCGGACCGAATCCGCCTTCGGTGCCCGCATTGTTGACCGCCGCGTGGATGCGGCCGAAGCGCCGGCTGGCTCCCTCGATCACGGCGCGGACATCACCCTCGCGCCTGACATCCGCCTCGATGAAGAGTGCCTCGGCCCCCTGGGCGATGAGCTCGCGCTCGATGCGCTTGCCCTCGGCCGCGCCGAGGCCGGCAAAGGCCACTCGCGCACCGGCAGCGGCAAATGCTTGCGCCGTGGCGAGACCGATTCCGGCCGTAGCGCCGATCACGACGGCCGTGCGGCCGGAGAATTCACTGGCTGGCATGGGCTTGAGGATAGGACGTGCCGGAAGCTTGCGGCAAGCACCGCTCTGGCATAATCGCTTGTCATGTCACCCCCGTTTCACGCCGATCAGGTCGGCAGCCTCCTGCGGCCGGAGGCGCTGATGAAGGCCCGCGGCCAGGCCCGGCGCGGCGAGATCTCCTCCGCCGCGCTCAAGCAGCTCGAGGACGAGGCGATCCGCGCGGTGATCGCGCGCCAGGAGTCGATCGGGCTTCAGGCCATTACCGACGGGGAGTTCCGCCGCGAATGGTGGCACCTCGACTTCCTGCGCCAGCTCGAAGGGGTCACGCTGCGGGAGAACCCCGGACCTAAGTTCGGGGGCACTTCGGATCAGCCGCCGATCGCCACCGTGACGGGCAAAGTGCGCTATGCGCGCCCGATCATGCTCGAGGACTTCGCGTTTCTGAAAGAAAACACGCGCGGTACCGCCAAATTCACCATCCCCTCGCCCTCGATGCTGCATCTTCGGGGCGGACGGGCCTCGATCTCGCGCGAGGTCTATCCCGACCTCGAGGAATTCTGGCAGGACGTGGCGACCGCGTATCGCAAGGCTATCGCCGCCTTCGCCGCCGCCGGCTGCACCTACCTGCAGCTCGACGACGTGGCGTTCGCTTACCTCGTGGATGAGAACTTCCGCGACAGCTGCCGCAGGAATGGCGATGACCCGGACCTTCTGCCCCGCCGCTACGTGGAGACGATCAACGCCGCGCTCGCCGGGCGTCCGCCGGGGCTCACGGTGAGCATGCACACCTGCCACGGCAACTTCCGCAGCGCCTGGGCGACCGAAGGCGGTTACGAGGCGATCGCGCAGACCATGTTCGACTGCGATCTCGACGCCTTCTTCATGGAGTTCGATACCCAGCGCTCCGGCGGTTTCGAGCCCCTGCGCCTCCTGCCGCGCAACAAGCAGGTCGCGCTCGGACTGGTAACGACCAAGGTCGGCACAATGGAGAGCGAGGACGATCTCGTCCGGCGCATCGAGGCGGCCGCGCGCTTTGCGCCGCTCGAGAACCTCTGCCTGTCACCGCAGTGCGGCTTCTCCAGTCACGAGACCGGCAACAAGCTCTCCCACGATGATCAGTGGCACAAGCTCGAGCTGGTCGTGCGCGTGGCGCGCAGAGTCTGGGGCTAGGACTCCGTCACGAACTTCGTCACCAGGCAGGAGTCGAGGCCTTCGATGCCTTCTTCCGAGCCATGGCCGCTCTCCTTGATGCCGCCGAACGGGGACTCCGGCACCGAGATCTGGAAGCTGTTGATGCCGATCATGCCCGCCTCGAGCTGCTCGCCGAGGAGATTCACGGTGCGCGAGGAGCGTGTGAACGCGTAGGCCGCAAGTCCATAAGGCAGACGGTTCGCCTCGCGGATCACGTCATCGAACTTCGCGAACGGATTGATGAGGGCGATCGGCCCGAACGGCTCCTCGTTCATCATGCGCGCGTTCGCGGGAATGTCCGAGAGCACGGTGGGCTCCCAAAAATAGCCCTTGCCCTTGATTGGCGAGCCGCCGGTGAGGAAGCGCGCGCCATGCTGGCGCGCATCGGCCAGCAGCGTCTCCATCGCCTTCAGGCGCCGTGGATGCGCGAGCGGTCCCATCTGCATGCCCTCGGCAAGACCATCGCCGACCCGCAGTGCCTTGGCGCGCTCAGCGAAGCCTTCCGCGAAGCGTGAATAGATCGATTCGTGCACGAAGAAGCGCGTCGGGGAGATGCAAACCTGGCCGGCGTTGCGGTACTTGGAGCCGATCGCCAGATCCAGCACCTGGTTCAGATCGACATCCTCGAACACCAGCACCGGCGCATGCCCGCCCAGCTCCATGGTCGTGCGCATCATCCGGTCGGCGGCGAGCTTCATCAGCTGCTTGCCGACGGGAATCGAGCCGGTGAAGTGCACGCCGCGGATGACGGGCGAGGACAGAAGGTGCGTCGACACCTTGGAGGGGACGCCGAATACGACCGAAAGCACACCCTTCGGCAACCCGGCATCATCCAGTGCGCGCGCGACTTCGAGCGCTGAGCCCGGCGTCTCCTCGGCGGGCTTGAGGATGCAGGTGCAGCCGGCACCGAGGGGGGCGCCGATCTTGCGCGCGGGATTGCCGATCGGAAAATTCCACGGCGCGAAGCCCGCGACCGGACCCACCGGCTCCTTCAACACCGTCATGCGCACGCCGGAGGCGCGCTGTGGCAGCACGCGGCCGTACGCGCGGCGACCTTCCTCCGCGTACCACTCGAAGATCTCGGCGGACATCGACACTTCCCAGCGCGCCTCGGCGAGGGTCTTGCCCTCCTCCTGAGTCGCGATGCGCGCGATGTGCTCGGAACGCTCGCGCAGCAGCTCAGCGGCGCGCCGCAGAATGCGGCCGCGCTCGTGCGGGGGCATGGCGCGCCAGGCGGGGAAGGTGCGGTGCGCGGCCTCGAGCGCGCGGTCCAGATCGGCACTCGTCGCGTGCGGCAGCTCGCCCAGCACCTCTTCCGTGGCCGGATTGATCACCTTCTCGGTCTCGCGGCCTTCGCCCGACACCCACTCACCGGCGATGAACAGCTTCAGATCGGCATAGCTCGAGCGCAACATTGTCAAATCTCCACCGAACGCGTATCCGCGCACTCTACCCCGGCGGCGCGGATGGGGCCCAGTTCTTTCCTGTCACGGGATGTGCGTAGTGAAACGGCACGACAGCTGTGCCGGGCCAGCCCTCGAGCGGCGTCTCGAGCTCATCGGGGCCCTGCGGATTCTCGGGGAACACGGCCCGTGGCCCCGCGGCTGCCGCCGCCTTCCAGTGCGCCCAGCCGTCCTCGTACTGCCCCTGATACACGACGCGGTAGTTCAGCACTCTGATGCGCCAGATGCCGTCATCGGCCTTGGCGTAGGTGTTCTCGTAAATGCCGCCCTCCCACCACTGGCGCGGCAATGCGGGATTGGCGTCCTGCTTCGATTCATGGGACCCCGCCTGCATGAAGCAGCGTGAGCGCGCCCGGGCGGTGCGCCGATCCGGCGCGACATCGATGATCTCCTGCAGCTGCAGATGATCGAGCAGCAGGCCGTACACCGGCCCATTGGCTCCCGCCGCGAACGCCTGGCGGAACACACCGGTGTAGAGGCGCCGCACCCCCGCCTTGCCGCGATAGATGCCGCCGCCGAAGTGCACTTCGCCGTCGTCCGCAAAGAGGTCCGCGACCTCATCGTAGAGCTGCTTATCCATGTAGTAGCCGTACGCGAACTGCACGCGCCGGATGGCGTTCACGTCCTTGAGCGTGCCGAGCTCGCTCGCCATCTGCTGCATCTGCTTTTCCATCGCTTCGAGCCGCTCATCCGCGCTGGTGGGCACGGGCTTGCGTTTGGCTGTGGTCTTGCCCGCTGCCGCGGCAGCCGCCAGCACCAACGGCAAGCCCGCCAGTAGCGTGCCCGCCCGACTCATGAAGCCGCGTCGCCCGTTGTGCATCATGTGGTCTCCTCGTGCGTATACTCGAGCGCCATGATCTGGCTCAAAGCCTTTCACGTCGTGTTTGTCGTCACCTGGTTCGCGGGATTGTTCTACCTGCCGCGCCTGTTCGTCTACGACGCCGCGGCGGCCGACCCCGCGCACGCCGCCCAGCTGCGCGTGATGCAGCGGCGGCTGTTCGCGATCATGACCATCGGCGCTGCGCTGGCGGCGATCTTCGGAGCGTCGCTCATCGTGCTGGCGCCCGAATACCTGCAGTTCGGCTGGCTGCGCGTGAAGCTCATTCTCGTGGCCGCCCTCATCGGCTACCACATCTGGTGCTACGCCCTGATGCGGGCGCTCGCCACAGGAAAGGCCCGGCACTCCCAGCGCTGGTACCGCCTCTTCAATGAGGTGCCCAGCGTGCTGCTGATCGCGATCGTAATCCTCGCCGTCGTCAAGCCGTTCTAGCGACTAGAACAGCCCGACGATCTTGCCGCTGTCGTCGACGTCGATGCTGTTGGCCGCCGGCACCTTCGGCAGTCCCGGCATCGTCATCACATCGCCGCAGATCATGACGACGAACTCCGCACCCGCGGCCAACCGCACTTCGCGGATATTGACCACGTGGCCGCTCGGCGCGCCGCGCAGTTTCGGGTCCGTCGAGAACGAGTACTGCGTCTTCGCCACGCACACCGGGTAGTGGCCGTAGCCGGCGTCCTGCAGCTGTTTGATCTGGTTGCGGATCTTGGAATCCGCCGTAATGTCGGAAGCGCCGTAAATCTTGGTGGCGATGTCCTTCATCTTCTGCCACAGCGTCTCTTTCTCGTCGTACACGAACTTGAAGTAATTCGGCTGTTCGCACAGCCGCACCACTTCCTGTGCGATGTCGACTGCGCCGGCGCCGCCTTCGGCGAAATGCTTCCCGAGGATGACTTTCGCGCCATGATGTCCGGCGCGCTCCATGAGCAGGCGCACCTCCGCGTCGGTGTCCTCGGCCCGATGATTGATCGCGACCAGGCATGGCAGCCCGAACTTATCGCGCACGTTATCGATGTGACGCTCGAGATTGACGACGCCTTTCTCGAGCGCCGCCAGATTCTCCTTGCCCACGTCCGCGACCTCGACGCCGCCGTGATACTTGAGCGCGCGCACGGTGGCGACGATCACGGAGGCGGACGGCTTCAGGCCGGCCTTGCGGCACTTGATGTCGACGAACTTCTCCGCCCCGAGGTCCGCGCCGAAGCCCGCCTCCGTGACCACGTAATCGGCGAGCTTCAGTGCCGTCTGCGTCGCCATCACCGAATTGCAGCCGTGAGCGATGTTCGCGAACGGTCCGCCGTGGATGAATGCCGGGTTGTTCTCCAGCGTCTGCACCAGGTTCGGCGCGAGCGCATCGCGCAGCAGCGCGGTCATGGCGCCGTGGGCCTTGATGTCACGCGCGAGAATGGGCTTCTGATCGGCGCTGTAGCCGACGACGATCTTGCCGAGTCGCTCCTTCAGATCCTTGACGCTGGTCGCGAGACAGAAGATCGCCATCACCTCGGAGGCGACGACGATGTCGAAGCCGTCCTGCCGCGGATAGCCGTTCGCCGTGCCGCCCAGTGCAACGACAATGTCGCGCAGCGCACGGTCATTCATGTCCACGACGCGCCGCCAGGCAATGCGACGCACGTCGAACCCAAGCTGATTGCCGTGATGGATGTGATTGTCGATGAGCGCGGCGAGGAGGTTGTTGGCCGCGGCGATTGCGGCGAAGTCACCCGTGAAGTGCAGGTTGATGTCCTCCATGGGAACGACCTGCGAATAGCCGCCGCCGGCGGCACCGCCCTTCACGCCGAACACCGGTCCCAGTGCCGGCTCGCGCAGGCAGATGATGGCGCGCTTGCCGATGCGATTGAGCGCATCGCCGAGGCCGACCGTCGTCGTCGTCTTGCCCTCGCCCGCGGGCGTGGGCGAGATCGCCGTCACGAGAATGAGTTTGCCGTTCGGGCGGCTCTTCAGCGTGTCGATGTAACTTAAGGAAATCTTCGCCTTGTAGCGCCCGTACGGAGAGAGCTCCTCCTCCGGGATTCCCAGCCGATCCTTCGCGATGCCGAGGATCGGCTTCATCTTTGCCTTTTGTGCGATTTCGATATTGGACAGTGCCATACGGGTGCTCAGCGTTCCTTTCTAACTGCCGCAAATGTAGCATGCCAAAAATGGCGATGGTCAACGGTGGCGAGCTCGTGGTGCGCACGCTGGCGCGAGCCGGCGTCAAGCAGGCTTTCGGGCTGCACGGCGCCCACCTCGAGACCCTGTTTCAGTCGTGCGCCGCGCACGGCATCGCGATACTTGACACTCGCCACGAAGCCGCAGCCGGGCACGCAGCCGAGGGCTACGCGCGCGCCTCGCGCGGACTCGGGGTTGCGCTGGTGACCGCGGGCCCGGGCTTTACCAACTGCATCACCTCGATCGCGAACGCGCACCTCGATCGCACGCCGGTACTTTATGTCAGCGGCGCGGCCGCCCTGCGCGATGCGGAGACCAATACCCTGCAGGCCGGAATCGATCAGGTCGCAATCGCGCGGCCGATCACCAAGTGGGCGCACCAGATCACGGTGGCCGAGCAGATCCCGCGCCTGGTGGCGCACGCCATCCGCATCGCAACTTCCGCCCCGACGGGGCCGGTGCTGCTCGATATGCCGATGGATGTGCTCACTGCGGGCCTCGAGGAGAGCACTGTCAGCCTGCCCGAGCACGTGCAGCTCGAGATGCGCGCCGCGCCGCAGCCGAACGCGGTCGAGGCGGCGCTGGCATTGCTGGCGCAGGCAGCGCGCCCGATCGTGCTGGCCGGCGTCGGTGCCTGGCAATCCGACTGCGGCGCCGAGCTCAAGGAGTTTGTCGAGGCCACCGGCATTCCGGTGTTCTCGGATTTCCAGGCGCACGGCCTGATACCCAGCGATCACCCGCTCTACGGCGGCACCACACACAAGCTCGCGGACCTCTCAGCTCCCGGTCAGCGGCCCGATGTCGTGCTGGCGCTGGGCACCCGCTTCGGGCTCTTCACCCTGGGCGCAAGCGACAAGCTCGTCCCGCGCGCGGCGAAGATCATCCATGTCGAGTCGGATGCGCGCGAGATCGGCAAGGTGCGCGAGGTGACGCTGCCGATCGTGGCCGATCCGCGCGCGACGCTGCGGGCGCTTACGGCACGCCTGTCGACTCAGCGCTGGCCGCAGCGCGAAGCCTGGCACGAGAGCATCGCGGCGATGCGCAAGGCGCGCGCCGAGCGCAACCGCGCAGCGGCCGATGCCGCGGCGGCCAAGAGCGACGGCACTCGCATGCATCCGTATCACGCCGTCGCCGCGATTGCCGACAACCTGCCCGCGGGCGCGACCGTGATCGGCGATGGCGCTGAGGCCTATCACTGGATGAACGAGACCATCCGCCAGAACGAGCCTGGCAGCTATATCACGCACGGATTTCTCGGCGCGGTCGGCTTTGGCCTGGGGCTTGCGATCGGTGCGCAGCGCGCACGTCCGGAGCGGCCGGTGCTGTGCCTCGCGGGCGATGGCGCCATCGGCTTCACCATCGCGGAGTTCGACACGCTGGCACGCCACAATCTGCCGATCGTCGTCGTGGTACTCAACAATCGCAGCTGGGGTGCCTCGCAGCACTTCCAGGAGATGATCGGCAATCCGGTGCGCGGCACGCGCCTCGCTGCTGCGCGCTACGAGGAAGTCGCCAAAGCCTTTGGCTGCGCCGGAATTCGCGTTACCACCGCGGCCGAGCTCGGCGCGGCGATCCGCGAAGCCTTCGCCAGCCGTCGTCCCACTTGCATCAATGCCGAGATCGATGTTGGCCCCTGGCCGCCCGAGCTCGAGCTCCTCGCCTCACGGCACTCCTGAGGCGGCATCGAGTTTGCGCACGAGCTCCGCGGGCAGCACGAGCTGCACGCCGGCGACCAGGTCGTTGAGCTGCGCGACGCTCGTGGCGCTGGCGATCGGTGCGGTCACACCGCGCGCGATGAGCCACGCGAGCGACACCCGTGCCGGCGTCGCATTGAGCTCGCGCGATGCGGCATCGAGCGCCGCGAGAATCCGCATGCCGCGCTCGGTCATCATGTCCTTGACGCGATAGGCGCGCGGCCGACCGTCCAGATCCTGCTGGGTGCGGTACTTGCCGCTTAGGAATCCGCTCGCGAGCGAGAAGTAGCTGATGACGCCGAGCTGCTCACGGCGGCAGAACTCTGCCAGCTCGCTCTCGAAGGCCGAGCGATCGTAGAGGTTGTACCACGGCTGCAGCGATTCGTAGCGCGGCAGTGACTTCTCCCGGCTTAAGGCGAGCGCCGCGCCCAGGCGGGCGGCGGTGAAGTTCGACGCACCGATGACACGCACCTTGCCCTCGCGGATGAGCTGCGCGTACGCCTCCAGAGTCTCCTCCTGCGGCGTCTGCTCATCGTCGCGGTGGGATTGGTAGAGGTCGATGTAGTCGGTGCGCAGCCGCTGCAGCGAGCGCTCGACGGCGCGCAGGATGTACTGCCGCGACAGTCCCTGCTCACCCGGTCCCATCTCGACGCCGACCTTGGTCGCGATGACGAGCCTGGCCCGATTGCCACGGCTGGCGAGCCAGTTGCCGATGATGGTCTCGGACTCCCCGCCGCGATGTCCGGGAATCCAGCGCGAATACGCGTCCGCGGTGTCAATGAGATTCATGCCGGCAGCGACGAAGGCATCCAGCACGGCGAACGAGGTGCGCTCATCCGCGGTCCAGCCGAAGACATTTCCGCCCAGGGCGAGCCGGCCGACGCGCAGCTCTGAGCGGCCGAGTTGAGTGTGATTCATGGGCCTATAGTCTAAAGCCGAATGCGCTACCGCAGCGCGTCATCCCGGTATCATGAAGCTCGATGTCTGGGTCTCCTTCCGCACCGGCCACCACAGCAACGCCCGCCTCCTGGCGGGCCGCGACGCTCGCACCATTCAAGAACCGCATCTTCCTGTCGATCTGGACAGCGAGCCTGATCTCAAACTTCGGCGGCCTGATCCAGGTCGTGGGTGCCTCCTGGCTCATGACCGCGCTGGCACCGGGACCGGACATGGTCGCGCTGGTGCAGACCTTCACCTCGCTGCCGGTGATGCTGCTTGCCCTGAGCGGCGGCGCGATCGCCGATGTCTGGGACCGGCGCCGGATCATGCTGATCGCGCAAGTGCTGATGCTGGCGGTGTCGGCGGCGCTGGCGGTGGTCACACATCTGCACCTGGTGACGCCGTGGTCGCTGCTTGCGATGACGTTCCTGATCGGCTGCGGCACCGCCCTATACGGACCTGCGTGGCAGTCCTCCGTCGGCGAGCAGGTGCCGCGGGCGCAGCTCTCGGCAGCGATCGCGCTCAACATCCTCGCCTTCAACATCGCACGCACGCTCGGGCCGGCGATCGGCGGGGTGATCGTCGCCACCGCGGGCGCGCAGGTGGCGTTCATCGTCAATGCCCTGTCCTATATCGGCCTCATCATCGTGCTGCTCGCGTGGCGGCGCAGCCAGACTCCCTCGCACCTGCCACCGGAGAGCATCCTCGATGCGATGCGCACCGGCGTGCGCTATGTGCGCATCGCCCCGCCCGCGCGCAGCGTGCTGATGCGCGCTTTCCTCTTCGGACTGCTCGGGAGTGCGATCTGGGCGCTGATGCCGGTGATCGCGCGCGACCTGATTCGCGGCGGCGCGCGCACCTACGGCCTGCTGTTCGGCGCCTTCGGGGCGGGCGCGGTGGTCGGGGGTCTGCTGAGCGTGTCGGTGCGCATGCGCTTTTCCGGCGAACTGATCGTGCGCGTGGCGAGCGTCGTGTTCGGCATCACGGCCATCGTTGCAGCATTGAGTCACTCGCTTGCGATGACCGCCGGCATATTCGTGGCAGGCGGTGCTTCCTGGGTGCTGACGCTCTCCACATTCAACATCACGATCCAGACCTGCACCGCCCGCTGGGTCGTCGGCCGGGCGCTCGCGGCGTATCAAATGGCGACGTTCGGCGGCCTTGCGCTCGGCAGCTCGCTGTGGGGCATCCTGGCGGACCGGCTCAGCATCTCCTCGAGCCTGCTCATTGCCGGCGGCGCCATGCTGGCCTCAGTGCTCGTCGGCTTTGTCATCCATCTGCCCGAGCCCGGCAGCCTCAACCTCGATCCCCACAAGGCACAGGCGGAGCCGACTTCGCAGTTCGAGGTCGAGCCTGAAAGTGGTCCGGTCGTCGTCAGCATCGAGTACCGCATCGCCGCCGCCGACCAGGAAGCCTTCCTCGCAGTGATGCACCAGCTGCGCAGGATCCGCCGGCGTGACGGCGCGCGGCGCTGGACCCTGCTGCAGGATGTGGCACAGCCCGAGGTGTGGGTCGAGCGCTTCCAGAACCCGACCTGGGTCGAGCGTCTGCGTCATCATCACCGTCAGACGATCTCCGACCGGCAGATCGAGGAGCGCGCGTTCGCCTTTCATCGCGGCGCCGAGCCGCCCAGAATGCGCCATCTGCTGAAGCGCTCGGTCTGAAGGCGAACCATGCAACTCGACACCGCAGACGATCTGAAGCGCTACATCCGCACCATCCCGGACTATCCGCGCGCCGGCATCCAGTTCCGCGACATCACCACGCTCCTCGGCAACGCCGCGGCCTACCGGCGCGCGCTCGATGCGCTCGCCAAACCCTGGCAAGGCATGCGTGTGGATTACGTCGCCGGCATCGAGGCGCGGGGTTTCATCCTGGCGGGCGCGCTGGCGCGCGATCTGGGTGCGGGCTTCGTGCCGATCCGCAAGAAGGGCAAGCTTCCCCACCGCACGGTGAGCGTCGCCTATTCCTTGGAATACGGCGTCGATCAGATGGAAATCCACGCCGATGCGTTACGAGCGGGAGAGCACATCGTGCTCGTGGACGACCTGATCGCCACCGGTGGCACGGCCGAGGCCGCGGTCAGATTGCTGCGCTCGCTGGGCGGGGAGATCCTGGGTGCGAGCTTTATCGTGGATCTTCCCGATCTCGGCGGCGCCCGGCGCCTGGCCGGGCTCGGTATCAAGGTACACTCGCTGGTCGCATTCGAAGGACATTAGGAGGGATCCGTTATGGCTGAAACGATGAGCGCTGCCAGCGAAGAGCTGGCCGAGGAACTGAGCCATGTGGTGCAGGAAGCCGAGGCACTGCTTCGCGCCCTGGCCGACGATGGCGATGCGACGCTGGGTACGCTGCGCGATCGGGTGCACGACAGCCTCGACAGCGCCAAGGCACGGCTCGCCGATCTGCAGCTCGGAGCCCAGCGTGCCGGCAAGCGCGCCGCGAGCGCCGCACAGGGCTGGGTGCAGCAAAATCCCTGGACCGCCATCGCGATCGCCGCTGGCCTTGGCCTGCTGATCGGCGCGTTGCTCACACGCCGCGGCGAATGAATCCCGCCGAACCCATCATCGATCACGGCAAGTCGCTGCTGAAGCAGCTGCTCGCCATGGCTCAGACGCGCCTCGAGCTGCTCGCCGTGGAGATCGAGCAGGAGAAGCTCGTCATCGGACGCAACATGCGTCTGATGTTCGCGTGCGCGGTGTTTGCCTGGCTCGCCGGTCTGTCGCTGATTCTCAGCCTTGCGTTCGCCCTGCCCGCTGATGTGCGCAGCCTGGTGCTGGCAGCACTCGGGGTGGCATTCGCGCTGGCCGCCCTCGCCTGCTACCTGAGCTGGCGGAGCCACCGCCACCGCCGGCGCCTGCTCTCGCGGGTCATCTCCCAGCTGGCGATGGATCGCAGCGCTCTCGGCGAGGACGAAGTCTCATGAGGCGCGCGTGAGCCGCGCGCGGGCCGAAGCGCTGGAGCGCCGCGCGACGCTGCTGGAGCTCGAAGCTCAACTGCAGCGCGTCACGCTCAACGCGACGCTCTCGCAGTGGCGGCAGTCGCGCACCCGATCCTGGCTCCTCACCGCGGGGAAGGTCGCGCTGCAGGTCCTGTCGGGATCGCAGGCACGGTGGCTGCTGATGGCGGCGCTCATGCGCTGGATGCGCCGGGGTAAGAAGCCCGAGGCCTAGCGGCGCTCGCCCGGCGTCTTGCCATACTGCTCGAGCCGGTTGTAGAGCGTCTTCAGGCTCACGCCCAGCATGGCGGCGGCGCGGCGCTTGACGTTCCCGCATGAGGCGAGCGTCGCCAGCGTCACGCGCCGCTCCACCTCCTGCAACGGCGTGCCGACGGCAATCGTGAGGCTGGCAGGCTCATCCGGCTCGGCAGGCGGCGCGGGCGTCAGTTCCGCACAGTCGATCTGCTCATCGGCCATGATGTGCTCGCGCTGGATGTAGTTGCGCAACTCGCGCACATTGCCCGGCCAGCTGCGGCGCGCGAGCCGGGCGAGCGCACCGGGCGCGAAGGTTTTGGCGGCGTTCTCGGCGCGATTGAGCTCATCGAGAAAGTACTGCGCCAGCTGCTCGATATCGCTGCCCCGCTCGCGCAGCGGCGGCAGGCGGATCGGGAATACGTTCAGGCGGTGGTACAGATCCACGCGCAGGCGCGCTTCGGCCACCGCCCGGTCCGGATCGCGGTTGGTCGCGGCGATCACCCGCACGTCGCTCCTCAGCTGCTGCGTGCCGCCGACGCGCATGAAAGTCCCGGTCTCGAGCACACGCAGCAGTTTCACCTGCAGCTCCAGCGGCATTTCGGTGATCTCATCGAGGAAGATCGTGCCGCCGCTCGCGCGCTCGAAGTGACCCTTGTGCAGGCGATCCGCGCCAGTGAAGCTGCCACGCTCGTGGCCGAACAGCTCGCTCTCAATGAGCTGGGGTGAGACGGCGCCGCAGTTGAGAGGCAGGAACGGTGCCGCACGACGCCGGCTCAGCTCGTGCAGCGTCTGCGCCGCGAGCTCCTTGCCGGTGCCGCTCTCCCCGATCAGGAGCACGGTCGCCGAGGTCGGCGCGACGCGGTTCAGCTGATCGTAGAGCACCTGCATCTGCGCCGAGCCGCCGAGAATGCGGCCGAAGCGGCCCAGCCGGCGCAGCTCGACGCGCAGCTCACCGATGCGCTGATGCAGCTCCGAGGTCTTCTTCGCGTGCCGTAGCACGGCCTGCACCCGCTCGAGGTCGGCGGGTTTCACCAGGTAATCGCTCGCACCAGCCCGCAGTGCCGCCACGGCGCTGTCGAGACTCGCGTGTCCCGTCACGACGATGACCTCGGTCGACTCGGGCTCCTCGAGATCGCGCACGAGGTCGATGCCCTCGCCATCGGGGAGCCGCAGGTCGGTGAGCAGCACATCGGGTCTGCGGCCCAGCAGCTGCTGGCGCGCATCGCGCACGCTGTTCGCCTGCGCCACGCTGAAGCCCTCGAGGCTCGCCACTTCGGCAAGCCAGGCCACCATATCCGGATCGTCATCAACAATGAGCGCGTGGGCCATCGTGAACTCACGGTAAGATTTACAAAGATTGTAGTTCTTACAGTGTGCAATCGCACCATGGCGGTGCCTGGGCTGAATTCCGCCGCCAGCGAGGCCCGCTGTACTTCACCTGATACAGCGAAATTCTCGCCCCCGCGCCGGCGCGACGGCGCGTTGTTTTTCCACCGTGGCTCAAGGACTCACAGCCGTTGCGCTCGTTGAGCGATGGCGGCGCGAAGCAGGCGCCGCGCGCGACGCCGTAGTTCTGGCATAAGGCTTGCTCCTTCTAGCTTTCCCGGCGGTTCTTTGAGTAGTTCTCGCAAGGATTGCAACGCGTCGGGCGCCACGGGCGCGCGACGCGGAGTTCAACCGAAGACCCCCCGTTTGGCGGGCTGTGGTGCGACCAGCCCGCTATTTTTTTGCCCGTTGCACGCTCGCCGGATCGGGTTCAAAGTGCATTGCATGAATGGGGAGCAGGCCGAGGCTATACACCAGGCCCTGGTGGCCGTTCAGCAGGCCGTGCTTGGGATGACCTTCCCGAGTTGCGATCAGCAGGATGTCGTCGAGCTCATCGACCGCGTGGAAGGCGAGCTGCATTCCAGGCATCCGAACCTGCCGCTCATGTGCACCTTCCTCAATTCGATCGCGCGCAGCCTGCGCGCCCAGCCCGAAGCCCGCGATGCGTGTCTCACGATCGAGATTGCGATCGACGCGGCAGGCGTGCCCAGCACCTGGCAGTCAGGTATCTGAAGCGCCGCGTTCCGCGGCGAGATTGCCGAGCGACGCCCCGGTCAATCGATAGATAGTCCAGTCATCGGCGGGCTCCGCACCGAGTGAGCGGTAAAAGCCGATCGCGGGGCTGTTCCAGTCGAGCACCGCCCATTCGAAGCGTCCGCAGCCCTTCTCCACGGCGATCCGCGCGAGATGTACGAGCAGCGCCCGGCCGACGCCGCGGCCCCGTGCGGCCGGCTGCACATACAGATCCTCGAGATACAGCCCGGGGCGCGCGAGAAAGGTCGAATAGTTGAAGAAATAGACCGCAAATCCCACCGGCACGTCCCCGATGCATGCGAACAGCACGAAGGCGGCGGGTGCGGCACCGAAGAGCGTGCGCTCGAGGTCGGCGACTGTGGCGGTGACGGCGTGCTCCAGATGCTCGTACACAGCGAGCTCGCGGATGAACTCGAGCACGAGTGGCGCCTCGGCGCGGCTCGCGGCACGCACCGTGACCCGCTCAGCCACTGCTTTGCAGCCCCTGGGCGATGCCGCTGATGCTCGCGACCAGCGCATCGAACAGATCGCGATCCTGCCGGCCGCCGCTGCGCCAGCGCGTGAGCAGCTCGATCTGCATCAGGTTCATGGGATCGACATACGGATTGCGCAGCTGGATGGAGCGCTGCAGAGTCTGATCGCCGTCGAGCAGATTGGCGTAGCCTTTGATCGCGATCACGTGCTGGCCGGCGAGCGCATGCTCGGCGGCAATGTCCGCGAAATAGCGCTGCAGCGCCACGGGCGCCAGCGCGTTGTAGGCCCGCGCGATCTCGATATCCGCGCGCGCCATCATCGCCTCCACGTCATCGATGAGGCTGCGCAGGAAGAACCACTGGGCGTAGGCCGCCCGCAGGCACTCGAGGCCGTGCTCGGCCACGGCCGCGGCAAGTCCCGCTCCGGCGCCAAGCCAGCCGGGCAGCAGATGACGCGACTGGGTCCAGGCAAACACCCACGGAATGGGCCTGAGCGCATCGACGCCGGGCGGACCTTCGCGGGAGGCGGAGCGCGAGCCGATCTGCATGAGCTCGATGACGTCGATCGGTGTGACGCAGCGGAAGAACTCGTAGAAGGCGGGCTCGCCGTGCACGATGCGCCGGTATTCGCGGCGGCTCGCCGCCGCAAGCGTCGTCGCCGCAGCCACATGCTCCGGCGCCGGGGCGTCGGCTGGCGCCTCCCCGTGCGTAGTCGTACACAGGCTGAGCGCGTTGAATGCGCGCTCGAGCGTGCGCATCGCGATGGGGCGCAGCCCATAGCTCTGACTCACCACCTCGCCCTGCTGCGTGAGACGCAGAAAGCCGTTCACGGCCTGGGGCGGCGCGCCGCGCACCGCCGCATCGATCCGTCCGCCGCCCAGGGCGACGCTGCCGCCGCGCGCGTGGAAGATCAGGTGCCGCTCGCCGGCCTGCGAGAGTGCCTGCGCGAGTGAGCGCTCGGCGTCAAATGCCGCCAGGCGCGCCGCACACAGTCCCCCTTCCTTGTTGCTCTCGGCGTGACCGACCACCACGCACTGACGATCGCCCCGGGCCTTGAGGTGCTTGCGGTACACGCGGTCATCGAGCAGCCGGCGCATGATGTCGCCGCTGCGCTCGAGCGAATCGATCGAGGAGAAGTGCGGCGCGATGTCCAGCACCACCTCGCCGCTCTTCTTGTCATACGCCTCGGCCCAGCGCGCGAGCAGCAGGGCCGCCAGCACATCGTCGGTATCGTCCGCACCGCTCACGATGTAGTAGCCGATGGCCGCCGTGCCGTAGCGGTGCCGGCACTGCACGATCGACTCGAACACGCCGCGCACGCGCCGGCCGACCGGGTCGAGCTCGCCGCGCGGGCCCAGGTCGCGCTCGATGGCCGCGGCCAGCAGGCGGTGCCGCTCGGCGCTCGAGCGGCTGTGCCACTGCGCATCGTCGAATCCCCGCTGCAGCACATCGTGGTGGACACTGGCGTGCTGGCGCACATCGAGTGCCGCCAGATGCAGTCCGAAGGTGTCGATCCGGCGCAGCAGGCGCTGCACGGAGTAATAGCCCGCCTTCCAGCCGCGATTCGCGCGCAGGCTGTCCGCGATGAGCTGCACATCGGCGCGCAGCTGCGCCGTGTTCTGGTAGCCGTTCGCCCGGCCATCGAAGGCATTGCGCAGCCGCGCGGAGATCTGCGCGAGAAACACCCGGTAAGGCATGCGATCGTGCCGCGCCGGGGTCATCGCGCGCGCACCGGGCAGCAGCGATGCGTACTCCTCGATGCGCTTGGAGAGCGCGGCCGAGACACTGGTGCGGCTCGCGCTCTGCGACAGCCGCTCGGCAAGGCCCTGGCACTCCTCGAAATAGGCGTTGAGGAGCACCTGCTGCTGCCGGGCGAGCGTCTCGCGCACGGTCTTGCCGTGCACGTCCGGGTTGCCATCCATATCTCCGCCCACCCAGGAACCAAAGGACAGGATGGCAGGCAGCTCGATCACCTCGGGCTCGACCGAGTACTGCCGGCCGATCGCATCGGCGATTTCCTCGTAGAAATCCGGCACGACGCGGTAGAGCACTTCTCTTAGGTAGAAGAGCACATGCTCGCGCTCGTCGGCCACGGTCAGCTTCTCGCGGGGATGGTCCTCGGTCTGCCAGCGGGTGGTGAGCTCGGTGCGGATGTTCGACCACAGCGCCCGCGACTCGTGCGGCGTGAGCGTCGGGTCGAGCCGGTCGAGCAGCAGCTGTGCGACGCGTTGCTGCTGGCGCAGGATCGTGCGGCGTGTGGACTCCGTCGGATGCGCCGCAAACACCGGCTCGATGCGCAGCGACCCTACGAGCTCGAGCACCTCGTTCAGCGAGCAGCCGCGCGCCCTCAGCGTGCGCAGCGCATCGTCCACGCCGCCCGGCTGCGGTCTTGCGCTCTGCTCGAGGAAGTACTCGCGCCGCCTGCGGATCCGATGCACTTTCTCCGCAAGGTTCACCGCCTGGAACCAGCCCGAGAATGCGCGCACCAGATCGCGCGCCTGGCTGGGCGCACGCCCGCGCACGCGCACCTGCAGATCCGTAGCCGCGGTCGCATCGCCCTCGCGCCGGCGGATGGCGAGCACGCGGTCGGCCTCTACGGTCTCCAGCAGATCCGCGCCGCCCTGCTCCCGCAGCATCTCCCCGGTGAGCTCGCCCAGGGCGTGCACATCATCGCGCAGCGCAGAATGCTTGGGCGGAAAGTGAATCTCGGTGCGCTTCATGTCCTCAGCCTGCGAGCAGCACGCCCTCGGCGTGCTCGAGCGCCTCGGGCAGTCCGTAGATCACGACGATGTCGCCTTCGCACAGCCGCGTGTCGCCGGCCGGCTCGCGCCCCAGGATGCCGTGGCGGCGGATCCCGGTGATTGACACCTCGGCACCCCGCGCGCGCACGTCATCTACCGTGCGATCGACGGCCCAGGCTCCCGGCGGCAGCACGATCGACTTGAGCTCCTCGCGATACACATGCGTCTCATCGATCGGGCGGGCGTCCTCACGCCGATGGATGCTGCGCAAAAGCGCGTAGCGGTTACTGCGGATGTCGCCCACGGCACTCACCACGTTGCTGAGGGGCACATTGAGCAGCATCAGCACCTGCGATACCAGCATCAGGCTCGCCTCGAACGTCTCCGGCACCACTTCCGTGGCGCCCGCATCCTTGAGTTCCTGCATCCGCCCGTCATCCGGGGTGCGCACCAGCACCGGCACATCGGCACGCATGCGGCGTACGCTGCGCACGATGCCGAGCGCGACCGTAGGATTGGAAAAGCTGATGACCACGGCGCTCGAGCGCTCGATGCCCGCCTTGACCAGCATCTCCTCGTCTGCGGAGTCTCCGTACAGCACCGGATCGCCGGCCTGGCGAGCCGCGCGGATACGCGCCGGATCCAGGTCGAGCGCGATGTACTCGAAGCCGTTGGATTCCAGCACGCGCGCAACGTTCTGTCCCACGCGGCCGTAGCCGCACAGGATCACGTGCTCGCGCGAGCCGATGGTGCCGGTCGCGGGCTCGCCGCTGTCCGGCGGCGGTCCCTTCGGTCCGTGCTCGCGCAGCACGACACGCGCGATGCGGCGATTGTTGTTGAGGATGAGCGGGCTCAGCACCATGGACAGCGCAACGCTCACCAGGAGCGGCTGAATGAGCGTGGCATCCACCCCTGCAGTGCCCAGGAGGATCGTGAGGAGCGCAATGCCGAACTCCCCGCCAATGGCCATGACGATGCCGGTGCGCACGGCCTTGAAGGTCGAATCGACGAACGCGCGGGTGCACAGCGCGGTGATGACGGTCTTAAGCAGCAGCAGTCCGGCCAGCATCGCCGAGATCAGCACGAACTTCTGCACCAGCAGGCGCACATCGAGCAGCATGCCCACCGAGATGAAGAACAGCCCCAGCAGGATGTCGCGGAACGGGCGGATGACGGTGTCGATCTGATGCCGGTACTCGGTCTCGGCGAGCATCATGCCCGCGAGGAACGCGCCTAAGGCGAGCGACAGGCCGGCGATGTAGGACGTCCACGCAGAAGCCAGCACGACGAACAGCACCGCGAGCGTGAACAGCTCGCGCAGCCGGCTGTGGGCGATCTCATGAAACAGCGGTCGCAGCAGCCAGCGGCCCGCCGCCAGCACGACAATGACCGCCAGCGCACCCCCGCCCACCGTCAGCAACGTCGCCTGCAGCGAGAATGCGGAGCGGCCGCGCTCGAGCGCCGAGGCGAGCGCGAGCAGCGGCACGAACGCCAGGTCCTGAAACAAGAGCATGCTGAAAGCGAGCCGGCCGTGAGTGCGATTGAGCTCGGCACGATCGGTCAGCTGATGCAGGATGATGGCGGTCGAGCTCATGGCGATCGCCCCGCCGATGATCGCCGCGACGAGCCAGGACGCACCGGCGGCGTGCGCGATCGCGGCACCCGCCCCCACGGTCGTCACCACCTGCAGCGAGCCCAGGCCAAAGACCTCGCGGCGCACCGCGAGCATGCGTGGGAGCGAGAACTCGAGGCCGAGCGTGAAGAGCAGGAACGCGACGCCGAGTTCAGGCAGCTCGCGCGTGGTTGCGCTCTCGGAGATGAGCGCGATGGCGTGCGGCCCGAGGGCCATACCGACGATGAGATAGCCCAGGATCGAGGGCCAGCCCAGACGGCGCGCCAGTGTCACGACGAACACCGACGCGGCCAGCATGATCAGAACCTGTGTGAGCGGCTGCTCGATCATCGGACGCGGACGTTTGATTGGGAAGCGGCAACACTGTGCCGGCTCCCGCCGCCGCGTGCAATGGTGGAGCGCGGTCCGCGGGCTCTACGAGCCCATCAGCACCGTGGTGTCGAAGCTCTCGAAGCCCTGGATGGCGCGCCGGTAGGCGTTGAAGACGAGTTTTTCGGCGACCTTGTCTGCCCGCGGCGAGAGCAGCATCCGCAGGATGATGTCGTCCGCCGGCCGCGCCGCATCCTCCGCCATCAGCTGCTCGATGACGCGGGTGAGGCGGTGCACGAGCTCGTTCACGAAGCGCAGATGGGCCGTATCGTGTACCTGCTCGGAGCCGGGGCCGTAGGTGCTACGGGCTTCCTCGGCGAGCTCGTGCAGGAACAGATTCAGCAGCCGCGCCTTGTCGATCAGGCGCATCTCGTTGAAGTACTCGATTTCCGACTGCAGGTTCATAAGACACTGCCTTCATGCCGGGAAGAAGTCGATCGGCTTGGTCGTGGTGATCGTCTCTACATCCTTGGGCTCGAAGCGGAACAGTAGCACGCGCGCGACGATCTTGCTCTCGAGCTCCTTGTCGTTGAGATCGCTCGAGACGATGCGACACATGGTGACCGCTCCGGAGGGCGCGATCGTGAACTCGAGGACCATCTTGCCCTGCAGCTCCGGATGCTCACGCAGGGCGCGGGCATACAGGGCGTAGATGGCGCCCTTGTTGCGGTCGAAGATCAGCTCGATCTCCTCGTGGCTGCGCGCCGCCTTGCCGCTCGAGCCGGTACGGGTGGGTCCGCGGGTATCGAGCCCGGAATGAGCGATCGCGGAGCTCACCGTCGTGGTCTCATGGCCGGTGAGCGAGCCCGCGCCGGTGCCAAAGCCGCGGCTGGTGTTCGCCGTGGTGATGCCGCCGCTGCCGGCACCCACTTTGGAGGTGAGCAGCGAGCGCTCGGCGTGCGAGTCCGCCCCGACTGCGCCCGTCAGGTTCTTGGTCTGACCGACATCGAGATCGACCTTCTCGCGCAAGTCCGCGAGCTCATCCTGGAACTGCAGCAGACCTGACTTCTGTGCCTTCTTGCGCGCCTGCTCCTGCGGATTGACGACCGGTCGCGGCGTCGGCACGGGCTTAACTTCCGGCTTCGGCTGCTCGACTTTCGGCGGCGGAGGCGGCGGCTTCTTCTGTTCCTCGATCATGATGCGCGCCAGGCGCGGTGGCACGACTTCTTCGGCGGTCTGTCGCTTGGGCGCAGGCAACAGCCAGAACAGGAGCACGAACAGCACGAGGCCGATCAGGCCCACGCGCAGGATGCGCTTGAAGCGGTCCTGCTCCTCGGGATCGACTTCCCAGGGCAGCTCGTACAGACGGTAGAAAGGAGCGAGACTCATAGCTCTGCCACGTCAGGCCGGATGGTTCGCGCCCGCCACCACGGGCTTGTCCTTCTGCAGGACCGCGAGCGAGACGCGGCCGTAATCGGCATCGGTGCAAGTGGCCATCACCTTTTTCAGTACCTCGTAGGGCAGATTCTTGTCCGCCATGATCGTGACCTCGCGCGCAGCCAGGTCCTTCTCCGTGATCTCGGTGCCGACGATGTTCGGCTGCTTCAGGGCGGCGCGGATCGGGGCGATCACGGAAGTGGTGGCAGCGCGCACGTCGGCGACGCTCGCGACCGGCTCATCCTGCACGAACACCTCGTCCTTCGTGATCATGACCACCACCGAGTGATGCGGGGCGGTCTCGGCGATCGATTGCGGCACCTCGATCTGCTTGCTGTTCTGGATGATCTCGACCTCGGTTGAGTACACGAGCAGGAACGACACCATCACCGAAAGGATGTCGATCAGGGGAATGAGGTTCAGATCCGCATCGGCCCTGTGTCGCAGATGATGCTCGGCCATGCGCCGTGCGCGATTGCTCATCATATCGGCGCATCTCCGATCGAAATATCCGGGAACAGTTCGGCCTGCGTCGTACCGAGGCCGGTCGGCACCTCAAACACGCGCACCCGGTCCATCACCTGCACCAGCGTGTCGTAGGGCGTGTCCTGCTCGAGCAGCAGCGTCGCATCGGTCTTGTCGGGGAACTTCGCCTTGACGCGCTTCAGGTACGTGGTAAGCGTGTCGAAGTCATAGCCCTGGGCCGTGTTCGGCATGGTGGCGAGCGGACCCGAATTGCGGTCCTGGACCACCAGTGAGTCCTTGCGGACCACGACTTCGAGTTGCAGCCCCGGCGGCGGATCCTTGAACTCCGCCTGCGCTGCCGGCAGGTTCAGCTGCAGGACGACCGTGCGGGAGAATACGGCCGTCATCAGCAGGAACGTCACGAGCACCGTGAAGATGTCGATCATCGGCACGAGCAGCAGCTCGGCCGGGCGACGCTTGCGGCGCGCGAGCTTCTTGGCGTCGTACGAACGGCGCATGACCTAAGGACCCCCTGTGGGCGTCAGGTCAGGCGGCGGCCGGCTGCGGGGCTTCCGGACGCCGCTCGGTCACGGCGTTCAGAAACTTTACCGACGCCATCTCGAGCGAGTCGATCAGCTCCGTGGTCTTGGTCTGCAGCCACGCATGAATGAACAGCAGCGGCACGGCGGTCATCAGGCCGAACGCCGTGCAGTTCATCGCCACCGAGATGCTCGCCGACAGCAGGCTCGCTTTCTGGGCCGCATTCACCTCGGCCACCGCGTGGAACGCGTTGATGAGGCCGATGACGGTGCCGAGCAGGCCCAGCAGGGTCGCGAGATTGGCGAAGGTGGCCAGATAGTGCGTGCGCTTCTCGAGGCGCGGCACGACCTCCATCAGGCTCTCTTCCATCGCCTTCTCGATGTCATCGCGGCGGCGTGCCGCCTGGATGCGCGCAAGGCCGTAGTTGAGGATCTGCCCGATCGCAGAATCCGACTTCGAGGTGACCTGCACGACCTGGCGGAAGTTGCCCTGCCCGAGCATCGGCACTATCTCGTTCCAGAGCCGGCGATTACGCAGGCCGACGCTCGTCAGATAGATGTACCGCTCGATGGCGATCGACAGACCCACCACCAGTACGACGGCGATCGGGAGCATGAACTCCCCACCACCTTGAAAGAAACGGACGATCGTGTTCCACAGATTCATCGGCGCGACTCCCACACAAGCAAGACCACGTAAGCAAGCATGTCGAAACTGAATGACATAAGGTGAAAAAGCTACGACTTACCTCTCATCCCGAGCGCCCGGAGAGGCTCCGGCGCCCCCGGAAGGGCTGCTCCCTGGCGCGGAGCCTGCCCCGGCGCCTGCCGGGGCGTTCTGTCCTGGTGCAAGGGCCCGGTAATAGCGGTTTTCACGGTTGAAAACGTCACGGTCGACCGGCTGAAGGACCTCATCCAGGAGGCTGTTCACGGGCTTTCCGACCAGGTCCCCGAGATCCGAGCGCTTCCAGGGCACGATGTAGAGCACCTTGGGGAGCTCGCGGTTGCCGGTGATCTCCGTCGTATCGAGCTGAATGCGATCCATCGCCTTGCCGGACTTCGCCGCCGCTTTCGCGGGCGGCTTGGCGGCTGCGGCGTTAGCCGCCGGCGCACGGGCAGCGGCCGGGGCCAAGGCGCCTGCGGCCGTGCTGGTCGCCGGGGCTGTCGCAGCAGCGCTCGCCGGCGGCTGAGCCGAGGTGTTCACGGCCGGCTCGAGATCCTCCGCCGCGGGCTTGGCGCGCGCCGGCGCGCCCGCCGGTTGCTGCGCCCAGGCCAGGCCCGCCGCACAACCCGTCAGGAGCATCGCTGCGAGAACGATTCGCTGCTTCATGTTCACTCTCCTGTACCCGTCGGAGCCGGCGTCCCGGCCGGCGCTGGCGCGGCCGCGGGCGCATCGCCCGATGCCGGAGGCGCCGGCGGCGGCGCGGTGGACTTCCCGGTGCGCTGTCGCAGATCTGCGATCCACCCGGTCACCGGCTTGTCCTCGCCGGTGAGCTCCTTGTAGCGCTCGAAGGCCGCGAGCGCGCCTGGCGCATCGCCCGTATAGAGATCCAGCAGCACCCCGAGATTGCGGTAGGCGGGTGCGAAGTTCGCATCGGCCGCAATGGCGTGCTGATACGCATCCTGCGCATCGTGAAACTCGCCTCGCAGGCGCATCGTGACGCCGAGCTCATCCCACGCCGGAGCGCTCGCGGGATTGTGTTGCACGGCGGCGCGCAGCGCCTTCTCCGAGTCCTCGAGCCGCCCGGCCTTGCGATAGATCAGACCGAGATTGATCTGCGGTGCTGCAAGCTGCGGATAGGCGATCGTCATCTGCTGGAATTCCAGCTCCGCATCCGTGAGCTTGCCCGCACGCATGAGGCCGACCGCGCGATCAAAGTCCGCCACCGCCCGCGCCGGAGGCGGCGTAGCCGGCGCAGCCGGTGCCGCGGCAGGTGCGGCAAGCGCCGCAGCCGAGTTGGCGGGCGCCGAAGCGTCCGTTTTCGCCTGAGCAGGCGTTGCCGCAGCGGGCACTGCCGCAGCAGGCGCCGCCGGCTCCTGCACCGCTTCGGGCTTTGGCTTCGGCGCGCTGCTGCATGCGCAAAGCCACAGCGCCGCGACGATGGCGCTACTGAAGCTGCGTGACCACATCCTGCGTCAGCTCCGTTTTGCCATAGCGACCCGGTTTGAGTTCCGCGAGCGTGGTGTAGCTCTTCTTCACCCACTCGTCGTACACGCCGTCGCGCGCCCGCGCGACATTGACCTCATGCAGGGCAATCGCCTGCTCCTCGAACGGGAATGCCTGCTCCTCGAGCAGCGTCTCGTACTGCTCGAGCTCATCCTTCGAAAGCTTCTTTGGTCGCTCCGAGCTCATGACGTCCTTGCCCAGATCGCGATACAGCTCCGCCATCTCGTAGGTTGCGGCGGTCGTCACTTCGGCCACGTGATAGTCGGCCGCCGTCTTGTACGCAGCAAGCGCGGCCTCGAGCGCCTTGCGCTTGGCGAGCAGGCTCTTCTTGAGCGGAGCGACGAGCTTGATGTTGAGGAAGATGTCGCGCGTGGGGGCCGCGAGCGCAAGCTGCGCTTTCGCGGCGAGATATTTGGTGCGGTCGGAGCGCGCGCTGCCCGCCGTGGCATCGGTCGCGACAATCTCGCGGTACCAGCGCTGCTGGCGCGTCGTATTGCCGTCCTTGCCGGCCTGATCGGCGAGCCGCTGCCGCGCTTCCATCGCATCGGCGAGCGGCGTGGGATAGTCGCTGACGAAGCGCTCCAGGGCGACCTCCATCTTCGGCGCATCGTTCGCCTGCTGATACAGGTCGGCGCTGCGCATGAGGGCTTCGCGGCGCACGGCGCGGTCCTCGTTGGGGTCGTCGGCGATGTGCTGGAACTCCACGGCCGCAGCGGCGGGCCGGTGCGCTTCGGTGTATGCCACCGCGAGCTTGCGCGTGACATCCACCGCGTGCTCCTTCGGAAACTCGCGGCGGTAATCCTCGAGCACACCGATGGCGCGATCCCACTGTTTCAGATTAATGAGCTGGGCGGCCGCGTCGTACTGCGCCGTAACGTGGATCTTGGAGTCGGGCGCGACCTTGGCGACGCGCAGGTAATCCTCCACGGCGCCGGCGGCATCGCCCGCGTTCTGCTTCGACTCGCCCTGCTTGTACACGGCGGCGGCGATGCGCTCGGTGAGATCGGAGCGCAGCTTGGCGTCCGCGCCGGCGAGATCGCGCGCCTTGATGTACGCGCCCTCGGCATCGGCAAATC
This sequence comes from Steroidobacteraceae bacterium, assembly GCA_035517435.1. GTDB lineage: Bacteria > Pseudomonadota > Gammaproteobacteria > Steroidobacterales > Steroidobacteraceae > JASHUC01. Next base: position 38,289 of record DATIYV010000061.1, on the reverse strand, counting down.
CGCCCTGATCGAAACTCGACTGACCGATGATGGTCCAGGCAATGCGTTGCTTCTGTGGATCGACGGGCGGGCTGTGCGCCAGCACCATGCGCGAGACTTCGATCGCGCGCGGCAGATCGCGGGCGGCAAAGATGTCCTCGGCCGCGCGCGTCAGCACACCACCCGAATCGGGATGCTCGGGGAAGGTCTGCGCGAACTTCACGCTCGAGTCCACCGAGCGCTTGTGCCAGTCCGCCTTGTCCGTGCCGGCGAGACCCTCTTCCGCCTTTTGATACGACACGAGGGCGGCGTAGGCAGCCGTCGAAGACTTGGCATTCTTCGGATAGTTGTAGGCGGTGCGCTCGTACTCGGCGGCGGCATCGCGGTACTGGTGACTCTCGAACAGCGTCTCGGCGAGCAGATAGTTCGTCCCCGCCGAGTCGGGATCATCCGGGAAGGAGTCGAGGTAGGAGCGGTACCAGCGCGCCGCCTGTTGATAGTCCTCGACGTGCTTGGACTTCTGCGCCTCGGCATGGAAATAGGTCGCGACGTCCTTCAGGTTGACCTTCAGCTCCTGCACCACCGTGGGGTAGGCATCGTGCTGGCGGCTCTGCCAGAACGCGGCGCTGAAGTTGTAGCGCTCGACGAACTCGCGCTTGCCGTCCAGCACCAGCTGAGAGAAGCCGCCCTTGCGGTAGGCCTCGATCGCCTGCATCGCCAGCACCGGCGCGTTATCGCTGTTCGGATCGCGCGCGACATAGGCGCGGTAAGTCGTCGCCGCATCCTGATAGCGCTGCTTGTCGACGTACAGGTCTCCCAGCCGCGAGTACAGCAGATACGAGTAGGAGCGATCGCCGTGCTTGGTCATGTACGCATCGAGGGTCTGCGCACCATCGAGGTAGGAGAACGTGATGCTCATGACGCGCAGCGTGTCCTCGACGAGCTCCCGGTCAGCCCGCGAGAGCTTGTCGATGCTCTTCATCGGCGCGCTGGTGTTGCCGCCGAGCAGCGCCTGATCGAGCACACCGCCGAAGGACGGCAGGCTCTCCTCGTTCAGCGACTGCTTGAAGATCGACCAGCCCTGCTTGTAGAGGCTCTGCGAGTAGAACGACGCCTTCCGTCCGTGCGCGATCACGGCGGCGTAGGCTTCCTGCGCCTGCGGGTATTGCTTCGCGGAGAACAGTAGCTCGCCGCGCCGGAACTGCACTTCATCGATCTGCGACGAGCGTGGATAACGGGAAATCAGCTGATTCAGCGTCGCGAGCGCCTGCTCCGGCTGACCTGTCGTCTCGTAGGCGCGCGCGAGCTGATACAGCACCTGGTCGTTGCGCGCATAGCTGGGATAAGCCTTGAGCAGCACCGTGTACAGGCGGATCGCCTCCGCCCCCTGCAGATCGATCGAGCCCAGCTCCTTCTCCATGCGCTCGAGCTGACCGGACTCGAGGTTGAGATCGCCCAGCCGGCGCATCGCCTCGGCCCGCAGCTGCGGATCGGTGTTGGCGAGCTCGAGGAAGCGCCGGTAGTTCTCCATCGCCTTCGAAGCGCTCGCCTGCGCGGGCGTGTCGGGGTGCACCTCGATCGGACGCGAGGCGAGATCTTTGATCGTCGGCTGCGTCTTGCTGGCCGCGAGCGTGATGGCGGGCGCACCCGCCAGCGCGAGCGCGACGCACAGCGACACGGCGCTGCCGGCGCAGCGGCTCATTTGGGCGGCTCCGGTGGCGGCGCGGGAGCGGGAGCTGGCGCGGGCGCCGGTGTCGCATCCGCTGGTGCATCCGGCGCGGCTGCAGGTGCAGCGGCAGCCGGTGCTGGTGTCGCTGCATCCGAATTCGCGGCACGGTCGTACATGGACGCCAGCGCAAACCGCGCCTGCACCTCATACGTCGCCAGGCGGTCCTTCTGTCCACCAAGCTCGGCGATGGCGAGCTGCTGCAGATATGCGTTCTGCTTGCGCTGCGCATCGGCCAGGCGCACCTGCAGCGCGTCGATGCGCTCTTTCAGCGCCGCTACGCGCACCGCGAACTCGCCGGTGTTGGTCGGTACGTTCTTCCTGGCGCGATCGACGCGAATCCAGCGCTCCTGCGCCTCGTGCAGCGCCAGGTCGAGATCCTTGATCGTGCGGCGCTCCTGCCACACACGCGCCTTGAACGCTTCGTTAAGCTGGAAATACTGCACGCCGCGCACCAGCCGCAGCCGGTCGCGCAGCGCGTTGTTCGCCTCATCGTTCGGCGCCGAGGCGAGCGCCGCCTCGAGCTCTCGGGTCTGCGCCCACTGCTCGCGCTCCTTCGGCGAGCCGAGCGCCGCCACGTCCTGGGCATGCTCGATCTGGTTGAGCCGCGACTCGAGATCATCGCGCTGCTGCTGCATGCGATCGGCGATCCCCGAAGACAGCAGCGCATCAACCTTCGGCAGCCGCTCGGCGTAGGCGTGCTCGCGGGTGGTGATCATGTCGCCGAAGGCTGCCATGCTGTCCTGCCAGTCATCGAGCGTACGGCCCATGAAGGACAGGTCGCGGTAGTTCTTCAGGCCCTCCTGAAAGTCGTGGCCCGCGAGAATCGTGTACAGGTAGCGCGACTCGGGTGCGTTCGGCACATTGCGCAATTGCCAGAACCAGCCGAAACGGCTGTCATCGTCCGCGACCAGGAGCTCATCGAGCATCTTGCCGGAGCGGATGCGCTCGATCGCCGTATCGAGTCCCTTGTACTCATCGTCGAATGAGCTGAGCGCGCTCTCGTAGTTGTCGGCCGACTGCGCATTGGCGTTGAGCTTGCCGTAGGCGTAGGGCACGGCGAGATACGACTCCTGCACGGCGGCATCCAGGAGCGAGCGGCTGCGCAGCTCGAGCCACGGAGCCAGCGCGCCCTTGTAATCCCCGAGCGAGGCAAGCGCCCAGCCATCGCCCAGCAGTGCCTTGTTCGAGTAGGGTCCATCCAGACGCACGCGCTCGAGCGAGACGCGCGCCTTCTCCGGCTGATTCGCCTGCAGGTAGGCAAACCCCAGCGCGAGGTTGGCCCGGTCGCGCAGCGCAAGCATCTCCGCCTGGCCGCTTTGCAGTGTCCCCACCTGCGTCAGGAATCCGTCCGCCTCATCGAGGCGGTTCTCGCGCACCAGGGCCACGCCCAGATTGAAGCGCGCATAGGCCATCCAGTCGGGCGGCCCCTGCCAGCCGCGCAGCAGCCGCTCCGCCTCATCGAAGCGCCCCTGCCGCAGCAGCACGTTGGCGAACAGATGCACCTTCTGCGCTTCGAGCTGCGGCGGGAGCTTCCCCTGCACCTGAGTGAGGGCATGTTCGGCCTTGTCGAGATAGCCGCGCGCGTACCAGATCTGGGCGAGATAGAACCAGGCGCGATTGCGTACCCCGGCCGGAATGCGCGGTGTCAGCAGTTGCTCGAAGCGTGCACCGGCCTCGTTGTGCAGCCCGAGAGACAGGTACAGCCCGCCCAGGAGCAGCTGCGATTCCGCATAGTGGTGCGGCATGCGATCCCAATGCTCGTAGGCGTTGAGCCGGGTGATCGCCTCGAAGTCATCGTCCTGGAAGTAATAGAAAAGGACGTCGCCGTAATGCAGGTCACGGATGCGCGTGGCGGGGAGCTTGTCCGGATCCTGCCGCGCGCCAACAGCCGTGGAAACGCTGAGCAGCGCCGCGGCGATGAGCAGCAGTGAGCGCGCGCGACTCATCGGAACGCGCTACTCCCAGTCCTTGATTTCGAACTCCGGCTGCATGGTGCGCTGCCGGTCGTTGATCTTCAGCTCCAGATACTTGGCGCCAATGCCTTTTTCGAACTTGATCGTGGCTCCGCGCTTGTAGTCGCGGTTGTTGGGCCCCTTGCCGCTGAAGAAGGCGACGAGCTCGTGGCTCCCCACCTTGAGATTGCCGAGATAAAGGCGATGCACACCGCCCTTCAGGAGCGCATCCACCTCACGCGGCGTGTACAGATAATTGATCACTTCCTTCTGATCGATCTTCAAGGTCACCGAATCCAGGGCGAAGAACTCGCCCACGTCCATCGACAGGAACACCGCGACCTGGGTGTTGGCTGGGAAGAGCAGCTCCTCCTCGAGCACGAACAGGTCGCGATTGAGATCGACCACGTCCTTCTTGAGGCTCTGGGTCTCCTCATCGAGCCCGCGCGTGTCGGCGGCGGTGGGCGGCTTCTCGCCCTCGGGCACGCCGGTGCCGGTGACGACGACGCCCGGTGCAGCGGCAGCATCCCCCGCGGGCGCTGCAACGGCGGCCGGAGCGGCGGCGGGAGCCGCAGCGGTGGCGGCCGGCTTGGGAGCCGGCGTCTGGGCGCTGGCAAGACTTACGCTGAGTGCGCCCAGGAGCACGAGCACGGCGGCGGACCGCAGTCGGCGCCGGGGGCGCGAGCTTACGCTTGGGGCCGGTCTAGACTGGTCTGGCATGGCACTTCCGATCATCCGGTCATTCGTTGAGCAGGGCGCGCAGCTGCTGCAGGTACAGTGCCTCATTGCGCGAGCCGAAGTCGTGATACACGTTGCGGATCATGCCGCTGCGATCGATCAGCACGACCATGGGCAGGCTGTCGACCTGGTAGAGCCGGCCGACGCTCTTGCCGGGATCGGCGAGCATCTCAAAGGCGAGCGCATGAGCCCCGGCGTAGTCGCGCGCCCGCGACTGATCGTCGTCAATGCTGATGCCATAGACCTGCAGCCCCGCCGAGTGGTACGTCCCGTAGCTGCGGTTCAGGGCAGCCAGCTGCGCCTTGCACACGACACAGCTCGCGCTCCAGAAACTGAGCACGATGACCTCGCCACGGTGCTCGGAGAGGCGAATGTTGTCGCCGGCGAAGCCCCGCAGCGCGAAATCCGGCGCGGGCGAGGCGATGAGCGGATAGTCGGCGGCCCCGGCAGCACCGCTGATCCAGGCAAGCGCGAACGCGACGACACACCGCGAAAGACTGTTTACACGACGCACGCTGCGTCCTTCGACTGTTGCAGGACGTCCGCAGCCGGAAAGCGACCTCGACCGACGGCTGCAGCGCGCGCTCAACCCTCGCACAGCGAACTTAACAATGTCAACGAACAAAGTCCGCTCGTCGGAAATAGGCGACAGCGGCAAGACACACGCGACCCGCGTCTCCCACTTCCGGAGCGCGAGTGCGTGCGAGCCGCCGGCACCGGTCTGGCGAATCGACTAGGTGATGACGTGGTTCACGATCGGCGTGAACGCCGTCAGCGAGTCGAGCATCGTCGAGTTGCCAAGGCCGTTGTTCGGGAACAGGGTCGAGAAGTTGCCCTGGTCGCCGTGCAGCGCCATGTAATTGAGGATCACGGTGTTGACCAGCAGGTTCACCGCGTTCGCGGCCGGGCTCGAGGTGCTCGCCACCGAGCCGTCGGTCGTGTAGTAGCCGATCTGCTGATGGTTCACGGCCGGGGTGCCGCCACCGCCGTCGAACAGGACCGCGCGGCCCGCGGGGTTATAGACCAGGAAGAACGTGGCCGCGGTCGACTGGTTGTCGCCCTGCCAGCCGAACTTGCCGCGCCCGCCGGTCGAGTTGTCGACCATGCCGGTCGAGGACAGCGAGCCGTCGCTGAACACATAGACCATGAGCGGCAGGCCCTTGCGCTTGGCGTACTCCAGGCAAGCGCCGATGCACTGTCCCGCCTGGAAGTTGCGCGCCTCGCCGGTCGCGCGCGTGCCGTCGTGATAGTCGTAGCCGCCGAGCGTGATCGTGCCCGCGCCCGCGTAGCCGCTGATCACCATCTTCATGACGGCTGCGGTCTTGCGGAAGTTGGAGTTACCGGTGTACTCGGCCTGCGTGAAGATGCTGCTGCCGTCCTGGCCGACGATGTCGGTGTCCAGGTCCGGATTGAGCGAGGACGGATCGCCGAACTGATCGACCAGCACAGCGGACTTGACGTAGCCACACTGCAATGAAGTCTTGAGCTGCGTGTCGGCGGAGGCGCTGTTCGACTGCACCGTCACATCGCCCAGCTTGCTGCCGGTGTTGCTCGTATCGTTGCCGCCGCTGATGCGGGTGATCGACTCGAGCACGTTGACCGTATCCGCAGGTCCCGAGGGACCCGTGAACATGGTGCCGAGCTGGCCGGTGTCGACCAGGCCCGTGACATCGCTCGCCTGCTGCACGACCGTCGGGCGCTCCGACAGGTCGATCAGCGCCGCCGGCGCCATCGAGTTGCCGCCCGAGTCGGAATTCTGGGTGCCGATGAGCGTCAGGAGCGAGCCGCCGGCGCCTGCCTTCCAGATGCCGTACATCGGGTTGTGCGGATTGTTCTGCGTGTCGTTCTGCGACAGCGCCGCAATCGCCGCACCGTTGGTGTTGGCCTGGGCGGCGGGCGTCGACTTGTCGTGGATACCGCGCAGGATGCCGCCATCGGAGTGCCAGGCGAGACCGAGCGAGGTGTCGATGAAGTCGTTGTTCGCGCTGCCCGGATTGGGCGAGTTCGGCAGCATGTTGCCCGGAATACCGAGCTTGCCGTACCCGGCCGTCGAGAGGAAATCCAGCTGACCGCCCTTGCCGCCGATCAGCACTTCCGAACCATTGAGGTTCGCGCCGCCCGCCAGATCGAAGCAGATGAACGGAATTTTGCCGGCGCCCTGGGTCGCGATACCGCAGAGGTTGGACTGCAGGTTCTTGATGTCCGGCGCCAGGTTGCTCGCGCGGGCGAGCCCGCTGCGCATCAGCATGCCGGCGAGGGCCGATGAGCCCACCACCACCGCCGAGCCCTGCAGGAAGCCGGCGGAGATGAAGTCACGCCGCGAAACGGGGCGGGGATGGCTGCCATCGTGCCGGATCGGCTCGTGGAGCGCGTGGCTGCGGGGCAGTTTCTTGAGGATTAGCATGACCGTCTCCCAAACATTCCGTTGCGGCTACTGCAGGATCGTCGAGGCGCTGCCGAGAACCGCGGCGCACGAGGCCTTCGCCACGACACCGGCGCGTCCCGCCTGTGTGGCGTTGGCACCCGCTGTCAGATTGGCGATCAGGCTGTCGAGCTCGTTCTGCACCGCCGTGAAGGTCGGCTGTGAGCCGATCGCCGTGGCGCCAGGACCCTGCCCGACCAGGTTGTTGTAGATCGCCTGGACCAGCGGATCGCGCACTGTCGGATTGGCGATGTAATTGCCGTTCTGCGTCGGATCGAAGGACCCGAAGAACTGACTGCGCAGGCTCGAGTTGTCCACCAGCGCGCTGCAGTAGGAGATGGCCAGCTGCGAGATCGCGGTCTGGTTCGCGGCCGAGTAGGCCGTGATGTCCGCCACCGCCGGCAGCGCCTGCTGCACGCTCTGGTATGTGGTGTTCACGCTCGAGGTGACTGCCGACACGCCCGTCACTTTCGCCATGCTCTGGTTGATGCGCTCGAAGGTACGGATGCCGAGATCCGGGCCCTGAGTTCCAGGCGTAGGCGGTGTGACCGCCACCACCGGATCGGTGTAGGCGTGGGTGTTCGAGCCGATCTGCTCGAAGGTCAGGAAGAACTGATCCGAGCTCGGTCCCTTCTGCAGGGCGATGACCGCGCCCACCGTCGAGAGCAGCTGCCCGGTGGTGCTGTTGTAGTTCGCGGCCGTGATGGTCGTGTTGAGCGGAATGTAGCTCTGGCCGACCTGCGCCTCAGCGCCGTTGATACCGATGCGCATGCCCTTGATCACGATGTTGTCGGGCGTCTGCGTCGGATCGAGGCTGATGAAGGTCGGCTTGTCGAACAGGTAGGAGTAGCTGTCGTTGAGCGCGCCCTCGAACATGATGTAGGACTGCGGCACGTTCGTGAGCTGCGAGACGTTGAACAGCAGGAAGTACTTCTCGCCCACACCGGCAGCGAAGTTCTGCTGGATCTGCGGCAGCGTGAGCGCGCGGTTGTGGATCGCAACCATGCGCAGCGCACCCATCCACTGACGATTGCCCGAGGTCTCGTTGCCGAGCACCAGGGCGAACGTGTCGTCCCAGTTGGCCAGCGTGCCGCCACCCTTGGCGTCGACATCGCCGGTCGGCACGCCGTTCACGTACAGCTTGCGGCCGTTGACCGGGTCGTAGGTGAGCACGACATGCTGCAGAGCGGCCTGCGCCAGCATCTTGGTGGGATCGGTCAGCATCGAGGGCGCGCCGTTGGTGTTGGTCACGCTGCTGCGCGCGAAGGCCTCGTACTGGAAGGCGTGCTGGCCGAGCGTCATGTTGCGGGTGGCGACGCCGCCCGAGTAGCTCACCAGATACGCATCGGTCTGAGCGACGTTGGCGGCGTTCGACCACGCTTCGATCGAGAACTCGCCCGATGAGGTGATGGCATCGAACAGCTTCTTGCTCGCCGTGGTCGTGCCCTGGGCCTTGCCGCCCGCACCGAAGGAGACACCCCAGCCGCCGACCCACTGGAAGCTGCCGGACAGAGTGAGATCGAGCTCGGGCTCGACGCCGCTCGTGTCGTAGGCGGTGTTGCCGGTGCCGGTCTTGAACTGATAGAGCGCAATCTGCGCGCTCTCGTAGCGGTTCTGGCCCGAGGCGATCGTGCCGTCATACAGCGTCAGCGCTTTGGAGATGACGAGCGACGGGTCGATTTGCGTCGGGGTGATGCCGTTGGCGAAGGTGGTGATCGCCGTCTGCATGATGCTCGCGGCCGTGGCGCAGTCGGTCCAGCAGTTGTGGAACTCGGTGCCGAGGCGGATCACGAAGCGCGACTGCGAGGGATCGTCCAGGTTGATCTTCGACTGGGCGTTCGAATACGCCTCATCCGGATCGGCGCTGGCGAAGTACGGCTGCTGCGGCGTCTGTGCATCCGGTGAATGGCAGCGCGAGCAGTACTGGCGCAGGATCGGCGTCCAGATCAGCGTCTGGAACTGCGCCGAGGAGGCCGGGAAGGTCTTGGCCGAGCCCACCGTCTGATCCTGCGGCGCCTGCAGCTGAATCTGCTTGCCGCCGGTCGCCGAGGAGCCCGCCCAGTTGCGGATCCACACGGTGAGCGTGTCGGCGCAGGCCTGGGGCGAGCCGAGCCAGCAGTTATGCCCGCCGGCCACCTTCTGCACCATCATCGACTGATCCGGCTCGGCGAGGTTCACGACGGTGTTCGCCGCCTGGTAGGCGAGGTTCACGTCGTCGCTGCGCGCAAACTGGGGTGACTGGCCGCCGGCGGTGTGACAGCCGCCGCAACGGTTCGTCGGGTTGATGTTCTGCCACAGATTGATCTTGAAGGCCTGCACGTCCGCGTTCGCGGGTGCGGGCCCGGAGTAGCCCTGCGCCGTCGGCGGGGCAGTCTGCGGATTTGCAGTCGTGGGGGCGCCGCCGCTGCAGGCCGCAAGGGCGGCAGATGCGATGAGCGCTGTGGCGATCGCAAGCTGGCGCGTGCGGGTGCGAATGAGCTCAAGCCCAGTCATGAGAGTCTCCCTGTTCATGAGTGCCCCGCCTTAATTGCCCATGCAGTAGACGGCAGCTTCGGCGAACATCTGCTTCATGCTGTATTTGTTGTTCGCCTTGAAGTCGCCTTTCATGCTCGCGACCTGAGTCAGATCCGCCTGCGTGGTCGGAGCGCGATAACACACGGTGGTGAACACCTTCTGCACCTGGCAGGCCGCAAACGCATCGCTCTGCGCGAGCTCCTGGCCCAGGCTCTTGGCGCCGTTGCCGCTGCCCGGCAATGACGGATCCCAGCCGAGCACCTGGTTGGGGCCCTGGCGCCAGCGGTTGGTCCAGCTGTCATCCGGGGTCACGAAGCCCTGCGGGAAGTTCGTCGCATTGATGAAGTACTTCGGCTGCGGCTGGCCCTGGGTGTACTGCAGCGAGCCGGTGTTGGTGCCATCGCCCACCGCGGTGCCGACGAAGTCGTAGTACGCGAAGGCCTGCGCCATCGGGTCCATGCCGCTGTGACAGCCGATGCAGCTGTTCAGGAAGATGCGGCTGTCACCGCCCGGCGAGCGGCTCACGTCCTGGCGGATGCGATCCGGCGGGCGCGAGGTGTCCTGCACCTGCTCCATGTCGCGGCACAGCTGACTGATCAGCGTGAAGCGGAACATGGCGCGGTTGGTGCCGTTGATGAAGAAGGACGAGGCCGAGCCGCGCGTCGTCATCAGGCCGGCCGTCGCCGTAGCGGGAATTCCGTACACACCCGATTGGGTCTTCGCCACGAGCACGCTCGAGTTGCTCATGTCGGCGCCGTTCGCCTCGGCGTTGCTGTAGTGGTCGTTGTTCGCGGGCGACGGGGCCGGCAGACCCGAGGAGCTGAAGGTATAGAGCAGGTCCGCGGACAGCGCCGTATTGAACGGCACGTCATCGCGCACCATGCCGACGAACGTCGCGACGTAGTCATTGAGCGGTGCGAATACCGTCTGGTCGCGGTTCGTCCACGGCATCGCCATGTTCTTCAGCGTGACGTTGTAGAACTGCGGTGCCGCGAGCGCGACGTTGGCCGCGCCCAGCGCGTTGTTGTTGTTGATGGCGGTAACCATCGTCGACAACTCGCTCGCCGAAGGCGGCACGCCGGCGATGCGATCGTAAATGCGCTTGGCCTGCTCGTTCGGGCCGGCCACGCCGGGCTGCGCGAGGAGCAGTGCGACGAAGGCGCACACCGGCGTCGCGCGCACAGCGCCACGGCTGATGGGCGTGAGCTTGTGCTCACGCGAGACCGTCTTCGTATTGTCGGTTTTCCTGCTCATGGCACTCGTTGCCTCCCAGCGAACGCACCTCGGTACGGGTGCGACTATACGCACGGCATAGCCCTCGTCTGAATGTCTCAACCGGCAGACGTCGCCATGCGCAGACATCCCTTCCGGATAGCGGCTGCGGCTATCCTTTGCCTGCCGAACTGCGAGCCGCATCACGGCGGGGGGTCTGCCGAACGACTACCTAACGCAAGTGGGCTGGAAACGTGGGCTGCGTGTTCAAACATGCGCTTGCGTTCGCGATGCCCGCGGAGCGAAGCGCGAATGCGCGCAACGCGCCGTGATGGATTCGGCAGATCACTCGAGACGGTCACGGTCGCGCCAATTACGTAAACTGCGGCGTGGCCGATGCGAGACCGAGCGCACATTTAGGGAGCGTCGAATATGGCGGTGCAGCGAGCAAACTGGTTCGGCCTGGCGGTCAGCATGCTGCTTGCGGCGTGCAGCAGCGGCGGCGGCCATGTGCAGACCGCGGCCGGCCAGCAGCCCGATGCGGCGACGACCGACTTTCCGATCTTCTACGTCAAGCGCGCCTCGGTGCCGAAGAACCAGGACGACCTGCGCATGGTGCGCTTCGCCGTGCCGTCGGCCGACCTTTATATGCGCTCGCGCGCCGCCCCGAGCGGCACCGAGACCAACCTCACCGCACGCGTGACGGGCACCGGCACCGCGACCGCTGCCGATTACGACGTGAAGGACGTGAGCATCTCCGCCGATGGCAAGACCGTGCTGTTTGCGATGCGCGGTCCGCTCGTCAAGAACATGCAGCAGGACAAGGCGCCGTCCTGGCGCATCTGGCAGTACGTGATCGCGACCGACCAGCTCGCGCTCGTCATCGATCCGACGACCGACCCCGATCCGCTGACCGTCAACGACGTGGCGCCGCAGTTCCTGCCCGACGGCCGTATCCTGTTTTCATCCACACGCCAGCGCGAATCGCAGGCGGTGCTGCTCGATGAGGGCAAACCGCAGTTCATCGCGGACGATGAGGACCGCAACGAGCCGGCATTCGTGCTGCACGTGATGAACGCCGACGGCACCGGCATTCATCAGATCTCGTTCAATCAGAGTCACGACCGCGACGGCACCGTTCTCATGAACGGCCGCGTCATGTGGACCCGCTGGGACAACGCGCCCGGCAAGGACGGGATGCATCTGTACAGCGCCAATCCCGACGGCACCGACTTACAGCTGCACTATGGCGCGAACAGTCACGACACGGGCGCCAGCACCAACGGCACCAACACCGCCACCATCGAATTCGTGAAGACGCACGAGATGCAGGACAACCGCATCCTCGCGCTGGTACGTCCCTACACCGGGACCGATTTCGGTGGCGACCTGGTCATCATCGACGCCAACAACTACGTCGAGAACAATCAGGGCGCGAGCCCCAACTCCGGCCTTGCCGGCCCGGCACAGTCACGTGCAACACCGAATCCGGTCCTGACGATTCCCGGTCCCTCCCCCGGCGGCCGCTTCTACGACGGCTTTCCCCTCTGGGATGGCACGGGACGCATTCTGGTGACCTGGACTCAATGCCGGCTGCTCGATACCACGACCGCGACTCCGACGATCGTACCGTGCACCACCAGCGCGCTCGCCGCGCCGACTCCGCAGGAAGCCCCGCCCCTGTACAGCCTGTGGATGTTCGATCCGGGCAACAACACGATGCTGCCGGTGCTGCAGCCGGTCGAAGGCATCATGGTGACCGACGTGGTCGCGGCACAGCCGCGCACCTTGCCGGCCGTGATCATCGACAAGGTTCCGGGCGTCGATCTCGACCAGGACTTTTATAACGCCGGCGTCGGCGTACTCAATATCCGCAGCGTCTACGACTTCGATGGCGTGGACACCGCGCAGCCGAACATCGCCAGTGTGGCCGATCCGGCCAAGACCACCGCCGCGCAGCGTCCGGCGCGATTCATCCGGCTCGTGAAGCCGGTATCGCTGCCGAGCCGCAAGGCGCTCGATATCAGCGACGATGCCTTCGGCGCGACGCCCTTCATGCGGGAGATCATGGCCTATGCGCCGGTCGAGCCCGATGGCTCGGTGCGCATCGAGGTACCCGCGAACGTCGCCTTCCAGATCAGCGTGGTCGACGCCAACGGCCAGAACATCTCGCCCGGACATGCCGCGTGGATCCAGGTGCTGCCCGGTGAGGAGTTGAAGTGCAACGGCTGCCATACGCCGGCTGCGGCCCAGAACGCACCGCAGGGCGTGACCGCCAAATCCCACGGCCGCGCCAATCTTTTCAATGCGGCCTGGGCGGGTGCGTCCGCGACCGGCATGCCGTTCCCGAACACCGTGCCGGGCTTCTCACCCAATGCCGGTGAGACCATGGCCGAGACGCGCAGCCGCACGAGCTGCGCGAACGACGTGCCGCGCTGTCAGGCGATGGTGCCGAGCGTGGATGTGACGTACACGGATGTGTGGACCAACACCGCGGCAGGCCTCACCGCCAATCCGCCCATCAACTACAGCTACCGCGACCCGAGCTTCACCACGCCCGTGCCGCTGAACCTCACCAGCTGCAAGAGCGCCTGGCAGGCCAACTGCCGCATCGTCATCAACTACACCGAGGAGCCGATGAGCGCGGGCGGCAATATTCAGCCGCTATGGGACAAGCCGCGGCCCCCTGTCGTCGTTGGCGGACAGGATCACACCTGCAATCAGGCCGGCTGCCACAATCCTGCCGATGCGGCAAACGCGGTGCAGGTGCCTGCCGGACAGCTCGATCTGACGGCGGTCGCCGCCCAGGACGTGCCGGTGCAGCTCGTCTCGTACAGAAAGCTCCTGTTCCCGCACAACGAGCAGCAAGTTAACATGGGTGCACTGGTGGACGTGCTGGTGCCCGGACCGATTGATCCGACCACTGGCCTGCCGACGCAGGTGCCGGTGACGATCTCACCGGCGATGCTCGCCGGCAATGCACGCGGCTCGCGATTCTTCGGCAAATTCGCGAACGGCGGCACCCACGCAGGGTGGCTCAGCCCGGCGGAACTACGCTTGCTGTCCGAATGGCTGGATATTGGGGCGCAGTATTTCAACAATCCGTTCGACGCTGACGTACCGCTCAACTAGGGGCTCGCTGCTGGGCCCCTTGCCGGTTCGACTTCTGTGTCTCCTGCTCGCTCTGCTCGTCGCCCCGGCGGCGCGCTGCGCCACCGAGTACCTGCAGGTCTTCGTCAAGCAGCCCTACCTCGAGCTGCACACCGGCCCGGGCCGCGGCTATCCGGTGTTTCACGTGGTCGCGCGCGACGAGAGCGTCGATGTGCTGAAGCGCAAGACCGACTGGTTCAAGGTGCGCACGACGCGCGGCGTGGAGGGCTGGGCATCGCAGTCGGATATGCTGCGAACGGAGCTCGCCGACGGCTCGCCGTTTACGTTCAATATGGGCGATCGCGCCGGATTTACCTCCCATCGCTGGGAGCTCGGCGCATTCCTCTATGGCGACTACGGCGGCGCCTCGGAGATCTCGGCCTACGGCTCCTATTCGCTCAATCCGAACCTGGCGATCGAGCTGGCCGCGGGCCAGTTCCTGGGCCATCAGTCGAATGGCTCGGTGGCGGACCTGGGCCTGACGCACGTGTTCCTGCCGGACAAGCGCTGGTCGCCCTTCGTCATGCTGGGCACCGGCTTCGTACACATCGAGCCCAAGGCCACACTGGTCGTACCCACCGACCGCACCGACCAGACGGCCTATGTGGGCGGCGGCATCCGCTTTTATCTCACCAGACGGTTCTTCCTGCGCGGCGAGTACAAGAACCACATCATATTCACCAAGAGCAACGAGAATGAGAAGGTAGACGAATGGAAATTCGGCTTCGCGTTCTTCTACTGAGCGTGCTCCTCGCCCTGCCGGGCTGCGCCTCGATCAAGCACCTCTTTGGCAAAGGGGACAAGAGTGCTGCGGCGCCCACGCAGGCGCAGACCGAGCAGGCTGCGCGGGATGACACGGTCCAGGCACCGCCCAAAGTCATCGAGCCCGAGGTGGAGCGGCGCAAGGTCAAGGTGCCGCGCATCCGCTCCCAGAACTGGGAGGTCGGCGGCTATTTCGGCACGCTGAACATCGAGGATTTCGGTGCCCATCCGGTGTACGGCGTCCAGGCCGCCTATCACGTGACCGAGGACTTCTTTTTCCAGGCCGAAGCAGGCCGCTCCAAGGGGGGCCGGACCAGCTTCGAGACTCTGAGCGGCAACATTCAGTTGCTTACCGACAGTGAGAGGTGGTTCAAGTACTACGATCTCTCGCTGGGCTACAACTTCCTGCCGGGCGAAGTCTTTTTAGGTCGCAACTTCGCCATGATCAGCTCCTTTTATGTTCTGGCCGGTGCCGGCAGCACCAATTTCGGCGGTGACCAGAAGTTCACCGTCAACTTCGGCGCGGGATACCGCGTGCTGCCGGCAGATTGGATCGCCGTGCACGTCGCGGTCGAGGACCGTGTGTTCAATTCGGACCTGCTCGGTGTCTCCAAGCTCGCCAGCAACCTGGAAGCGCATATCGGGGCGACCTTCTTCTTCTAGGACATGGAGGCTTTGGCTATGAAGACTCGAATCGCCCGCGTCGGCGCCCGCGCACTCGTAACGCTGCTTTGCGCCTTGCCCGCGTTTGCGGCCGCGCCCGCAGCTCCCGCCCCGACTTTCACGCTGCCCGCGCGCGACGGCGGCACGGTGAGCCTGGCGCAGTACAAGGGCCAGGTGGTGATGATCAACTTCTGGGCGAGCTGGTGCCAACCGTGCCGCCAGGAAATGCCGTTACTCAACGACATCTACCGGAAGTACAATAAGCTCGGCTTCACTCTCATCGGGGTCAACGTGGAACCCGACCGCAAGTCCGCCGAGCAGTGGCTCAAGCAGACGCCCGTGACCTTCCCCGTCGGCTTCGACACCGAGAGCAAGGTGAGCCAGGCGTACAACGTCGCCGGCATGCCGACGACGGTGTTCATCGACCGCAAGGGCAACCTGCGCGCCCTGCATCAGAGCTACAAGCCGGGCGATGAGAACGGCTACCTCGACCAGATCCGCAACTTGATGCGGGAGTAAGCGATGCACATCCGCCGAGTCGTGTGGGCGCTCGCCTGGCTAGCCGGGACGGCCGCTTTCACGCTCTCGGCGGGCTGCTCCTCGATCGAGCCGTGGGTCAAGCCGTACGAGCGCGAGCACCTCGCTGACCCGATCATGTCCTTCGACCGCGATCCGGTCGCATCCGCCTACCTCGATCACGTGTATGAGTCGCGCCACGCGGCGCGCGGCGCCAACGGCGCTGTCGGGGGCGGGTGCGGATGCAACTAACGCCGGTCAAGAAGTCTGCCCTCGCACTCTTCACCCTCGGCGCGCTCTTCAGCGCGCCGAGTCATACCGGCGTGCTGCCCGAGGATCGCGTCGATGTCCTCTTCAACCGCTATGAGGGCGGCGGCCAGGTGATCAGCGGCAACTCCTGGCTCATTCGCAAGAAATTCGGCGATTCGATCTCCTTGAGCTTCAATCACCTGACCGACCTGGTCTCGGGGGCCTCGCCCGACGTGAAGCTTGCCGCCAGTCCCTACTCCGAGCGGCGCAACCAGAACAGCCTGTCGGCGGACTTCCTCTACGGCAAGGCCACCTACAGCGCCGGTTACATCAACAGCAGCGAGCCGGACTACAAGTCCAACACCGCATTCTTCTCGATCAGTCAGGACATGTTCGGTGACCTGACCACGATCAGCATGAGCTACAAGCGCACCTGGAACGACATCTTCAGGATGCTGAAGGAAGCCGACGGCGTGAAGATTCACGATCCGGGCTTCGGCGAGAAGCGCATGGATGAGCGCTCCTACGGCGTCGGACTCACGCAGATCCTGACCCGCAACCTGATCCTGTCGGTGAACATGGAAGTGATCACGGACCAGGGATTCCTCAATAACCCGTATCGCGACGTGCGCTACCTCGATCCGACGGCCGCCAGCGGCTTCAGTCTCGAGCCCGAGGTGTACCCCAACACGCGCACCAGCAATGCGATCGGCACGGACCTGAAGTACTACCTGCCGTACCGCGCCTCGGCGGACTTCCAGTACCGCTACTTCCAGGACACCTGGGGGATCCGCGCGCACACGGCGCAGCTCGGCTACACCCAGCCGTGGCGTGCCTGGACGTTCGATGGGAGCTTGCGCTACTACAAGCAGAATCAAGCCGACTTCTACAGCGACCTGTTTCCGTTCCGCGATTCGCAGAACTTCCTCGCGCGCCACGCGCCGCTCGCATCCTACAGCAGCTACTCGCTCGGCGTGGGCGCCTCCTATCAGTTCGCGTTCGCGCAGCTGCCGTGGATGCAGAAGGCCACCGCCAACGTCCGCTACAACCGTCTCATGATCAAGTACGACGACTATCGGGCGGTGTACACGGTGAACGAGCCGGTGGGCGAAGTCGGCAACGAGCCGCTCTACCAGCTGAACGCGAATATCTTCGAGGTCTTCCTGTCGGTCTGGTTCTGAACGCGCGCCGCACGGTCAGTGCGGCGGCTCGAGTCCCTGCGAGTACCACACCTTGCCGTCCGGCGTGATGGCAATCGCATCCACATCCTTGATGGTGTTGATGAAGGCGATGCCCTCCTTGGCGCCCATCACGAACACGCTCTTGGTGAGCGCATCGGTGCGCGTGGCGTACGGACCGATGATGGTGACGCTGCGGACCTTGTGCGGGGACTTGCCGGTCCGCGGATCGAGGATGTGGTGGTAGCGCACGCCGTTCTCATCGAAGTAGCGCTCGTAGTCGCCGGAGGTGGACATCGCCGCATCGGTGATGGGCAGGCGCACCACGATCTTGTTCGCATCATCCGGATCGCGAATGCCTACGATCCAGGGCTTGCCGAAGCGATCGCCGATGATGCGGGTGTCGCCGCCGGCATTGACCATGGCGCGCGTGAACCCTTCAGCCTTGAGAATGTCGATGCCGCGATCGACGACATAGCCCTTAAGCCCGCCGAAGTCGATGCGCACTCCGGGCCGGTCGAAGCGGATCGTCTGCGCCGCGGGATCCAGGTGCAGGTGCAGATAGCTGATGCCCGGCAGCTTCGCCGCGATCGTCGCATCGTCGGGCCGGATGTGCTTCGGATAGTCGTAGAGATAGCCGACGCTCGCGTAGGTGATGTCGAAGGTGCCGTGCGTGAGCTTCGAGTACTCGATGGCGGTCGCGGTGAGATCGTACAGCTCGCGCGAGATCTTCACCGGGCCCGCCGCCGCGGTGTTGTTCACGCGTGAGACCTCGCTGTCGGGCCGGTACGTGCTCATGACGCCGTCGAAGCGCTGCATCTCATCGAACACCTTCTGGATCGCAGCCTCGCCGCGCGCATGATCATCGCTCCACAGCTCGACATCGCAGCGCGTGCCCATGATTGCGGCCTCGCGATACAGCCATTCGGCGGCTGCGGGGCGCGCCGCGCTCACGATTGCGAGCGCTATCAACACACGCATGAGCTGCGCTGATGTCTTCATCGGAACCAATCCTGCTTGCGAATTGTCCACTTGCCGGGAAGCTTGAGTTAAGCTTGCGCCACTTTCGTCGCAGCACCGAGCACTCGTGCGTCGGTGCTTGGCGACAGTCTGGGGGAAAACCGGATGCACAGACAATTCCGATTGCTGATCCTGCTGCCGTTGATGCTCTTCGGGCTCGCCGGCACGGCGCTCGCCCAGGGACGCGAGGAAGCACGCCTGCTGCAGGCAGGCCAGGTGCTCAAGGAGCTGCAGGCGACGCCCGATCAATTCGTTCCCGACCGGCTGCTGGAGCGCGCCTACGGCATTGCCATTATTCCCGATGTCACCAAAGTCGCCTTCTGGTTCGGCGGCCGGCGCGGCAACGGCGTTCTGGTGACGCGCGACAAGGACGGCCGCTTCAGCAATCCGATCTTCGTGAACCTGACCGGCGGCAGCTTTGGCTTCCAGTGGGGGGTGCAGTCGACCGACATCGTGCTGGTGTTCACCACCCGTCGCAGCATTGATCGCATCGCCAGCGGCAAGATCACACTCGGTGCCGATGCCTCGGTCGGCGCGGGCCCCGTGGGCCGACAGGCCTCGGCGGCCACCGACCCGACGTTCTCCTCCGAGGTGTACTCCTATTCGCGCAACCGGGGGCTGTTCGTGGGCGTCGCGCTGGACGGCAGCGCCATCACCATCGACGACAAGGCGAACTCGCACTTCTACGATCGCGGCACGGTGAACGCCGCCGACATCATCAACGGCACACTCACCACCAATAGCGAAGTCGCGCAGCGTTTCCTCGCACAGATCAACACCAGCACCGGCAACGGTACCGGCACAGCCGCTACGGCATCGGCCTCGAGTGCTGCGCCGGCTGCCTCCGGCACTGCTCCGGCACCGACGGAACCCGCACCCGCGAGTCCGGCGGCGAAAACCTTCCCGATGGAGGATCCCAAGCCGGGCGCCGAGCCACCCGCGCACTGATACGCGCGGCATGACGGTTGCCATCACCGGCGCGTCCGGCCACTACGGACGCATGCTGACCGGGCTGCTCCTCGAGCGCATCGCCCCGTCCGAGCTCATCCTCATCACCCGCTCGCCACAGGCGCTCGCGGGGAGGCTTCCGCCTGGCGTGCGGGTGCGCTACGGAGATTTCGATAAGCCGCAAACCCTGCGGGAGGCGTTCGCGGGCGCCACTCGCGCGCTCATCATCAGCACCCTGAGTGTCGGCCGGCGCCGCGAGCAGCATCGCCGGGCGATCGAAGCGGCATGCGCCGCGGGCGTGCGTCACCTTGTCTATACCTCGAGCGTCGGCATCCATCCGCACAGTCCCGCCATCGTGATCCGCGACCATCTCGAGACCGAGGAAATCCTGCGCGGCTGCGGCGCCGCTTTCACGATCCTGCGCGACGCACAGTACGCCGAGGTCATGGCGACGATGCTGGCGCCGATGGCGCTTGCGAGCGGCAAATGGTTCGCCAGCGCCGGCGATGGTGGCATGGCTTTCGTCGCCAAGCGCGACTGCGTGGAGAGTGCCGCCGCCGTGCTCACCCGCCCGGGGCACGAGGGGGCCGTCTACGAGATCACAGGACCTGAGATCTACAGTTTCCGCGATGCCTGCACGCTCGCCGCCGAGCTCGGCGGCCGACCGATCGAGTACATCATCGTGAGCGATGCTGAGAAGCAGGCGCAGTTCGATGCCGCCGGCATCCCGCGGCACTATGTCGAGGGCATGGAGAGTGAGGCGACGGGGGCGTGGTCGAGCGACGACATGGTCTCGTACGAGCGTGCCATTCGTGAAGGCTACTTCTCCGTCTGCTCACGCCACGTGCAGCTGATCACGGGCCGCCCGGCGCTCTCCTTACGCGAAGTGTTCCTCGCCAACCGCGCCGCGCTCGGCGCCTAGAACGCCGAAGCGCTGAGCGTGATATCCGCGTGCTGCCACGCGGCGTCGAACTGTTTGCCGACGCGCTTCGCCTCCGTACTCTTCGACTGCGCCGTCAGGGCGGCTCGCAGACCGAACAGCGCCCAGCCGTTGTGCGGATTGCGCGCGAGATCTTCCCAATAGACTTTCTCGGCCTCCGCGGCGCGATGTGCCTTGAGCAATTCGGCACCGAGCACCTCGCGCACCGGCACGAACCAGTCCTTCGGCTCATCGTAGGACAGGTGGTCCTCCTTGAGCGCCGCCTCCTTCAGCAGCGCAATTGCGTCGTCGCTGCGGTTCTCCGCGCTCGCGATACGCGCCTCCAGGCACGTGACGGCCAGTCCCAGCACGTCCTTGAGCGTGTTGTTGCCCGCTGGCGCATCGGCCGGCGCCGCTGCCGCACGCTGTTGCAGCTGCCCGAGCACGACCTTCGCCTCGGCCACCTGACCCGTGGCGGCGAGCGCAGTGCCCCGTGCATACAGATAGCCGCCCATGAGACCGGGCAGGCTCGCAGTGGGGGCCGGCTCGGCGAGCAGCTGCTCCCAAACTCCGAAGCGCAGCAGCACGAAATAGCCCTCCGCCGCGGACCAGTCGACCCCCGGCATCTGCATCAGCATCGCCTCGGGTGCCGCCTTGCGCAGTGACGACACGCTCTGGAGGGTTTCGGCCTTGCGTCCTTCCATCGCAGTGGCAAACGCAAGGAACTGATAGTTGTGAGCCAGATACATGGCGTAGTAATCAGGCGCCGTGGTGGCGGCGAAGTAGGCCTGATCGGCCGCAACGCCCTTGCGGTTCGCCTCGGCAGCCTCCTCGTACTGTCCGACGCGCTGCAGGATGTGGGCCGGCATGTGCTGCAGATGACCGGCGCCCGGCATCAGCGCCGGCAGACGGGCGCTGGCGGCGAGTCCCATTTCCGGATGCGGGCCGGCCTCTACCGCGTGGATGTAGTAGTGATTGGCGCCGGCATGTTTGGGATCACGCTTGAGCACCGACTCGAGCGTCTGCAGGATCTCGGCCGTGGCGGGCGCGGGTTTGCCCTGCGCATCCCACAGCCGCCAGGGAATGGTATTCATCAGCGCCTCGGCGTACAGCGTTTGCACGTCGAGATCCTGCGGGAACCGGGTCGCCACTTGCTTCATCGCCGCGGCGTAAGCCTGCAGGAACGGCGGCGAGCTCGAAGGATCGAGCGGCTTCGCCTTCGGGTAGCGCTGCGCCACCGCCTCGATCAGCGCCCGCTCGAGCTCGCTCGCGTGCGGTGCCGCGCGCGCCTTATCGATCGCTTCGGCGGCAACGTTCGCCCGCGCCTGATCCATGACGCCGAAGTTGTAGTTGGGACCGATCGTGAGTGCCACGCCCCAGAAGCAGATGCCGCATTGCGGATCGAGCTCGGCCGCCTTTGCGAACGAGCGCGTCGCCTCATCGTGGTTGAACGCCCACAACAGCGCCATGCCCTGATCGAAATACCGGCCCGCCTCGGCCGATTGGCTGCTGATCGCGCGATGCGCGCTGCCGAGCCCCTCGAAGAGCCTGGCACCCCGTGCCCACTGGGCAACCGTCGAGGGCCCGGCGGGCATGGCGTGCGCAGCAGCTGCGGATGCAGATGCCGAAGCTGGCGCCGCCGGCGGCGTGCTGGCGGCGGCCTGCGGCCTGGAATCCGTGCCGGAGCGCGAGCAGCCCGCAACTGCCGCGAGCAGCCACACCGCTGTCGTGAACCCCCGTGCGTACGCGTTCTTCATGGCGCGCTTCCCCCCGGTGCGCAAAACGCCGGCAGCATGCCACAGCGGGCTTCAAACCGCAGCAGCGAGGGGCGTGGTTGATTGCGGCGCCGGGTGGGCTTCGGCGTTCGGAAAGTAGGTCCGGGCGAGAGTGTCGTGAACGCCGATGATCCGCAGCTGCAGCTGATCGATGAGCTCGTGCAGTGCGTTCTGATCGAGCCGCGTGAGATCTGCTGCGGCGAGGAAGCGGCTGGCCAAAGCGAGTGCATCGAGCACCACCCCGCTTCGCGGCACGGCGCGCACCCATTCCTGTGTCTGCACCAGACACGAGCGACACGAGCGCGGGAACTGCTCGTCGCGCAACACGAACTCCAGCACGTCCGCACGACTGACCCGCGCCCGGCGCGACAGCCGGTACATCTCATAGCCGGAAAGTGAGCGCAGCACACTCATCCATTGAATCGTGTCGAAGGGGCGCATCTCCCCGGGCGGCGCCGCCTCGAGCTGCGCCGCGCGCACATCCGCGATCCGGCTGCTCATGTCGGCGCGCTCGAGATTGCGCCCGAGCATCATGAACGTGTACGCATCGTTGCGGTTCATCGTGCCGTCGAGCACACCGGCGAGTGTCTGCAGCTGCAGCACGCTGCGCTTCAGGAAGTTGAAGCGGCTGCGGCGATTCAAGCCCGTGGGCAGCTCCTCGGTGAACTCGAGGAAGAACTGATGCAGCACCTCCCAGCCATCGGTCGGCAGGATGTCGCGCAACGTGCGGGCATTCTCGCGCGCCAGCTGCAGCGATGCGGCCATCGAGCCCGGATTGCCGATATCCGCGATGAGGAACTGGACGATCTCGCGCTCCTCGGAGCGGCGACTGCTTGCGTCGAAGGCCTCACGGCTGCCCGTGATGTCGATGAGCGGCAGCCAGCCGAGCGCATAGCCGGGCGGCAGGTCGAGCTGGGAGTGCGTGTTGACGCTCACCAGGCGCGCCGTGTTCTCGGCGCGCTCGAGGTAGCGGGCGAGCCAATACACATTCTCGACGACGCGCGCGAGCATGCCCGCTACTGCTCCGTGTCCACGATCCAGGTGTCCTTGCTGCCACCGCCCTGCGAGGAGTTGACGACCAGGGTCCCTTTGCGCATGGCGACGCGCGTGAGCCCGCCCGTCGTCACGTAGGTCTTGGCGCCGCTCAGGATGAACGGCCGCAGATCCACGTGCCGCGGCTCGAGGCCCCCATTGGTGAAGGTCGGTACCGTCGAGAGCGTGACGACCGGCTGGGCGATGTAGCCGCGCGGCTGGGCTCTGAGCTGGATCGCGAACTGACTGCGCTCGCGCTGACTCGACATCGGCCCCATCAGCATGCCGTAGCCGCCGGAGCCATCGACCGGTTTGACCACCAGCGACTCGAGCTGCGTCAGCACGTGCTCGAGCTGGCGCGGCTCGCCGCAGCGCCAGGAGGGCACGTTCGGCAGAATCGCCTCCTCATCGAGGTAGTAGCGGATCATCTCGGGCACGTAGGTGTACACCAGCTTGTCATCCGCCACGCCCGCGCCGGGCGCATTTGCGAGTGCGACGTTGCCCTGCGACCATGCGCGCATCAGGCCGCGCACCCCAAGCGTCGAGTCCGCGCGGAACACTTCCGGATCGAGAAAGTCGTCATCGATGCGCCGGTAGATCACATCGACTCGCGTCCAGCCGCGCACCGTGTGCATGTAGACACAGTCATCCTCGTGCACGGTGAGATCACGGCCCTCGACGAGCTCGCATCCCATCTGGCGTGCGAGAAACGCATGCTCGAAATACGCCGAGTTGTATATGCCCGGCGTCAGCACGACGACCTCGGGGCGGCGCTGCTTGCGTGGCGAGAGCGCCGCCAGCATGTCATAGAGCTGCGAGGGGTAATCGTCGACCGGCAGGATCGCCGCGCTGCCGAAGACTTCCGGGAACACACGCTTCACGACCTGGCGGTTCTCGATCATGTACGAGACGCCGGAGGGAACGCGCAGATTGTCCTCGAGCACGTATACCGTGCCGTCCTTGTCCCGCACCAGATCGGTACCGCAGATGTGGGCCCAGCACTTGAGCGGCGGGCGCACGCCGACGCAGTTCGGGCGGAAATTGCGTGACGAGGCGATCACCTCCCGCGGCACGATGCCGTCGGCCAGGATGCGCTGCTCGTGATACACATCGTCGATGAAGAGATTGAGCGCGGTGACGCGTTGCGCGAGGCCGCGCTCGATGCGCGACCACTCCTTGCGCGAGATGGTGCGTGGGATGATGTCGAGCGGCCAGGCGCGATCGATCGAGCCCTCCTGCTCGTGATACACGGTGAACGTGATTCCCATGGCCTTGATGGCAAGCTCGGCCGCGTGTTGACGCACGCCGATCTCCTCGCCTCCCAGTTCGGACAGATATCGCACCAGCGTGCGGCCGGCCGCGCGCGCGCCGCCTCCGGGTCCGATGAGCTCATCATGCAGGCCGGGCGCCGAGTAGTCATTCCAGTCGATTTGCATGCGTGCACTCAAAGTTACCAGCGCACCATGATGCGATCTACGCCTCTGCGCGCTTTGCCCCGATTAAGTGCGTCGCGTGCTAATTTGGTGCGCGGGACGGGCGCGCGCGCGTCCGTATAATGCAATGCAAACCTGAGGTCCGAACCATCCATGAGAATCGTCCCGCGGCGGGATGAGCGAGCTGGCGAGCATCTCGCCAACTACAACCCGGACTCGCGCCGCTACGATGAGCTGCTCGATGCAACGGGCGCCGTGCGCGCACCCTGGCAGCCGTTCATCGATGTCCTCGCTGCCGATGATTTCCGCACCACGGCACGCCGCGGCATCGCGCTCACGCGCCGGCTGATCGCCGAGAACGGCGTCACCTACAACGTCTACGCGGATCCCAAGGGTGCCGATCGCCCGTGGACGCTCGATCCGCTGCCGCTCATCGTCAGTGCCGAGGAATGGTCCGCGATCGAGCGCGGCGTCGCGCAGCGCGCACAACTGCTGAATGCGCTGCTCGCGGATCTATACGGACCGCAGCGCCTGATCGCGGAGGGCTTGGTGCCGCCGGAGCTGCCGTTCGGGCATCCGAACTTCCTGTGGCCCTGCCACGGCGTGGTGCCGCGCGATGGCATCTGGCTGCACCTCTACGCCGCCGACCTGGGGCGCGCACCCGACGGGCGCTGGTGGCTGCTTGCCGATCGCACTCAGGCCCCTTCCGGTGCAGGCTATGCGCTGGAGAACAGGGACATCGTCTCGCAGGTGTTCCCTGAGTGCATCCGCGATATGGGCGTGCGGCGAGTGCATCCGTTCTTCAGCGCGTTGCGCGAGCGCATGCTGGGGTACGTGGCAGATACCGAGAGCCCGCTGGCAGTCGTGCTCACGCCCGGACCCTACAACGAAACCTATTTCGAGCAGGCCTACCTCGCGCGCCAGCTGGGCTGGCCGCTCACCGAGGGTTCCGATCTCACCGTGCGTCACGACACGGTGTACTTAAAGACACTGACGGGCCTGAAGCGTGTGCATGCGATCGTGCGCCGGCTCGATGATGATTACTGCGATCCGCTCGAACTGCGCAGCGGCTCCGCGCTCGGAGTTCCCGGGCTGATCGGTGCCGTGCGTGCCGGGCGCGTCATCCTCGCGAACGCGCTCGGCACCGGGGTGCTCGAGTCCGCGGCGTGGCTCGGATTCATTCCCGGACTCGCAGAGCGGCTGTGCGGGCAGACGCTGCGGCTGCCATCGGTTGCGACCTGGTGGTGCGGCGAGCGTCCGGCGCTCGAGGCGGCGCTTGCGAACCTGGACCATGTCGTCGTCAAGCCCACCTATCCCAATCAGCGCTTCGAGCCGGTGTTCGGCCGCAGCCTTTCGGGCAGCGCGCGCACCGCGTTCATCGAGCGCTTGCGTGCGCGTCCGTATGCCTACGTCGCGCAGGAGCAGCTGGCGCTGTCGCAGGCGCCGGCCGTGCGCCTGGGCGGCGCCGGCGGACTGCTGGCGCGCTCGGTCTCGATGCGCGTTTATGCGCTGGCAACCGCAAACGGTTACATCGTCATGCCAGGTGGGCTTGCGCGCGTTGCCACCAATACCGCCGTCGATATCGTCTCGAGCCAGCGTGGCGGGGGCAGCAAGGACATCTGGGTGCTGCCCGATCGCGATGCGCAGGTTGCGCCCGAGCCGATTCCGGCGAGCAACCGCGCGCCCGTGCGACACGATGACATGCCGTCGCGGCTGGTGGAGAACCTGTACTGGTTCGGACGCTACAGCGTGCGCTGCGAGGACAAGGCACGGCTGCTGCGCGGCACGCTCGCGGTCCGCATCGATCCGCCAGTGTTTCGCACCGCCGTGAAGTTCTGTCGAGAGCTCGGCCTCATCGGCATCGACACCGATCCCACCGCGGCGCTCACGGACGATGCGAACGATCACGGCGTGATCGCCGACGTGCGCCGTCTCGCGTGGTGCGCCTCGCAGGTCCGCGGCCGGCTGTCGGCAAGCTACTGGCGTGCACTCACCGAGCTGCAGCACGAGCTGCAGGATCGCGCCAGCGCCGCGGCCGAGCCGCGCGAAGCGCTCGACCGCTTGCTGTTGTCGCTCGCCGCTTCCACCGGCTTCTCGCTCGATGACATGACGCAGGACGAGGGTTGGCGATTGCTCAGCCTCGGTCGGCGCATCGAGCGGCTGCAGTTCATGACGCGGCTCCTGGCCCGACACCTGGGCACCGACGGTGCAACTGCGCAAGCGCAACTCGAGTGGGTGCTCGAAGCGTGCGACAGTCTGCGCGTCTATCGGCCGCGCTATGCCGTCCCGCCGCGCCTCGGACCCGTGCTCGATCTGCTGATCCGCGATGCGGAGCATCCGCGGGCGGTCGCCTTTCAGGTGCAGTCGATCGCGCGCGATCTGGCGGCACTCACGCTGACTTCCGACGCCGTCGGCGAGCAGCTGGGGCAGCCGACGCCGCCCTTGCCGGATGCGGATCTGATGGCACTCGAGGCCGCAGCCGAGGCGGCGCGTGCGCAACGCAATCGCCTCGCCCAGGATCTGCTGCGGCTATGCGAAGCAGCCGAGGAGCTGTCGGACCGGATCTCGATGCGCCACTTCTCGCACACGCGGCTCGACTCGCACTCGCTGGCGACCTAGGCGACCTGCATGCGCTACCGCATCCGTCACGAAACGCGCTACGACTACGTCGATGACGTGGCTCACTCACATCAGCTGCTGCACCTGGTGCCGCGGCCGGCGCCGTACCAGCAATGCCTCGAGCACGCGATCGAAGTCACCCCACTCGATCACACGCGGCGCGACGACGTGGACGTATTCGGCAACCCCGTCACCCGCATCGAGCTCGACCGTCCGCACCGCCGGCTCGATGTGGTGAGCGAGATGCAGATCGAAGTCTATGTCCGACCCGCGCTGCAGGCGCAGGACTCTGCGCCCTGGGAGCAGGTGCGCGACGGACTCGCCTATCACGGTCAGTGGCCCGGCCGCGACGCGCTCGAGGCGTGCCGATTTCGCCATGAGTCCGAGCACGTGCGCCTGAAGCGTGTCTTCACCGAATATGCGGCGGAGTGCTTCCCGCAGGGTCAACCGCTGCTCGCGTGCGCCGATGCGCTGGTCTCGAAGCTGAACCGCGAATTGCGCTACGCACCCGGTGAGACCACGGTGGCGACGCCTCTGCTCGATGTGCTGCAGCGTCGCCGCGGTGTCTGCCAGGACTTCGCACATCTCATGATCGCGTGTCTGCGCTCGCGCGGGCTCGCCGCACGCTACATGAGCGGTTACGTGCGCCGCATGCCTCGTGGCGCCGATGCGGCACCACTGCGATCGGACGCGGCCTCGCACGCCTGGGTCGCGGTGTATGCACCGCCTTTCGGCTGGGTGGAACTCGATCCGACGAACGACACGCGCGTGGGCACCGATCATATCGGCGTCGCCTGGGGGCGCGACTTCGGCGATGTCTCACCGCTGCGGGGTGTGATCCTGGGCGGAGGCAGTCATCAGCTGACCGTCAGCGTCGCGGTGGAGCCCCTGAGCGTGCAGTAGCGCGCGATGCTAGAGTGTGCGGCCCATGAACGACAGCGCCGCGACTCTCACGCCCCCGGGCACCGCCAGGAGTTCTGCCACCGCAGCCGCCGCCCGCACGGCCTTCGGCATCCTGGCGGCGATCAGCTTCTGCCATCTGCTGAACGACATGATGCAGTCGCTGCTGCCGGCGCTGTATCCGATGCTCAAGGGCCGCTACGCGCTGAGCTTCGGGCAGATCGGTGTACTCACCTTTACCTATCAGATCACGGCCTCGCTCCTGCAGCCGATCATCGGCAATTACACCGATCGCAAGCCACGCCCCTACTCGCTGGCCGCGGGAATGGGCTTCACGCTCGCCGGGCTGCTGCTGCTCGCCTTCGCCGGCAACTATCCGTTGCTGCTGCTCGCCGCGGCACTCGTCGGTACCGGCTCATCCGTGTTCCACCCCGAATCCTCGCGCGTCGCGCGCATGGCCTCCGGTGGCCAGCACGGGCTCGCGCAGTCGGTATTCCAGGTCGGTGGCAATCTCGGCTCTTCCATCGGACCGCTGCTCGCCGCGTTCATCGTGCTGCCGCGCGGTCAGTCGAGCGTCGCGTGGTTCTCCTGCGCCGCGCTCCTGGGGATCTTCGTGCTGACGCACGTCGGTCACTGGTACAAGCTCCATGGTCTCGCGCGCCTCGCCCCGCGCGGTGCGCGCGGCGCATCGCACGCTGCCCTTCCACAGCGGCGTGTCTATGGTGCAATCGCGGTGCTGCTCGGGCTCATCTTTTCCAAGTACTTCTATCTCGCGAGCATCACCAGCTACTACACGTTCTATCTGATCGACCGATTCGGCGTGTCGGTGCGCAGCGCACAGCTGCACCTGTTCATCTTCCTGGGCGCCGTGGCCGTCGGCACGATCGTCGGCGGTCCGCTGGGCGATCGGTTTGGCCGCAAGATCATCATCTGGATCTCGATTCTCGGCGTGCTGCCGTTCTCGGTGCTTTTGCCGCACGCCAATCTGCTGTGGACGGCGGTGCTCACCGTGCCGATCGGATTGATTCTCGCCTCGGCGTTCCCGGCGATCGTGGTGTATGCGCAGGAGCTGATGCCGGGACGCACCGGCACGATTGCGGGCCTGTTCTTCGGCTTCGCGTTCGGCATGGGAGGCGTCGGCGCCGCTGCGCTCGGCGTGCTCGCCGACTGGACGAGCATCGGCTTCGTCTACCAGGTGTGTGCCTTCCTGCCGCTGCTGGGCCTGCTCGCTGCACTGCTCCCAAACATCGAGAAGGGGCATTAACGCGAGTTAATGAATCGCCCACCTGGGCTGTAGCCGAGTCACAGTAAAGTCCCCCGAATTCCCAGGGGCCGCATCATCGCTTCGATCCGCACAACGGCTGTTGTTGCCTTCGCGCTCGGCCTCGGCGCGTGCGTCAGCGCGGGCTATCACCGCCCGGATGTCGCCCCGCCGTCGGCCTGGCAGGACAGTCCCGCGCCTGCATCGGCTGCCGCAGCTCCCGCCGCGGCGATCCGGCCGGTCGCGGGCTGGTGGCGCGGCTTCGGCTCCGCCGAGCTCGACGGCCTGATCGGTCAGGCCCAGCAGGCCAACGATGATCTGGCGGCAGCCATCGCCCGCGTGCGCCAGGCCGATGCGCTCGTGCGGGTCAACGGTGCGCCGCTCCTGCCCAGCCTGGATGCCGCCGGGGCCGCCTCGCGCCAGCGCGTGCGCCAGCCCGCCGCAGGCTCACTCCTTTATAACGAGTTCTCGGCGCAGCTCTCCACGTCCTACGAGCTCGACTTCTGGGGCAAGAACCGCGCACGCCGGGCGGCCGCCGTCGCCAACGCACAGGGCAGCCGCTACGACCGCACGACCGTCGCGCTCACCACCGAGGCCGGCGTTGCCAGCACTTACTTCTCCGTTCTCGAGCTCAGCGAGCGTGTGGCCATCGCGCAGGCGAACCTGCAGAGCGCGTCGATGACACTCGAGGGCATCAAGCTGCAGCAGACGGCCGGCGTCGCGACGGCCCTGGATGTCGCGCAGCAGGAAACCGTCGTCGCCACGCTGAGCGCGGCGATTCCGCCCCTCGAGGATGCGCGCCAGCACGCCCTCGACGCCCTCGCCATTCTGGTCGGCCGCGTGCCGCAGGGCTTTGCTGTGAGCAGCACGAGCCTCGCGCAGCTCAGCGAACCGGTGATAGATCCGGGCTTGCCTTCGGAGCTGCTGCAGCGACGCCCCGATGTTGCCGAGGCCGAAGCCCAGCTGCGTGCCGCTCACGCCGATATCGTCGCCGCCCGCGCGGCGTTCTTTCCCAGCATCGAGTTGACGGGTGCGGGCGGCTTCGAGAGCACCGCGTTTCAGACGCTGTTCCAGCCCGGCAGCAGCGTCTATCAGATCGCCGCAGGCCTCACGCAGCCGATCTTCCACGGCGGCGCGGTGCTGGGCCAGTACCAGTTCAGCAAGGCACGCTACTCTGAGCTGGTGGCCGACTATCACAAGGCGGTCATCTCGGCGTTTGCGAATACCGAGGATGCCTTGAGCGCCGCACGCTCGACGCAAACGCAACTCGAGCGCGAGACGGTGGCCGTCGCCAAGGCGCAGCGCGCGTATGAGATTGCACAGACGCAGATGCACGCCGGCACGGTGAACATTCTCACCGTGCTCAATACCGAGACTGCACTTTTCGCGGCTCAGGATGCGCTCGCGCAAGTGCGCTACGCCCGCCTCGCCGCGCTGGTCGAGCTCTACAAGTCGCTCGGCGGCGGCTGGGACAGCAATAAGGAAGACTAATGTCGTCTGTTCGCGCCCTGTTGGACCGCCGTCCCCGCATCGTGCTCGCCTGCGCGGGTGTGCTGGTGCTGGCCGCACTCGTGTGGATGCTCGCACCGGGTGGCAGCGGCAGTCGCGCTGCGGACCGCGACGGCGCCGCCGCTGTACCCGTGGATGCCGCGCTCGTCGCGCGCGCGGATATTCCGGTCTACGCCGAGGGTTTGGGGACGGTGCAGGCGTTCTATACAGTGAAGGTGACCGCGCGCGTAGATGGACAGCTCGAGCGCGTGGCCTTCACCGAGGGCCAGAGCGTGCGCAAAGGCGCGCTGCTCGCGCAGATCGATCCGCGTCCGTATCAGGCGGCGCTCGATCAGGCGCGGGCGAATCGCGCCAAGGATGCTGCCATGCTCGCCAATGCGCGCCAGGACCTGACGCGCTACGAAATGCTTGCGCCGCAGGAACTCGCGAGCAAGCAGCAGGTGGATACACAGCACGCGCTGGTCGCACAGCTCACCGCGCAGGTGCAATCCGATGAAGCCGCGGTCGAGAACGCGGAGACGCAGCTCTCCTATACCTCGATCACTTCACCCATCAGCGGCCGCTCCGGCATCCGTCTGGTCGACCCAGGCAACATCGTGCGCGCGGCCGATACCACCGGCATCGTCGTCATGACACAGGTGCAGCCGATCGCCGTCATGTTCACCTTGCCCGAGGATGCGATTACAGCCCTCACCGCGGCTTTGTCGAATGGCACGGTGCAGGTCGTCGCGCTCTCGCGCGATGGGCACACGGAACTCGATCGCGGCACGGTCGCACTCCTCGACAATCAGATCGACCAGACCACCGGCACCATCCGTGTCAAGGCCACTTTCCCCAACGCGAACGAGCGGCTCTGGCCCGGTCAGTTCGTATCGGCCCGGGTGCTGCTGCGGATCGAGAAGCAGGCGCTCACCATTCCCGCCACGGCGCTGCAGCGCGGTCCGAACGGACTCTTCACGTACCTCGTGCAGGCGGACTCGACGGTGGCGGTGCGACCGATCACCGTGCTGAACGAATCCGAGGAGCACGTCATCGTCACCAATGGCCTCGCGAGCGGCGATCGCGTCGTCATCAGCAATCAATACCGGCTGCAGCCGGGTGTGCGCGTGCGGATCAGCAGCGCGAGTGCCGCCAAGTCGTGAGCATTTCCAGCCCCTTCATCGAGCGCCCGATCGCCACCTCGCTCCTGATGGCGGGGATCCTGCTCGTCGGCGTCGTCGCCTTCCCGCAGCTGCCGGTGGCAGCCCTGCCGCAGGTCGACTTCCCGACCATCCAGGTGAGCGCCAATCTTCCGGGCGCGAGCCCCGAGACCATGGCCTCCACCGTCGCGCAGCCGCTCGAGTACCGCTTCGCGGCGATTCCCGGTGTCTCGCAGCTCACTTCCACGAGCGTGCAGGGCAATACTCAGATCACGATCCAGTTCGATCTCGACCGTAACATCGACGGTGCGGCCCAGGATGTGCTCTCGGCCATCAACGCCTCTGGCGGGCAGCTGCCGAAGAACCTGCCCTCGCCTCCCAACTACGCCAAGGTCAATCCCGCGGACACACCGATCCTGATGTACTCGGTGCATTCGGACGTGCTGCCCGTCACCGTCGTCGACGACTACGCCGAGACAGTCATCGCGCAGCAGATCTCGCGCATACCGGGCGTCGCGCAGGTGAATGTCGGCGGTCAGCAAAAGCCTGCGATCCGCATCCAGATCGATCCGAAGAAGATTGCCTCGCTCGGCATCCAGCTCGAGGACATCGCGAACGTCATCGGCGCAGCGAGCGTCAACGGTCCGAAGGGTCAGATCAGCGGTGAGCTGCACAACTTCGCGATCTACGACAACGATCAGCTGCTGAAGGCGGCGCCGTGGAACGACGTCATCGTCGCTTACAAGAACGGAGCACCGGTGCGCATCCGCGACATCGGTGTCGCGGTCGACGGACCCGAGAACACTCAGCTCACCGCCTGGCAGAGTGGTCACAACGGCCTCATGCTGATGATACTCAAGCAGCCGGGCGCCAACGTCATCGATACCGTCAAGCGTATCGAGGAGCTGCTGCCCAAGACGCTCGCCGCCGTTCCGCCGGCGATCAAAGTGGACCGTCTGGTCGATCGCACGACCACCATCAGCGCCTCGGTGCACGATGTGGAGCTCACCCTGCTGCTGACGATCGTGCTCGTCGTGCTCGTGATCTTCCTGTTCCTGCGCAACCTGTGGGCGACGCTCATTCCCGGCGTCACCGTGCCGCTCGCCCTGTTCGGCACCGCGGCCGGGATGTACCTGTTCGGCTACAGCCTCGACAACCTGTCGCTGATGGCACTTGCCATTGCGGTCGGTTTCGTCGTCGACGATGCGATCGTGATGCTCGAGAACATCTACCGGCACATCGAAGCCGGCATGAGCCCGCGCGAGGCGGCGTTCAAGGGCGCAAGCGAAATCGGTTTCACCATCCTGTCGATGAGCCTGTCGCTGATCGCGGTGTTCATACCGCTGCTGCTCATGAGCGGCATCCTGGGACGACTGTTCCGTGAGTTCGCCATCACGGTGACCATGACGATCGTGATATCTGCCTTCGTGTCGCTCACCCTATCGCCCACGATGTGCGCGCTGTACCTGCGCGATGAGCGACACCAGGGTCACGGTCGAGTGTATCTGGCCATCGAGCGCGGCTTCGAGCGGGTGCTGCGGACGTATACGCGCGGTCTTGACTTCGTGCTCGCCCACCAGCGTCAGACGCTGATCACTTTCGGTATCACGGTCGCGCTCGCAGTGTTCCTGTATGTCATCGTGCCGAAAGGGCTGTTCCCGCAGCAGGACACCGGCATCGTCGTCGGCATCTCCGACGCGGCGCAGGACGTGTCGTTCTCGCAGATGGTGCGCCTGCAACATGAATTGACGGACCTCATCGCAACCGATCCGGATGTCGAGGCGTGGGGAGCGGCGCTGGGCACCGGGCGTCCGGTGAACAACGGCTTCACGGTGCTGGGCTTAAAGCCGCGCTCCGAGCGCAAGGCGACCGCCGATCAGATCATTGCGCGGCTGCGGCAGCGAATCGCCAAACTCACCGGCGTCACGCTCTTCCTGCAGGCACAGCAGGACATCAACATGGGCGGCCGCACCACGCGCACGCAGTATCAATACACCCTGCAGGACCTGAATCTCGACGAGCTCGACGAATGGGGTCCGCGCATGCTCGCCGCGCTGCAGAAGCTGCCGCAGCTGCGCGATGTTGCCTCGGACCAGCAGACCAATAGTCCCAAGCTCGAGGTCGACATCGACCGCGACCAGGCGGCCCGCTTCGGCATCCAGCCGGAAGTCATCGATCAGACACTGTACGACGCCTTCGGCCAGCGCCAGGTAGCGCAGTACTTCACCCAGCTCAACACCTATCACGTGATCCTGGAGGTCACGCCGGGGCTGCAGGCCGATCCGGATACGCTGCGGAGCCTTTACGTCACCTCGCCGCTCACCGGGCAGCAGGTGCCGCTGTCGGCGCTGGTCAGTTTCGACACCCGGCACATCGGGGCGCTCTCTGTCAATCACCAGGACCAGTTCCCGGCGGTCACGCTGTCGTTCAATCTCGCGCCAGGATACGCCCTGGGCCAGGCCGTCGATGCGATCGAGAAGACCGCCGCCGATCTGCACATGCCGGCGAGCGTGACGCCCACGTTCCAGGGAACGGCGCGCGTCTTTCAATCCACGCTGCAAAGCGAGATCTATCTGATCCTCGCCGCGATCGTGGTCGTGTACATCATTCTCGGCATGCTCTACGAGAGCTACATTCATCCGCTCACGATCCTCTCGACGCTGCCATCGGCGGGCGTCGGCGCGCTGCTGATGCTGCTCGCCTTCCACTTCGACCTCTCGGTCATCGCGCTCATCGGCATCATCCTGCTCATCGGGCTCGTCAAGAAGAACGGCATCATGATGGTGGACTTCGCGATCCAGGCCGAGCGCGAGGAGCATCTGACTCCCGAGCAGTCGATCCGCAAGGCCTGCCTGCTGCGCTTCCGTCCGATCATGATGACAACCATGGCGGCGTTGCTCGGCGCGCTGCCGCTCATGCTCGGCCGCGGCACAGGCTCCGAGATGCGCCAGCCGCTCGGCTACACCATGGTGGGAGGCCTGCTGCTGTCGCAGACGCTCACGCTCTTCACCACCCCGGTCATCTACCTGTACCTCGACCGGCTGAACAACCGGATCGCGGCGCGCAGAGCACGCCGCGCCGAGCGTGTTGCCGCCGCAGCCGCGCCGGCGCTCAGCCCGCTTGCATCTGAATGAGGACGGGCGCATGAAGATCCTGCTCGTCGAGGACAATGAGCGCGTGTCGCGCTTCGTGATCAAGGGGCTGCAGGAAGCCGGCCACACCGCCGACCATGCGGAAAGCGGGCGTGACGGACTGTTCCTGGCTGCGAGCGAGCGCTACGACGTGATCATCATGGACCGCATGCTGCCCGGAGACATCGACGGACTCGCGATCATCGAGACGCTGCGCAAGACCGGCAATGCGACGCCGATCCTGATCCTGAGCGCGCTGTCGGAGGTCGACGAGCGGATCCGCGGTCTGAAGAGCGGTGGCGATGACTATCTCACCAAGCCGTTCGCCTTTGGCGAGCTCCTGGCGCGGCTCGATGCGCTGGCACGGCGCGGGCGCCAGGACGGCGCCCAGACCAGCCTCGAGGTGGGCGATCTGCGCATGGATCTTCTGGCCCGCAAGGTCGTGCGCGGCAGCCGGGTCATTGCATTGCAGCCGCGGGAGTTCAAGCTGCTCGAATACCTGATGCGCCACGCCGGCCAGGTGGTCACGCGCACCATGCTGCTCGAGAATGTCTGGGACTATCATTTCGATCCCCAGACCAACGTGGTCGACGTGCACATCAGCAAGCTGCGCCAGAAGATTGATGCGGATGCCGAACTGCCGCTGCTGAAGACGGTGCGAAACGCCGGCTACATGATGTCGGACGCCTGACATGCTCATGGATCGCATGCTGCGCTCCTCGGCCGTGGTGCTGGCGCTGGGCTACGTGCTGTTTGGTTTCGTGGCGCTGGTGCTGTTCGCGCTGCCGCTGCGCTTTGCCTGGCAGGCGGTGGTCGAGGATGCGCGCGTCGAGCTGCTGTCCGAGGACGAGCAGCGCCTGGCTGAAGTGTTCCGCCAGCGCGGCGCCCAGGGCCTGGTCGCCTTCATCGATGAGCGCGTCGGCCTGCAGATCGCCGGCGAGCGCATCCTGCTCCTGACCGATGCGGCGCTGCATCCTCTGGCCGGCAACCTGGCCGCGTGGCCCACGGCCATTCCGGAGCAGTCGGGCACGATCAAACTGCCGGTGAACCTGAGCGGGCACTTCACGCCTTCCACCCTCGTCTACACGACTCTGCCGGGCGGCTATCGCCTGCTCGTGGGACGCGACACGCAGCGCTTCGCGCCGGTCGAGACACGCTTCTGGTACGGCCTGGCCGCCGCGGTTGCCGTGCTGCTCGTGGCCGGCGTGCTGCTCGCGGTATTGATCCGGCGCGTGCTGCTTGCGCGCATTCACAGCATCCAGCAGACGGTCTCGGCGATCATGCGTGGGGATTTGTCCCACCGGCTGCCGGCACGCAGCCGCGGCGATGAGCTCGACACGCTCGCACACACCATTAATCGAATGCTCGATCAGATCGAGCAGCTCGTGCAGGGCGTTTCCAACGTCTCGAACTCCATCGCGCATGATCTGCGGACCCCGCTCGCCGAGCTGCGCTCGCGCCTCGAGGAGCTCGCCCTCACCCGTCCGGATCCGGCGGAGACCTTCGCCGAGATCGATGCGGCCGTGGCCGATGTGGACAGCGTAATCCGC
This sequence comes from Steroidobacteraceae bacterium, assembly GCA_035517435.1. Taxonomy (GTDB): domain Bacteria; phylum Pseudomonadota; class Gammaproteobacteria; order Steroidobacterales; family Steroidobacteraceae; genus JASHUC01. The sequence continues at coordinate 1,989 of DATIYV010000061.1, read as the reverse complement.
ATGTTCAATGCGCTACTGCGCCTGGCGGAAATCGACTCCGGCATGCGCCGCTCCGACTTCGCGCCGCTCGATGCCGCCGAAGTCGCCGCAAAGGCGGTGGAGTTCTATCTGCCGGCCGCAGAGCTCAAGAATCTGTCGCTCTCGTTCCACGACACCGGTCCGGTCTCGATCTCCGGCGACCGGCTGCTGCTGTCGCAGGCAGTGAACAATCTCATCGACAACGCGCTGAAGTACGTGCAGGACGGTGGCGAGATCGCCGTGCAGGTGATCCGCCGCGGCGACAATACGGTTGCGATTGAGGTAGCCGACAACGGCCCCGGTATCGCCGATACCGAAAAGCCCAAGGCGGCCGGCCGCTTCTACCGCGGCGATGCGAGCCGCGGCACGCCGGGTGTGGGATTGGGACTCAGCGTCGTGGATGCTGTTGCGCGCTTACACGGTGGCGCACTGGAGCTCATCGACAATCATCCCGGGCTGCGTGCGCGCATGCTGATCGAAGGCGAGACCGCACAGGTTGAGAAACGCCGTCCGCTGAGCGCGGCCGCGTCACTTGTATAATCCTCCCCGCCGCCGTCGGCATCGGTTGGGGGATCCTTTGAAGTATCACACTGGGGCTGGCCTGCTCGCGGCCGCACTCCTCTCGAGCGCCTGTCAGCCGAACCAGCCCGCCGGCACTCCGACTCCCGCGGCTCCGCCGGCGCCCCGCGCGGCCAGCATCGATGCCGCGCGACTCCTGGGCGCCGAGAAGGAGGCCGGCCAGTGGCTTAGCTACGGACGCACCTACAGCGAACAGCGCTTCAGCCCGCTCAAGCAGATCGATACGCAAACGGTGGCGCATCTGGGCCTCGCGTGGTTCGGCGACTTCGACACCAAGCGCGGCCAGGAATCCACACCGCTCATCGCCGATGGCGTGCTCTATGTGACGACCGCCTGGAGCAAGGTGAAAGCCTACCGCGCCGCGACCGGTGAGCCGCTGTGGGACTTCGATCCCAGGGTGCCGGGCGAGTGGGGTGTAAATGCCTGCTGTGATGTCGTCAATCGCGGCGTTGCGCTGTGGAACGGCAAGGTCTATGTGGGCACGCTCGACGGCCGCCTCATTGCTCTGGATGCGGCGAGCGGCAAGCCGATCTGGAGCGTACAGGTCACCGACCCCGCCAAGGCCTACTCGATCACCGGCGCGCCGCGCGTTGCCAAGGGCAGGATACTGATCGGCGAGGCGGGCTCGGAGTTCTACCAGCGCGGCTATATCTCGGCCTACGACGCCGAGACCGGCAAGCTCGACTGGCGCTGGTTCATCGTTCCCGGCAACCCCAAAGACGGCTTCGAGAATAAGCAGATGGAGCTGGCCGCGAAGACCTGGGGCGGTGAGTGGTGGAAGACCGGAGGCGGCGGCAGTCCCTGGGATGCGATCACCTACGATCCCGCGACCGACCTGGTGCTCGTGGGTACGGGCAATGGTGCCCCCTGGCCCGCCGAGATCCGCAGTCCCGGCAATAACGACAATCTCTATCTCTCCTCGATCGTCGCGCTGCGCCTGTCGACCGGTGAATACGTCTGGCACTACCAGGCGACGCCTCACGATAGCTACGACTTCGACAATACGCAGCAGATCGTGCTGGCGGATCTCACCCTCGGCGGCCGACTGCGCCACGTCGCGATGCAGGCCTCCAAGAATGGCTTCTTCTACGTGCTCGATGCAGGCACGGGTGAGTTGCTGTCGGCGACCGGCTTCGTCCCGGGCATCAACTGGGCGAGCGGCGTGGACTTAAAGAGCGGTCGGCCCAATTTCAACCCACAGGCGCGCTACGACGCCACCGGCAAGGGATTCATTCTCATTCCCTCGCCCTTCGGCGCCCACAGCTGGCATCCCATGTCGTTCAACCCGCAGACCGGCCTGGTGTACATCCCGGCGATGCGCGTGAGCTACGGCATGGTCGCGACGCGCGAAGACGACAATCCCATGGGGCAGAAACTCTCGATCAGCCTGTC
>DATIYV010000060.1:0-11156 GCA_035517435.1 Steroidobacteraceae bacterium | reverse complement strand
CCCGTCACGGCCCAGGAGCTCGGCCTGGCACGCGACTCGGTGTCGCGCTCGCTCCCCGGCGATTTCGAAACCAATGCGCAGACCGCGCGCAGCATTGGACAGCTCTACGTCTACGGACTTGCGGATGACTACTACCAGCATCTGCCGGCCGCGCTCGATGCCGTGACCGCCCAGGACGTGCTGCGCGTTGCCAGTCAGTACGTGAAGCCCGACCAGATGGTCACCGTGGCGGTGGGGGATCGCGCACGCATCGAACCAGGCTTGAGCGCCCTAGGCCTCGGCACCGTCGAAGTGAAGACGCTCGATTGAGCGCCACCGCGCCGCGCCTGCGACCCGCAGTCCTCATGCAGGCGCTGATGTTCGTCGGCGTCGCCCTGGCGATGCTCGGCAATTACTACGTTTACGACGATGTGGGCCCGGTGGCGGAGCTGCTCACGCGGCAGCTTGGCTTCAGCGATTCCCAGATCGGCACGCTCAATGCGATTTACAGCCTGCCGAATATTGGCCTGGTGCTGATCGGCGGAGTGCTGGTCGACCGCTTTACCGCGCGCGCCGTGATGCTCGTGACCACGGCCATTTGTCTCGTGGGCGCGGTAATCTGCGCGTTCGGCTCGCACTTCGAGATCATGGCCGCAGGCCGGCTGGTGTTCGGCTTCGGCGCAGAGACGATGGCCGTGGCGATCAATGTCGCGATCGCGCAGTGGTTCGGAGGTCGGTATTTCGCGCTCGCGATGGCGCTCAATATCAGCCTCGGGCGCCTGGGCTCCTACCTCGCCGACAAATCACCCTCTTTCGCACCCGATCTTTATGCAAGCGGCTGGCAGGCACCGATGTGGCTCGCAGTGGCTTTCGGCGCACTGTCACTCGCCGGTGCGGCGCTGTATTTCATGATCGACCGCCGCGAGGCGCCGCGCGGCACACTGCTCTTGCCTCCGCCGCCGGATCGCATCGAATGGCGGTACATCTTCTCCTTCAACCGCCAGTACTGGCTCGTCGTCGGCACGTGTGTCGCGTTCTACTCCGTGATATTTCCATTCCGCAGCACCTTCGCCATCAAGTATCTGCAGGAGGCGCAGGGCTACTCCTTGGCTGCCGCCGGGACGCTGAACAGCTACGTGTTTTTGGCTGCAGTGATCGCCACTCCTGTCTTCGGCCTGCTCGTCGACAAAGTGGGCCGCTATGCCACGCTGCTCGCAGCGGGATCTTTGCTGCTGCCCCTGAGTTTCCTCGTGCTCTCGCACAGTGGCGGTGCCGGGCTCGCCACCGCATTGCTCGGCGTGAGCTTCTCGTTCGTGCCAGCGGTGCTGTGGCCCGCGGTAGCGCGCTACGTTCCGCCGACGCAACTCGGCACGGCGTACGGGCTCATCAACGCCGTGCAGAACGCAGGACTCACGTTGGCCAACTTCGCCGCGGGCTACATCAATGACACGAGTCATGCGAGTGCGGCCAACCCTGCCGGCTACACACCGATGCTCGAATTCTTTTTCGTGCTGAGCGTGATCGCATTCGGTTGTGCCCTCGTGCTGAAACTCTATGACCGTTCATCGGCTAGGCCTGCTCTGGCGCCCGATTTTGGCTCCAATCCGGCACCTCCTGAGCGATGAAGGTGCAGCGCGCGGGCGAGCGCTCACGGCCGCCCCCGCGCAATCAGACACTTACGCGCGCGACCCTCTGTACGCGGGCTGGCATCGCTTTTGCTATGTCTTAGTCATGGAGAGCGTGCGGACATACTTCGTTCACGGTCATCGCGTACAAGAGCTGCGACACGCGACGGGCGCGAGCTCCTGGTCCTGCGACTGCGCGGAATATGAGCGCTCGCAGGTGTACTGCGCCGATGGCTGCTGTGCCCACTCACAACGTGTGGCCGCCGCGGCCAGCGTGGAGCGGCTGATCGGAGCCCGGGGACTGATCCTGCGAGCTCAAGGTTGCTAGCAACGCGGTGCGCGACTGCCGTGACCCCCTCCCGGCAGGAGCGCACCGCGGTTTCTTTGTCCGCCGCCTGCGGTAGACTCTCGCGCACCGCGAGAGGCCCCCCCCCGATCCGTGAGCATTCGTCGCGAAACACTCGATTCGCCGGTGGCTGCGAACCTCATCGGCTGCCTGAACGCCGAGCTGTTGCAGCGCTATCCGGAGCCCGGCGCGAATCACTTTTCCCTCACCGCTGCTGAAGTTGCCGAGGGCCGCGGTGGATTTTTCGTCGCCTATGAGGGCGAACGCGCCGTTGCCTGCGGCGCGCTGCGGCTGCTCGCTCCCGAACTCGGCGAAATCAAGCGCATGTATGTGGTGCCCGAGGCGCGCGGCGCCGGACACGGTCGCGCAATGCTCATCTGGCTGGAGAATTTCGCGCGCTCGGTGGGAGTCAGCCGGCTGGTGCTGGAGACGGGCGAGCGACAGCCGGAGGCGATTGCCCTGTACCGCAGTGCCGGCTTCGCACCGATCAGCCGTTACGGCGAGTATGCCGAATCACCGCTGAGCTTTTGCATGGGTAAGTCGCTGTGATTACGGTGCGCGACGCCACCGAGCAGGATCTGCCCGGTGTGCTTGCAATCTATAACGAGGTGATCGCAACCTCCACCGCCGTGTACGCCGATCTGCCGGTCACTCTGGATGATCGGCTGCAGTGGTGGCGGGCCCGCACCGCGCAGGGTTACCCCGTACTGGTGGCGAGCGATGCCTCCGGCATCGTGGGCTTCTCGACCTTTGGCGATTTCCGCACCTGGCCCGGCTACCGCTTCACGGTCGAGCACACGGTCCACGTGCGCGCCGATCGGCGCGGCCGAATGGTGGGCCGGGAGCTGATGCAGGCACTGTTTCCGCGCGCTGCGGCGCTTGGCAAGCATGTGATGATCGCCGGCATCGATGCGGCGAATGAAGCCTCGATCCGCTTCCACGAGCGGCTGGGATTCGTGCGCGCGGCGCACTTGCGCGAAGTGGGTTTCAAATTCGGTCGCTGGCTCGACCTGGTGCTGATGCAGCGGAGTATCCCATGAGCGAGCTCATCGATCTGAGCCACACGATCCATCACGGCATGCTGACGTTCAAGGGCCTGCCCGGGCCGGTCATCTGCGACTATCTCAGCCGTGCGGATTCGCGCAGCCGTTATGACGGTGGAACCGAGTTTCAGATCGGTCGCATCGACATGGTGTCCAACACCGGCACTTACATCGACTGCCCCTTCCACCGCTACGCCGATGGCAAGGATCTGAGTGAAACCGCCCTGCAACGCTTCGTCGACTTGCCGGGCGTACTGGTGAGCGTGCCCCATCGCGAACGCATCGAGGTGCGGGCAGAGGACTTTGCGGCGGTTGATGTGAGGGGGAAGGCCGTGCTGGTGCACAGCGGCTGGGATGCGCACTGGGGGACGCCGGCGTACTTCGAAAACCACTCTTTCCTCACCGGTGAGGCAGCGATCGACCTGCGCGACCGAGGGGCCGTGCTTGTGGGAATCGACTCGCACAACATCGACGATACCCGCAGCCGCAACAGCCGGCCGGTGCATTCGGTACTGCTTGCCGCGGAGATCCTGATCGTCGAGCACCTGCGCGGCCTCGACGCGCTTCAGGGTCGGCGCTTCTGCTTCAGCGCGGTACCGCCAAAGTTCAAGGGGGTGGGGACTTTTCCGGTGCGGGCCTTCGCGCGCCTCACAGAGAGTTGAGTCACTGATCCAGTGGTGCGGCCCGTGCTGCTTTCCAGTCCGCGAATGCAGCGTTCGAGCAGCTCGCCCAGGTGCTGGGTCTCCTCGGCCGACAACAGACTGAGCATGCGATCCCACACGACTCCGCTCGCACTGCGTGCGAGATCGAGCTGACGCACACCCGAGCGGGTGACGGACCAACATTCGGTGCGGCGGTTGTGCGGATGGGGTTTGCGCTCGGTGTAACCCTGACGCTCAAGACGCGTGAGGATCGCGTGCATGCTCTGCGCGGTGACGAGCAAGCGCCGCGCGAGCTCGGCGCCCGAGGACCCCGGTTCCAGCTGCGCGAAGTACAACGCCGGAATGTGGGCAAAGGAGACACCAAGCCCCTGCCGGCGACAGCTCTCGTCCAATCCCTGACGCACACAATGCATCAGGCTCTTCAGCAGGTAACCCACTTTGTCACCCGTGCGCGCGTCCGCGCCGCGCTTTGCAGCGTCGCGTGCCGAGACGACTTTCACGGCCTGAGGAGCTTGCATTTCGTTGCAGGATATCAGCTTCCTGATACAATATCAGCAAGCTGATAGTGCCCTTCCCCGTGCGGCGCTGTCATAACTCCCACAGTTCGGATGAGTCTCGTGAGCCGATTGATTCGCTGTGTCGCTGTGTCTTCTGCGCTGCTCGGCGCGCTCGCGCGGGCCGCGGAGCCGGCAGCTCCGCCCCCGGCACTCACCGTCACCTCCGCTTCGGTGCGCAGCGTCGAGATTGCACGCACGATAACCGCCAACGGCTCGATGCAGGCGTGGCAGGACGTGGTCATCGGACCCGAGGTCGGCGGCTACCGCGTCGCCGCGGTGCTCGTCGATGTCGGCGACAAGGTGCGCAAGGGACAGGAGCTGGTGCGGTTGTCGGCCGATCTGCTCGAAGCCGATGTCGCCACCAAGCATGCTTCGCTCAAAGAGGCTGAAGCGCAGCTGATTGTTGCCGCGGCGGCAAACCGTCGTGCCGAATCGGTCTCGTCCCAGGGTGTTTACTCTGTTGCCGATCAGGAAAAGCTGCGCAGCGATGAGCTTTCGGCGCAAGCCCGACAGGAGTCCGCCGCCGCCGATCTGCGAGCCGCGGAGCTGCGGCTCGCATACACCCATGTGCGTTCGCCCGATGACGGTGTCATCAGCTCGCGCACCGTGACCGTGGGGCAGATCGCTCAAGCCGGTACCGAGATGTTGCGCCTGTTGCGGCAGAACCGTGTCGAGTGGCATGCCGAAGTGCCCGAGGCGCGCCTGCGTGAGATCAAGGCCGGGCAGCCGGTTACATTGACGACGGCCGACGGCGCACAGCTGCGCGGCAAGGTCCGCACCGTGGCGCCCACGGTGGAAATGCAGCGCCGCACGGGCATTGTCTACGTCGACATCGTCGGCGGTGGCGTCGCCCGTCCCGGCATGTTCGCCCGGGGTGAGATCGAGATCATGCGATCGCAATCAAAGATGGTGCCGCTGCAGAGCGTCGTCATGCAGGATGGTTACAGCTATGTGTTCGTGCTCGGTACGGATCGCGCAGTCGCGCGCCGCCACGTCGAGACCGGCACGGTGCGCGGGGATCTGATTGAGATCGTGAGCGGCATCGCCCCCGGTGAGTACGTCGCCGAGAAGGGCGCCGGATTTCTCAAGGACGGCGACCACGTGATCGTGGTCGCCGCGGAAGAGGCAGCGACGGCGAAACACGCGCCGCACTGACGGCGAGCAGCATGAATTTCGTTACCTGGGCGATCCGCAATCCCATCCCCGCGGTAGTGCTGTTCGCAGCGCTGCTGGTCGCGGGCATTGTCGGCTTCGTCAAGCTCGGTGTTCAGGATCAGCCGGACATCGATTTTCCCGCCGTCACCGTCACCATCGGCTATCCGGGCGCACCGCCCTCGCAGATGGAATCCGAGGTCACGCGCAAGATCGAGGACACGGTCGCGACCGTAGTCGGCATCGAGCACATCACCTCGACCATCAATGAAGGCACCTCCTCGACGCGCATCGAGTTTCATTTCGAGCGCAACGTGAACGAGGCGCTGGAGGATGTGCGCGCCGCGGTCACACGTGTGCGCTCGGATCTGCCGCAGAACATCAACGAGCCAATCGTTTCGCGGGTGACCGTCGCGGGACAACCGGTGATCACCTTCGGCGTGGCCTCGAGCAGCATGTCGGACGAGGAGCTGTCCTGGTTCGTGGACCTCAATGTCATGCGGGCGATCACGGCCGTGGAAGGCGTCGGCCAGGTCAACCGCGTCGGCGGCGTAAACCGCGAAATCCGCATCACGCTCGACCCGGATCGCATGGCCGCCATGGGCGCGAGTGCCGGCAACGTCTCCCAGCAGCTGCGCATCTTCCAGGCGGAGTACCCGGGCGGCGAGGCGCGACTCGGCAGCGGCGAGCAGAACGTGCGCACAGTCGGCACGATGAAGTCAGCGCAGGAGCTGGCGGCGCTGCCGATAGCACTTCCCGATGGACGCAGCGTTCGGCTGGATGACATCGCTACCGTGCGCGACCAGGCTGCCGAGATCCGCTCGATGGCCCTGCTCGATGGCCGTCCTGTGGTGGGATTCGAGATCACACGTGCCTGGGGCGCCGGCGCCCTCGGCGTGGCCGACGATGTGCGCAAGGCGGTAGCCGAGCTGCAGCAGCAGAACCCGCAGGTGCACTTCAGCGAGCTCAACTCGCGCGTGGAGAATATCCGCGACTCGTTCCACGCCTCGATGAAGATGCTGATCGAAGGCTCGCTCCTCACCATCATCGTCGTGTGGCTGTTCCTGCGCGACTGGCGGGCCACCACGATCTCGGCGGTGGCGCTGCCGCTCGCGATCATTCCCACGTTCTGGGCGATGAGCCTGCTGCACTACTCGCTCAATACGCTCACGCTGCTCGCGCTCTCGCTCGTCGTCGGAGTGCTGGTCGACGATGCCATCGTCGAGGTGGAGAACAACGTCCGTCACCTGGCCATGGGCAAGGCGCCGCTGCAGGCGGCAACGGATGCGGCGATCGAGATCGGACTCGCGGTCATCGCAACGACATTCACGCTGTGCGCGGTATTCGTGCCGGTCGCCTTCATGAGTGGCGTGACGGGCGAGTTCTTCCGGCCGTTCGGCTTTACGGTCACGGTAGCCGTGCTGTTCTCGCTCCTCGTCGCGCGAATGCTGACGCCGATGATGGCCGCCTACTTCATGAAGCCCTATGGGCATTCGACCGGCGATGGCCCGCTGAAGAGCTGGTACCTGGATGCCGTGCGCTACTGTCTGGCGCACCGGCGGCTGACCCTCGGCGTGGCCACGGTGATCTTCTTCGGCTCGCTCGCCCTGGGCGCCACCCTGCCCCGCACTTTCCGAGCTGCGCAGGATCAGGGTTATTCGATGCTGCAGATCGAGCTGCCACCGGGCGCGGCGATCGAGCAGACGCGCGATGCCGCCGAGCAGGCGCGCCTGGTGTTGCAGGGCATGCCCGAAGTGGCCCACGTCTACACCACCATTGGCACCAGTACCGTGGCCGGATTCGGCGGCGGTACGGTCGGCCAGGTCCGGCGCGCGACGCTGACGATCGATTTGAAGCCCAAGGATCAGCGCAAGCTCACACAACCGCAGTTCGAGGGTAAGGCGACCAAGGCACTGCGCGTCGTGCCGGGCATTCACACCTCGTTCATGAACTTCGCCGGCGGCAAACTTCAGATCACGCTGGTCGGAGATGACTCGGATACCCTGACCCGAGCGGCCAATGCCGTCGAGCGTGAGCTGCGCACGATTCCCGGCCTGGGTGGTGTCACCTCGAGTGCGAGCCTGCTGCAACCGGAGATCGTGATTCGACCGCTGCCTGAGCGCGCAGCCGAACTGGGTGTCAGCACGGAGGCGCTCAGCACCGTGACCCGCATTGCCACGAGCGGCGATGTCGATCAGGTGCTCGCGAAGCTCAATCTGCCGGCGCGGCAGATCCCGATCCGTGTGCGCCTCGCCGACAAGGTGCGCGGCGATCTGGAGCGCATCCGCTCCCTTTACGTGCCCGCCGCAAGCGGTCCCGTACAGCTCATGAATGTGGCCGATGTTTCCCTGGGCGCAGGCCCGGCCGAGATCGATCGCTTCGACCGGGATCGCAACGTGACGGTGGAAGCCGACCTCAACGGCATCCCCCTGGGCGAGATGATGGCCAAGGCGCAGCAGTTGCCTTCACTGCAGCACCTGCCGACCGGCGTGCGCCAGGTCCAAAGCGGAGATGCGCAGTGGATCGCCGAGCTGTTCCTCGGCTTCTTTGCCGCCATGGCGGTTGGGATCCTCTGCATTTACGGCGTGCTGGTGATCCTGTTCCACGAATTCGTGCAGCCGTTGACGATCCTCTCGGCACTGCCGCCCTCGATCGGGGGCGCACTCCTCGGCCTGTTCGTGCTGCACACCGCCCTGTCGATTTCGACACTGATCGGCATGCTGATGCTCATGGGCATCGTCACCAAGAACTCGATCCTGCTCGTCGAATATGCCGAGAAGGCGCGCCGGGTGCATGGCATGAAACGCGAGGAAGCACTGCTCGATGCCTGCTCCAAGCGCGTCCGTCCGATCGTCATGACAACCGTCGCCATGTGCGCCGGCATGTTGCCGGTGGCACTCGGCTGGTCTGGAGATCCGAGCTTCCGGGCGCCGATGGGTGTCACCGTGCTCTGCGGGCTCATCGCCTCGACCGCCCTGAGCCTGTTCGTCGTGCCCGTGATCTTTACACTGATGGATGACTTTCAGCAGCATGTGGGCGGTATCCCGGGGCGGATCCGCACACGCATCCTCGGCTGGCTCGCCCGTCCGCGCAGCGACACGGCCGGCTGACGCCCGGCGCGACGGGATCGTCCACCGAGGTTCTACTTGCCCTGCCAGACCTCGAGCATGTCGGGGGAGCCCCGCGCCCGCACGCCGTTGTCGGTGAGGATGTCATCGGTCGAGGCGAGCACTTCCTTGCGGTTGAATACCAGCGCCTCTCCGCCGCGGTTGTCGAACTCCAGCACCAGGAACTCATCCTTCAGATCGCGCAGCAGCGCGACCAGGTGCTTGAGGCTCTTTATCTTGGTGCCGTTGACTGAATAGACGACCGCGCCCTGCGGGCTCGAGTAGCCATTGACGAGCTTGTGGGGAAAGAACGGCGAGGAGATCACCACGAGCTCTTCCCGCTCCGCGCTCGGGGCGGCACCCCTTTGGGTCACGAGCGGACTGCCGATGAAGCCGTAGGCGGCGATCAGGGCCGCGTTATTGCGGAACATCGCCATGTAGAGGTCGGTCGCCCTGGAAAACACCATCGAGCCATAGATGAAATACGAGGGGTACTCGCCGGAGATGTCGGAGATCAGCATCGGCCGCTTGGAGGGTACCGGCAGCTGTACCTGCAGCGTCTTGCCTGCCCGCACGATCGTCAGCGGAATCTGTCCATTCTTGGCCAGCTTCTGGATCAGATAGCGGAAGCTCACCCGCAGATTCGATTCGGCGGTCACCATGCCCTGATCATCGATCGGCGCATCGGCGATCTTTGTGATGACATCCCACTCCTTGAGCGGATAGCTCGCATCGCTCTTGTAGGGCTGGTGCACGACAATCCCCGAGACTTTCGCGTCGATCTTGAGGAAGGCGCGCAGGGCGGGGTTCTCAAGCGTCTGCAGCTCGTCATACATCGCGGGCTTGCCGTCGTAGCGGCCGTCCGCGATATCGTGCAGGAACAGCTCGATCTCCTCGTTAGGGATGATGTAACCGATGTTCTGCGAGTCTCCTCCCAGGCGGCTGAAGGCGAGCCCGATCATCTTGTCGCCGACGATCGCAGGTCCGCCGCTGTTGCCCGGATTGATCGCGGCGTCGATCTGAATCCGAAGACCGGATACCGGAAAGTTGTAGGGCACGAACTCGATGCGGGAGACGATGCCCTTGGTAATCGAGAGCGACGTGCCGCCGGCGGGGAAACCGTAGGCCAGCACAGCGTCCTTGATGAGCGGCACCGCATTCGCGCGCGGCACGGGCGGATGCTGCTGGAAGAAATTATCGTCATCGAGCTTGAGCACGGCGAGGTCGATACCCGGGCCCACACCGACGACACTCGCCGAGTACTTGTCTCCCTCCCGGCTTGCCTGCACCTGCACCTGGCTCGCATACAGCACCGCATGCGCATTGGTGAGAATGCGGTGCCCTTCGATCACGACGCCGGATGCCGTGGCATCGGTCGGGGACTGCTTGATCCAGGGATGCAGCGGATCGGGGTAGCGCATCGTCGAGAAGATCTTGACGACGCCGTTCTCCACATTGCCGGGGATCGCGTCCTGGGCCGGCGATATCATCGGCAGGCCAAGGGTGGCGATCGCGAGGACGAATGCAGCTCGCACGAGTGATTGGGACATGGGTACCTTGGGGATGAAGAGTCTTCAGACTTCTATCTTGGAGAATCGCCACGCGCCGAAGCACGTCACCACGACGATCAGCACACCGAGCACCGCTGCATCGAGCGGCGCGCCGAAGTGCGTTTGCGAAGTGAGGGCGGTACGCATCCCGTCCACCCCGTAGGTCAGCGGATCGATGCTCACGAATGCCGTGAGCACGAGGGGGAGATTCTTGAGCGGGTACAGCGCGCCAGAGAGGAAGAAGATGGGCATGACCAGGAAGTTCATGACCATCTGGAATCCCTGCATGTCCTTCAAGGTCGCGCCGATCGCCGATCCCAGCGCAGCAAAGACCACCGCGATCAACGCAAGGAACATGAGCGCAACGGGAATCATCGCAAGGCTGGCAGGCCGAAAGCCGGCCACGAAACACACCAGCGCGACGAGCAGCCCCTGAATCATCGACACGGTCGCAGAGCCGAGCATGCGGCCGACCATGATCTGAAGCCGTGATACCGGTGCGACCAGTGTCTCCTTGAGAAAGCCGAACTGCCGGTCCCACAGGAGCGCGATGCCGGAGAACATCGCCGTGAACAGCACGGTCATCGAGATCACGCCGGGCGCGATGAACTGCAGATAGCTGCCCGCGCCGCTGGCGCGGAAGATCGGACCCAGGCCGAAGCCCAGTGTCAGCAGGTACAGCAGCGGTTGGCCCAGGGACGCGATGATCTGCGCGCGGGAGCGCGTATAGCGCTTCAGTTCCCGCAGCCATAGGATGTAGATCACCCGCATCGGCTCATCTCCTCCACATGCGGGCCATCTCCCGCATGCGCTGCGCCGCATTCACGGTCTCATCGCGCAGCGCCGTTCCGGTCAGCGAGAGGAAGGCCTCCTCGAGAGAGTCCTTGCCGGTGCGCGTCTTGAGCTCCTGCGAAGTGCCGGTCGCGACGATCTTGCCGTGATCGATGATTGCGATGCGCTGTGCCACGCGCTCCGCCTCGTCCATGTAGTGCGTCGTGAGGAACACCGTCATGCCCTCGGACTTGTTCAACTCTTTGACGTGGGTCCAGAGCTGATTGCGGCTCTGCGGGTCAAGTCCGAGCGTCGGCTCATCGAGAAACAGGATGCGCGGTGTGTGCAGCAGACCGCGCGCGAT
>DATIYV010000059.1:0-58802 GCA_035517435.1 Steroidobacteraceae bacterium | reverse complement strand
CACGCGGAGCGTGTCATCCATCTCACGTTCATGGCAGTGACCTCCAGTGAGTTCCTCGCATACAGCGGGTGAGGGAGGCGAAGGTTGACAGGAGTGCAGCGCAGCGTGAGCGTTGTAGCCGAAGGCAGACAGTTTCGGCGGACGCATGCACTTGTCAGACGGTATTGAAATCATCGCGCTCGAGGGGCTGCCCGAGGTTGAGGCAGGTGCCGATCTGGCGGCGCTCATTCGCGGCGCACTCGCTGCCGGCGATTTGGCGCTTATGTCACACGACGTGCTGGTGGTGGCGCAGAAGATCGTCTCCAAATGCGAGGGCCGCAGCGTCGATCTGCGCACGGTCTCGCCGGGAGCCGAGGCGCTGCGGCTCGCGGCGCTCACAGGCAAAGACGCGCGCCTGGTGGAAGTCATCCTGTCGCAGTCGCAGTCGATCGTACGCGCCGCGCGCGGTGTGCTCATCGTGCGTCACCGCCTTGGATTCGTGATGGCGAATGCCGGCGTCGATCAGTCGAACGTGCCCGGCGCGCAGGACGCCGGGCGTGCGCTGCTTCTGCCGCTTGATCCGGATGCCTCGGCTCAAGCGCTTCGCACAGAACTCATGAGCGGCGCAGCCGGGCCGCTCGGTATCATCATCAGCGACAGCTTCGGACGGCCCTGGCGCCTGGGCGTCACCAACGTGGCGCTGGGTGTCGCGGGGCTGCCGGCCGTGATTGACCGGCGCGGTGAGCCGGACCGCGAGGGCCGTACGCTGCAGATGACCGAAGTGGCACTCGCCGATGCCGTCGCCGCCGCAGCGGGACTGGCGATGGGCGAGGCGGATGAGGGCACGCCCGTGGTGCTGGTGCGCGGCCTCAAGTGGCAGGCGCCCGCGAGCACGGGCCGTGCACTGCTGCGACCGATGACAGAGGATCTGTTTCGCTGATGAGTGTGCATGCCGTGGTGCCGCTGAAGGCACTTGCCGTGGCGAAGAGCCGCCTCGCGGGCGTTCTGTCCGCGCCGGCGCGCGAGCGCCTGGTGCGCACGATGCTCGCCGATGTGACGGCGGCGCTGCTTGCGACGCGCGGCATCACGCGCGTGCACGTGCTGACAGCCGATCCTGGCCTGGTGCCGCCGCGCTGTACGCATCTCGCCGATGACGGTGATGCGCTCAACGATGCGCTCAGGCGCGCGGCCGGGCACCTCACGCGCGCGGGCGCCCGTGCCATGCTCATCGTGCCGGCCGATCTGCCGGCCGCGGAACAGTCGGACTTCGCGCTCGTGCTTGCGGCGGGCGAGGAGCGCGGCATCGTGCTCGTGCCCGATGAGCGGGGTGAAGGCACGAATGCGCTGCTGCTCACGCCGCCCGGGCTCATCGCCCCGCAGTTCGGCGCACGCAGCCTGGCGGCGCATCTCGCGGCGGCGCGCCGTGTGGGCATCGAGCCCCGGATCGTGCGCAATGCCCAGCTGGCGAGCGATATCGACGACGCCGGGCAGCTCGCGGAGCTTGCGGCCCGTCGCGAGGCGCGCTACGAGTTTCTGCAATCCGGAGCGGGGTGATGGGAGCCGTGGCGCGCTGGTTGCCGACACCGCTGATGAAAGTATCGGCGCTGACGCATGTCGGAGCTGCCGCGGCTCTCGCGCAACCGGCGCTGTGGCCCTGGGCGCTCGGCGCCGTCGTGGCCAACCACGCGGTGCTGGCCACCTGCAGCCTCACGCCTCGCAGCCACTGGCTGGGATCGAACTGGACGCGACTGCCGCCCGCGGCGATGCGAGCGCGAGGCATCGCCATCACGATCGATGACGGCCCCGATCCTGAGGTGACGCCGCAAGTGCTCGAGCAGCTCGAGTCACGGCACGCGCGCGCCACTTTCTTCTGTGTCGGTACCCAGGTGCAGCGCCATCCTGAGCTCGCACGCGAGATCGTGCGCCGCGGTCATGCAATCGAGAACCACAGTCAGCACCACCTGCACTCCTTTTCCTTACGCGGTCCCGCGCGGATCCGGTGCGAGGTAGCCGAGGCGCAGGATGCGATCGCTCGGGCGGCGGGGGTGACGCCGAGATTCTTCCGCGCCCCGGCAGGTCTTCGCAATCCGATGCTGCAGCCCGTGCTGGCGGAATTTCCGCTGCAGCTGGCGAGCTGGACGCGCCGCGGCTTCGACACGGTCAATCGCGACGCGGACGATGTGCTGCGCAAACTCAGCCGCGACCTTTGCGCCGGTGACATTCTGTTGCTGCACGACGGTCACGCGGCCAGAACCGCGCGCGGCGTGCCGCTGATCCTCGAAGTCCTGCCGCGCCTGCTGCAGCAAATCCGCGACACGGGCCTCCTCACCATGACGCTCGCCCAGGCTCAGGACCAGCAATCCGCGTCCGGCCATTGAACCTCGGGCGCGAGCGGGGGCACTCAACACCAGACCTCGATCGCGAGTCTGGAATCCATGCAATTCATTACTGCCGCGCGCAGCGCCGCCATCGTTACACTCGTCCTCGCCGGCGGCTGCGCTGGCAGTGGCAAGGGGCTCGATCAGAACGGCGAGCCGATCAGCGCCGGCGGCGGAGCCTCGGAGCCGCTCACGCCAGACTTTCAGTCGATCCAGGACAATGTCTTCACGCCCATCTGCACGCGCTGCCACATCGGCGCGAGCGCGCCCGAGGGCCTGCAGCTCGATGAAGCCCACAGCTATGCGCTGCTGGTGGGAATTCCGAGTGTCGAGCAGGGGAGTCTGCTTCGCATCAAAGCGGGTGATCCGGACAACAGCTACCTGATCCGCAAGATCCAGGGCGGACCCGGCATCACCGGCGGACAAATGCCGCTCGGTGGGCCGCCGTTATCGCAGGACACGATCGCCGTCATCCGCCAGTGGGTCGCCGAAGGCGCACTTCAGTCCGCCATGGCGCAGGCACCGACGGCAATCGCACGCGAGGAGCTGCAGCGTGCCTTCAGCGTGACTGCCGTTTCGCCCGCGCCGGGCGCAAGCCTGCAGGCGCCGCTTTCGCAGATCGTGGTCGCGTTCTCACATGAGATCGATGTGTCCTCGATCAATCCGAGCACCGTCGTGCTCGAGAAAGTGGGCGCGTCCGAGCTCATGCCGGCCCTCGAGCCAGCCGTTCCCGTCGCACTCTCACTCGCCGATGGCAATCCGACAACGCTGCTGGTGCGTCCGCTCGCGCCGCTGGATGCGGGCACGTATCGGCTGACGCTGCGCGGCACGGGCGCTGGAGCGGTGGCGGACCTGTCTGCCGTGTCACTTGGCACCGATGAGTACTTCGTGTTTACGGTGGAGGCTTCCTCATGAGGCGGATGCTCGGCCTCGCGTTCCTCGTCCTGGCACTGTGGCAGGCCCCGGCGATGGCGGAGCCGTATCTGGCGGTGCAGACCGGATTCAAATGCTCGCAGTGCCACGTCAATCCGACCGGCGGCGGGATGCGTAACGCATTCGGCGATGTGTTTGCGCAGACTCAGCTGCCGGCCAAGCACATCGATACCGGATCGGATGTCTGGGCGGGCGCGCTCAATTCCTTCATCTCCATCGGCGGCGATGTGCGCTTCCAGGCCGAAGCGCAGAAGGTGCGCAATCAGCCGGCCGTGAATGACTTCGATCTCGAGCAGGCGCGTGTCTATCTGGAGGCCGCGGTCATTCCGCAGCGCCTGATCGTGTATGCCGACGAGCAGGTCGCTCCGGGCGGTGCGCTCAATCGCGAGGTCTACGGCCTGTACTGGTCCGCCAATCACGATTGGTACGTCAAGGCTGGCCAGCTCTACCTGCCCTATGGCTTGCGGCTCGAGGATCAGACCGCATTCGTGCGCGAGGATGTGGGCATCAACATGACAACGCCCGATCGCGGCGTCGAGTTCGGTTACCTGCACGGCGTGTGGGACGGGCAGTTCGCCGTGAGCAATGGCACGGCGGGCGGACCCACCGTGAGCAACGGCAAGCAATACAGCCTGCAGCTCTCATT
Organism: Steroidobacteraceae bacterium; assembly: GCA_035517435.1. Lineage (GTDB taxonomy): Bacteria > Pseudomonadota > Gammaproteobacteria > Steroidobacterales > Steroidobacteraceae > JASHUC01. The sequence continues at coordinate 54,866 of DATIYV010000059.1, read as the reverse complement.
CGTGCAACCGATCTGGCGGCTCGGTGTTGCGGCAAATCTCAATGACTCGGCCGTGAGCGGTCGTCGCGGGGCGTATGGCCTGTTCGCGGGCCTGAAGACCGGCCCGATCGCCTGGCTCGCCGAAGCCGACTACGTCGATGATCAGACCGTCGCAAATGGCGGACTGAAGAGTGCCGCGGGGCTGCTCGAGGCCAATTGGCTGATCGCCCGGGGCCACAACCTGAAGATCACGGCCGAGGAGCTCAGGCCGGATACCACGGTGAGCCACAATGAGGTTGCGCGCTGGAGCGCGGTGTACGAATTCACACCCATCCAGTTCCTGCAGCTGCGACTCGGGGCGCGTGTGCTCGATGGCATACCGCAGGCAGACAGCCAGCATCAGCAGCTGTATTTCCTGGAGCTGCACGCGTTCTTCTGATACACGAGGGGCTGTAGGCAAGCGGCGACAGTGGCTGTGACGGGCTTCCCGCGCGCCGGCGGTCTCGATGCGCTAAAGTTCACATATGACCATCGCCTGGTCCATTCTCTGGTACGTCATCGCCGTCGGCTTTCTCGTGATCGTGCACGAGTTCGGCCATTTCTGGGTCGCCCGGCGCCTCGGCTTCAAGGTGCTGCGCTTTTCGGTGGGTTTCGGCAAGCCCCTCGCGCGTTGGCACGTGGGCGCGGACCGCACTGAGGTCGTGCTGGCGCCCATTCCGATGGGCGGCTACGTCAAGATGCTCGATGAGCGCGAAGGTCCGGTCGCTGCGGAGGAACTGGCGCGCTCTTTCACACGTCGTCCGCCGTGGCAGCGGATCCTGGTGCTGCTCGCGGGACCGGGCTTCAACGTGCTGTTCGCCATCCTGGTGATGTGGGTGATCTTGTGGGCGCGCGGCGTCACCGACGTGCGCGCGATCGTCGGCGACGTGACGCTCGGCTCCGTGGCCGCGGATGCCGGGCTGCGTGCACACGATGAGATTACCGCGATCGATGGCACGCCCGCGATGAACCAGCGCGACGTGGTGTTTGCGCTGTTCGATGATCTGCTCGCGCGCGACCAGGCGCTGCTCACGGTACGCGGAACCGACGGCACCGAACGGGGCGTGAACCTCACGGTGAGCGACCCTCAGCAGCGGCAGAAACTCTCCGAGTTGCCGAATCTGATGAAGGTGCTCGGCTTTCACTTCCAGGAGCCCCCCGAGCCTGCCGTCATCGGCGGCGTGCGGCCCGGTACTCCGGCGGAAGCGGCGGGCCTCGCGGCCGGTGACCAGATCCTCGCCATTGACGGTAATCCGATCCACGATTTCCGCGACATGGCGAAATACCTGTCGGGCAAGGCGGGCAGCAAGATCAGCGTGCGCTATCTGCGCCAGGGCACCGAGCGCTCGACGGTGCTCACCGTGGCAGTGCTCAATGTGGAAGGCCGCCGCGTCGAGGGCATGGGTGTCGATGCGCCGCTCGTCCTGAAGTACCCCGCGTCGATGATCCGGCACCGCGACCTGTCGCCGCTCGGGGCGTTGTCCGAGGCCGGCGCGCAGGCCTGGAGTCTCACCACCATGCAGGCGCGGCTGCTGTGGCGGATGGTGCGCGGTCAGATGTCGCTGAAGAATCTCAACGGGCCGATCAGCATCGCGCAGGCCGCGGGTGAGTCGGCCGAGGCCGGACCGGAGTTCTTCATCGATTTCATCGTCTACATCTCGCTCGCGATCGCGCTGTTCAATCTGCTGCCGATCCCGATTCTCGATGGCGGCCAGATCGTGTTTCAGGTCGCTGAATGGCTCAAGGGTTCACCGCTCTCCGAGCGCGCCCAGGTGCTCGGTCAGCAGGTGGGGCTGGCGCTGCTCGTGCTGCTCCTCAGCATCACTCTGTTCAATGACGTCTCGCGCCAGCTCGGCTGAGCGGGCATAGAGCGTCGTCCGCTGCTTCAGCGGCCGTCCGGCCGCGGTGGCGATGCACTGCAGCTCAGCGCGTGTCATCTCCTGGCCATTGACGCCGCCGGCCGCGCGCGTGATCGATTCATTCATGAGCGTGCCGCCGAGATCGTTCGCGCCGGCCTTCAGGCACAGCGCCGCGCCGTCGCGTCCCATCTTGACCCAGGATGTCTGCACGCTGCTGATCAGCGGATGCAACACGAGCCGGGCGACGGCATGCATGAGCAGCGCCTCGCGGAAGCTGGGACCGGGCCGCGCGCGCCCCTGGCGGTAGAGCGGCGCTTCCATGTGCACGAAGGGCAGCGGTACGAACTCCGTGAAGCCGCCGCTCGCCGACTGCAGACGCCGCACGCGCAGCAGATGCCGCGCCCAGTGCCGCGGTTCCTCCAGGTGCCCGAACATGATCGTCGCCGTGCTGCGTAGCCCGACTGCATGCGCCGCCGCCATCACCTCGAGCCACTCGGCAGTCGTCACCTTATCGGGGCAGATGAGAGCGCGAACCTCATCATCGAGGATTTCGGCGGCCGTTCCGGGCAGGGATGCGAGTCCGGCGCTCTTCAGGCGCCGCAGGTAGCACTCGAGAGACTGGCCCAGGGTGCGCGCGCCGTGAGTCACTTCGAGTGGCGAGAAGGCATGCACGTGAATCTGCGGCACTGCGGCCTTCACCGCAGCAACGATGTCGAGGTAAGTATCGCCGTTGAACTGCGGATGGATCCCTCCCTGCAGACACACCTCGGTTGCACCGCGCGCTGCGGCCTCGGCGGCGCGCTGCGCGATGACCTCGAGGTCGAGTCGATACGCGGGCCCGCGCGCGGCCTTGGTGCCGCTCTTGGAGAAGGCGCAAAAGCCGCAGTGATAGAGGCAGATATTGGTGTAGTTGATGTTGCGGTTGACGACGAAGGTCACCGCGGGACCACTCACGCGCGAGCGCAGGCGATCCGCCGTCCCCAGGACGCGGGCGAGGTCAGCGCCCTCGGCATGGAACAGCGCGACCACTTCCGTTTCCGTGAGCTCGCTGCCGCGCAATGCGCGTCGCAGAATGCGGGCAATCGGTGGAGAGGCCGCGCCTCGTTCGAGCAGCAGCCGCGGTGCCTGCGGTGGCAGTGCGCGCGCAGAGCCCGCCGCCCAGCTATCCACGCGCGCCCGGCCGCTGCTGTCGGCCAATGCGAGCACGCGTGGCACGAGCGCCTGATCGAGCCAGCGGCGCGGCGCGCGGGCGAATGCCGGTGTGATCGCGAGCCGCTCGCGAAGCGTACGGCCGCAGGCGCGTGTGCTGGCGGCGAGACGCGTCAATTGCGGCCAGGGCGCTTCGGGGTTCACATGATCGGGGGTCACGGGCGAGACGCCGCCCCAGTCGTTGACGCCTGCGCGCACCAGCGCGGCGAGGGCCTCCGGCTGCAGGTTCGGTGGCGCCTGCAAGGACATCTCCGGCCCGAAGATCAGCCGCGCCGCCGCAATCGTCCAGAGATGCTCCGCGAGTGCGGGCTCGGGTGCGTTTCGCATGCGCGTGCCTGGCTTGGGCTTGAAGTTCTGCAGGATCAGTTCCTGGATGTGACCGTGCCGCTCATGCAACGCACGGATCGCCAGGAGCGACTCCAGCCGCTCCCGCCTGGTCTCGCCAATGCCGATGAGCAGACCCGTGGTGAACGCGATGCGCAGCTCACCTGCAAGCTCGAGCGTCCGCAGCCGCACGGCGGGCACCTTATCCGGCGAGCCCCAGTGCGGAGCGCCGCGCTCGCCGAGTCGCGCTGAGGCGCTCTCCAGCATCAGTCCCATGGAGGCACACACCGGTCGCAGCGCCTGCAGATCCTGCGCCGACATCACCCCGGGATTCAGATGCGGCAGCAGCCCGGTGCGAGCGAGCACGAGTGCCGCGGCGTCACGCAAATACGCGAGGGTACTCGGCTGGCCGAGCTCGCGCAGCGCCGCGCGGGCGCGCGCGTAGCGCAGCTCCGGCTGATCGCCCAGCGTGAACAGGGCTTCCTTGCAGCCCGCGGCCGCGCCGCGGCTTGCGATCTGCTCCACTTGCGCCAGCGCGAGATAGGGGGAGGCGAGCTCGCGCGGGGCCTTCGCGAAGGTGCAGTAATGACACACGTCGCGGCACAGCTGTGTCAGCGGGATGAATACCTTGCGTGAGTAGGTGACCGTGGCGCCGTGGCCCTCGAGCGTCAGCTGTTCAGCCGCTTGCTGCAGCGCCTGCGCCGGTACGGCATCCAGCGCCTCGAGCGCTTCCTCGGGAAGCGGGCGGCGCGTCGCGAACGCGGCGAGGGCCGGGTGAAGGGAGCGCATTTGCACTACACTAGCCCGCCCCCGCGTGGAGAGCCAGACATGAGTCGATTGCAGGAGAAGCTTCGTTCCGGTGAGTTCGTGGTCACGACGGAGCTCACGCCGCCGAAGGGAATCAATCTGGAGGACATCTTCGCCAAGGCGGCCCTGCTCAAGCCCTGCGTCGATGCCGTCAACCTCACCGACTCGCCGCGCGCACGCATGGCCATCGAGCCCAAGTCCGTGGGCCATCTGCTGTTGGATCGCGGCGTCGAGCCGATCGTGCAGATCACCTCACGCGACCGCAACCGCATCGCCGTGCAGGGCGACATTCTCGGAGCCGCGGCGCTCGGCATCACGAATTTTGTCTTCATGGCCGGCGATCAGCCGAAGAACGGCGATCATCCGGATGCCAAAGCCGTGTTCGATCTGTCGACGACCGACCTGCTCAAGGCGGCGCGGTCACTGCGCGAGGGACACGATCTCGCGGGCAACGAACTGAAGGGCGCGCCCGAGATTTTCATCGGCGCGACCGCCAATCCGGGCGGCAAGGATCTCGATGCCGAAGTGGCGAACGCCCGCGGCAAGATCGACGCCGGCGCGCAGTTCCTGCAGACCCAGGCGGTGTTCGATCCGCCCTCGCTCAAGGGCTATCTCGATGCCGCCCAGCTCGGCGATACCAAACTGCTCGCCGGCATCATTCCGCTGAAGTCCGCCAAGATGGCGGCGTGGCTCAATGGCAATGTGCCCGGCATCAAGGTGCCGGATTCGCTGCTCGAGGAGATGCAGGCGGCGGCTGCGGCGGGACGCGAAGAGGATGTCGGCATCGAGATTGCCGTGCGCCTGATCAGGCAGCTGCCAGGCCTGTGCGCCGGGGTGCACATCATGGCAATCGGCTGGGAAGCGCACATCCCGCGCATCCTGCGCGAGAGCGGTCTGCGCTCCTGAGGCCCGAGATCTATTTGACGGAGTAGCCGCGGCCCTCGAGACAGGCTGTCATGGCGCGGTTGTACTCACCGCGCCGCGAGCTGCCGGGCGGCTCGGCGCCTGCGTTCGAGGCCGAGGGGTCGAAGCCCGACTGTCCCACCGCCCAGGCATGGCACTCGTAGCGGTCGGCGGACTGCTGCTCCTCGCTCTGGCCGCTCTTCGGATAGATAAAGAGCTCATCGCTCGGCGGCGGGCTCTGCACGGCCGCCGGATCTCCCGGCGGGGCGACCACCTCGTATCCGGAGTCCGGCCCGCGCCACAGATAATAAGTGTCGTTCGCGTAGTAATAGGGCAGGCCACCGAACCAGACCGTCGTGAAGAATGGCGGCAGCACCGGCACGAAAGCGCCGAACGGTGCGGCGACCACCACGAAGCGCGAGCCGCGCGGCGCGTACCACACGCCGCCTGAGACGAAGAAATGATCGTGCCCATGCACCACATCGATGCGCTCATGCGGCAGCGCTGCCACCGCAACGCCGCGTACCGGGTAGGCGTGGTTGTGGCTGAAGCGCGCATCGAAGTGCTGTGCGTGATCGACGTGGTCCCGATCGTGATGGCTCTGGGCCTGTGCATCGGTGAACACCACCGCCGCCGTTAGCGCCACCAGGCCCGCCAGCGCGAGCAGAACGAGGGTCGGACGTGACTGCCTTTGGGATCGCTTCAAGCAACGAGCTCCTTATCGCACGCTGTAGCCGCGGCCTTCGAGACACGCGCTCAGTGCGCGGCGATAGTCGGCGGCCTTTTGTTCGATCTGCGCCATCTCACGCCGGTCGCGCACGTAGACCTCACGAGTCTGCTGATCCTGGGATGCCTGCGCGGAGGCGCCGACCATGCTGCCAATCACGGCACCAACGACGGCACCCGGGCCGGCGTTATAGGGGCGCGAGACCGCGGCTCCGAGCACGGCGCCGGCGACGGCTCCTACGGCAGCCCCGGTGCCGGGAGGTGCCCCTGACCCGGTGACGACCGCGACCCGATCGTGAGGCGGCACGTTCGCGGCGCTGGGATCAAAGCCGGTCTGCTTGTTGGCCCAGACGTAGCACTCGTAGCGGTCGCGATCGACCTGCTCCGGCGGCTGCCCGTTGAGCGGGTAGGCGTAAACGGTCGTGTTCACGGTGGGCGGCGGCGGAGGCGGGCGCGCGGGGCGCGGCGGCGGCGCCGTCTCGCAGGCACACAGCGCGCTCAGCAGCGCTCCTGCGAGCGTGAGCCGCAGGGCGCGCGACATCGTTGGATTCATGGCGTTATTCAATGACATTGACCTGTAGCCTCCGCTTCAGTCCGTTACTGGCCCAACGCGACAGGCTGACCGGCGTTGACTTATCCGGGGTGCGCGAGCCGCGACGCCGGATTACGAAATCTTCAGGCGCCGATAGTACTTAGACATACGGCAGCAGCGTGTGTTCCAGATCACGCGGATGGCAGGAAGGGTGGGGTTGGCGCGGCCGCCGCCTGCTCGAGGAGCCAGTTGCGCAGTGCGGTGACTTTTTCCACCGACAGGTAGGCAGGCGGACAGACGAAATAGTAGGCGTAGCGCGCCCGGATGATGCGGCGACTGGCGATGGCGAGCCGTCCGGCGGCAATCTCGGCGGCACACAGACTCCAGCGCGATAGCGCCAGGCCGTGACCGGCTGCCGCGGCGCGCACCACCGAGACCGAGTCATCGAGGCTCGAGCCTCTGGGGGCCCATTCTTCCTCTTCCACCGCGCGCCCCTCGATCCAGGCCCGCCACGGCTCGGAGACCGAATTGAGCAAGGTGTAGCGCGACAGCTCCGCGCGGTCGCGAACCGGACCGTGACGCTCGAGCAGCGCCGGGGTGCACACCGGCAGCAGCCAGTCATCGAGCAGCTTCTCGGCATGCAGAGCCGGCCAGGATCCCAGGCCGAAGCGCACGGCCGCCTGCACGCCGGAGCGCAGAAAGTCGACCGATTCATTCGATGTGTGAATCCGCAGATCGATGTCGGCATGGCGACGGTGGAAATCCGGCAAACGCGGCAAGAGCCACTCCTGCAGGAATGACGCCAGCATCGACACGGTCAGCGGCCCGGCGTGCCGCTCCTGACGGGCTTCATCGATGGCGCGCTCCAGCTCCGCCAGGGCCGCACGCACGCGCGGCAGCAATCGTGAGCCTTCCTCGGTGAGATACACGAGCCGGCCCTGCCGGCGAAAGAGCGGCGCGCGAAGATATTCCTCGAGCGCGCGAATCTGCATGCTGACGGCGCTGCCCGTGACGCCAAGAACCTGAGCTGCGCGTGCGAATGAGAGTGCCTCAGCGGCGGCGACGAACACCCGCAGGCTGGCGAGCGGGAGCCGCCGCAGCGGCGCAGCGTGGTGAGCGCGGTTACGCCGCGCGGGTCGGACAGCGGACGGCATGGCAGCACACTCCTGTGCTGCCATGCTGTCACGGGCGGACGGACAAGGACAGCCGGTGCCTCGCGGCTCAGTGACGCGTCGATGCTACGTACGCACTGAGAGCGGGCCGATGAATCTGCGCCACCGCCTGATCGACCGCCGCATCGACGCAGTGCCGATAGTTGACGATCTCATCCAGTGCCCGTCCGGCGAGCGGGGCGCAGACCCGCTCAGCCGCACGGTGCAGGCGGCTGTGCACTTGCGCGATGCTGTCGGCGTGCAACAGCTCCGTGTCAGTGAAGCGGACCTGCTCACTCTGAGCGGGCTCCGCGGCAGAGGCCGCCTGCGCGAGCAGGCTCAGTCCTGCGGCCGTCAGCAGCACTGCGAGCAGCGCAGCCAGCACGGCGCGTGGGGCTTTCGACTCGAGAATCTGTGTATGAAGGGTCATGGCTCATTCCTTTGTTCAGGGTGGAGCCATGCTGCGCGCGCGCTGAGGGTGCGAGTTTCGCAGTGCTGAGGCCAGATTCAGTAAAACTGATCGATGCCGCGCAGGCAGGTGTATAAATAACAGTAGATAGATACTGTAATATACTGATATATAATATGTTTATCTCAGTCAGTTTACCCTTTGAGCATGTGCTCATTGCCAACGCATCTGACGCGCTTCAGGCACGCGTGTGTACACTTCACGGCGTAACAGGTTGATCCCATGTCCGATAGCCAGCTTCTCGAGGCCATGATCGGCGCCGCCATCGAAGCTGGCCGCGCCGTGTACGAGCATTACTGCACAGGCTTCGAGATTCAGCACAAGGCGGACTCGAGTCCGGTCACGAGCGCCGATCACGCTGCCGAGCGCATCATCCTCGAGCGCCTGGCTGTCTGCGCAGCCCAGATTGCCGTGGTTGCCGAAGAATCGGTGGCGGCCGGGCGCGTTCCGGGCCCGGCGCAGGAATTCTTTCTCGTCGATCCGCTCGATGGCACGCGCGAATTCATCGACCGCAACGGAGACTTTACGGTCAACATCGCACTCGTACGCCGCGCGGCGCCGCAGCTCGGCGTCGTCTATGCACCGGCGCGCAATGTGCTCTATGCAGGCGATGTGCCGGCTGGCGCGGCCTTTCGCAGCGCGCAGCAGCCGACCGCGGCGCCGGCGCAATCGCGCGAGGCCATCCACGCGCGCGGGCGCCCGCCTGGGGGTCTGACCGCGGTGGCCTCACGCTCGCACCGCAGCCCCGCGACGGATCGCTACCTCGAGCGCTATCCGATCGCGAATACCGTGTCCGTAGGCTCCTCGCTCAAGTTCTGTCTGGTCGCTGCGGGCGAGGCGGATTTGTACCCGCGGCTCGGCACGACGATGGAATGGGATACCGCGGCCGGTCATGCCGTGCTCAGCGCGGCCGGCGGGCAGGTCATTGCGCCGGATGGCCACGAGCTGGCGTATGGCAAGCCCGACTACCGCAATCCCGCCTTCGTGGCGAGCGGCGCGTGGAGCGCGCAGCCGCCCGAGGCGCTCGCATGAGCAGCGGGCCGTTAGCACCGCATCTGAAGCGGCTCGAGGCCGAGTCGATCGCGATCATGCGCGAAGTCGCCGCCGAGTTCTCGAACCCGGTGCTGCTGTATTCGATCGGCAAGGACTCGGGCGTGATGCTGCACCTCGCGCTCAAGGCCTTCTTCCCGTCCAAGCCGCCGTTCCCGCTGCTGCACGTCGACACCGGCTGGAAGTTCCGCGAGATGATCCGTCACCGCGACATGATCGCCGAGCGCTACGGCCTGAAGCTGCTGGTGCATACGAATAAGGAAGGCCGTGAGCGTGGCATCGATCCGATCCGCTCCGGCTCGCAGCTGCACACCCAGGTCATGAAGACCGAGGCACTCAAGCAGGCGCTGGAGGTGTGGGGCTTCGATGCCGCTTTCGGCGGCGCGCGCCGTGATGAGGAAAAGAGCCGCGCCAAGGAGCGCGTGTTCTCGGTGCGTTCGGCCGGTCATGTGTGGGATCCGCGCAACCAGCGGCCCGAGCTCTGGCACCTCTACAACACCCGCATCAGCAAGGGCGAGAGCATCCGCGTCTTTCCGCTGTCCAACTGGACCGAACTCGACATCTGGCTGTACACGCGCGCCGAGGACATACCGGTGGTGCCACTGTACTTCGCCGCACCGCGGCCCGTGGTCCGGCGTGACGGGCTGCTGTTCATGCGCGACGACGAGCGCATGCCGCTGCTCCCCGGCGAGGTGGAAGAGACCCGCGTGGTGCGCTTCCGCTCGCTCGGCTGCTATCCGCTCACCGCGGCGATCGACAGCAGCGCGGCGAGCCTGGATGACATCATCGAGGAGATGCGTGAGGTGCGCACCTCGGAGCGCTCGGGCCGCGTCATCGACAGCGACGAGAGCGCCTCGATGGAAAAGAAGAAGCGCGAGGGGTACTTCTAGATGGCTGCGCCCGACACTGCCGATGCGCGCCGCGGCCTGCTGCGGTTTCTCACTTGCGGTTCGGTCGATGACGGCAAGTCGACGCTGATCGGGCGGCTGCTGTACGACAGCAAGCTCGTGCTGGAGGATCAGCTCGAGACACTGCGGCGCGACACGCGCAAGCACGGCACCACCGGTGAGGATTTCGATTTTGCATTGCTCGTCGACGGTCTGGAGGCCGAGCGCGAGCAGGGCATCACCATCGATGTGGCCTACCGGTTCTTCAATACTCCGCGGCGTTCGTTCATCGTCGCCGACACGCCGGGACATGAGCAGTACACGCGCAATATGGCGACCGGGGCCTCGAACAGCGAGGCGGCGGTCATCCTGGTCGATGCGCGCAAGGGCGTGCTCACCCAGACCCGCCGTCACAGCTACATCTGCTCGCTCCTCGGCATCCGCCACGTGGTGCTGGCAGTCAACAAGATCGATCTCGCCGACTACTCGGCGGAGCGCTTCCACCACATCGTCGGCGATTATTTCGGCTTCGCGGGCTCGCTCGGCTTTGCTTCCGTCACGCCGGTGCCGATATCGGCCCGCTACGGCGACAACGTCACGGTTCGATCCGCGCGCATGAGCTGGTACGAGGGGCCGACGCTGCTCGAGTACCTCGAGGCCCTGGACGTGGATCAGGAGCTCGAGGAGCGGCCGTTCCGCTTTGCGGTGCAGTGGGTGAACCGGCCGGATCTGGATTTCCGTGGCTACTCGGGCACCGTCGCATCGGGCTCCATTGCAGTCGCAGATCGTGTCGTGGTCGCGGCCTCCGGCATCGAATCGAGCATCGCCCGTATCGTGACCTACGACGGCGACCTCGATCGGGCCCACGCCGGGGATGCGGTGACGCTGGTCTTAAAGGATGAGATCGATGTCGCGCGGGGTGACCTGCTCGCACCGACGGAGTCGCGCCCGGAGGTGGTGGATCAGTTCGCCGCGCACCTGTTGTGGATGGCCGAGGACGCGATGCTGCCGGGGCGCTCGTACCTCATGCGCATCGGCACCAAGTACGTGCCCGCGCGCGTGACGCAGCTGAAGCACAAGGTCGATGTGAATACCCTCGAGCACATTGCCGCCAAGACGCTGGCGCTCAATGAGATCGGCGTATGCAACCTGGCGACTTCCACGCCTGTCGCGTTCGATCCCTATGCGGAGAATCGCGAGACCGGCGCCTTCGTGCTGATCGACCGCTATAACAATGAGACCGCAGGCGCCGGCATGATCTCCTTCGGTCTGCGGCGCGCGACTAACGTGCATCGCCAGAGCCTGTCGATCGACCGCGCTGCGCGCGTGCGGCGCAACGGTCATCGCCCGGTCATCCTGTGGTTCACCGGACTGTCGGGCTCGGGCAAGTCGACGGTTGCGAACCTGGTGGAGAAGGAGCTGCATGCGCGCGGTGCGCACACTTATCTGCTCGACGGTGACAACGTGCGCCACGGCCTGAATCGCGACCTGGGATTCACCGACGCCGATCGCGTCGAGAATGTGCGGCGCGTGGGCGAGGTCGCGCGCCTGTTCCTGGATGCGGGCCTGATCGTGCTGTGCTCGTTCATCTCACCGTTCCGCGCCGAGCGCCGCATGGTGCGTGAGCTGGTGCAGGACGGGGAGTTCATCGAGATCTTCGTGGACACGCCTCTGGAGGAGTGCATCCGGCGCGACCCGAAGGGGCTCTACGCCCGTGCCCGTGCCGGCAAGATCAAGAACTTCACGGGTATCGACTCGCCGTACGAGGTGCCGGAGCATCCGGAGCTCGTGATCGCCACCGCGCTCGCGAGCGCCGATCAGGCGGCTGCTGAGATCATCGCCGAACTGTCGGTGCGTCAGATCATCTCCTGAACGCGCGCGAGGACCTCCTCGGCGATGGCGAGTGAGGCGGTGAGCCCCGGGGACTCGATGCCGAAGAGATTGACGAGCTGCGCGCCGCGCTCGCCGCAGCTGTCGATGCGGAAATCCGCGGCGGGCTCGCCTGGACCTGCAATCTTGGCGCGGATGCCGGCGCTGTCCGCCTGCAGCGCGTTCTGCGGCAACGCCGGCCAGTAGCGACGAATGGCGCTATAGAAGGCCGGCGCACGCGCCGGATCGACACGGTAGTCGGGCACATCCACCCACTCGACATCCGGACCGAAGCGCGCGCGGCCCGCGAGGTCGAGCGTCAGGTGGATTCCGAGGCTTGCGGCATCGGGCAGCGGGTAGATGAGCTGACTGAACGGGGACAGCCCGTTCAGGCTGAAATAGTGGCCCTTGGCTAAATATCCACGGGGCACGCCGCTCGCCTCGAGTCCGCGCGTGGCACGGGCAAGCTGCGGCGCCCGCGTGCCCGCGCAATTGATGACGCGGCGCGCGATGAGCTGCGGCGCCTCATCATTGACGCCGACGGTGATGCCGGCCGCCTCGATCTCAAGGTGCGTCACACAGCTGCGGTAGGCCAGCGTCGCGCCGGCTGCAAGCGCGAGGCCCTCCAGGCACTGCACCAGGGCCGCCGCATCGACGATACCGGTATCGGGTGAGGCGAGTGCTGCCAGACAAGTGAGATGCGGTTCGCGTGCACGCGCTGCCGCACCGTCGAGGGCTTGGAGCTTTACGTCATTGGTGCGTCCCTGCTGCTCGAGGAGCGCCAGCGCCTGAAGTTGCGACGCACTCGTTGCGACGATCAGCTTGCCGCAGCGCCGATGCGCCACACCGTAGCGCGCACAGAGCGCGTAGAGCAGCTCGCGTCCGCGGCTGCACAACCGCGCCTTGAGCGAGTTCGGCTGGTAGTAGATGCCGGCGTGGATCACGCCGCTGTTGCGCGTGCTCGCGCCCAGACCGCACTGGCTCTCGGCCTCCAGCACGAGCACATCGCGCCCGGCGTGCGCGAGCGCCCTCGCCACCGCCAGGCCCACCACGCCCGCACCGATGACCACTGTGTCCGCGCGCTGCACGCGAGCGTTCAGCGCATCGCCGGCGCGCGGCGGCTCGCCGGCAGCCGCGACACGTAAGGGGAGTCGCGGTCGAAAAAGCGCCACGGCCGCAGCGCCCACTCGCGGGCGCTTTCGACGCCGATGCGTGCGCTGCGTCCGATGCGCAGCGCACGCCGCGGCCGGGCGGGGCGTTCGATCCGCAACGTGCCTTCGCGCAGATCGGCGCCGTTCAGCCGGCGGTCGATGTTCATGGCGCGGCACAGCAGGCCCGGCCCCCAGGTCTCGCGCGGCACGTTGCCGAGCGGCTCCAGCGCGCGCAGCAGCACCGCGTGCGGCACGCCGTCGGTGGCGCACACGACGTTCATGCAGTTCCACATGCCATAGATCAGATAGACGTAGGCATGACCGGGCGGACCGAACATGACTTCGGTGCGCGCGGTACGCCGGCCACCGGCCGAGTGTGCCGCGAGATCATGCGGACCCATGTAGGCCTCGGTCTCGACGATGCGGCCGACGCGCAGCGTGCCGTGGTCGAAGTGCACCAGATGCAGACCGATCAGCTCCGGCGCGAGCGCGAGTGCCGGGCGCGCATAGAAGCTGCGGCGGGGAAGACTCATGGTGCCGCGATCATTGACTAGGTGATCGTCCGTAATCAAACATGGCCGGCATGCATGACTGGCTCGTGCCACCCGGGACTCCCGCCTCGGTTGCCGTTGAGGGGACGGCGGCGCGCTTTGCCGTGCACCGCATCTATTGCGTCGGCCGCAACTACGCCGAGCACACACGCGAGATGGGCGGCGATCCGCACCGCGATGCGCCGTTCTTCTTCGGCAAGCCGGCCGATGCGCTCGTGGCCAGCGGGGAGAGCGTGCCGTATCCCTCGCGCACGGGCAATTTCCATCACGAGATCGAGCTCGTCGTGGCACTCGCGCGCGGCGGACGCGATATCGCGGTGTCCGAGGCGCTCGATCATGTCTTTGGCTACGCCGTCGGCAACGACTTCACGCGCCGCGACTTGCAGCATGCCTCACGCGCAGCCGGTCAGCCCTGGGAGACCTCCAAGGGCTTCGATCACTCCGCCGCGGTCGGCACGCTGCGACCGGCCGATCGCGGTCACGTGCAGCGCGGACGCATCTGGCTCAACGTCAACGGCGCGCTGCGCCAGAGCGCAGACGTGAGCGAGATGACCTGGAAGGTGCCGGAAATCATCGCCGAGCTGTCGACGTTCTTTGAGCTCGCACCGGGCGATCTCATCTTTACCGGAACTCCTGCGGGGGTGGGCGCGCTGTCACGCGGCGACCTCGTCGAAGGAGGTATCGAGGGACTCGCGACGCTCGCGAACCGCATACAATGAGCGCTCATGAACGCTGATCGACGCTACGTGCTGCTGCGCTGCGCTGCCGCGAATGCGCTCGCCGCACTGTGGATGCTAAGTCCGCTGCCCGCTGCCGCGACCGTGTATGAGCTGCCTGCCGATGACGTCCAGGTCGTCGGCGAGGATCTGCACATCAAGACGCGATTCGAGGACACGCTCGTCGATATCGCGCGTCGCTACGGCCTGGGCTATGAGGAAATCACACGTGCGAATCCGGGCGTGGATCCGTGGCTGCCGGGCGAGGGCACGCCCATCGTGATTCCGGGCCGGCGCATCCTGCCGCCGGGGCCGCGCAGCGGTATCGTCGTCAACATTCCCGAGCATCGGCTGTATTACTTCCCCAAGCCCAGACGCGGAGCGAAGCCCGTCGTCGTCACCTATCCGGTGAGCATCGGCAAGATGGACTGGAAGACTCCGCTCGGGGAGACCCAGATCATCGCCAAGATGAAGAATCCGGTGTGGTATCCGCCGGAGTCGGTGCGCGCGGAACACGCCGCCAACAATGATCCGCTGCCGCAGCGCGTGCCGGCCGGGCCGGATAATCCGCTGGGGGATTTCGCCATGCGCATGGCGATCCACCCGGGGACCTACCTCATCCATGGCACCAACAATCCGCTCGCGGTTGGCATGCCGGTCACACACGGCTGCATCCGGATGTATCCGGAGGACATTGCGGCGCTATTCCCGACCGTTGCCGTTGGCACCAAGGTTCGCCTCATCAATGATCCGGTGAAGGTCGCGTGGGTCGACGGGGAGCTGCTGCTGGAGGTGCACCCGCCTGTCGATGCGCAGGGTCAGACCGTCGAGCCGGAGCTCACGGAATTCGAGCAGCTGCTCAATCAGGCGCTCGGACAGACGACCGCGGCGATTCACTGGGACTATGCCATCGAGACGCTGAAGGCTGCGCGCGGTATACCCGTGACGGTGGGTCTGGAGGCGGATCGCGATCCGGCGCCGGTTGCGCCCCCGGCGACGGTCGCTACGCCGTGAGGGCAATGCGCCTGCACGCGGCGGGCACGGCGCTCACGGCCGATGACGTGAGGGTTCCGGAGCCCGGGCCGCTGCAGGTGCTGATGCGTGTGAGTGCCTGCGGCGTGTGCCGCACGGATCTGCATCTGATCGATGGCGAGCTGCCGGCGGTGCCGCTGCCGGTGACACCCGGTCACGAGATCGTCGGGCGCGTCGTCAAGGCAGGCGCCGGGGTGAGCCGTTTCAAAATCGGCGATCGCATCGGAGCGACCTGGCTCGGCGAGACTTGCGGTGTGTGCTACTACTGCCGCCACGGCTGGGAGAACCTGTGCGAGCGCGCGCGCTTCACCGGCTATCACTTTGATGGAGGCTATGCGGACTACGCGCTGGCCGATGCACGCTACTGCTGTGCGATTCCGGAGCGTTACGGCGATACGGAGGCGGCACCGCTGCTGTGCGCAGGACTGATCGGGTATCGGGCCTACCGCGCTGCAGGTCCCGGAGAGCACTTGGGGCTGTACGGCTTCGGTGCGGCCGCACATCTTCTGGCACAGCTCGCGCTTGCGGAGGGCCGCAAGGTCTCTGCCTTCACGCGCCCCGGGGATGAGCGCTCGCAGGAATTTGCGCGGCAGCTCGGGGTGCAGTGGGCCGGGGGCTCGGACGCCGCGCCGCCCGTACCGCTCGATGCCGCCATCATCTTTGCGCCCGTCGGCGCCCTGGTGCCGGCAGCACTCGCGGTCACGCGTCCGCGCGGGCGCGTGGTGTGTGCCGGAATCCACATGAGCGATGTGCCCGCATTTCCGTACCGGCTGCTCTGGAGTGAGCGCTCGTTGGTCTCGGTCGCCAACCTGACGCGCGCTGATGCGAGCGAGTTCATGCAGGTGGCGGCTGCGATCGCGCTGGAGCCCAGGGTGCTGGTATACCCGCTGGATCGCGTCAACGATGCCCTGGAAGCGCTGCGGGCCGGGCGGCTCGACGGCGCGGCGGTTCTCACCCCAGCTGCCGCCAGCTGAACGTCTGACCGTCGCTGCGGTCCAAGCGAAGAGCCATGGAAGACAATCCGCTTCTCAAACTGCGTACCCGCGGCCAGAGCATCTGGCTCGATGACATCAACCGCCGGATGATGACCGACGGTTCTCTCGCCAAGCTGATCGCGAATGACGGCCTGGCGGGCATGACGTCCAACCCCGCCATCTTTGCCGCAGCCATCACCTCCAACGCCGAGTACGCTCCGCTGGTCGCGCAGCTCCTGCCGCGGATGAGCCGCAGCGCCGAGCTGTACGAGGCCATCGTCATCGACGACATCGGGCGCGCCGCCGATCTGTTCCTGCCGCTATATCAGCGCACGCAGGGCGCAGACGGTTTCGTGAGCCTGGAGGTCTCGCCGCATCTGGCGAACGATACCGATGCCAGCGTGGCCGAGGGACAGCGCCTGTGGGCACGACTCGAGCGCCCGAACGTCATGATCAAGATTCCGGGGACGCGCGCCGGTCTGCCCGCGATCCAGCGCCTCATTGCCGCGGGCGTGAACGTCAACATCACCCTGCTGTTCTCGCCGGAGCGCTATCGCGCGGTCGCCGAAGCCCACCTCGCGGGGCTCGAGGAGCGCGTGGCCAAGGGCGCCCAGATCCGCGGTGTGGCCTCGGTTGCAAGCTTCTTCCTGAGCCGGATCGACACGCTGGTCGACAGTGAGCTCGATGAGCATGCGGGGCAGGGACGCGGTGAGGCGCAGTCGCTGCGCGGTCGTGCCGCCACCGCCTGCGCCGTTCAGGCCTATGAGATCTTCAAGAGCGTGACGTCCTCGGCGCGCTGGCGCGCGGTGGTACAGCGCGGCGCCCGGCCGCAGCGGCTGCTGTGGGCATCGACTTCGACCAAGGATGCCCGCTACAGCGACGTGAAATATGTCGAGGACCTGATCGCCGCTGAGACCGTGAATACGCTGCCGCCGGCAACTCTCGCGGCCTTCCGCGATCACGGCAAGGTTGGCGCGGGCTTGAGCGCGATGACGGCCGAAACTCCGCGTGTGCTGCGCGAGCTGGCAACGCTGGGTATCAATCTTGAAACCGTGGCCACTCAGCTCGAGGAGGAGGGCGTACGCAAGTTCGTCGAGCCTTTCGATCAGCTGCAGCAGTGGCTCGATCAGCGCCGCGGATCAGGCAACACTGCGCAGCGCTGACTGCGGCTCGTGGCTGCCGAGCAGCCTCACCGCACCGCGATGCCACTCCTCGGTGCAGGGCGCGATACCCGCTGCGCTCTGCACCACACAGTGGCTGAGCCGGGCTCCCGCGCCGATGCGGGCGCCGCCGAGCACGACGCAATCCTCCAGCACCGCATCCTCATCTACCTGCACGTGAGTGCCGAGCACGCAGCGTGTGATGCGCGCGCGGCGTACGACGGCCCCGCCGGAGAGAATGCTGTCCGCGACGGCGCAGTCCTCATGGGCACCGACGATGCGCGCCGGCGGCAGGGCCTCGCAGTGAGTGTGGATGGGCCAGTCGGGATCGTGCAGATTGATCGGCGGATCCGCTCTCACGAGATCCATATGCGCGCGCCAGTAGCTCTCGAGCGTGCCGACATCGCGCCAGTAACCCGGCTCGCCGGCGTCGCTTTGGAAAGCGAATGCATCGGCTGCTCCTTCGGCCACCGCCAGCGGCAGCAGATCGCGCCCGAAATCGCGGCTCGAGCCGGCGCGGCGCGCATCGCGTGCCAGACTCTCGGCCAGATAGTCGGTCTCGAAGGCGTACACGCCCATCGAGGCGAGCACGGTCGGCCCCCGGCCAGCGAGCGCTTCCGGCGCCGGTTTCTCGGTGAATGCGCGGACCCGCGCGCCCGCACCGAGCTCGAGCACGCCGAAGCCGCCCGCGTCCTGGGTCGGCACCGGCACACAGGCGACCGTCAGCGGCGCCCCGCTCGCGCGATGCTGAGCCAGGAGCTTGCGGTAGTCCATGCAATACACGTGATCACCGGCGAGAATGAGTGTAGTGCGCCGCCCATGCGCCATCACGAGGTCGAGGTTCTGCCAGATCGCATCGGCCGTTCCTGCGTACCACTCCGGGTGCAGGCGCTGCTGCGCTGGCCAGACATCGATGGCTTCACCGAGCGGACGCGCGAGGAAGCTCCACGCGTGTGCCAGATGCTCGATCAGCGTCTGCGCCTTGTACTGGGTGAGCACCGCGATGCGCCGCACACCGGAGTTCACGCAATTGGAGAGGGTGAAATCGATATTGCGGAAGTGGCCGCCGAAGGACAGGGCGGGCTTGCACTGGTGTTGCGTGAGCGCGCCCAGTCGGGTGCCGTTGCCACCCGCAAGAACGAGCGCCAGCGCTTCCCGCGCGAGTCGATCGTGAGCGTCCATGGGCGCGAGTATGCGCGCGAATCGGCACTGAAAGCAGCAGGAGAATGGCGATGTTGAGCAGATGGCGGGCGGTGCTTGGGCCGGTGATTGCGTGCGGCCTCGCCGCCTGCAGCGTTGCCGTCGAGGATCGGACCCCCGCGCAGTTTCCAGCCAACGACAATATCGGAATGTATCCGATCAGCGCGCGGGCGACGGACGGCGCTCTGGTGCCGCCGGACTCTGTGTTCGTGACCGCCCTCATCGACGGTCGGCCTTTCAATCTCGAATCCGATCGGCAGCAGCGCGACTGGCAGGGCATGTATCCGCTGCGGTGCAGGTCGAGCTTCACCTTGCAGTATCAGACTCGCTTCGCGATTCAGCTGCTGACGAGTCGCACCGTGCTCTCGCCGGCGACACCGCGAGTCGTCAGGATCGCAGAGCCTGATCCGCCGCGGCAGGTGACGATCGATACCTCGGAGAAAAGCCGCGACGGCTGGCCGGGCGTGGTGCACTACCGCTTCGTGACGGAGCCGCGTACCGCGATCCGCGGCGCGAGCATCGAGCCGCTCTCCGGCAGCGCCGAAGATGCGCGTGCCGCGGCGGCGATCTCCCTGACAACGCCTTTGCCTGCGAGCGCGCCGTGCGGCATGCCACTTGACATCGCGCTGCACTCAAAGCAAGCGATTGCGCGTGCGAACCTGGTCATCGAGACGGATCATCCCGGCATACCGCGCTGGCGCACCGAGGTCGATTTCAAGCCCTTGAAGTAATTACCCCCACACTCATCTCGCCGATGGCTTCGATGCGCGCCTGCAACACATCTCCCGGCTCGATCGGTCCGACTCCGGCGGGCGTCCCCGTGAGCAGCACATCGCCGGGGTAGAGCGTATAGAACGAAGAGGCGAGCTCGATCAGCTCGGGGACGCCCAGAATCATCTCGCTCGTGCGGGCGCTTTGTCTCGCGACACCGTTCACCGCGATGCTCAAGGCGAGATCGCCCGCATCGGCGAGTTCGTCGGCCGTCACGAGCCATGGCCCCAGGACCGTGTAGCTATCGATCGACTTGCGCAGGCTGCGCTCCTCGGGGCCGCGTACCGTGATGTCGAGTCCGATGCAGTAGCCCGCCACGTGCTGCAGAGCGACATCGCGACTGATGCGATCGCAGGGGGACCCGATGACGGCGGCAAGCTCGACTTCGTGATCGGTGCGCCGCTCCGGATGACGGATGCAGATCGGCTGCGAGGCGCCGATGAGCGAGCTCGTGGCCTTGAGGAACAAGCCGGCGCGGTGAATCTCGTTGATCTGGCTCTGATGATGCAAGCCCGGGTCGGCTCGAACTTCCTCGAGATGGCGGCGGTAATTTACTGGTGCACCGATGATTTTCCCCGGGTTAGCGAGCGGTGCGAGCAGGCGGGCATGCTCGAGGCTCAGCGCGGGTGCCGACTCGCTGGCCGCAATCAGCCGCGGTGCAAGCTGCGGCAATGCTGCAATGAGCGCATCGCCCGCCGGGAAGGGGTAGCGGTGCGCGGGCAGTGCTTCGAGCACGCTCGTCACATCGCGGATCTCGTGTCCTCGCACGATTCCGATGCGCTGCTCATTGAAACGGCACAGGCGCACGGCGGCCGATTCAGCGGCGCTCTTCGCGCCACAGCCCGAGCGCCTGTTGCAGCGGGCGGTCGGAAAAGCCGAACAGGACGAGCTCGGCGCGCGCCTCGATGTGATGCCAGGTCCAGCTCGGCACGACGAACAGATCGTGCGGATCCACGCTCCAGCGTTCGGCGCCGACGCTCACCGTTCCGCTCCCCTCGAGCACGGCCCATACCGTTGCATCGGTGCAGCGGGCGGATCGCAGCGGACGGTCGGCCGCCACGAGTGTGAGCGCGGCCTCCATCGTGGCGAAGGCAGAACGCCCCGTGGCGGGATCCCGGTAAGGCACACGCACCGCCTGTCCGGCCCCGGCCCGGTGGCGCCGCTGCTCGAGCTGCTCGCGCGCAGCTCTATAAGAAAAGGAGAACAGCGTCGTGCCGGCCGTCGCCGCCGGATGTTCCCGCGCCGACGCCTCGCGAGTGTCCTCTTCGGAGAAGCCGGCGCACAGTGCGTTGACGATCGGCACATCCAGGCCGTCGAGCCAGATCACCGGTTCGCGGCCGTCATTGCCATGCTCGTGATAACTCCAGGACGGTGTCACGATGAAGTCACCCGCATGCATGGGAATGCGCTGGCCTGCAACCGTGGTGTAGGCGCCTTCGCCCTCGAGCACCAGGCGCAGCGCGGCTGCCGAGTGCCGATGGCTGCGCGCGCGCTCGCCCGGCAGGATCAGTTGCACGCCGGCATACAGGCTGGTCGTCGCACGCGATTGCGCCGGCAGCCCCGGGTTCTCCAGCACCAGCACGCGCCGCTCGGCCTGCGCCGCCGTGATCAGGCGTCCGGCGGCGTGCAGCTGCTCGCGCAGCATCGCGGCCTTCCACAGTGCCGGCACGGCCGGCGAGGCGGGCTCGCGTGGCGTCAGTGTGCGCAGCACCTCCCACAGGGGCGCCAGGTGGTGCTGCGGCAGCTCGCGCTGGAATTGCTCGAGATCGCGCATGAGCCGGATCGTAGCCGCTCGCGGCCGCGGCCGTACAATCGCCCGCATGAGCACCCGTTTCGAGGCCTGCGGCGTCATTACGCTCACGACCGATTTTGGATTGAGCGATCCGTTCGTTGGCGTGATGAAGGGCGTGATGCTCGCCCGCTTCGCGTCAGCGCGTATCGTGGATCTCACGCACGGCATCGAGCCTTATCAGCCGCAGGTCGCAGGCTTCTGGCTGGCGCGAAGTTTCCGCGAGTTTCCGCTCGGCGCGGTGCACGTGGCGGTCGTCGATCCCGGAGTCGGAACCTCGCGCCCCATTCTGCTCGCGCAAGTCGCCGGCCACGTTTTGCTCGCCCCGGAAAATGGCCTTCTCGATGCGGTGCTCGCCGCGGCACAGCCCGCGATGCTTTGGCGCCTGGACCCCGGACTGCCGGCGCGCCTCGGAGTCAGGAGCATCAGCGCGACCTTTCACGGCCGCGACATCTTTGCCCCGGTGGCCGCGGCGCTGGCTTCGGGACAGCTCGAGCCCGCGGCGGCGGGAGAAGCCGTCGCACCGAGCAGCTCGCCGCAGCTGCCGCCCGCGGCGCTGGTTCGCGGCCGCGTCATCACCATCGACCGCTTCGGCAATCTCATCACCGACATCGAGACTCAGGCCCTCGCGCGGATCGCCCGACCCCAAATCCGCGTAGCGGAACTCACGGTGCCGCTGCGCCGCACCTACGGGGAGGTGCCGGCGGGACAACTGCTGGCGCTGATCAACGCTTTTGGGCTGCTCGAGATCGCGCTGGCGCAGGGAAATGCGGCCGCCAAGCTGGGCCTGGGCCCCGGAACCCCGGTGCAGGTGGGCCCCCTTGCCGAATAGTTGCTTGACGGCGCGAATCCGCTATAGTTCGCGCTCCTTGCCCGGCCGGGAAGTCGGGCATTAGCCCTTGATTTTAAATGTAAAAATAGCCCCCTTAAGATGTCAGAGCGCGACAACGAAAGCTTCGATTTGGATGAAGAGTTCCTGACGGCCCCCGAGGACGGCACCGACTACGACCGGCTTCTGGACCGCGTCGATAAGCGGGTGCGCAATCAGGGTAAGCGTGGCAAGGCCGCCTGGAGCAAGCTCGAAGAGGTCCTGGCCGACCGCAAGCTCGAGAAGGATCTGAAGGATATCTTCGATGACGAGTCATAGGAGCCGGTAGCCGGTTCTGTCGTCGTCAGCCGTCTCGCGCGGATTCGAGTCCCCGAGCGGTGCAGTGCAGCGAGGCTCATAAGTCGTGGCGCGTTCGGCATCTGCCTGGATCGTCCTCAAGTTCGGTGGCACCAGCGTCTCCACGCTCGCCAACTGGCGCAACATCGCGC
The DNA here is from genome assembly GCA_035517435.1 of Steroidobacteraceae bacterium. GTDB lineage: Bacteria > Pseudomonadota > Gammaproteobacteria > Steroidobacterales > Steroidobacteraceae > JASHUC01. The sequence continues at coordinate 32,401 of DATIYV010000059.1, read as the reverse complement.
ACGTCGTTCGTACGCGCCAGTCCTCCGGTGCCCGTGTGCTGGTGGTGCACTCGGCGCTCACCGGTATCACCGATCGTCTCGAGAAGCTGATCGAATCAGCCCTGCGCGGTGACTACAACGAGGTCCTCGCGGCGATCGCCGAGCGGCATCGACAGCTGGCGCGGGAGCTCGGCATCGAGACCGGCCCGCAACTCGAGCGTCACTTCGCCGAGCTCTCGCAGATCGCTGCCGGCATCGCGCTGGTGCGCGAGGTGAGCGACGGCATGCGGGCGCGCGTGATGGCGAGCGGCGAGCTCATGGCCACGGACCTCGGCGCCCGCTATCTGCGCGCGCAGGGATTCTCGATCGGCTGGCTCGATGCGCGCACGGCGCTCACCGCCCAGGAGCGTGGCGCCTCGGCGAAGGCGAGCATGCTGTCGGCGACCTGCAGCTTCGAGCCCGATGCAGCGTTGCAGGCGCGCCTCGAGCCGCTCGAGCCGGTACTGATCACTCAGGGCTTCATCGCCAGCGACGCCGACAACAACACGGTGCTGCTGGGGCGGGGCGGATCGGATACCTCTGCCGCGTACCTCGCCGCGAAGCTGCAGGCGGCGCGGCTGGAGATCTGGACCGACGTGCCCGGCATGTTCAGCGCCAATCCGCGCTCCACGCCGTCCGCGCGGCTGCTGCGCGCGCTGCATTACGATGAGGCGCAGGAGATCGCGAGCAGCGGCGCGAAGGTGCTGCATCCGCGCTGCATCCTGCCCGCACGGCAGGGACAGATACCCCTGCATGTATATGCCACGCAGAGCCCGGACTTCGAGGGCACGGTCATCAGCTCGACCGGCACCGACGGTGCCGCGCAGGTGAAGGCGGTGTGCCTGCGCAAGGGCATCACGCTGGTGGCACTCGACAGTCCCGGCATGTGGCATCAGGTGGGCTTCCTCGCCGATGCCTTCCAGATTTTCAAGAACCACGGCATGTCGGTCGATCTCGTCTCGACATCCGAGACCAACGTCACCGTGTCGCTCGATCCGGCGGCCAACACGCTCGATGCGCGCCAGCTCGAAGCGCTCGTGGCGGATCTGTCGCAGCTGTGCCGGGTCGAGACCATCGGCCCGTGCGCATCGGTCAGCCTGGTCGGGCGCAATATCCGCGCCATCCTGCACCAGCTGGGCGAGGCCTTCGAGCTGTTCGAGGAACAGAAGATCTATCTCGTCAGCCAGGCCGCCAACGACCTGAACTTCACGTTCGTCGTCGATGAGTCGCAGGGCGACCGACTGGTCGAGCAGCTGCACGAGCTCCTGATCCGCCCGGGGCCGGCGGATCCGGTGCTGGGTCCGACGTGGACTCAATTGCATGCGGCCCCGGCGGCGGAGCGTGCGCCGCCTGCGCCCTGGTGGGCCGACAAGCGCCGCCAGATCATCGAGGCGCTGGGGAAGCGGGAATCGGCGTTCATTTACGATCGCGCGAGCCTGGAGCGCGCCGCCGCCGAGCTGCGCGCACTGGCCGCGGTCGACCGCGTGCTCTATGCGGTAAAGGCCAACCCGCATCCGGAAATCCTGCGCCTGTTCGCCGCGGCGGATCTGGACTTCGACTGCGTATCGCGCGGTGAGATCGAGCACATCCGTCGCCACCTGCCCGAGGTCGCGCCCGAGCGCATCCTCTACACACCGAACTTCGCCAGCCGCGATGAGTACGCCTGGGCGATCGCAAGCGGCGTGCGCGTGACGCTCGATAGCCTGTTCGCGCTTCAGCACTGGCCGCAATTGTTCGCCGGCCGCGACGTCTTCGTGCGCATCGATACCGGCATCGGCCGCGGTCATCACCGCCACGTGCGCACGGCCGGCGTCGCCAGCAAGTTTGGCGTGCCCCTCGAGGAGCTCGATGCGCTCGCCGAGCTTGCGCGCACTGCGCATGTGCGCGTGGTGGGGCTGCATGCGCACAGCGGCAGCGGCATTTTCGATGTTTCCAACTGGGAGCAGAACGCCGCCCGCCTCGCAGGACTCACGCAGCGCTTCCCCGATGCGCGCATCGTGGATGTGGGCGGCGGATTGGGCGTGCCCGAGCGCGCCGATCAGCCGGCGTTCGATCTCGCGGGACTGGACCGCGGACTGACAGGCATCAAGGCCGCGTTCCCGAAGCTTCAGATCTGGCTCGAATCGGGCCGCTATCTGGTCGGGGCCGCAGGCGTGCTGGTTGCGCGCGTCACCCAGATCAAGGACAAGGGCCGTATCCGCTACGTCGGTGTCGCGACGGGCATGAACTCGCTCATCCGGCCCGCGCTCTACGGTGCGCATCACGAGATCGTGAACCTGACACGGCTCGGAGAGCCGGCGACGCAGCTCGTCAACGTCGTGGGACCGATCTGCGAAAGCGGCGATGTGCTGGGGCACGATCGGCTCTTGCCGCCGAGCGAGGCCGAAGATGTGCTCCTCATTGCCAACGCCGGCGCCTACGGTCATGCGATGAGCTCGCGCTATAACCTGCGCGAGCCCGCCGAGGAGCTCCTCATCTGATGAAGCGCTGGCGGCTGGCCATCGCCTGCCTGCTGCTGGGAGTGCTGGCTGCGACGGCGTACGTCGTGCATCTGGATCTGCTCGTCACGCGCCAGTTCGAGGGCCGGCGCTGGACCTTGCCGGCGCAGGTCTACGCCGCACCGCTCGAGCTCTATGCCGGCCTGCCGTTGTCGGCGGCTGACCTCGAGCGCGAATTGCAACGACTGCACTATCGGCGCACCACCACCCTGGATGGCCACCCGGGCGCGTACCGGCGCACGCCGGGGCGCATCGAGGTGCAGCTGCGTCCGGCGCGCTTCGCGGATGAGTCGCGTGCCGCGGCGCTGCTCAGCATCGCGACCAGTGAACGCAGCGTCGCGAGCCTGACGGATGCTGCCGGTCGCGATGTGGCGGTGGCCCGCTTCGAGCCGCTTCTGATCGGGAGCATCTTCCCGATTCACGGCGAGGATCGCATCATCGTGACACCGGCGGAGGTGCCGCCGCTGCTGCCCGCGGCATTGAAGGCGGTGGAGGACCGCAACTTCGATAAGCACCACGGCGTCGATCCGCTCGCCATCCTGCGCGCGCTGTGGGTCGATGCGCGGGCGGGCCAGCTCGAGCAGGGCGGCAGCACGCTCACCCAGCAGCTGGTGAAGAGCTATTTTCTGGATTCGCGCCGCACGGCATCGCGCAAGATCCGCGAGGCGATCATGGCACTCGCGCTGGAGGCGCATTTCACCAAGGCGGATCTCATGAACGCCTACATCAATGAGATCCACCTGGGGCAGGATGGCGATCGCGCGATCCATGGCTTCGGACTCGCCTCGGAGTTCTATTTTGGCAAGCCCCTGGCCGAGCTCGATCTGGCGGAAGTGGCGACACTGGTGGCCGTGGTGCGCGGTCCGTCGTACTACGACCCGCGCCGGCATGCAGACCGCGCCCTGAAGCGCCGCAACCTGGTGCTGAAGCTCATGGCCGACCAGAAAGTCGTGCCCGTGAGCGACGTGCGCGCCGCACTCGCGCGACCGCTGGGCGTGACTCCTCAGGCCGAAGGCGCGTACTACCCGGCGTATCTCGATCTGGTCCGGCGCACCCTGCGCCGCGATTACCGCGAAGAGGATCTGACAGAGTCGGGACTGCAGATCTTCACGAGCCTGGATCCACGCGTACAGGAGCAGGCCGAACACACGCTGCAGACCGAGCTCACGCGCCTGGAGCGCGCGCACCGCCAGAAGGACGCCATGCTCGAGGGCGCCGTCATCGTCACCGCTCCCCAAAGCGGTGAGGTCGCCGCGGTCGTCGGTGGGCGGCAGGTCGGGTATGACGGTTTTGACCGCGCGCTGGATGCCCATCGACCCATCGGCTCGCTGGTGAAACCGTTCATCTATCTCGCGGCGCTGGAGAGCGGCCGCTACACCCCGGCGACGATCGTCAACGACGCCCCCGTCAGCATCCGGCTCGCCCACGGCAAGCTGTGGCAGCCGGAGAACTTCACGCATCAGGTCTACGGTCCCGTGCCGCTGGTGCGTGCATTGGCCGAGTCACTGAACCTCGCCACAGTGGGCGTCGGCATGGATCTGGGCCTGCCTGTGGTGGCTCATTCGCTGGAGCGCTTCGGACTCGCGGAGCACCCGGCCGAGAATCCGTCGCTTCTTTTGGGAGCCGTCGATCTGACGCCGCTCGATGTGGCGCAGCTGTATACGGGTCTCGCCAACGGCGGCTTTCGCACCTCGCTGCGCGCCGTGCGCGCGGTCATCAGCCCCGACGGCAAGGCGCTCAAGGCCTTTCCACTCGATGTGCAGCCGGTCGCGAAGCCCGATGCGGTCTACAGCGTCGATCGCATGCTGCTGCACGTGCTCGATCACGGCACCGGCCGGCCGGCGCGTGCGGTGCTGCCGGAGAGCCTGATACTGGCCGGCAAGACCGGTACCTCATCGGATCTGCGCGACAGCTGGTTTGCGGGCTTCTCGGGCAGCGATCTGGCGGTGGTGTGGGTCGGCTACGATGACGATCGCGTGACACCGTTTACCGGCTCTGCCGGCGCGCTCGATGTGTGGTCGCACCTGATGGCCGACCTGAACACCCGCAGCTGGAGCGGGGTGATGCCAGAAGGTCTGCAGGACATCGAGATCGACTACGCGAGCGGTGCCGCCGTGCAAAGCGGCTGCAGCGCCGATCCGGTGAGTATCCCCGTGCCACCAGGCACCGTGGTGCCGGCGCCCACCAACTGCGGCTTGCTGCACGGACTGTTCCACTGATCGTTATCATCGCCGGATGATCCGGCTCATCCTGTTGCTGGCGGCGGCGATGCTCGCCTCCTGCTCGCTCACCCGACCGCTCGAGACCTATCCGTCTGCCTCTGGCACCAGCGCCGCACCGGGTACGGTCGTGCCCGAGCCCGGCGCGCCATCCGGTGCGTCACCATCATCGCCAACGCCTGCGGCACCGGGCGGCGCTCCCGCTGCGCCTCATCCGTTCCGGCTCGGTACCGCGAGCGCCGCGCTCGCCGCTCAGGCGCGCACCCAGGCCGCGAGCGGCAATCCGGAGCTTGCGCTCACGACCATGGAGCGCGCGCTGCGAATCGAGCCGGACAACCCGCTGCTGTGGATCGAGTTGGGCTCGCTGCATCAGGAAGCGGGCCGCTACGCGCAGGCGGGCAATATCGGACACAAGGCGCTGCAGCTGGCGACCGGAGATCCCAATGCACAGGCGGGCGCCTGGCGTCTGATCGCCGACGCCGCGCGCGCGCAGGGTCACAACCAGGAAGCGAGCGATGCCGATGCGCACGCGCGGGCGCTTGCAGCGCATTAGCTTTGGAGGCTCGATGAGCGGATCAGGCACGGGGCGGCGGGTGTGGCTGGCGCTGGCGGGTGTCGCGCTCAGCGCGCAGGCGCTGTACGCCATAGCTCAGGAGCCATCCCCGCCGGCTGTGGCCGCGGCCCAGACGGCAGGCAAGACGCTGTATGACAGCCGCTGCGCAGCCTGTCACGAGCATGCGCAGGCGCGCATCCCGCCGCGCAGCGAGCTGCAGAAGAAATCCGCCGACGCCGTGGCGTTGACGCTGACCTCGGGCTCGATGCGGTTGCAGGCGAGCGGTCTTGGGGCGCCCGAGATCGCAGATCTCGCCGCCTATCTCAGCGGCAATCTGCCGCGGGCGCATTTGAGTGCCGCGCCTGAACAGAATCCATGCGCCACGCCCGCGCCGCCGATCGTGCTCGCGGCCGGCGACTGGAATGGCTGGGGACTCGATGCCGCGAACTCGCGCTTCCAGCGCAAGCCGGGCCTCGCCGCAGGCGATGTGCCGCGCTTGAAGGTGAAATGGGCCTTCGGCTATCACGACGTGGGTGTGTACGGTCAACCCAATGTCATCGCGGGCCGCGTCTTCATCTCCAGTATGACCGGCCGGGTCTATGCGCTCGATGCTGCGAGCGGCTGTGTGTACTGGACCTACGATGCCGAAGCGCCCGCGCGCACGGCCATCAGCATCGATGCGCTGCCGGGACCGCCGCCGACACGCTACGCCGCCATCTTCGGCGATGACGGCGCGCACGTGTACGCGCTCGATGCGCGCACCGGCGCACTCATCTGGAAGCGGCGCCTGGATCCGCATCCTTCGGCGCGGGTGACTGCCGCGCCGGCGCTGCATGCGCATCGGCTATATGTGCCCTTGTCCTCGCTCGAGGAGCTCTCCGCGCTCGACCCGAAGTACGAGTGCTGCAAGTTCCGCGGCAGCGTCGTCGCACTCGATGAGGCCACCGGCCAGGTGCTGTGGCGGCGCTACCTCACGGCAACCCCGCGTCCCTATCGCAAGAGCAGCCTCGGCACGCAGCTCTACGGTCCCGCTGGCGTCTCCAGCTGGCACACGCCGCTCGTCGATGCCAAGCGCGGCCTGTTGTATGCGGTGACGGGCAATTCCTACACGACGCAGCCTGCGCCACTGTCGGATGCGCTGATCGCGCTCGATCTGGCAAGCGGCGCGGTCAAATGGGTGCAGCAGGTCGCACACGAGGACAACTATGTCGTCGGCTGCGTGACCCCGCCGGACCAGACTTGTCCCTATGGACCCTCCTGCGCCAAGGCGGGGGAGGCAAACTGTCCGGCGCGCATGGGCCCGGATCATGATTTCGGCGGCGCGCCGATCCTGCGCACGCTCCCCGATGGCCGCGAGCTCATCCTCGCGGCGACGAAGGCCGGCGCCGTGTACGCGTTCGATCCGGATCATGCGGGCCGGATTCTCTGGCAGGCTCAAAGCGGGCAGGGAAGCGATGTCGGCGGCAGCGAATGGGGACCGGCCGCCGATGAGGGCCAGCTCTACGTCGCGGTCTCGGACGTGCATCCGCGGCCCGGCCACAGCCCCGGAGGTCTCACCGCGTACGATCTCGCAAGCGGTGCCGTGCGCTGGCACACCGATCCGCCCCCCGCGCAGTGCAGCTGGGGGAGTGAGCGTTGCAGCAGTGCGCAGTCGCAGGCGCTGAGCGTCATTCCGGGCGTGGTGTTCTCCGGCTCCCAGGATGGGCATCTGCGCGCCTATGCGTCCGCGGACGGCCGGATCATCTGGGACGTCGACACGGCGCAGGCCTTTACGACCGTGAACGGTGTGAGCGCGAGCGGCGGTTCGCTCGATCACGCGGGCCCTGTCATCGCCCAGGGCCGGCTGTTCGTCAATTCGGGCTACGGCAAGATCACGGGCCATACCGGCAACGTGCTCATCGCCTTCTCCATCGACGGCCACTGATGCGATCGCTGCTGCTCGCTGTGGCGGTGCTCGCCGGCGCCGGCGCGCGAGCCGATGAGGTGCCTGCGGCACCGCAGCCGGCGGGCGCCGACAGTCGCTGGCCCGTCATCGTCGGGGCGCAGCTCACCGCGATCGAACAGAACCAGAGCACACTGCACTCACCGTATCGCGGGGCGCTGAGCCTGGATCCGGCGGGCGATACGCAGCCCACCGAGACGGTGGGCCTGTACCTCGCCTGGGCGCTGCTGTCCTTTGTGCAGCTCTACGCTGACACCGAGAAGTTCAACGGCGCGGGGGTGAGCAATGCCACCGGATTGGGTGGACTCACCAATGGCGATGTGGTGCGTGAGGGCTCCGAGAGCCTGCCGAAGACGTTTTATCTGGCGCGAGCCTATGCCCGGGTTCTGATCCCGCTCGGTGAGGAAGGTGACGCGCCGGATACCACCCGTGCCGAGGCGAGCCAGGATCAGATCGGCGGCTGGGAGCCGGCGCACCGCCTGGAGCTCAAGGTCGGCAAGCTCGCAGTGAGCGATGACTTCGACCGCAATCGTTATGCGGGCTCGGCGCGCACCGAATTCCTCAACTGGTCGCTGTGGCAGAACACCGCCTGGGATTACGCGGCCGATACCCGCGGCTACACCAACGGCTTCGTCGTGGGCTTCGTGAGTCCGCGCTGGCAGCTGCGCTACGGCGCCTACCTCATGCCCGAACACGCGAACGGGCAGCAGCTCGAGTCCTCCTTCCGCCGGGCACGCGGTGAGCAGGTGGAGCTCACCCTCACGCCGAAAGAGGCGGGCCCGATCGTGCGTGTGCTCGCCTACCGCAACATCGCGCGGATGGGCAGCTACGAGGAGGCAGTGGCGATCGCAGCGCTGAATCACACGGTGCCGGACGTCGCGGCCAACGATGAGGACGGTCGGCGCAAGTACGGATTCGGGGTGAACGTCGAGCAGGCGCTGGCCGATGACGGCGAGACGGGTGTGTTCGTGCGCGCCGGCTGGAACGATGGCAAGAACGAGAGTTTCGCGTTCACCGAAGTCGACCGGCACCTGAGCGCGGGCGTGCAGATCGATGGCGTGCACTGGGCACGCGCCGCGGACCGGTTAGGCGTCGCGCTGGTGAGCGAGGGACTCGCGCGCGCGCACGCGGACTATCTCGCCGCCGGTGGCAGCGGCTTTCTGCTCGCAGACGGCGCGCTCCACTATGGGCACGAGCAGATTCTCGAGACCTACTACCGCATCGAATGGAGCTGGCCCTTCGGCAGCGTGCCGCAACGGCCACCGCACGCCGCACCGCGCATCCAGCTGTCGCCGGATTTTCAGTTCGTGCGCCGGCCGGGCTACAACGAGGACCGCGGTCCGGTGCACTTCTTCGCGCTACGGCTTCATCTGGAGTACTGAGCCCGACTTGGCAGCGTGGCGCGCCTCGAGCTCTGCCACCACCCGCGGCAGAGAGAGGTTGCGGCTCTTGAGCAGCAGCAGCAGGTGAAAGAGGAGGTCGGCGGCCTCGCCGATCACCTTGTCATCCGTTTCCGCCGCGGCGGCGAGGGCCACTTCGAGCGCCTCTTCGCCCACCTTCTGCGCCAGGCGCTGCGTGCCCTGCGCGTACAGGCGCGCGGTGTAGCTGCCCTCCGGCCGATCCTGGATGCGGCTTTCGATGATGCCTGCCAGGCGTGCCAGGAAGGCGAGCTGCTCGGCCTCGCTGTGCGCGGCATCGCCAAAGCAGGTGCGGGTACCGGTATGGCAGGCCGGGCCGAGCGGCCGCGCGCGCACCAGCAGCGTGTCGGCATCGCAGTCGGCCTCGATCGACTCGAGCTCCAGGTGGTGCCCCGAAGTCTCGCCCTTCTCCCACAGTCGCTGTTTGCTCCTGCTGAAGAAGACGACGCGCCGGCGCTCAAGTGTGGCGCGCAACGCGTCCTGGTTCATGTAGCCCAGCATCAGCACGGCGCCGCTCTCGCCATCCTGCACGATCGCCGGCAGCAGGCCGTCGCCCTTGCCGAAATCCAGGCGGGCAATATCCGCTTCGCTTAAGGCCATGGGCGTACCTCGATACCAGCGGCGCGCAGCTCGCGCTTCAGATCCGCCACCGACAGCGCACCGCTATGAAAGATGCTGGCGGCGAGCGCCGCATCGACCGCGGCTTCGCGGAATGCGTCGCGAAAGTGCTGCGCGGTTCCGGCGCCCCCAGAGGCCACCAGCGGCACCCGGCAGATGTCGCGGACCGCGCGCAGCTGCTCGATGTCGTAACCGGCACGCACACCATCGCTTGCCATGCAGTTGAGGACGATCTCCCCGGCGCCACGTTCCTGCACCTCGCGCACCCACTCCAGGGTGTCGCGTCCGGACTCGCGCGTGCGCTGCGGATCGCCCGTGAACTGGAACGCGCGGTACGTGCCCGCGATGCGCTGACTGTCGATGCCGACGACCACACACTGCGCACCGAAGCGTGCACTCAGTTGATCGATCAGCAGCGGCTCGATGAGCGCGGGTGAGTTGATCGACACCTTCTCGGCTCCCGCATTCAGCACTTCCTCGGCATCGGCAACGCAGCGAATGCCGCCGGCAACGCAGAAGGGAATATCGAGCACGCGCGCCACCCGGCTCACCCAGGCGCGATCGACGGAGCGGCCCTGCGGACTCGCCGTGATGTCATAGAACACCAGCTCATCGGCGCCCTCGTCGCGATAGCGCGCGGCGAGCTCGAGGATGTCGCCCACGACACGATGGTCGCGGAAGCGAACACCCTTTACGACCTGGCCGTCGCGGACGTCGAGGCAGGGGATGATGCGTTTGGCAAGAATGGCCGCAGTTCCTCTTGAGTCATGCGTTCTTCGAGCAGCGCCTTGCCGCTCACCGCGGCCGCGACGCCGAGGCGTGCGAGCGCATTGAGGTCGGCTGCATCGCGGATGCCGCCGGAGGCCTGCCACTGGAGCTCGGGGCAGCGCTTCTGCGCCTCCTCGTAGAGCGCGAGATTGGGACCGACGAGCGCACCGTCGCGCTCGATGTCGGTGCACAGCACGTGGATGAGTCCGTGCGCACGAAACGGTTCGAGCGCTTGCCACAGTGTCAGCGCGCTGTCCTGGGTCCAGCCGCGCGTGCGCACCTGCGGTGTGCCGGCGGCATCGAGGCGCACGTCGAAGGCGAGGCAGATGCGCTCGGCGCCGAAGCGTGCGATCCAGCCGGCGACCTCCACCGCGCGCTCCACGGCCGTGCTGCCCACCACCACGCGCTCGACCCCGTGACGCAGCAGGTCATCGACCGTCTGCGCCGAGCGCACCCCGCCGCCCACCTGCACGTTGACCGCGGGCTGGGAGGCGAGGGCGGTGACGATGGCGCGGTTGGCAAGCACGCCGTCGCGCGCGCCATCCAGATCGACGACGTGCAGCCAGCTCGCGCCGAGCGCGCGGTAGCGCAACAGCAGCTCGTGCGGTCCAAACTCGTAGCGCGTCTCGGCACCGAAGTCGCCCTGGTACAGGCGCACGCACCGTCCCTGGCGCAGATCGATCGCGGGCATCAGGAGCACGGTGGTATCACTCCAGTTGCAGAAAGTTGGCGAGCACGCGGGCACCCGTGCGCGCGGATCGTTCCGGATGAAACTGTGTGCCCCAGAAATTGTTCTGCCGCACGACGGCGGACAGCGGGCCGCCGTAGTCGGTCGTGGCGAGCGTCGCCTCGCCGACCGGGGCGGCAAAGCCGTGTACGAAATAGACGTACTCGCCGGAGCTGATGCCTTCGAGCAGGGGATCGGAGTGCTCGATGGCGAGCTGATTCCAGCCCATGTGCGGCACCGGACGGCCGGGAGCTGCACGCAGGCGCTGCACGCTGTCGTGCAGCACCCCCAGACAATCCGCCGGGCCTTCCTCGGAGTGACGGAACAGGAGCTGCATCCCCAGGCAGATCCCGAGCACGGGCCGCGTGAGGCCTGGCAGACTTTCAGCGAGGCCGCTCGCGCGCAGCCGCTGCATTGCATCGCCGGCGCAGCCCACGCCCGGCAGGATCACGCGCGCCGCGCCGGCCACGCGCTGCGGATCGCTCGTCACTTCGGTGCGGGCGCCAAGGCGCGCCAAAGCATATTCCAGCGACGCCAGATTGGCCCCGCCGCTGTCCACGATCACGACTTCACTCACCGCACCCATGGAGCTAAAGCGTGCCCTTGGTGCTGGGAAGCGTGCTGCCCTCACGCCGGATGGCCTGGCGCAACGCCCTGCCGACCGCCTTGAAGCAGGCCTCGATCATGTGGTGCGTATTCTCGCCGCTGACGCTCACATGGATCGCCGCACCGAGCGCATCGGCGAGCGAGCGGAAGAAGTGCGGCACCAGCTCGCTCGGCAGGCCGCCGACCTGGTCGCGCCCGAAGCGTCCCTCGAACACGGCGAAGCTGCGGCCCGACAGATCGATCGTCGCCTGTGCGCGCGCCTCATCCATCGGCAGCAGAAAGCCATAGCGGGCGATGCCGCGCTTGTCGCCGAGCGCGCGGCGCAGGGCGGCCCCGAGGGCCAGCGCGCAGTCCTCAACCGTATGGTGCTCGTCGATGTGCAGATCGCCTTCGCAGGTGAGTGTCATGGCGAAGCCGCCATGCTTGGCGAGCTGCTCGAGCATGTGATCGAAGAAGCCGATGCCGGTGCGCGCGTGAGGTGAGCTCTCCGCGTCGAGATCCACGCTCACCTTGATGCGGGTCTCGTTGGTGATGCGCTCGATGCTGGCGCGTCGCGCGAGCAGCTCGCGTGTGACCGCCGGCCAACCCTCCGCCGGCGTGCCGTCGCTACGCACACGCAGACCCCGTACGCCCAGATTGCGCGCGAGCTCGAGGTCAGTATCGCGATCGCCGATCACGGCGCTTGCGTCGCGGTCGAACTGACCCTCCGCCAGATAGCCCGTCAGTAATCCGGTGCGCGGCTTGCGGCAGCCGCAGTCCTCGGCGGCGCGGTGCGGACAGATGAGCACCGCCTCGAAGTCGATGCCCTGGGAGCCGAAGGTCTGCAGCACAAAGGCCTGCACTTCATCGAATGCCGCCTGCGGGTAGCTGGCAGTGCCGAGGCCGTCCTGATTGCTCACCATGACCAGGCGAAAGCCCGCGCGCGTCAGTTCCGCAAGCGCGGCGAACACGCCAGGCACGAAACGCAGCTTCGCGAGCGTATCGATCTGCTGATCCGGCGGCTCCTCGATGAGCGTGCCGTCGCGGTCGATGAACAGAATCGCGGGTGCACTGCCCATGGCTACACCGCCTCGGCGCGCACGCGCTGCAGCGCCTGGATCAGCCGGCGGTTCTGCTCCGGCGTGCCGACCGTGATGCGAAGCGCACGCTCGAGCCCGGGGTGCGCACGCACGTCGCGTACCAGAAGACCCGCGGCCCGCGCCTGCGCAAACGCCGCCGAGGCGTCCTCGAATTCAGCGAGCACGAAGTTGGCCTCGCTCGGCCACACCCGCCGCACGCCTGCCGTGCCAGCGAGCGCGCGGGCGAGCTGTGCGCGTTCCGAGCGGATCAGGGCGACGCGCTCGCGCGCGGCGGCAAGATGCGGCGGCTGCAGGCGCTCGCACACCGTCTCGATGGTGGTTTGCGTCAGCGCGTAAGGTGGAATGATCTTGCGCAGCAGCGCCACGATTTCGGGAGCCGCGATCAGGGCACCGCAGCGCGCACCGGCGAGGCCGTGGGCCTTGGAGAGCGTGCGCAGCACCACGAGGAACGCTTGCTGCGCCACCTGCGCGGCGAGGCTCGGTGCGTCGGCGAACTCGATGTAGGCCTCATCGAGGACGACGAGCGCACGGCCGGCCAGGCGTGCGGTGAGCTCGAGGATCGCCTCCGGCGCCATGAGATTGCCGGTCGGATTGTTCGGTGAGCACAGAAAGACGAGTTTGACCTGCGGTGTGCACCGCGCCAGCACCGACTCGACATCGAGCGCGAAGCCGCGCTCGGCGATGAGCGGCACCCGGATCACCGTCGCGCCCTGAATCCGCGCCGCCACGGCGTACATGCCGAAGGTGGGCGGACACACCACCACAGCGTCGCTGCCCGCGCGGCAGAATGCGCGCGTGAGCAGATCGATGCCCTCATCGCTGCCACGCGAGACCAGCACCGCGGCCGGCTCGACGCCGTAGAGTTCCGCGAGCCGCATGACGAGCTCGCGCGGCTGCGGCTCCGGATAGCGATTGAGGCCGGCGTGCGTGGCATCGGCCTGCGCCCGCCAGGGCAGCTCGTTGGCGTGCAGGCGCTCGAGCGAGGGCTCCCAGGCTGCATGCTCGTAGGGTGCGAGCGAGCGGATTTCCGCCCGCGCGAGCTCGAGCGGCGAGGCTGCCGCGCTCACGCGCGGCTCCGCAGTGCCGCGAGCCGCCGCTCGACGGCGCTCGCATGCGCATCCAGTCCCTCCAGGCGCGCGAGCGTAGCCGCCGTCGGCCCCAGCGCCTGCAAGCCGGCCGCCGAGAGCTCCTGCACCGTGATGCGCTTGGTGAAGTCGAGGCTGGACAGGCCGCTGTAGGCGCGTGCATAGCCGTAGGTCGGCAGCACGTGATTGGTGCCCGAGCAGTAGTCCCCGAGCGGCTCGGGCGACCACTCGCCGAGAAATACCGAGCCCGCATTGGTGATGCGCTCCAGCCAGCGGCGCGGCTCACGAACCTCGAGGATCAGATGCTCGGGCGCGTACTCGTTCGCGACCAGCACCGCGGCATCGAGCGAGGCCACGACGATGCAGCGGCTCGCCGCCACCGAATGCTCGAGGATCTGGCGGCGCGACAGGCCGCGCTGCTGCTCCTCGACCGCCGCCTGCACCTGCGCGGCGAGCTCCGCCGACGGCGTGACGAGCACGGCCTGGGACTGCGGATCGTGCTCGGCCTGCGCGAGCAGGTCGGCCGCGACGAATTCAGCGCGCGCGGACTCATCGGCAATCACCATGACCTCGGAAGGGCCCGCGGGCAGATCGCACGCCGCCCCTTCCGGGTCGGAGGCGACCAGCTGCTTCGCCGCCGTCACCCAGGCGTTGCCGGGTCCGAAGATCTTGTCCACTTTCGGGATCGTGCGTGTGCCGTAGGCCATGGCCGCGATCGCCTGCGCGCCGCCCACCTTGTAGATGATCTCGATGCCGCACAGCTCGGCCGCTACGAGGATCGCGGGGTGCGCCGCGCCAGCGGCGCCGGGCGGCGTGCACAGGATGCGCCGCGGGCAGCCGGCAAGGCGTGCCGGCACGGCCAGCATGATCACCGCGGAGGGCAGGGGAGCCGAGCCCGCGGGCACGTACAGCCCGACCGCGCCGATCGGCCGCACCAGCTGCTCGCACAGCACCCCGGGCATGGTCTCGAGCGCCAGCGGCTTGGGCAGCTGCGCGGCGTGGAACGTCTGCACGTTCTCGATCGCCCGTTTCAGGGCCGCGACCTGTGTGGGGGTGAGCTGGGCCCGCGCCGCGGTGAATTCCTGAGCGCTCACCTGCAGGCTTGCGAGCTTCACGCCGTCGAAGCGCGCCGTGAAGTCGCTCAGGGCCGCATCGCCATCGCGGCGCACGGCGCCGATGATCTCGCTCACGCGCGCGATGAGCTCGGAGCGCGATTCCTGCGCCGGGCGCGCCAGGGCCGCGCGGCGTCCGGCGGCATCGAGAGATTCCCACTTCAAGGTGCGCATCGCGGTCAGGCCAGCATCTTCTCGACGGGCAGTACGAGGAGCGCACTCGCGCCGGCGCGCTTCAAACCCTCGAGCGTCTCCCAGAACACGTTCTCCCGGCACACGGCGTGCACGGCCACCTTGTCGGGGTGCCCCTCGAGCGGAATGATGGTGGGGGATTCGCTCCCGGGCAGCAGCCGGCGGATCTCCGGCAGCGCGCTGCGCGGGGCGTGCAGCATGATGTACTTGCTCTCGCGCACCTGCTGCACACCGTCGATGCGCATGAGCAGCCGCTCGACCCATTCATCTTTTTCCGCCGCCAGCTCGAGCGGCGTGCGGATCAGTACCGCGTGGCTCTCGAGCACGGTCTGCACTTCCTGCAGGTGATTCGCCTGCAGCGTGGAGCCGGTGGAAACGAGGTCGCAGATGGCATCGGCGCGCCCGAGCCGCGGTGCGATCTCGACCGCGCCCGAGAGCACGACGATCTGCGCGCTCACGCCGTGATCGCGCAGGAACTTCTCGAGCAGAAACGGATAAGTCGTCGCGATGCGCTTGCCGGCGAGCCAGCCCGGCCCGCTATAGGAGGTGCCGTCGGGTACGGCGAGCGAGAGCCGGCACCGCCCGAAATCCAGCGTGCGCACGGAGGCGAAGCGCGCCGACTGGCCGCGGGAGGCGAGCTCCAGGCGCTTCTCCTCGAGCACGTTGAGACCGACCAGCCCGAGGTCGCAGACATCCTCCTGCACCAGATCCGGGATATCGTCGTCGCGCACGAACAGCACATCGAGCGGCATGTTCTCGCCGTAGCCGAACAGCTGATCCTTGCCGCGCGAGAGCTTCAAGCCGCAGCGCAGGATCAGATCGAGCGAAGGATCGGTCAGGCGGCCGGACTTCTGCACCGCAAGCTTCAGGCGTTGATCGCTATCCATGGCGCGAGCCTTCCGGGCGGCGCGCGCCATCCAGGCGGCGCGCCACCAGCATGTAGCCGCCATTGCCGTTGGCGAGACAGCGCGCCACGCGGGCGATGGTCGTGACACTGACTCCGGTCAGGCGATGAATCTCGCGGTAGGGCACGGCGCGCTGCAGCCACTCGACGACGGCCCAGCGATCGGCCATCGCCTGCAGCTCCGCCGGGGTGCAAAGGTCGCGGAAGAAGGCGCGACATTCCTCGGCCGTGCGCAGCGCGGCGACCGCGGTGCAGAGGTTGCGCTCGGCGAGAGCCTCCTGCCGGGAGGTGACATTGCGATGCGTTTTCATACGGATGCGGTGCGGCCGGTGCGTTCCAATGTAACAGCGTGCTAATACATTAACACAAGCCGCAAACCGCGCCAAATGCGCTTCTTGACGCTGCCGGAGCGCGCCCCTAGACTGCGCGGACTCATCGAGACCGGCTGAGGGAATAGGCCCTTAGACGCCGGGGCAACCGCCAGGCCCAACCAGCCTTGTAAAGGTGCCAACTCCTTCCGCCCGACGCTGTGGGCGGCAGATGAGCGGTCAGCGTAGCCTCCTGCGCCCTCACGGGCCGATGGAGGATGGACGCGAGACATCCCGCCACTTGATTGCGGGCGCTCTGGCAGGAGTTCGCGGTGAGGGAAGTACCGGAACTCGCGGAGACCCGAATGCACACCGACTGCCATCATGACGCGCAAGCCTGACCCGATCACGCAGGCCGTGCGCGCGGGCCTGGAAAGCGATGACGCCACCGGCGCCGTCGTCCCGCCGATTCACCTCTCCTCGACGTTCGCCTTCCGCGGCTTCGGCGAGAAGCGCGAGTATGACTACACGCGCTCGGGCAATCCGACACGCGACCTTCTGGGTGCGGCGCTCGCGGAGCTCGAGGCGGGCGCTGGCGCCGTGATCACGGCGACCGGCATGGCGGCCATCACGCTCATCGGTCATCTGGTGCCGGCCGGCTCGCGCATCGTCGCGCCGCACGATTGCTACGGCGGCACGTACCGGCTGTTCAACGCCTGGGAGAAGCGCGGCCAGATCCGCGTCGACTTCATCGACTTTGGTGACGAGGCGGCACTGCGCGAAGCGCTGTCCCGTCCGGCGGCGATGGTGTGGATCGAGACGCCGAGCAACCCGCTGCTTCGAATCACCGACATCGAGGCTGTGACGGCGCTCGGCCGTGGCTGCGGCGCACTGGTCGTGGTCGACAACACGTTCCTATCGCCACTGTGGCAGCGGCCCATCCCGTTGGGCGCGGACGTGGTGATTCATTCGACCACGAAATACATCAATGGCCACAGCGATGTGGTCGGCGGCGCCGTCATTGCACGTACGCCCGAGCTGCACGAGCAGCTCACCTGGTGGGCCAACTGTCTGGGTGTCACGGGCTCGCCCTTCGACAGTTTCCTGACACTGCGCGGGCTGCGCACGCTGCAGGCACGGCTGGAGCAGCATGGGCGGAACGCGCTGGCGATCGCCGAGTGGCTCACGACCCAGCCGACGGTTTCGCGCGTGTTCTATCCCGGCCTCGCCACGCATCCCGGTCATGCCATCGCACGCCGCCAGCAAAGCGGCTTCGGCGCCGTCGTCACCGCGGAGCTGGCGGGCGGCCATGAAGCGGTGCGTGCCTTTGCATCCGAGCTGCAGTTCTTCTCGCTCGCCGAGTCCCTCGGGGGCGTGGAGAGCCTGATTGCGCACCCGGCCACGATGACTCACGCCGCCATGGATGCCGAGGCGCGTGGCAAGGCGGGTCTCACCGACGGGCTGCTGCGGCTGTCGATCGGTATCGAGGCGCTGGAGGACCTGCGCGCGGATCTCGCCGCGGCACTGGAGCGCGCCCGCCGCGCGACTGCGGCGCCGCGCCTGAAGATCGCGGAAGCCTAGCTCTTGCTCAGAGCCGCTCGAGCACGGCGTCACCCGCCTCGCGCGTGGCGGCGGCGCGCGTGCCAGGCGCCGTGAGATCGGGCGTCAGCGTACCGGCGGCAATGGCAGCGGCGACCGCCTGCTCCACGGCATTCGCCTCGGCGGCGAGCGCCAGGGAGTGACGCAGCAGCAGCGCCACACTGAGGATGGTGCCGTAGGGATTGGCGATGCCACGGCCGGCGATATCCGGCGCTGAGCCGTGGATCGGCTCGTACAGGCCGCGCTTGCCATCGCCCAGCGATGCCGAGGGCAGCAGGCCCAGCGAGCCTGCGAGCATCGAGGCCTCATCGGTGAGGATGTCGCCGAACATGTTCTCCGTGACCAGCACGTCGAAGTCGCGTGGCCGGCGGATCAGATGCATGGCCGCGGCATCAACCAGCATGTGCTCGAGCGTCACGTCGGAGAACTCCTGACGCACGACGCGCTCGCACACTTCACGCCACAGGCGCGAGGTCTCGAGCACGTTCGACTTGTCGATCGAGGTCAGTCGCCGGCGCCGAGTGCGGGCGATGCGGGCGGCTACGCGGACCACGCGCTCCACTTCCGCGACGCTGTAGGAGCACACGTCGACGGCGCCCAGGGCGTCGCGCCGCTTCTCGCCGAAATAGATCCCGCCGGTCAGCTCGCGCACGAAGATCAGATCGACTCCGCTGAGCACCTCGGGCTTGATCGTCGAGGCGCCGAGGAGCGCGGGATGCACGCTCACCGGGCGCAGGTTCGCATACACGCCCAGCGCCTTGCGCAGCGCGAGCAGGCCCTGCTCGGGACGCATCGGGGCAGACGGTGACGACCACTTCGGCCCGCCGATCGCGCCCAGCAGCACGGCATCCGCCGCGAGGCACCCCTCGAGCGTGCTCTGCGGCAGCGGTGCGCCGCAGGTATCGATCGCGATGCCGCCGAAAGGCAGCTCGGTCAGCTCGAACTCATGCCCGAAGCGCATCGCGATGCGCTCCAGGCAGCGCCGTCCCTCGGCGATGACTTCGGGGCCGATGCCATCGCCCCCCAGCACGGCAATGCGCGCCTTCACGCGCGGCGCTCGTACGCTTCGATATCGGTGCGGTGCGAGAGCAGGTAGCCGAGCTCGTCGATCCCGTTCAGCAGGCAGTAGCGCGCGAACGCCTCGAGCGGAAAGCCGACCTTGCGGCCATCGGGCAGGCTGAGCGTGCAGGCGGCGACATCGATCGTGAGCTCGATGCCGGGATGCTCGAGGAGCCAGGCGCTCGTCGGCTCATCCACCAGCACCGGCAGCAAGCCGTTCTTCAGGGCGTTGTTGCGGAAGATATCGGCGATCTCGGTGCTGATCACCGCGCGCACCCCATAGTCAAGCAGCGCCCATGGGGCGTGCTCGCGCGAGGAGCCGCAGCCGAAGTTGCGCCCCGCCACCAGGATCTGAGCGCCACGCGCCGCCGGGGCATTGAGCGCGAACTCGGGCCGCTCGCTGCCATCGGCCGCGTAGCGCCAGTCGGTGAAGAGGTGCTTGCCCAGGCCCGCCCGCGTGGTCGTGGTGAGGAAGCGTGCCGGGATGATCTGATCGGTGTCGATATTGGTCGCCGGCAGCACCACCGTGCGCGAGCGAATGATGGCAATGGGTTCCATGAGGATCTCGCTGCGCGTCAGATCAGATCACGCGGATCGGTGACCCGGCCGCGCACCGCGCAGGCCGCCGCCGTGAGCGGGCTCGCGAGCAGGGTGCGCGCACCCGCGCCCTGGCGGCCCTCGAAATTGCGGTTGCTGGTGCTGACGGAGTACTCCCCGCGCGCGACCGTATCGCCGTTCATGCCGATGCACATCGAGCAGCCCGACTCGCGCCAGTCGGCGCCCGCGTCGATGAAGATGCGATGCAGGCCCTCGGCCTCGGCGGCGGATTTCACCTGCTGCGAGCCGGGCACGATCAGCATGCGCACGCCGCTTGCGATGTGACGGCCGCGCAGCACCCGCGCCGCATCGCGCAGGTCCGACAGCCTGCCGTTGGTGCAGCTGCCGACGAAGACGACGTTGACGGGTTTGTCCTTGAGCGGCGCACCGGCCTCGACGCCCATATAGGCGAGCGCGCGCGCGTAGATCGCATCGCCGTGCCGCTCCGGTACCGCACCCGAGATCGGCATGACCATGCCGGGATGGGTGCCGTAGGTGATCATGGGCTCGATGGCGCTCGCATCGAAATCCACTTCACGGTCGAAGCTCGCACCCGGGTCCGTGGGCAGTGACTTCCAGTCGGCGAGGGCGCGCTCCCACGCTTCCCCGCGCGGGGCACGCGGCCGGCCCTGCAGATAGGCGTAGGTGGTCTCATCGGGCGCAATCATGCCGGCGCGCGCGCCGGCCTCGATCGACATGTTGCACACGGTCATGCGTGCCTCCATATCGAGCGCACGAATCGCCTCGCCCCGGTATTCGAGTACGTGGCCCGTGCCGCCGGCAATACCGATGCGCCCGATGATGGCCAGTATGAGGTCCTTGGCCGTGACACCGTGGCGCAGCGCGCCGCTCACGTTGATCGCGAATGTCTTCGGCCGCCGCTGCAGCAGGCACTGGGTGGCGAGCACGTGACCCACTTCGGTCGTGCCGATGCCGAAGGCGAGGGCGCCCATCGCACCGTGCGTACTCGTGTGGCTGTCGCCGCAGACCACGGTCTTGCCCGGCTGGGTGAGACCGAGCTCCGGGCCGATGACGTGCACGATGCCGCGGTCGGCGTGTTGCAGGTTCAAGAGCTCCACGCCGAAGCGGGTGCAGTTCTTCTCGAGCTCGCGCACCTGATTCGCGGCAGCGGCGATGGTGATGGGCGCGCCGCCGAACACCTGATCCGTGCGCGTCGGCGTCGAGTGGTCCATGGTCGCGAGCGTCAGATCGCGACGGCGCACGCCAAGCCCGCGCGCGGCGAGCTCGGCGAAGGCCTGGGGCGATGTGACCTCGTGCACCAGGTGCAGATCGATGAACAGGATCGCAGGCGTGTCCGCGGTTTCGGCGACGACTTCGTGGCGCTCCCACACCTTTTGCAGGATCGTCTTCGGCATGGTGCGCCTTCAGCCCGTCGCGGCTGCGCGTACGGCGGCGAGCGGCACATAGTCGAGCCAGCCCCAGCGATCCGGAGTCTCGCCGGAGAACAGGCCGAAGAATGCGCGCTGCAGCGCCTCGGTGACGGGGCCGCGGCGACCGCTGCCGACGGGGATGCGGTCGACGGATTTGATCGGCGTGATCTCAACCGCCGTGCCGGTGAAGAACGCCTCATCGGCGATA
This sequence comes from Steroidobacteraceae bacterium, assembly GCA_035517435.1. Classification (GTDB taxonomy): domain Bacteria; phylum Pseudomonadota; class Gammaproteobacteria; order Steroidobacterales; family Steroidobacteraceae; genus JASHUC01. The sequence goes on along the minus strand of DATIYV010000059.1, from coordinate 11,500 downwards.
TAGAGTAGCTCGCGCGGCAGGGCGGCCTCGCGCGTCTCGATGCCGTGCTCGCGCGCGAGCTTCAGAACCGTATCGCGCGTGAGCCCGCCGAGCGCGGAATGCGCCAGCGACGGGGTGAGCAGTACGCCGTCCTTCACCAGGAACAGGTTCTCCCCGGAGCCCTCCGAGAGCAGGCCATCGACCGTAAGGCCGATGCCTTCGGCAAAGCCGAGCCGCCGCGCCTCGCGGCCGATCAGCTGACTGGAGAGATAGTTGCCGGCCGCCTTGGCGAGGGCGGGGATCGTATTGGGAGCCACGCGGTTCCAGGACGAGATGCAGGCATCGACGCCCGCAGCTTCGGCCTCGTGGCCCAGATACTTGCCCCAGCGAAATGCCGCCACGGCGACTTCCGTCGGCGGATCCTTGGCCGGCGCGACACCCATCTCGCCGTAGCCACGGAAGGCGATCGGGCGGATATAGCCACCCTGCGTCAGGTCATTCGCGGCGACCACATCCCGGCAAGCCTGCGTCAGCTGCTCGCGCGAATACGGCAGATCGATTTCGTAGATGCGCGCCGAGTCGGCGAGCCGCTGCAGATGATCGGTGAGGCGGAAGATTGCCGGGCCGTGCGCGGTCTCGTAGGCGCGGATGCCCTCGAACACGGCGGAGCCGTAGTGCAGGGCATGCGTCATCACGTGCACGGTCGCATCCGCCCAGGCGGTGAGCCGGCCGTTGAACCAGATGTACTTGGTTGCGGGAATGGGCATGCAGGTCCTCCTAGACCGCCGCCTGCGCTGTGCGCGCAGCTCCGGTACGCTCATCGCGCGTGCGCGCGCCGGAGCGCTGCGACAGCTCGATACGATTGATCACCTCGAGAAACGCACGTGTGGCCGACTCGACGATGTTGGTGCTGACGCTCGAGCCGCGGTACGAGCGCTGGTTGTACTCGACGTACACGACGGCCTCGCCCTGCGCATCCTCGCCGCCGGTGACGCCGCGCACTTCGAACTTGCGCACCTGCACCGTGACGCCGGTTGCGACTTCGATCGCCTTGAACGCCGCATCGACCGGTCCGTCGCCGCTCGAGCGCTGATCGATCGTGCGGCCATCGGCATGCTGCAGCTTCACGACCGCCTCGGCGTTGCCGTGGCTGTCGGCCGTGGTGAGCAGCTCGGCGAGCGTCCAGGGGCCGCTCGCGCTGGAGCTGGCCCGCAGCACCAGCGCCTCGATGTCACCGTCGAACAACTCCTTCTTCTTATCGGCGAGCGCCTTGAATTCCGCGAATACCCGGTTCAACTCGAGCTCATCGAGCTCGAATCCCAGTTGCTGCACGCGTTCGCGAAACGCATGCCGGCCGCTGTGCTTGCCCAGTACCAGCGCGCTGCGCGGCAGCCCGACATCCTCAGGACGCATGATCTCGTAGGTGGAGTGGTGCTTGAGCATGCCGTGCTGGTGAATGCCGGCCTCGTGCGCGAAGGCGTTCTCGCCGACTACCGCCTTGTTACGCGGTACCGGCAGGCCCGTGATGCTCGAGAGCAGCCGCGAGGTCGGATACAGCCGCGTCGTGTGGATCTGCGTGCGCACATTGAAGAAGGTCTCGCGCGTCTTCAGCGCCATGACGACTTCCTCGAGGGAGCAGTTGCCGGCGCGCTCGCCGATGCCGTTGATCGTGCACTCCACCTGGCGCACGCCGGCGACGACGGCCGTCAGGCTGTTGGCGACCGCCATCCCTAAGTCGTTGTGACAGTGAACCGACAGGCGCACGCGCTCGATGCCGCGTACGTTCTTTCTCAAGTAGCGGAACAGCTCGGCAAATTCATCCGGTACGGTGTAGCCCACCGTATCGGGAATATTGACCGTGCTGGCGCCGGCCTCGATCACCGCCTCCACCACCTGAGCCAGGAACTCGAGCTCGGTACGCGAGGCATCCTCGGGCGAGAACTCGACATCCTCGGCGAACTCACGCGCGATCTTCACCGCCTCGACGGCGGCGCGAACGATCTCTTCCTGCGCCATATTGAGCTTGTACTGCCGGTGGATGGCGCTGGTGGCGAGGAACACGTGAATGCGGCGCCGCTGCGCATCCTGCAGCGCCTTGGCCGCAAGCTCGATGTCTTCGCGGTTGCAGCGTGCCAGTCCGCAGATGATCGGACCGTGGATCTCGCGCGCCACGGCCTGCACGCTTTCCCAGTCGCCGCGCGAGGCTGCAGGAAAGCCTGCCTCGATCACATCCACGCCGAGCTCGGCGAGCGCCCGGGCCATACGAAGCTTCTCCGGCTGAGTCATGCTGCAGCCGGGCGACTGCTCGCCATCGCGCAGCGTGGTGTCGAAGATGATGACGCGTTCTGGATCGGCGCTCATGGTTGAGTCTCCTCAGGCTCGACGCTCATTCAGCCAGGGCATGCGGGCGCGCAGCCGGGCGCCGACGCGCTCGATCTGGCGGTTCATGTCGGCCTTGAGCATCTTCTTGTACTTGCGCTGACCGGTGGCGTTCTCCCTGATCCACTGGCGCGCGAATTTGCCCTGCTGGATTTCCTTCAGGATCTTGCGCATCTCGGCCTTGACGCGCGAGTTGATGACGCGCGGGCCGCGCGTGAGATCGCCGTACTTGGCGGTCTCGCTGATGAACTCGTGCATCTTGCTGATGCCGCCCTCGTGCAGCAGGTCGACGATGAGCTTCAACTCGTGCAGACACTCGTAATACGCGACTTCCGGCTGATAGCCCGCCTCGACCAGCGTCTCGAAACCCTTGACGACGAGCTCGGTGGCCCCGCCGCACAGCACCGCCTGCTCACCGAACAGGTCGGTCTCAGTCTCCTCGCCGAAAGTGGTCTCGAGCACGCCGCCGCGCGTGCCGCCGATGCCGTGGGCATAGGCCAGCGCACGCTCATGCGCGGTGCCGGTCGCATCCTGCGCCACCGCGATCAGGCATGGCACGCCCCGGCCCTGCTGATACTGGCGGCGCACCAGATCGCCCGGACCCTTGGGCGCGATCAGCACCACATCGAGGTCCTTGCGCGGACGTATCTGACGGAAGTGGATATTGAAACCGTGAGCGAAGAGCAGGGCGGCGCCGCGCTTCATCCGCTTGGCGATCGCGGCGTACAGGTCGTGCTGCGCCAGGTCGGGTACCAGCATCGCAACCAGATCCGCGCCGGCCACGGCATCCACCGGCTCTGCGACCGCAAGTCCGTCGCGCCGCGCCTTCTTCCAGCTGGCGCCGCCCTTGCGCACGCCAACGATCACGTCGTGCCCGCTGTCCTTCAGGTTCAGCGCATGCGCGCGCCCCTGACTGCCATAGCCCAGTACGGCAATGCGCGCGTTGCGCAACGCTTTGCGGTTCACGTCTTTCTGCGAATAAAGCCTCATCAGTTTCGCTCCCATTAACTCCATCGGCGCATAAAAAACCCCGCACCCGCCCTTCTATCGGGGCCGGTGCGGGGTTTTTGTGGTGTTCGCGGCTTGCTGTCTGTAACTCTAGCTGCGCGCGCGTGACCCGCACCGGCCGCTCCTAAGAAGGAGCAGGCTGATCGCAAGCAGTACGAGCGGCTCCGCGGAGTGCGGAACTTCGGCGCCCAGCATGCTGCAATCGTGGCGAATCATCGCACCCGATGTGAGCACACTCCCGCAGAGCTTGTCAATTCAAGGCCGAAATTCGCTAAGCTGCGCTCCCCTTGGACGACTTACTACTCAGCTGCGGCCGCGACGCCCGGCCGCTCTCGCTCATCACCGAAGCGGGCCTGCCGGCGTGGCTCGCCGCGCAGCCAGCGGCGCTCGCGGCCTGGGTGCGTGCCAACGCCTTTGCAGCGGAAAAGCATCGCGTGCTCGCCCTGCCGGCTGAGAGCGGGGATGTGGCTGGCGCGCTCGTGGGTCTGGGGCCGCTGCGTGAGCCTTCCGAGCTCACGCTCTGGCACGCCGCGGGACTCACCGATCGGCTTCCGCCGGGCGAGTACCGCCTCGAGACCTCTTTGAATGCGACCGCCGCGACGCATTTCGCTCTGGGGTGGCTCACCGGCGCCTACCGTCTGCAGCGCTACCGCAGCGCGCCCACGCAGCGGCGCGCGGCACTCGTCGCGCCTCCGGGGACCGATCTCGAGTACGTTCGCGCCGCGAACAACGCCTGCGCTCTGGCGCGCGATCTGATCAACACGCCGGCGAATGACCTGGGACCCGCGGAGCTCGCCGCCGCCGCGGCGACGCTCGCGCGCACCACCGGCGGGGATTATCGCGAGATCGCCGGCGCGGAGCTCGCGGCCGGGGGCTTCGGGCTCATCGCCGCCGTGGGCGCGGGCAGTCCGCGCGCGCCACGGCTGGTCGATGTGCGCTGGAGCGGCGGGCACGGTCCGCGCCTGACGCTCATCGGCAAGGGCGTCTGCTTCGACAGCGGCGGTCTCGACATCAAGCCCTCGGCCGGCATGCTGCTCATGAAAAAGGATATGGGTGGCGCGGCCTGCGCGCTCGCGCTCGCGAGCCTGCTCGTGACCTTGAAGGCGCCGGTGCAGCTGCGGCTGCTGCTTCCGTGCGTCGAGAACAGCGTCGATGGACTCGCCTACCGGCCCGGCGATGTGATCCGCTCGCGCAAAGGGCTCACCGTTGAGATCGGCAATACCGATGCCGAGGGGCGTTTGATCCTCGCCGATGCACTGGCCGAGGCCGATGCCGAGAAGCCCGATCTGCTGATCGATCTGGCGACACTCACGGGAGCTGCGCGCGTGGCGCTCGGTCCGGAGCTTCCGGCCGCCTACAGCACCGACGAGTCGCTGCTCGCGGAGCTGCGCCGCGTAGGCGAAACGGAAGCCGACCCCATCTGGCCGATGCCGCTGTGGGCCGGATATGACGAGGAGCTCGTGAGCAAGGTGGCCGATCTCGGCAACGTCTCCGGCACGGCCTTCGCAGGCTCGATCATCGCGGCGCTGTTCCTGAAGCGCTTCGTCACCGCGACCCCGACCTGGCTGCATGTGGATCTGTATGGCTGGAATTCAAAGGAGCGCCCGGGCCGGCCCGTGGCCGCCGAGGCACAGTGCGTGCGCGCGCTGTATCGTCTGATCCGAACCCGATTTGGCTGATCATCTCGAAGAGAACGACATGGCAAAGAAGAGCTCCTCCGGTATCGATCCCCGTCAGTACTCACGCCGCGTCGTTGACGGTGCGAGTCAGGCTCCGGCGCGCGCCATGCTGCGTGCGGTCGGGTTCGCAGATGCCGACTTCGCCAAGCCGCAGGTCGGTATCGCCTCGACCTGGGCGAACGTGACCCCGTGCAACATGCACATCGGCGAGCTTGCGCGTGCGGCGTCGGAGGGTGCCGATACCGCGGGGGCCAAGAGCCTCATCTTCAATACCATCACGGTGTCCGATGGCATCTCCATGGGCACACCCGGCATGCGCTACTCGCTGGTGTCGCGCGAGCTGATCGCCGACTCCATCGAGACGGTCGCCGGCGCGGAAGGCTTCGATGGTTTCGTTGCCATCGGCGGCTGCGACAAGAACATCCCGGGCTGCGCCATGGCGATGGCGCGGCTCAATCGACCGTCGGTGTTCGTCTATGGCGGCACGATCCGCCCGGGCGCCGGCCGGCGCGACATCGTCACGGTGTTCGAGGCGGTGGGAGCGCACGCCGCCGGCAAGATCTCCGATGGCGAGCTCACCGAGATCGAGCGCACCTCGATCCCGGGGGCCGGCAGCTGCGGCGGGATGTATACGGCGAACACCATGGCCTCGGCGATCGAGGCACTCGGCCTGTCGCTGCCGAACAGTTCGGCGCAGGAGGCGGTGAGCGAGGTCAAGCGCGAGGACTCCCGCCGTGCGGGCGCTGCGGTCGTGGCCCTCATCCGGGCCGGCATCCGGCCGCGCGATATCCTCTCGCGCAAGTCGTTCGAGAATGCGATCACCGTGACGATCGCACTCGGCGGCTCGACCAATGCCGTGTTGCATCTGCTCGCGATCGCACACGAAGCGGGCGTGAAGCTCTCGCTCGATGACTTCTCACGCATCGGCCGGCGGGTGCCGGTGCTTGCCGACGTGCGCCCGAGCGGGCGCTATCTGATGTCCGAGCTGGTCGCGATCGGCGGCATCCAGCCGCTGATGCGGCGTCTGCTCGAGGCGGGGATGCTGCATGGCGAGTGTCTGACCGTCACGGGTCGCAGCCTGCGAGAGAATCTCGCGAGCGTCGCCGACTATCCGCCCGGGCAGGACATCGTGCGACCGCTGTCCGCGCCCATTAAAAAGGACAGTCACCTGGTCGTGCTGCGCGGCAATCTTGCGCCGGAAGGCGCTGTCGCGAAGATCAGCGGCAAGGAAGGTCTGGCGTTCACCGGCCGGGCGCGGGTGTTCGACGGCGAGGAGCGCGCCACCGCTGCGATCCTCGGCGGCGCCGTGCGGGCCGGTGAGGTCGTCGTGATCCGTCACGAAGGCCCGAAGGGCGGCCCGGGCATGCGCGAGATGCTAAGTCCCACGAGCGCGATCATGGGTGCGGGCCTTGGCGGCAAAGTTGCGCTCATCACCGATGGCCGCTTCTCGGGTGGCAGTCATGGTTTCGTCGTTGGACATATCGCACCGGAGGCCGCGGTCGGCGGCCCGATCGGTCTGTTACGCAACGGCGATGAGATCACGATCGATGCAGTGAAACGCACACTCACGGTGCAGGCCTCGGCGGCGGAGCTGAAGCGCCGGCGCGCGGCCTGGCGCCCGCGCAGCACGGCCATCGCGGCCGGCGTGCTCGGGAAATACTCCCACCTCGTCGGAAGTGCTTCCGCCGGCGCAGTCACAAGTGCAGCACCGTCGCGCCGCAGCGCGGGAAGAGCTTGAACTGAGGTTGTCAGTCCGGGATTCAGCGGTTAGAGTGCGATCGGCGTTCGCCGGACCAGCCTGCGCGCCCAAGAGCGCGCGGCGCAGCACGCCGCAGCAACATCTAGTATTCAAGGGGAGTTCCGAATCGCAAATGCGCCGGCCCCATCGGGGGACGCCGCGCGTTTAAGAGTCTAGTACCTGTCGCTGGACGCCAGCAGCGCCGTCGCTTCCGTCGTGTCGAGCTTGCACGGAGCGCAAAACGTCGTTACTTTTCGGCGGTTGTCCAACGGTCGGTGGTATCAACGGCTTATCGCACATTTTTGAATCACAGCATGGCAGCTCACGCACAGCACGAATCCACGTTTTATTCCCGCCGCGCGGTTTCCTTCGTCGCGATCGTTTTGGTGCATGTGGTCCTGATCTACGGCCTCGCCACCGGTCTCGCTCACCGCGTGATCGAGGCGGTCGCACCACCCATCCAGACCGATATCGTCCAGGAAGTGCAGAAGAAGGACGTACCGCCGCCGCCGCCCCCGCCACAGATCGAGCGCCCGCCGGTGGAAGTGCCGCCGCCCGACATCTCCATCAATATCCCGGTCGAGACCACCACTTCGACCGCGATTACCGATGTGACCGACAAGCATGTGGTCGCACCGCCGCCGCCGCCCCGAGCCGTAAATCGTGTGGGCGGCGGTCCCGGAAAGGGCTTCCCGAGCTCGGATGACTACTATCCGACCGCCTCGCAGCGTCTGGGCGAGGAAGGCACTACGACGATCCACACGTGCATCGATAGCTCAGGCAGGGTCACCGACACACCGACTGTAACGAAGGGCTCGGGAATCGCCCGCATCGACGAGGCGGCCGTCAAGCTCGCCAAGGCAGGCTCCGGTCACTACCGTCCGACGACCGAGGACGGCAAGCCGGTACCTTCGTGTCTCGACTTCCGAATCGTCTTCAAGCTCAAGTAACCAGTTTGATTCACAGCCGCACCGCCCAAGCAGTGCGGCTTTTTCGTTCGAGGAAACTATGGAAACGCAACCGATCCAAACCACTGACAACCCGTATGGCCTGCAGGCGCTCGTCACGAACGGCGATTGGACCTCCCACGGAGTGCTCATCGTGCTGTTCGTCATGTCCTTCTTCTCCTGGTACATCATGCTCACCAAGCTGTGGGATCAGAGAAAGCTGAAGCAGGCCGCGAAGGTGGTCGAGAAGCAGTTCTGGACCGCGGCGTCCGTCAAGGAAGGGGTCGAGCGCCTCAAGAAGGGCGATGACTTCCGCCTGATCGCCGAGGACGGTCTGCGCGCCGCCGCGCACCATGACGGCCGGCTCACGGACCGTATCGATCTGCACGAGTGGATCACGATGTCGCTGCAGCGCTCGGTGACCAGCGTCGCCGGCAAGCTTCAGGGGGGCCTTGGCTTTCTCGCCACGGTCGGCTCGACCGCCCCGTTCGTCGGCCTCTTCGGCACGGTCGTGGGCATCATCCACGCCCTCATTTCGATCGGCCTGTCGGGTCAGCCCAGCATCGACCGCGTCGCCGGTCCGGTGGGCGAGGCGCTGATCATGACCGCGCTCGGCCTGCTGGTCGCCGTTCCTGCGGTGCTGGGCTACAACTGGCTCATCGGCCGCAACAAGAACCTGACCGAGGGTCTGCGGAACTTCGCGAGCGATCTGCATGCCTATCTGGTAGGCGGTGCGCGTGTAGCGAGCGGCGAGATCGGCGGTGGTCGCCCGGCGCCCCAGGGTGCGCCGGCCGCAGCTGCTGCGATCCGCAAGTAGCCTCCGTCAGGAGCACTCGCAATGTCCATGACAGTCGGCTCTCCGGACGAGGAAGAGCGGGATTTCAACTCGACGATCAACACCACGCCGCTCGTCGACGTGATGCTGGTGCTGCTCATCATCTTCTTGATCACCATTCCCGTGATCAACAAGACGGTGCCGGTGCATCTGCCGAACGCGGTGAACATCCCGACGCAGACCAAGCCGGAGAACGTCGTCATCGCGGTGAATGCCGATGGCAAGATCTTCTGGAACAACGGCTCGGTAGCGGACATCAACGCCCTGATCGAGAACATCAAGGCGGTGGCGGTGCGCAAGCCCCAGCCGGAGATCCACATCCGCGCCGACAAGGACGCGCGCTACGAGTCGGTGGGGCGTGTGCTCTATGCGATCCAGCGCGGCGGTGTGGTGAAGGTCGGGTTCTTATCCGAGCCCGACCGCAACAGCCTGGCGCTCGGCGTCACGCAGCAGCATTAGGCGGCCGAGGAGAGAGCCAAGACCATGTCAATGTCCGTAGGCACATCCGGCGGCGAGGAACTGTGCGACATCAACACGACGCCGCTCATCGACGTGATGCTCGTGCTCCTGATCATGTTGATCCTGACGCTTCCCACGATGACCCACGCGGTGAAGCTCGACATGCCGAACCCCCTTCATCCGCCGCCGCCCCCGGATCAGAAGCCGGAAGTCATTGAGCTGGAGATCGACTTCGACGGCACGGTGGTGTGGAACCAGCAGGTGGTACCGAACCTGGCCACGCTGGAGGGTTACTTCCGCACCGAGTCGCAGAAGGAGCCGCAGCCGGAAATCCACCTGCGACCCGATCCGCGCGTGAAGTACGACACCGTGGCCAAAGTGCTGGCGGCCGCGCAGCACAACAAGATGCAGAAGATCGGCTTTGTCAACACGGCCGAGTTCAGCCAGTAAGGACAACATGAAGACGCTACCGAAGTTCGTCGCGGCGATCGCGTTCGCCGCTGGTGTTTCTAGTGCCCTGATCGCGCTGCCGCTCTCACCGGCAGTCGCCGCCGACAAGGAAAAGGAGCAGCCGCAGGTCAGCAAGGCGGTCGCCAAGCCCCTCAAGGCGGCGCAGGACTCGATGAGTGCGAAGAAGTACCAGGAAGGCATCGCGAAGCTGAAGGAAGTCGAGGCGATGTCCAATCGCACGCCTTACGACACGCACGTCATGAACGAGCTGTTCGCGTTCGGCTATGCGCGGCTCAACGACACGAATGCGGCGCTCAAGTACCTGGAGCCGGGGCTGTCCGATGGCTTCCTGCCGCCCGCGGAAGTCAACTCACGTCTGGTGATGATGTCCAAGCTGGACTTCCAGGCCAAGGACTACGACAAGGCGCTGGACTTCGGCAATCGTGCCCTCAAGGCCGGCGTGACCAATGAGGACATCAATCTGATCATTGCGCAGAGCTACTACATCAAGGCCGACTTCAAGAACGCCAGGAAGGCGAGCGAGAGCATGGCCGATGCGGATGTGAAGCGCGGCGCCAGCCCGAAGGAAAACATCCTGCAGATTACGCTCAACTCGTGCATCAAGCTCGATGACGCCGATTGCGAATCCCGCACGCTGGATCGGCTGGTGCAGTTCTACCCGAAGCAGGAATACTGGCGCGATGTGATGTCGATCGCGTTCGACTCCAAGGATGCGAACAGCGACGATCGCGCCACGCTCGAAGTGTTCCGTCTGGCGCTCGATGTAGACGGTCTGAACGGCGCGTCGCAGTACACCGAGATGGCGCAGCGCTCGGTCGAGGCGGGCTCACCAGGCCTCGCGCAACAGGTGCTCGAGAAGGGCTTTGCGAAGAACGTATTTACGGAAGCGCGCGACCGCGACCGCTCGCAGCGCCTGCTCGATTCGGCGAAAAAGCAGGCCGCTTTGGATCAGGCGAACCTGCCCAAGCTCGAGCAGGAGGCCGCGGCCGCCAAGACCGGCGACCCCAGTATAGGATTGGGGATTGCGTATCTGAGTTACGGGCAGTACCAGAAGGCCGTCGACGCATTCAACCGTGGATTCGCCAAAGGCCCGGTCAAGTTCGATGCGCAGGCGCATCTCTTACTGGGGATCGCGCAGCTCAAAGCTGGCAACAAGGAGGAGGCCCTGAAGTCTTTCAAGGTCGCCAAGGGCACACCGGCGTACGAGCGCGTCGCGACCCTGTGGACCTACCACGCGCGGGCAGCGTCATGACCATCAAAGCAGGCGAGCGCATGCCGGCGGGCACCCTCAAGACGATGACCAAGGACGGCCCTAAGGATGTCTCCGTCGAGGAGCTGCTCAAGGGCAAGAAGGTCGTGCTGTTCTCGGTTCCGGGCGCCTTCACGCCGACCTGCGATGCCAAGCACCTGCCGGGCTTCCTGCAGCTCGCCGAGCAATTGAAGGCTAAGGGCATCGACACCATTGCCTGCATGGCCGTGAACGATGTCTTTGTGATGAATGCCTGGGGCAAGGCATCGGGCGCCGCCGACAAGGTGCTGATGCTCGCTGATGGCAATGGCGATTATGCCAAGGCGCTGGGGCTTACCATGGATGCGAGCCGCTTCGGCATGGGCACGCGCGGTCAGCGCTTCGCCATCGTCGCCGACAACGGCGTGGCCAAGCAGGTCTACGTCGAAGGGCCCGGCGAGTTCAAAGTCTCGGCCGCCGAGCACGTCCTCACTCATCTGTAGCTAGGACAGGAGCCTTTCGAGCTCGGGGATGATCTCGAACAGATCGCCCACGAGGCCGACGTCGGCCACCTCGAAGATCGGCGCCTCCGCATCCTTGTTGATGGCGACGATGGTGCGCGCATCCTTGATGCCGGTGAGGTGCTGGATCGCGCCCGAGATGCCCACCGCGACGTAGAGCTCGGGGGCGATGATCTTGCCGGTCTGCCCGACCTGCATCTCATTGGGCACGTAGCCGGCATCCACGGCCGCGCGCGAAGCGCCCACCGCGGCGCCC
>DATIYV010000058.1:0-66938 GCA_035517435.1 Steroidobacteraceae bacterium | reverse complement strand
CGGCGCCCACAGCTGGCATCCCATGTCGTTCAACCCGCAGACCGGCCTGGTGTACATCCCGGCGATGCGCGTGAGCTACGGCATGGTCGCGACGCGCGAAGACGACAATCCCATGGGGCAGAAACTCTCGATCAGCCTGTCGAAGGGCTTTGCACTCCTGGCGCGCCCGGGCGCGCAGCGCATCAACGAGAACTACCTCCTCGCCTGGGACCCGGTGCAAGCGAAGGAAGTGTGGCGTGTCTCATTCGGCGAGGCGCGCGGCGGCGGCACGCTCTCGACCGCCGGTGGTCTGGTTTTCCAGGGCAATGCGCAGAAGCTGGAGTTCGCCGCGTACCGGGCCGACAGCGGTGAGGCGTTGTGGCACATGGGCGTCAACACGGGCATCGTGGCTGGGCCTTCGACGTTTGAGGTCGACGGGACGCAGTACGTCGCTGTGGTTGCGGGAGCTGGCCTTCCGGGCAATTACTACGCGCCCAACTACTCGCGCGTGCTGGTCTTCAAGCTCGGCGGCCAGGCACAGCTGCCCCCGCCCGTCGAGCCGCCCAAGCTGGTCCTGAATCCTCCGCCCGCCTTTGGAAGCGCCAAGGTGCTCACGCTCGGCGAGGACAAGTACAACCGCTTCTGCGGCACCTGCCACGGCACGGACGGGCAGAGCCGCGGCCTGTTCCCTGACCTGCGCTACAGCGCCGCCCTCGGCAGTCGCGACGTGTTCAACACCATTGTGCTCGATGGCGCACTGAGCTCGAATGGCATGGTGTCGTTCCGCAAGGCGCTCCAGCCCGATGAGGCCGAGGCCGTGCGTGCCTATCTCGTCGGCCGTGCACACTATGCTCAGGTGCACGGACCGGGCGGATTTGGCGCACCACCCCCGCCAACCCCGGCGCCGCGCTGACCCGCATGCGCATTCTGCTCGGCAGTGAGATCGATGAGCTGGTGGCTCGCGCGCAGACGAGCCCGCGCCGCCGTGCCCACTTCAACGTGCATGCCGACGCCGCGGATCCGGTGCAGCGCTTCTTCGTCGCCGCGCAGCGCGATTCCTACTTCCGGCCACACCGCCATGCCGTCAAGTCGGAGATGGCGCTGGTCCTGCGCGGCAGATTTGACGTCTTGATGTTCGATGACACTGGCGTACTGAACGCGCGCGATAGCGCGGGTCAGGGCTCGAGTGGCATTGGCTGGGAGGTGCCGGTTCTCACCTGGCACACACTCCTGCCGCTCGAAGACGGATCGGTGTTTCTGGAAGTGAAGGCCGGACCCTACGATGCAGCCACGGCCTCTGAATCAGCTCCCTGGGCGCCGGCCGAATCGGATGCGGCAGCCGCGGCCTTCCTCGAACGCCTGCGCACACTGCGCCCGGGCGAGCGGGTCACTGCCGGTTAGGCTTCCGCTCGGCTAGTTCCGGCACTCGAAATTCGCGGCCTGCTCGGAATCCCCGGTGCCCTTGTAGTGAGCGTGCTGAGGATACGGACACAGCGGCCGGCTGCGTCCCGGAAATGCGCGGCCCGTCGCGATGACAGAGTCGGGTGCCGTGCCCTTCTCGACCCAGTCAACGAGTGCCGTCAGCATGTCGAAGCGGTCGAGCGCGGCGGGACCGCCGCCGCAGTGACTCATGCCGGGCACCAGGAACAACCGGCTCCAGTGGTGTACTTCATCTGCGCCGCCATTGTCCGCGACGAGCCGATCGTAGTACTGCACCGTATCCATCGCCGAGAACCAGGGATCGCTCACGCCGTGATAGAAGAGGAGCTTGCCATCGTGCGCGGTGAATGAGCTCAGATTCGTCCAAGAATTGCTGTCGCCTGCGATCGCAATCGCGTTGCTCGCGGCGCTCTCCTCGCGATCGACATCCATGCTCGCGGCGCCTCCCACCCGATCGACCGGACCGGAAGGTGCCAGCAGCAGGCCCGGGATCGGGCCCTGCCCGTTCGCGATTCCGGTGTCGTAGTAGAAGCCCGGATAAACCTGCCGCCCCATCGAGTCCCTGGGCCCCGCAAATCCCTTCTTCAAGGCGCCGACCTGCTCAGCCGAGAGGCATGAGTCGCTCTTCGCGCCACTGCACTGAAGGCTCGCCGGATCGAAACCACAGGCCGTCGGATTGAAGATCATGCCGTCCTCAAGGCCATCGGCCGCATCGCAGGCCTTGAGTATTCCATTCACGATCAGTTTGCGATCGGTGTCCGACAGCGCGCGCGCGCCCTGCAGTTTGCCGCTCGCATCCCTGGGCGCGATGGCATTCAGCGCAATCGTCACCCAGCGGTCGCCCAGATTGGAAAAGCTGGTGCGCATCGCCGGAGCGCCGGCCACGATGCCGTCGAAAAACCTCGGGAAGCGCTGCGACATCATCATCGCCTCGCGCCCGCCGGTGGAGCAGCCCACGAAGTAGGAGTGCGCGGCGGCGTGACCGTAGTAACGGCTCACGATCTGCTTGGCAACGACCGTGACCTTGGCCACGGCCTGGTAGAGAAAGTCGAGCGCGGCCTGCTGATCCTCGAAGAAACGCGCATCGAACACCGCGTTGCTGTGATGACCGCTGTCGGTCGATACCACGGCGAAGCCGCGTGCCAGCCCCGGCGAGTCTCCCGCCGCCTGCGCACCGAACGGCGCCCCGATGTTGCCATTCAATCCGCCGCCGCCCTGGAACATGAAGCGGCCGTTCCAGACTTTCGGCAGCGCGATGGCGAATCCGATCGCGTAGGACTGACCGTTGCGCCCCGTCCGGGAGTCGATGATGCCGTCGGCGCGGCAGTATTCAGGCAGCGTCCCGGTCGCTGGTGGACCGAAGGGCGCCGCCGGAATCGGCCCTGCGGGCACCGTCCGGGCCTGAGTGATTGCAACGGTCGAGTCCGACAGATGCAGCTTCGTCAGCTGCGCGCAGCTCATCGGGGTAGCGGCGTGTACGGGTGCGAAGGCCGCCACGGCGGCAGCGGCGAGCGTGAGGCGAGTGCGCACGTGTATCCCCCCGGTGATCAAACGCGACGGCGATCATACCCGATCGGCCGCGTGCCTCCCCGTTGAAAACGGCGCGGCTGTGCCTGTAACCTTCTGTGATCATGAAGCGAGTGCTTGCGGTAGCCGTGCTGCTGGCGGTGAGCGGCGGATGCGCTGGCCCCGAGCCTGCTGCCGCCAATCGCTGCAACCGCGCCTGCCTGCGCGCACTGACCGATACTTATCTGGCGGCGCTCGTCGCCCACGATCCGGCGCGCGTGCCGATCGCGCCCGGCGCAAAGTTCGTTGAGAACACCGTGCCGATGCGACCCGGCGAGGGTTTATGGAAGAGCGCCACTTCCCTGCCCTCGAGCTTCGCGATCTACGTGCCGGATGCGCAGTCTCAGCAGGCGGGATTTCTGGGTGTGATGCAGGAGAACGGCAAGCCGATCGAGCTCGCACTGCGTCTGAAGGTTGTCAACGGCCAGATCACCGAGATGGAACATCTCATCGCGCGCGAATTGCGCGACGCCGGGCTCAAGAATCTACAGACGCCGCGCCCTGGCCTGATCACCACTGTACCGGTCGGGGAGCGCAGCCCGCATGACAAGCTGCTCGAGATCGGGCGCTCCTATTACGACGCGCTCGTCGACAGCAAGGGGAGCGAGGCGCCGTTCGCCAGGGACTGCGTGCGCCGTGAGAACGGTCTGCAGACCACGGGCAATCCGCCGCCCGAGCATCCCGGACGCGCCACCATGGGCGCGATGGGCTGCGCGGCGCAGCTCGATACGCGCGTCATGAGCTACATCAAGCGCATCGAGCCGCGTCGCGTATGGATCGCCGATGAGCAGAGCGGGCTGGTGTTTGGATTGTCGCAGTTCCGTCACCCGATGCAGGACAAGCAGCTGACGATCGTCGGCGTGCCGGATGTGGATCACGTGGACATGAGCGCATACAAGCCCTTCGATCTGCCTGCCGCGCATGTCTTCAAGGTGAGCGGCGGCAAGATCCACGAGATCGAAGCCATGGGCTTCACCCTGCCCTACAACTCCCGCACCGGCTGGGAGTGATGCGCTAGAACCTGCGTTCGGCGGGCGGCGGCGGCGTGTATTGGTAGAGCCAGGTCTCGGTGAGCGGCTCGCCGTCGAGCGCGAGATACATCCGTAGATTGATCGGCTCGATGCTGTCATCGGGTGGCACCAGATCGAACATCGCGCGCCACTGCCCGAGCGGGATCAGCGGCCGGGCCGAGGTGATTTCGACACGCCCGCGCGAAGCGGTGATCACGGGCACGACTGCCGCGTGCTCCGCCAGCGACGTAAGCGCGCCGCCGCCGAAGTCCACCACAAAGCGCCGCGAGAAATGCGTGCGCTTGCGGCCGACGATGCCGCCGATGCCTGAGCGCGTGGCGCGCGTGGTCGCGAGCTGCACCGGAAGCGGATTGTCGCGGCACCAGGTGAGCCGGTACGCGTACAGCAGCTCCTGGCCGCGCTGCGGCTTGTCTGCGGGGTTCCAGAACGCGACGATATTGTCCGAGGTCTCATCCCGCGTCGGAATCTCCACCAGCATCACGGCGCCCCGGCCCCAGTGCCCGCGCGGCTCGATCCAGGCACTGGGCCGTCTGTCGTAGAACACGCCATCATCCTGGTACTGCGTGAAGTCGCGCTCGCGCTGCATGAGTCCGAAGCCGCGCGGATTGTCATCGACGTAGGAATTGACGCGCACTGCGGCCGGATTGACCAGCGGCCGCCAGATCCACTCGCCACTGCCGGTGAAGAGCTGCAAGCCGTCCGAGTCGTGGATCTCGGGCCGCCAGTCCTCGGACACGCTCCTATCGTTCTTGCCGACGAAGAACATGCTGGTGCCGACCGCGATCCCCATGCGGTTGATCTCGCGCCTCGGGTATAACGCCGCATCGACGTCCATGACGGCCGACTCGCCGATGTCGATGAGAAAACGATAAGCGCCCGTGACACTCGGGGAGTCGAGCAATCCGTAGACCGTGATCTGGTTGGAGTCGCGCGCGGGACGCTCGATGTAGTAGGCGATGAAGTCCGGAAACTCCTCCGGGGTCGGCAGTCCGCAGTCGATGGCGAGGCCCCGCTGCGACATACCGAACTGCATGCCGGAGTCGACCGCGCGAAAATAGGACGCGCCCTGAAAGGCCGCCCGGTCGCGCGCGAAGTCGGTATGGAAGTGCAGCCGGAAGCCGCCGAATCCGAGATTCGCGGGCAGCGCTCCCGGGCGCAGCCCTGCATTCTGGTAGTCGAACATTGCCGGATCGTAGGCCAGTTCCTGCGCGCGGCCCTGCTCCACGACGTACATGCGCACGGCCTTGTCCAGGCGAAAACCCAGGTGCGCGAACCGCACGCCGAAGCGCAGACCTTCCCCGGCCCAGAGAGTGTGCTCTTCACGGAAGCGGATCGCCTGCCAGTGGTCCCAGTCCAGCCGCGCAACGGCTTCCGGCAGCGGCCGTTTGGTCGCGACGTAGGGCGATCCCGACAGCGTGCGGGCGAGCCCCTTCAGGCGGGCGTAGTCGAAGGGTTCGGCGCTGCCGAGAAGCTTCGGGCGCATGGGGTCGGCGCCTTGCGCCGGCAGCCAGGGCACGGCTGCCGCGGGCAGCGTCGCAAGTGCAGTCTTCAGAAATCTTCGGCGCAGCATCCGGTGCATTGTGCCGACACTACCGCGCCGGTCAATTCATGTCATGATTCGACGCTGATGCAGTACGTCTACGGCTCGGATGCGCCCGTCTGGATTGATCTGCTCGAGCCCACGAGCGAGGAGATCGCTCGCATCTCCTCGCAGTTCGGTGTGCGGTTGCCTTCACGCGCGCAGCTGGAGGAAATCGAGTCCTCGAGCCGTCTGCGCGCAGTAGAGAAGACCCTGATCATGAGCATGCCGCTCAGTACCGAGCTCGAGCCTGCTCTTCCCGCACCGGTGCCCCTGGGATTCATTCTCACGCCCCAGGTGCTCATCACGGTGCGCTACTCCGACGTGCACGCGATAGCGGGTCTGAGGACCCAGCTCGAGAAGGGTACCGGGCTGCAGAGCGCCGCCGCGGTCTTCGCAACCCTTCTCGAGGGGATGGTTGATTTTGGGGCCGACATGCTCGAGAAGCTGAGCGCGGATCTTGCGACGATCTCGCAGCAGGTGTTTGGCACGCGGGGCCGCCCGCGGCGGCACGGAGCGGTCGCCAATCGCAACCTGCGCGCACTCCTCACCGCGATCGGACTGGCGGGTGAACGGCTCTCTCACATCAGCGAGAGCGTGCTGGGACTGCAGCGCATCTGCATCTTCAGCGCCGAGACCGAGGGCGACTGTCTGCCGGCCGACATCCGCGCGCGGCTGCAGACGGTGCGGCGCGATCTCGCCTCACTGGCTGACTTCGAGACGCATTTATCGGACAAGAGCCAGTTCCTGCTCGATGCGGTGCTGGGCTTCATCAATACCGCGCAGAACGACACCTTCCGCGTGCTGACCATCGTCTCCGTCGTCGGCATTCCACCGACGCTCATCGCCAGCATGTATGGCATGAATTTCCACAACATGCCGGAGTACACCTGGCACTGGGGCTATCAGTACGTGCTGGTGGTGATCGCGCTCAGCATCATCGTGCCGATCGCCTGGTTCAAATGGCGCGGCTGGTGGTAGCTCGGCCCGGGGCTTTGGGCGGGAGGTCAGCCCTCCGCGGCTTTCGCTCGCTGCGCGGCCGGGCGGGCGAAGCAGCGCGCCACATAGCCATCTAGCAGAGGCTCCGGGTCGATGAGCTTGAACACGGTGAGAAAGAAGAGCGCCGAGCCGAGCAGCACGTCGGCGGCGCTGAAGCGCTCCCCGAGGATCCAGGGCCCGCGCTCGAGCCCCGCACGCAGCGTCGACATCATCGAATCGAAACTGCCCCAGCCGTGTGCACGCTGATTCGGCGCGATCTTGGCCATCTTCTCGATCATGGCCGGCTCGATCGAGGTGTTGGTGAACAGCACCCATTGCAGATAGGCGCCGCGATCCGGGTGACCGATCGCGGGTGCGAGCTGCATCTGCGGATAAGCGTCGGCGATGTAGAGGCAGATGGCGCCGGAATCATTCAGGCGCACCGGACCGTCTTCGATCGCCGGCACCTTGCCTAAGGGGCTCGCGCGGCGAAAATCCGGATTTGCTCGCGAGCTCTCATCGGTCAAGTTGATCTGCACGCGCTCGTAAGCGACCCCCGCTTCCTCGAGCATCCACATCGCGCGGATGGCGCGCGTGCGCGGCGCCCAGTACAGCTTGATCATGGCCGCTCTCCTTGCACCGGCCGCGTTGTGCCGTCGATCAGCGTCGTGCGGCGATATCCTGCGGCGTCAGATTCGGCGCATGTCCGCCGAGGGTCTGAGCTGTGTAGTTCACGACCGCGGCGACATCCGTATCGGAAAGCTTACCAAAGGACGGCATGGTGATGCGGCCGTTGGCGGTCTCGAGCGTCTCCCCGTGCAGCACGATCTGCGTAAGGTTGATCGCCTCCGGATCGCCGACCGTGCGGGAGCCGCGCAGCATTTCGTAGTCGCTCTGGGTGCCGCTGCCATCGCGATGGTGGCAGTTGGCGCATTCGCGTGCGTACACCTGTCGCCCGTACTCCATATTGGCATCGGGACTGGCGCTGGACGCTGATGCAACCACCGGCACGGCCGCCGCTTTCGGCTCGAGGCTGCGAACGTACGTCGCAATCGCGTGCACATCATCCGCCGTGAGATGGCGCAGGCTGTTCGAGATCGCCTCGGCCATCGGACCCGAGGCAGGCCCGTGGCCGGCCGCGAATCCCGTCGTCAGATAGGACACGAGCGCATCGTCGGTCCAGTTGCCGATGCCGGTGTCCTTGTCCGAGGTGATGTTGTAGGCCTTCCAGCCCTGCGTGACCGCGCCGGCGTATTCCTTGGAGCTCGAGCGCGCCTGCAGGAAATTGCGGCTGGTGTGGCACTCGCCGCAATGCGCGAGTCCGTCGACCAGATACTTGCCGCGATTCCAGGCCGCGGACTGGCTCGCATCCGCAGCGAAGCGCTTATTGGAGTCAAACAGCCAGCTCCAGTACGCCATCAGGGCGCGCTGGTTGTACGGGAACTTCATCGCATCCGCGGGCGGCTCGTTCTTCACGGGCGCGAGACTGAACAGGTAGGCCTTGATCGCCAGCACATCGTCGTCCGAGAGAATCGTGAACGATGCGTACGGGAATGCGGGGTACAGGTGCTCGCCACCCTTGCCGATACCGAGCTGCAGCGCCGAGCGAAAGTCATCGTCGCTCCAGCTGCCGATGCCGGTGTCCTTGTCGGGAGTGATGTTCGGCGAATACAGCGTGCCCATGCCGCCGAGATCGAATTCGCGGCCGCCTGAGAACGCAGCCTTGCCGGGAGCGGTGTGGCAGCTGATGCAGTCGCCTGCCTGAACGAGGTACTCGCCGCGCTTGACCATCTCCGGGGTCGCCGCGACATCAGGCCGGTGCTCGACGTGCAGCGAGAAGGCTCGCCAGCTGATGACGACGACGATCAGCACGATTACCGCGAGAATCCAGATCCAGCGCTTCATGTATCCCCCAGGTGACCGGCGCGTGCACGAACGTGCGTTAGGTTTTGTCCGATATAGCGCACACGCTGATCGAGAGGTGCAGTGTAGCCGCGCACCTCCTTAAATTGAAGGCGCAGCGCAGCCTCACTCGCTGTGACCGTAGACCGGAACCGGCGGCGGATTGAGCGCGGGGAAATTGCGCTGGTGCCAGTAGGGGTAGATGGGCCGCACTTCGCTGGCCCGGTCCAGCCGGGCCATCTGCTCGCCGTCCAGGCGGAAAGCGACGGCGGCGAGGTTCTGCCGCAATTGTTCCTCGTTGCGCGCCCCGATGATGACGCTCGCAACGCTCGGCCGCTGCAGCACCCAGTTGATCGCAATCTGGGCAATGCTGCGGCCGGTCTCGCCGGCGAGGGCCGCGAGCACATCCAGCGTGTCGTACAAGCGCTCGGAGCGCGCGCCCGCCAGAAAATCAGCCGACGCGAGCCGGCTGCCGGCAGGCGCCTCGCCGCCGCGGCGCAGCTTGCCGGTGAGCGCACCGCCCGCGAGCGCGCTCCAGACCACGGTCCCCACGTGTTGATCGAGCGCAAGCGGCATGAGCTCCCACTCGAACTCGCGCGAGGCCAGCGAGTAGTAGCTCTGTTGCGCCACGTAACGTGCCCAGCCGTGCCGCTCCGAGAGCGACAGTGCCTTCATCAGGTGCCAGCCGGAGAAATTCGAGCAGCCGATGTAACGGATCTTGCCGGCACGAATCAGGTCATCGAGCGCCCGCAACGTCTCCTCGAGCGGCGTCGTCGCATCGAATCCGTGCATGTAATACAGATCGATGTAATCGGTCGCCAGGCGCCGCAGACTCTCCTCGCAGGCCCACGTCAATGCCCGGCGCGATGCACCGCTTTCGTGCGCGCCCGTGCCCATCGGGAACGTCGCTTTTGTCGAAATGAGCAGGCGATTGCGCCGCCCCGCCGCCGCCTCGCCGAGCACTTCCTCGGCTCGGCCGCTCGAGTAGACATTGGCCGTGTCGAAGAGCGTCACGCCGTGCTCGAGGCAGATGTCCAGCAACCGGCGCGCTTCCGCGCCTTCGGTGCGGCCCCAGTCCCGGAAGAAATCTCCCACGCCGCCGAACGTCGCGGTGCCGAAGCTCAGCACCGGCACCTTCAAATCGGAATTTCCGAGCTGTCGCAATTCCACGCCCTTCTCCTTATAGCCGCCGCACCGGACACGGCGGTACGATCGTCCCGCATCATGGCCACCATTCACTGCGCCGTAAATGGCAAGGCGGTCTCACTCGAGGCCGAACCCGAGATGCCACTGCTTTACGCCCTGCGCGGCGAGCTCGGCTTGTCCAATCCACACTTCGGTTGCGGTCTCGCTCAGTGCGGCGCCTGCACGGTGCATCTGGACGGCGCGGCACTGCGCTCCTGCGTCACACCAGTCTCGGCGGTCGAAGGCCGCTCGGTGACCACGATTCAGGGACTGGGCACGCCCGAGCAGCCGCATCCCCTGCAGCAGGCTTACATCGATGAGCAGGTGCCGCAGTGCGGATACTGCGTGAATGGCTGGATCATGACGGCGGCCGCGCTGCTCGCGAGCAACCGCCACGCGAGCGAGGCGCAGATCCGCGAAGCGCTCGCCGGCATCAAATGCCGCTGCGGCACCCACATGTCGATCCTGCGCGCCATTCAGCGGGCGCAGGCGCAGATGAAATAGTCCGCGATGAGCGCTGTGCCCGAAAGTCCGCCGCTCTCGCGCCGCGAATTCCTGCGCCTCTCCGGCGCGCTCGTCGTCATCATTGGCGCAGGCGCGGCGGACGTGGCGCCGGCGCTGGCTCAGGCTGTGCCCGCCCTGTCAGGGCCGCCCCCCGGTCAACTCGACTCCTGGCTCGCCGTCCTGCCTGACGGCAGTGTCGAAGCCTTCTTCGGCAAGATGGACATGGGCCACGGCCTGGAGATTGCCATTGCGCAGGTCGTGGCGGAGGAACTCGACGTCGATGTGGAGCGCGTGCGCATCCGCATGGGCGACACGCAGACCACCTGCAACCAGGGTGGCGCCTCCGGCAGCACGGGCGTGTCACTGGGCGCGCGGCCGCTGCGCAATGCCGCCGCCGAAGCGCGGCGGCTGCTGGTCGTAAGCGCGGCCCAGCATCTGTCTCAGCCGGCCGAACGGCTCACTGTCGAGCACGGCGTGATCATCTCCAAGGACGATGCCAGCCGGCGCGTGAGCTATGCCGAGCTCATCGGCGGGCGGCGCTTCGATGCAGCCGTCGAGTGGAACAGGAGCGTCGGCAACTTCATGGACGTGAAGGGTCAGGCGAAGCCGAAGTCGCCGGGCGAGTACCGCGTGGTCGGTGCCTCGGTCGCACGCCGCGATGTGGCAGGCAAGGTATTCGGCACGGCGGACTTCGTCACCGACGTGAAGATCCCCGGCATGCTGCATGCGCGGATGATCCGTCCGCCGCGCGCGGCGAGCACCATCGCGAGCATCGATGAGAGCTCGATTCAGGGGCTGGGCAATGCCCGCGTTATCCGCCAGGGGGAGTTTCTTGCCGTCGTGGCCGAGCGCGAGTGGGATGCCGTGCGCGCCGCGCAGAGCCTCAAAGTGCAATGGACCGACGGCAATCCGCAGGCTTACCCCGGCCATGAGGCGCTGCATGCCCATATCCGCCAGGCGCCGGTGGTCAAACGCGAGGAGCCGGTAAAGAACGGCGATCTGGAAGCAGCATTCGCCGCAGCCGCCCGCACCGTCTCGGCCGAATACGAGTGGCCGCTGCAATCTCACTCGAGCATGGGGCCGGCCTGCGCAATCGCCGACGTGCGGCCCGATCGCGCCACCGTGTGGACCGGCTCGCAGAAGCCGCACTACACGCGCGATGGCGTGGCGAAGCTCCTGGAGATGCCGTCCGAGCGCGTGCGCGGCGTGTGGGTCATGGGCCCGGGGTCTTACGGACGCAACGATGCGGGTGATGCCGCGCTCGATGCCGCATGGCTTTCCAAACTCACGGGTAAGCCCGTGCGCGTGCAGGGCATGAGAGCCGACGGCACCGCCTGGGACCCCAAGGGCCCGGCCTGCGTACATCGCGCCCGCGCCGCGCTTGATGCGAGCGGCGCAGTGAGCGGCTACGAATTCATCTCCAAGGGACTCTCGCGCGTCGGCGTCATGTTCAACGAGGCCGATCCGCGCGACTCGCTCGCGGGGCTGGCACTCGGCTTGCCGCCGCGCGCGGATACCGGTCTTGGCACCCCGAACGAGAGCTATCGCTTCCCGGCGAAATTACTGGCCTTCGAAGTCATACCGCCGTTGCTGCCGGGTTACTCGCCGCTTCGCACCTCGCACCTGCGCGACCCGCTCGGGCCCGAGGTGCACTTCGGCAGCGAGCAGTTCATCGATGAGCTGGCCATCGCAACGGGCGCAGATCCGGTCGCCTTCCGGCTGCGCTACATCGCCGCCGAGCGCGATGCCGCGGTCGTGCGCGCCGTGGCGGACAAGGCGGGCTGGCGGCCGCACAAGGCCACGCGTGCCCGGCGCGGCGCCAAGGTGCTGCGCGGGCGCGGCATCTCCTATGCGCAGCGGGGCGATACGATCGTCGCGGTGATTGCGGACATCGAGGTCTATCCCGCCGATGGGCGCATCTGGGCACGCCGCTTCACGGTCGCACACGACTGCGGCCTGATCGTCAATCCGCGCTCGCTGCGTCAGACGATCGAGGGCAACGTCGTGCAGGCGCTGTCGCGTACGTTATTCGAGGAAGTGCATTTCGACGGCGCTACCGTCACCAGCGTCGACTGGGCGAGCTACCCGATACTCGAGATGCGCGATGCGCCGGAGGCGATCGACATCGTCCTCATCAACCACCCGGAGCTCGCGCCCTCCGGTGCCGGCGAGCCGACGATGCGCTGCGTTCCCGCGGCGGTTGCGAACGCGTTCTACGATGCGACCGGCGTGCGCATGAGGCGCGCGCCGCTGACGCCCTCGCGCGTACTGGCTGCGCTCTCGAGCTGATAGCGCGAGATCAGATCGCTGAGCGAGTGCACCTGCTCGACGATCGAATCGCTCGAGGCGGCCGCCTGCTCGACCAGCGCCGCGTTCTGCTGCGTCATCTCCTCCATCTGCACCACGGCGCGGTTCACCTGCTCGATGCCGCCCGACTGCTCGCGACTCGCTCCCGCAATCTGCGCGACGAGCGTGGTCGCATCGCGCACCGCGCCGACGATCTCATCGAGCGTCTGGCCTGACTGCGAGACCAGGCGATTGCCTTCGCTCACCTTGCCGGCGCTGTCCTGGATCAGTGCCTTGATCTCCTTGGCGGCGGTCGCGCTGCGGCCGGCGAGACTGCGCACCTCGCTCGCTACCACGGCGAATCCGCGCCCCTGCTCACCCGCGCGCGCAGCCTCGATGGCGGCATTCAAGGCCAGCAGGTTGGTCTGGAACGCGATGTCGTCGATGACGCCGATGATGTCGGCGATCTGACGCGAGGCGGCGCTGATGCCGCCCATGGCGGCCACGGCGGCGCCCACCACCTCGCCACCGCGCTCAGCACGCGACAGCGCATCGTGCGCCAGCGCATTCGCCCGCGCCGCGTTATCCGCAGTCTGCTTGACCGAGCCGGACATCTGCTCCATCGAGGCTGCAGTCTCCTCGAGGCTCGCCGCCTGCTCTTCGGTGCGGCGTGAGAGATTGTTGTTGCCGAGCGCGATCTGCTCAGCGCCGTTGCGCACTTCGCCGGCGACATCGGCGATCTGGCGCACCAGCGTGCGCATCACATCGATGAGAGCGTTGACGCCGGAGGAGACGGCGGCGAGCTCGCCGGTCTTGCCCTCAAGCGAAATGTGTCCGCCGAGATCACCCGCCGCGGCGGCGGCGACCACATCGCGCGTCTCCTCGACCGCCTGACGCAGGTCGCGCGCGAAGTTCACCTGCTCGGTCACGTCGGTTGCGTAGCCCACGATCTTGAAGGGTGTGCCGCCGGCATCGAGGATCGGGTTGTAGCTGCCCTGTACCCAGACGGTGCGTCCGTCGCGCGCGATGCGCCGGTACAGACCGGCATCGTATTCACCGCGTGCCAGGCGCGCCCACAGCTCGTGTTGCGCGATGCTGCCCTGCTCGGCCGACTGCAGGAGGAGATCATGGTGCCGCCCGGTGAGCTCATTCAGCGAGTAGCCCATCAGGCGCAGGAAGTTCTCATTCGCGGTGCGGATCGTGCCGTCGAGCTCGAACTCAATGACCGCCTGCGCCTTGCTGATCGCGGCGAGCTGCCCGAGCCCGTCTGACACGCGCATCATCTGCTCGGTCACATCGACGGTGTGCTTAACCACCTTGTACGGTCTGCCGAACCAGTTAAGCAGCGGGTAGTAGGTCGCCTGCACCCACACGACGCGGCCGGCCTTGCCCATGCGCTTGTAGTGCGCGGACTGAGTCTCGCCACGCCGCAGCGCATCCCAGAATTCGCGGTACGCGGGCGTACCGTGCATCTCCGGATCGACGAACATGCTGTGGTGCTTGCCGCGCAGTTCCGCGCGCGCGTAGCCGGAGGCGTTGACGAAGTTGTCATTGGCGGTGAGCACGTAACCATCGAGGTCGAACTCGATGATCGGTAGCCGGCGATGCAGGGCGGCGACCTGCGCACGCCGGTCGGCACAAGCGCTCAGCAAGCCCTTCACGGGCCGCAGGATCCGGGCAAGAACGGAATCGGCTGTCATAGCGAGTGCACCGCTTGCTTGGCGCTCGCGCCCCCATGGGGGGCGCGCCGGCAGACATCCCTAAAAGCCGGTCGCACCGATCCTCAGCTGTTATCGACACGCCGCCCGTGACTAAATGCGACGCAGCTCTCAATATCGGCAATATGGACGCCACACCACTCGCGGAGCTCGCGCAAGAGCTGCGCCGGTTCGCCGACCGGCGCGACTGGGATGCCTTCCACTCGCCCAAGAACCTCGCCATGGCCCTGACAGCCGAAGCAGGCGAGCTTGCGGCGGAGTTTCAGTGGCTGACTCAGGCGCAGAGCCGTGCGCCCAACGCGGCGCAGCTGGGCCGCATGCGCGCCGAATGCGCCGATGTCTTCATTTATCTCGTGCGCCTCGCCGACAAGCTCGGAATTGACTTAATGTCGGCAGCGCGGGACAAGATGGCCGAGAACGAAGCGCGATACCCCGCCGAGCGCGTCCGCGGCAGCGCGGCCAAGTACACGGAATACTGAATAATCCCCGCTTGAGTGTGAGCGGTGTCTCACCGCTCCTGCGCACTGCATCAAGCTTTGCATGCCGGTGCCGACATCTATTTACGTCCCGGTTGTTCGCATGCAAGCCACCGATCCATCTCCGACACCGCCGCCGGCCCTGTCCGTTGCGCGCCGCGCACTGCGGTGGCTTGGCGCGCGCCTGTTCGGGACATCCCCTGCGGTCGACTGGGCTGCGCTCGTCGCCCGCCGTACCGGTTACTCCGTCACCGTAAGCGATGCGCAGCGCCGGCTCATCTGGGTGAACGACAGCTTTACACGGCTCACCGGCTATACGCCGGCGGAGGCCATCGGCCGCAAGACGAGCGCGCTGCTGTACTTCGAAGGCACCGATGCAGCGACCGTCGATCGGGTGCGTCAGTCCTTTGCCCGCAAGCAGGGCGAGCGTTTCGAGATCCTGGTGCGCGGCAAGGACGGGCGCGAATGGTGGCTCGATACCGATGCCCGGCCTGTGCTCGATCAGCGCGGTGAGCTGCTCGCGTGGGTATGCATTCAGGCGGACGTAACCGAACAGGTGAGTCTGCGGGAGGCGATACTCGCGAGCGAGAGCCATGCCCGCGCCCTCGAGGAGGAGCGCCGCCACGCGAGCGAGCGCCTCGAAATCATCGCCGACAACGTACCTGGCATGATCTTTCAGTTGCGCGTGCGCCCGAACGGCGCGCCGCAGTTGCTGTACGCGAGCCCCGGTGCGAGTGCCGTCTACGGCCTAACGGCCGAGGAGCTCAAGCGCGAACCGATGCTGCTCTTCAAGGTGCTGCCTGCCGAGGATCGCGCGGCGCAGATGCAGGCGATCGAAGAGGCCAAGCGGACCCTGTCCAACTGGCATATCGAGCAGCGCATCATCCGTCCCGATGGCACGCCGGCGTGGATCGAAGGCGATGCCTTACCGCGGCGTGAGGCCGATGGCTCGACGATCTGGATCGGATACGTGGGCGATGTCACCGGGCATAAGCTCGCCGAGCGCGAGCTGCGCGCGAGCGAGACGAAGTTGCGCAGCCTCTACGATCTCTCCCCGCTCGGTATCGCCTTGAACGACCGCGACGGCCGCTTCCTGCAGGTGAACCAGGCGATCGAAGTGATCACCGGCTACTCGCGTGCGGAGATGCTGTCCACCAACTGGTGGGACTGGGCCGTCGATAAGGATGATCCGGGGCAGCGCGCCCGCGTGGAGTCGCTGCTCGCTGCCGGCCGCTTCGGTCCGGTGGAGAAGGAGCTCGTCCGTAAGGACGGCGTGCGCGTACCGGTGCAGATCACGGGCATCATCGTGCGCGCGCCCGATGGCGCGCAGCACATCTGGTCGATGGTCGAGGACATCAGCGTACGCAAGCGCTCCGAGCAGCGTATCGCCTTCCTCGCCTATCACGATGCGCTCACCGGCCTCGAGAACCGTTTCGGGCTGCGCGCCCAACTCGACACCATTCTCACCGAAGGGGCGATCGCACGGACCCGCACCGCCGTGATGCTGATCGATCTCGACCGCTTCAAGGTCGTCAACGATACCCTCGGCCACGATGTCGGCGACCGGCTGCTGGTGGAAGTCGCGCGCCGCATTCGCGCGAGCGTCCGCTCGACCGATGTTGTCGCGCGCCTCGGCGGGGATGAGTTCGTCGTCGTCATCCCGGGGCTGCGCGAGGACATGCCGCTCGAGAGCATCGTGCGCAAGATGTTCACCGAGCTGCGCGGCAACATCGACCTGCCGGGCCGCACCATCTACTGCTCCTGCAGCGTCGGTGTGAGCGTCGCCCCGCAGGACGGCGCGGACAGCACGACCCTGCTCAAGCATGCCGATCTTGCGATGTATGCCGCCAAGGCGGGCGGCGGCGATGCCTTCCGTCTGTTTCAAAGCTCCATGACTCCCGGTATCGACCGTTTGTCGATCGAGACCGAGCTGCGGGGCGCGCTCGAGCGTCAGGAACTCGTGCTGCACTATCAGCCGCGCGTCGATACCATCTCGGGCAGACCTACGGGCATGGAAGCGCTGGTGCGCTGGAACCACCCGACCCGCGGCCTGCTCTCACCGGCGGTGTTCATTCCGATCGCCGAGGAAACCGGGCTCATCGAACCGCTCGGCGAGTTCGTGCTGCGGGAAGCCTGCAAGGATCTGCGCGCCTGGCTCGATATGGGCCGCGAGCCGCTGCGCGTATCGGTGAATCTCTCGCCGATTCAGTTTGCGCGCGAGGATCTGGCCGAGCGGGTCGCCGATGCGATCGCAGCCGCCGGTATCGAGCCGCGCCTGCTCGAGCTCGAGATCACCGAAAGCGCCGCCATGAGCTCACCCGAGCAGGCCGTGCGCCACCTGGCGAAGCTCAAGACTCTCGGTGTCACACTCGCGATCGATGACTTCGGTACAGGACACTCCTCGCTCTCGCGCCTGAAGCTCTTCAACGTCGACTGTCTGAAGATCGACCGCTCGCTGGTGAAGGATTGCGCCGCGGACGCCTATGACGGCGCGCTGTGCCGCGCGACGATCGCGCTCGGCCGTGCGCTCGGCCTGGAAGTGGTGGCCGAGGGCGTGGAGACGCACGAGCAGTGGCAGTTCCTCGCGCAGGAACGCTGCAGCAACATCCAGGGCTATCTGCTCGCGCGCCCGATGCCGCGCGCCGATGTCTTTGCGTTCCTGAAATCCGCGCTCGAAGCTCCGCGGCTGCGCTCACCGCCGGCGGCCGCAAGCCGCAGCAGCGCCGGCCCCGGCGCCGCCGTCTCGCCTTCGAAGCTCAACTCTTAGTGTTGGCGAACAGGTAGCGCAGCGCCGCGACTTCGGTCGAGATCGCGGTGTGCAGGGACGGATCGACATCGGGCGCGAACAGCGGCGAGTGATTGGACGGCAGGCTCGTGCCAGCCGCTTTAGCCCGCGCCAGCTCCTGCGGATCGGCTCCCCCCAGCTGCATGTAGAGCGAGGGCACGCCCGCGATCACGAAGCGCGAATAGTCCTCGGAACTCATCACCGGCGTCCCGCTCACGACGTGCTCCTTACCGAGGGACCTCTCGAGTGCCGCTCGCAGCCGCTGTGACAGACCCGGGTCGTTATAGACCGCATCGGCCGCGTCCTGCAGCTCGATGAGCGGTGCGCGCGGTGCTCCGGCCGCCTGAGCATCGGCCTGCGCGATCCGGGCGATGGCCTCCAGCACGTGGCGACGCACGTCTGGCTCATAAGTTCTCACGGTGAGCCGCATCACCGCCTGATCGGGGATGACGTTGCCCACCGTGCCCGCATGCAGCGCGCCAACCGTGATGATGGCGGTGGCACCCGGACGAACCTCACGCGAGACAATCGTCTGGAAATCCAGCACGATCCGGCTTGCGAGCACGATCGGGTCGACCGTCGTCTGCGGATAGGCGCCGTGGCCGCCCCTGCCGAAGACAGTGATGCTCAGGTTATCTGAATTGGTCGATTCCACGCCCGGCGTAATTGCCACCTGGCCCGCGGCATAGTCATTCGTGACATGCAGCGCAATGCCGACATCGGGTCTGGCGAAACGCTTGAAGAGTCCGTCGTCGATCATCTTCTGCGCGCCGCTGACGGTCTCTTCGGCCGGCTGCCCGACGAGCATGAGCGTGCCATGCCAGGCGGACTTCGAGCCGGCCATGATCGCGGCCGTTGCGACGAGCGCGGCCATGTGCAGATCGTGGCCGCAGGCATGCATGACATTGGGTTCACGGCTCGCGTAGGGCAGACCTGTCTTCTCTTCCACAGGCAGAGCATCGAGCTCGGTCCGCAGCATCACTTTGGGACCGGCACCATTGGCGAGGATGGCGACAATGCCTGCACCTCCGATGTGCTCGGTGACCTGAAAGCCGAGCGCACGCAGCCGCGCAGCGAGATTCGCCGCCGTGCGCTCCTCATGACCTGACAGCTCCGGATGGCGGTGCAGATCCATGTAGAGCGCATGGGCTTCCGGATAAACCGCCTCCACATTGATCGGTGGCGCGGCGGCCGCGGCGGCAAATGGAACGAGCATCAGGGAGCCGAGCGCGGCGCGGAATGCGGTCATGAGCGGTATCCTACATCTCCCGCCAGGGCACAACGAGCCAGACCCTTGAGGTTGCGATGAAATCGATCAGCGTCCGCCGCGTTGCTCTCTTCTGTGTGTTCTTCACAGCGGCAGCGCCGTCACATGCGCAGGCGCGCACGCTCAGTCCCGAGCAGATTACAAGGATCGATGCAGCCGCCGCCGAGTGGCTGCAGGAAACGGGCGCACCTTCGGTGTCCATTGCCGTCGTCACGGATGCAACCCTCGCGTACACGCATGCGTACGGCCTTGCGCAACTGATGCCGCCGCGGCCGGCGACCGTGACTGCTCGCTATGCCATCGATTCAATCTCCAAGGAGTTCGTCGCAGCCGCCGTGCTGATCCTCGCGGAACAGCGCCGCTTGTCCCTCGACGACAAGGTGGCGCGCTGGTTCCCCGACCTCGGCGAGGCCTCCAACCTCACGCTGCGCGAGCTTCTCACTCACACCTCGGGACTGCGCGACTACTGGCCGCAGGATTTTGTGACCGAGGAGATGACTCACCCGACGACGACCGCGGCCATCTTGCGCGAATGGGTCCGGCGGCCGCTCGATTTTGCGCCGGGGACCGACTGGCAGTACTCGAACACCGGCTTCGTGCTGGCGGGCGCGATCGTGGAGAAGGCCTCGGGCGAGCCGCTGATGCGCTTTCTCACCGAGCAGATTTTCGCGCCGCTCAGGATGAGCCGCGTCACCGAGGACGACACTGCGCCCCTGGGCGAGAGCGATGCCTCCCCCTACACGCGCTATGGTCTCGCGACGATACGTCCTGCGCCGAAGGAGGCCGCCGGATGGCTATTCGCGGCGGCGGGCCTTGCGATGCAGCCGGGTGATCTTGCGCTCTGGGACATCAGCCTGATCCGCCGCAGCCTGTTGCAGCCCGACTCCTACCGGACGCAGTTCGAGCCCGTTGTCCTCAAGGACGGCACCAGGAAAGACTACGCGCTCGGACTCGATGTCGAGCAGGTCAACGGCCGGCTTCGCATCGGTCACGGCGGCGCCGGCTCGGGCTATCTCTCGGACCACCGCATCTGGCCCGACGACAAGGTGGCGATCGTGGTGCTGACCAACAGCGACTGGACCAGCCCCTCGGATCTGCTTGAGCAGATTGCGTACGTGGTGGTGCCGCGCTCGCCCGTCGAGGCGCGCGCGGACACAGTGTTCAGCGGCTTTCAGAGCGGCAGTGTCGATCGGTCGCTGTTCACTCAGGGCGGCAACTTCTTTCTCACACCGCAGGTGCTCGCGGACCTGAAAGCCTCGCTCGCTCCGCTCGGGCCCGCACGGCTGATCGAGCTGCTGCGCGAGTCGCGTCGCGGCGGCATGATCACGCGGCGCTGGAGGATTCTGTGCGGCGGCCACAGGCTCGAGGCGATCGAGCGCGGCTACCCGGACGGCAAGCTCGAGCAGTTCATGGTGAGTGCAGCGTCGGACTGAGCTACAGTGCCGCTCAAACGATGGACAGGCTCATTCAGGGCTACCGCCGCTTTCGGGCGCGCGGCTGGCCCGAACAAAGCGGGGTATTTCAGGCGCTCGCAAGCGAGGGACAGCGTCCGCAGGCGCTCGTGATCGCCTGCGTCGACAGTCGCGTCGATCCGGGAACGATCTTCGATGCAGGTCCCGGCGAGATGCTCACGGTGCGCAACGTCGCGAACCTGGTCCCGCCCTACGCCCCCGACGTGGCCTACCACGGCACCAGCGCCGCGCTCGAATTCGGCGTACGCGTGCTGCAGATTCCGCATATCGTGGTTCTGGGCCACGGCTCCTGCGGCGGCGTGCAGGCGCTGCTCGAGGGCGCACCGCGCAACGCACGCGACTTCATCGCCCCGTGGATGTCGATGGCAGAGTCGGCACGCGTGCATGCGCTGACCTGTCCGCTGCCCGATCAGCGCCAGCAGCTCGCCGAGCACGAAGTGATCAAGGTCTCTCTGGTCAACCTGATGACCTTCCCCTGGATTGCCGAGCGCGTCGCGAGCGGCTCGCTCACCCTGCACGGCGCGTGGTTCTCCATCGCGACGGGCTCGCTGTGGCTGCTGAAGCCCGATGGCCTGTTCGCGCCTGCGGAGTAGTCCGCTTCTCCAATGAGGCAGCGGGCCACCTTTGTCTTCCTGTTCATCGCCGTGCTGGTCGATTCGATCGGCTTCGGCATCGTTCTGCCGGTACTGCCCAAACTCATCATGCAGCTGACGGGCACCGACGTTGGCGGCGCGGCAGGCTTCGGCGGCTGGCTCGGCGGTGTGTACGCGGCGATGCAGTTCATCTGCGCCCCGGTGCTCGGGGGCCTGAGCGATCGGTTCGGCCGCCGCCCGGTACTGCTGTTCGCCCTGCTCGCCCTGGGCATCGACTATCTGATCATGGGCTCGGCGCCCGTCATCGGCTGGCTGTATGTGGGACGCCTCATTGCCGGCATCGCCGGAGCATCCTTCACGCCGGCGTACGCGTATGTCGCGGACATCACGCCGCCCGAGAAGCGCGCGCAGAGCTTCGGGCTCATGGGCGCCGCCTTCGGCATCGGCTTCATCCTGGGGCCCGCGATCGGCGGGCTGCTCGGCGGTCTGGGTCCGCGCGCACCGTTCTACACCGCGGGTGCGCTTGCGCTCGCAAACTTCTCGTTCGGGTATTTCGCGCTTCCAGAGTCGCTGCCGCCGGCTTCCCGCCGGGCCTTCGAGTGGCGGCGGGCGAATCCCATGGGCACGCTGGTGCAGATCCTCAAATATCCGCTCGTCGCCTGGACGATCGTCGCGATGTTCCTCTACCAGCTCGGTCACCAGGTGCTGCCGAACATCTGGTCGTTCTACACCATCGCGAAATTCGGCTGGTCGTCGGCGCAGATCGGCTACTCGCTGGCGTTCGTCGGTATTCTCATGGCGATCTCGCAGGGCGTGCTGACGCGCTGGCTGATCCCGCGACTGGGCGGTGAGCGGCGCGCCGCCGGGGTCGGCATACTCTTTGGCTGCCTCGCCTTCGTCGGCTACGCGCTCGCGACGCAGGGCTGGATGATGTACGTGGTCTCGATGAGCACGTTCCTGTATGCGCTGGCCTACCCCTCGCTCAATGCCGTGATGTCGCAACAGGTTCCTGCCAACGCGCAGGGCGAGCTGCAGGGAGCGGTGGCGTGCATCTACAGCCTGGCCTCGATCGGCGGGCCGCCGCTCATGACCCAGGTGTTCAAGTACTTCGCGAGCGATGCGGCCCCGGTGCGCTTTCCCGGCGCCGCGTTCCTCACGGCGGCACTGCTCACCGCCGCAGCGGGCATCCTCTATGTGCGCGCACTGCGGCTGCGCTCCTCGCGAGGCCCCGCCGCGGGCGCCGCCGCCGCCTAGGCGCGCTGCGCCGAGCGCAATCCCTCAATCAATCCTGCCGCGGGCAGCGTCCAGCCGAAGAACGATTCGACATTGAAGATCGTGGCCTCGTGCGCCGCCGGCGGACCCGCCTGCATGGCGCCATCGGTGATGAGAATCGGCCAGTACTCCTGAAAGTACGCATCGCGCAGCGTGGACTCGACACAGACATTGGTCGCGATGCCGACGAAGAAGAGATAGCGCACACCGCGCACCCGCAGTGTCGAATCGAGCGTGGTGCCGGCAAAGCCGCTGTAGCGGGTCTTGAGCACGACCACATCGCCGGGCTGGGGTGCCAGCTCCTCGACGATCTGGAAGTCTCAGGTGCCTTCGACCAGCAGCCTGCCCTTGAGCTCCGGGCGTGCCCGCATCAGGCACAGCGCCGTCTCCTTGCGCGGATTGGGCGAGGCCTCGCCGCCGCCATTGCTCAAATCCGGTTTGTACCCGGTCTGCAGATACACCACCGGCACCTGCGCGGCGCGTGCCGCATCGAGTACGCGCGCGATGGTCTTCACGACCGCGTCCGCACCGCTCACATCGATGCCGGCCAGATCGAGCAGGCCGCCGCGGCGGGCGAAGGCGTTCTGCATGTCGACAACGACGATCGCCGCCTGCGCGAGATCGACGTCGAGCGGCTCGGGCCGGGTCTTAAAGGCGCTCATGGGCGGAGTATCACTGCCGGGCCGGTTCAAAGGGAAGTAAAAAATCTTTGACATGATGTATTGTTTTCTATACATTGCTCCGCCTCCCTCTCTGGGTCGGGAGACCGGATATGTCGTTTCGGGAAAAGAGCGCCTGGATCACTTTTGCCGTGCTGCTGGTGTCCTTCGGCAGCTATTTCGCCGCGCTCGCACTGCAGCTTGCGATGCCGCAACACGCCCTGCCCCCGCGGTTTCTCGGCTGGATCTTCATCGTGGCCCTGGCCGGCCTCGTGATCCTGGAGATCGCGCTGCATATCATCGTCGCCGTGGTCTCCCCGACCGATGCCCGCGCACCCAAGGACGAGCGCGACCGGCTGATTGAGCTGCGCTCGAGCCGGGTCGCGTTCTACGTGCTGCTGCTCGGGACGTTGCTGGCGATCGGCGTGGTTCACATACACGCCAGACTGTGGCTGCTGGCGAACAGCGTCTTCTTTGCGATCTGGATTGCTGAGCTCACGCACTACGGTTCGAGGCTTTATTTCTACCGCCGCAGCGCCTGACGTGGTTACTGCCAGCCTCACGAACCAGATCCGGCGTCTGCGCTTCGAGCACGGCGAGATGACGCAGGAGGCGCTCGCCCAGCAAGTCGGCGTCACGCGACAGACGGTGAACGCGATCGAGCTCTGTAAGTACTCGCCCTCGCTCGAAGTGGCGTTCCGCATTGCCGCCGTATTCGGCCTGCCGCTCGAGCAGGTGTTCCAGTACCAGGAGACGCGCGGGCGGCGGAAATGATCTAGGATTCGGGGCTGGCGTGGAGGCCAGGCCCGATGTTCAGAGGCTATCTGAGGCTCGTCGTCTTCGCTGCATGCCTGCTGGCGGGCCTGCAGATTCCGGGCTTCGTCGATCAATACGCCAAGCGCGTCGATGCGCACTACCTCGAAGCGCGGCGCAGTTTCGCGGGCTTCCAGCAGACGGCTGACCGCTATTTCAGCGGCAGCGTCGATGCCCTCATCAGCCACCACGCCTCCAGCAGCGATCCGATCTTCAAGGACGAAGCGCGCACGATCTCGGCCCTGTACGCGCGCCTGAAGAGTCTGGCTGCGGAATTGCAGGCCCTGCAGGGGCCGCTGATCTCACGCGTGCTGCACGTCGCCTTCAAGGCCAATCGAGAGCTCCTCAACGAGACCGTGGCAGCCTATTCCTACACCGTGCCGCTCAATCCGGACGCGATCGTCTGGGGAGTGGCCGTGGGTCTTGTGGTCTCGGTGCTGCTTGAGGCACTGCTGGTCGGCGGCTTTCACCTGATCCGGCGTCAGCTGCTGCGCGCGACATCCACGCGTACGCCACCGCCGCCGGCCGTGCGACCGCTCAGACGCGAGCCTTCGATTTCGAGCGAGCTGGAGCGGCGCGCGCGCTGAGGCAGACTGCGCTACTCGTGTGCGGAGGCGATGTGGCGCACGAAGAACTCGTAAATCCCCGACTCACCCATGGTGCGCGCGTTGGCGAGCTCGCCCCCCTTGGTGCTGTAGAGGACGTGATTGTCGGCGCTCAGAACCACCACGGCCGGAATACCCAGCTTGATCGGGTTGCCGTAGCGGCGGTCGATGTCGAGGTTCTTGTCGAAGTTGCCCACGTCGATCTTGGCGACCTCGAACTGGCCCTCAATCATTGCGCGACTGCTGCCGTGCATCGCCTTGTCGAGGTCCCGGCAGTCGGGGCACCAGTTCGCACCAAAGACGAGCAGAACATGCTTGTGATCGGCCTGGGCGGCAGTGAGGGCGCGCTGTACGTCTGCGGCCGCATTGGCCTTCTCGTTGTAGGGCAGTTCAGCCGCGACAGCGCAGGTGAGAACGCCCGCCAGGAGGATACCCAGGATGGCCTTGGTCTTCATCGACCCAAAAGAATAGTCGAAGCCACCCGCCGGTGCCAAAGGCCCCTGTCGCGCCGTGTCCGCCGGCGCTGGCGGGATCGACATCTGAGCTGTTGTGCTACACTAGTTCGTGATCGTCATCTCGCCTCGAGATCGGGTGACAGGTTCTACGGTTTGATGGCTCGCGAGACGTCTTCTCCCCGTCCTCATTTCGGTACCTGCCGTGTTGAGCAGCTGCCCGGCGACGTCGTCGTCCGGGACACGCTCGAATAATTCAGCTTTGAGAGTGTTAAATCATGGCCAAGATTTATGTTGGTAACCTGCCGTTTTCGGCAACCGACGCGGACGTCCGCGCCTTGTTCTCCCAGCACGGCACGGTTGAGTCCGTCTCGCTGCCGGTAGATCGCGAAACCGGCCGCCCGCGCGGCTTCGGCTTCGTCGAGATGAGCCAGGCCGATGCGGCACGCGCCATCCAAAACCTGAACGGTCACGAAATGGGTGGCCGTCCCCTGCGCGTGAATGAAGCGCAGGACAAGCCCCGCGGTGGTGGCGGCGGCGGTGGCGGCGGACGCCCGGGCGGCGGTGGCGGCTATCGCGGCGGTGGCGGCGGCGGTGGCGGCGGTCGCTGGTAAGCAACCGTTTAATTGCATCGAAGGCCCGGAGGCGTTTCCGGGCCTTCTCGTTTTCAGTCCCCGCTTCGCGCGCGCCGCGCGCCAGTTAGCGCTCGCCGGCCTGCTCGGCGCGCTGGCGATGGCTGCCCGGGCGCAGAACGTCGATCCCGCGATCGCCAACCGCGATGAGCGCGTGCTGCAGCCCTACGAGCCGATCACCGGCGGCTACACCTTCGACAGCGATGACGCACCTTACGTGGACGTGGCGCTGTCGCTCAAGCTGCGCGTGCTCCCCATCAAATGGACGACGCCGGGCCGGCTCTACGTCACTTTTTCCACGCGTTTCGGCTTCTATCTCGGCACGCGCGAATCCTCACCGGTCATCGGCAAGAGCTATAACCCCAAGCTCCTGTGGCGCTATCTGCCGAATGAGTCCGACCGCCGCAACAGCTCCTATGGCAAGCCCGGCGTGCTCGATGAGTTCGCCCAATACTTCGATATCGCTTACGCGCACCAATCCAACGGCCAGTCGATCCATACCCCACTGCAGTACCAGGCTGCGGAACAGGAAGCGGTTCTCGAGGGCGAGAGCGCGGATCGCGCGAACGAATACATCAGCCGCGGCTGGGACTATTTCGAGGGCGTGTGGAAGCACTCCTGGGGACGCGAACAGCGCATCGCCTCCTACCTCGATCTGCGCTACTTCCTGGAGGATGGATTTCTGCAGGGTCGGGCGGAGGAGTACAACAGCTGGGAAAACGATCCGCAGGGCAAGCCGCGTCGCGCCGTCGATGGTCTGGGCGCACTGGTCGAGTTCCAGTGGCCGTTTCGCATGGATCACGATCAGATGGCCGTCGTCAGCAATCCGAGCGTGTGGGTGAAGTATCAGACGGGTTACGACACGCCGTTTCGCTTCAACACCGTACGCCTGGAGCTCGGCGTGCAGATCCTCGAGCTGCCCTTCGCCGTGTGGGTGCAGAAGGGCTATGTCAGCGATCTTGCGAACTATTACCGCGACGTGAAATCGGTGGGCGTGGAGCTGCGCTTCGGCTCGTTCTGATAGTATCTGTGCGCCGCGGCGCACAGGGCGGCCAGGAAGGTGCAAGCCCGCCGCCGCGGCACAGATGGGGAGGATCAGCGGTATTCACGCGTCGGTTCCGCGACCCGGCCTCGGTCGTCGCCTGAGGCTGTTCGGCCGCAGCTTCTCGCAAGGCCTGCGGCGAAATTCTCGCTGGGCCTTCGGCCGAGCGGTGGCGGGTCTGGTCGGCCCGCGCAAGGCCGCCGGCGAGCTCGTTGCCTCACAAATCTCGACCGTGCTCGTCTGCCGCATCAACGGGCGCATGGGCAACACGGTGTTCCTGACGCCGCTCGTGCGGCGCATCCACGACCTGATTCCACACGCCACGATCGACCTGGCACTCGCCTACCCGTATGCCGGTGAGCTCATGCAGACGATGCCCGGCCTGCGTCGGGTGATTGCCTTCCCGCACAAAGGCCCACAACTGGTGCGCCGTTACTGGGCGGCACTGCGCGCGCTGCGCCGCGAGCGCTACGACGTGGCGATCGACCCGGTGCCCGAATCGACGAGCGGCCGCATCGTGATGGCACTGTGCCACTCGCGCTACCGGCTCGGCTTTGCGACCGGCTCGCAGTGGGCGCCGCTCACGCACACGGTGCCCGAGCCGATCGAAATCATGCATCAGGCTCTGAGCCCGGTGTTCCTGCTGTCGCGCGCTCTGGGTACACCCTACGATCCGCGCTCGCTCACGCTGTCGCTGTTTCTGCAAGCTGAGGAGCTGCAACGCGGACGCGATGCCATCAGCCAGGCACTCGCCGCCAAATCGCTGCCTCCACAGGCGCTCGAGCGCACGTTTGGTTTCTTCGCCCATGCCACGGCGCACAAGACCATCGAGCGCTCCTGGTGGAGCGCCTTCTGGGCCGCATTCCTCGAGCTGCAGCCGGATGCGATCCCGGTCGAGTTCCTGCCGAGCCCTCAGACGCCCCCGACCGATGCACGCTTCGCATCCCTGCATATCCCCTCGCCACGTGCACTGACGGCAGCAATCGCCGCGACGCACCTGTTCATCTCGGCGGACACGGGGCCCATGCACCTGGCGAGCTCCACCGACGTGCCTACGATCGCGCTGTTTCGCGCCTCCAATCCGACGCTCTACGGACCGTTGAAGCCCAGCGACCTGGTGCTGAATCTGGCCGAGCTCACTCCGCAGCAGATCGCCCGGCGCTGTCACGAGCGCTGGAACGAGCGTGCGGCAGTCGCGGTGAACTGAAGCGGCAGCTAGCGGTAAGGATCGCTGCGCGAGAGATAGCCGCGCACGTAGTCGGCCACACCGTCCTCGAGCGTACGAAACGGCTGCGAATAGCCCGCGGCACGCAAGCGCGCCATGCTGGCCTCAGTAAAGTACTGGTACTTGTCGATGAGTGCCGCGGGCATCGCGATGAACTCGATCCGCGGCTCGCGTCCGAGCGCGGCAAACAGCGCGTGACCCAGATCGAGCCAGCTGCGCGCCTGTCCGGTGCCAACGTTGAACAGACCCGAGACGGCCGGCGTGCGCAGCAGCCACATCAGCACATCGACGCAGTCTTTCACGTAGATGAAATCGCGCATCTGGCCGCCGTCGGCGTAGTCCGCGCGCGCGCTGCGGTACAGGCGCAGCGCTTCCCCGCGCGCCACCGCGGCGTAGTTTTGCGCGATGGCGCTGCGCATGCTGCCCTTGTGGTACTCGTTGGGGCCGTAGACGTTGAAGAATTTCAGCCCGACGCACTGCGGCGGCATTGCCGCCGCCTGCTCACGCAGCCGCGCGATGCGCCGGTCGACGAGGTGCTTGCTCCAGCCGTAGGCGTTGAGCGGCCGCAATCCCGCAAGCGCCGCCGCACCCGGCGCATCGTCGAAGCCCGCGCTGCCATCGCCGTAGGTGGCGGCGGAAGAGGCGTAGATGAGGCGCTTGCGGGCTTGAGTGCACCACTCGAGGAGGTCGAGCGTCGAGCGCACGTTCTGGCGCACGATGAGATCGACATTGGTCTCGGTCGTGGCGCTGATCGCCCCCAGGTGCACCACCGCCTCGATCGCATCACGATTCGCCCGCAGGAAATCCCCGAGCGCCTCGGGGCTGATGATGTCGGCCACCTCGTGCCGCACCAGGTTCTGCCAGCGCTCATCCTCGCGCAGCCAGTCGCACACGACCACGCTCGCGCCGTTGGCCGCCAGCTCGGCAACCAGATTCGAGCCAATGAAGCCGGCACCGCCCGTGATGATGTACATGAGGTTAGGCGGCCGGATGCGAGCGGCTGTGCCTGAGCGGAATGGCCCGCACATCCGCGATCAGCTGCGCGGCCTCCAGCAGGTCGCGCACGATGTAATCCGGCCGCGCCGACTCGCTCGGGGGCTGGGCATCGGCGCTGATCAGCATCGTCACCGCGCCGATGCGCCGGCCGAGCTCGATATCGCTCGCCTTGTCGCCGATCACCACCGAGCTCGCCGGGTCAAACCCCAAGGCGGCAGCCGCCTGGATCACGAGCTGCGTATTGGGTTTGCGGCAGGCGCAGCCTTCCTCGGGGCTGTGGGGACAGAAGTAGATGCCTTCGATCTGCGCACCGGCCTGCTGCACCATGCGCCGCAGCTCCCTGTGGATCTCCTCCAGGCGCTCGAGCGAGAAGCGTCCGCGCCCGACGCCGGATTGATTGGTGATCACAACGACTCGGATGCCGCGCTCGTGCAACAGCCTCAGTCCGGCGGCAGCGCCAGGCAGAAACTCGAGCTGGCCCGGGTCATCGAGGTAATCGCGATCAATGACAATGGTGCCGTCGCGATCGAGCAGGACGACACCGGCGAAGGGCGAACTCATACTTTGCCGGCCGCCGTGATCCGGTCGATGGTGCTCGTGGTGCTGTGTGCGGGCACGAGGTCCGCCAGCACGATCCGCCCACCCCGTCGACTGACCAGCTCCGCGCCAACAACGGTCGCCACACTGTAGTCGGCACCTTTGACCAGCACATCCGGTGCGATGGCCTCGATCAGCTTGAGCGGCGTGTCTTCCTCGAAGATCACCACCGCATCGACCGCCTTGAGCGACGTGAGCACCGTGGCGCGCGCGAGTGCGTTTTGCGCCGGCCTGCCGGCGCCTTTCAGCCGTCTCACCGAGGCATCCGAATTGAGGCCGACAATGAGCCGATCGGCAGTCTGCTTGGCTTGATTCAGCAGCGCAACATGCCCGGGATGCAGCAAATCGAAGCAGCCGTTCGTGAAGGCGATGCGCAGGCCCAGATCGCGCCAGTGGGTAACCAGACGCATGGCATCCGCGAGCGTGAAGTGGGTATCTGGCGCATGGTGCTCACCCAGGCTGTCGAGCCGCGTCATGATCTCCGGGGCCGTGACCGTCGCCGTACCGAATTTGCCGACGACGATACCGGCGGCGATGTTTGCCAGCCGTGCCGCCGCGCCAAGCTCCGCCCCGCCGGCGATGCTGACCGCGAGGGTTGCGAGCACCGTATCGCCAGCCCCGGTCACCTCGTACACCTCGCTCGCGACCGTTCGGATGTGGGACACCGTGCCGTCGGCGCGGACCACGCTCATGCCGTCCTTGCCGCGCGTGACCACGAGGGTGTCGCAGATCTTCTGCGCCAGCACCGTGCGCGCGGCGGCAACCACGTCCTCATCGCTGGCGCACTCGGTTCCGGTCGCGCTCTGCAATTCCGCGCGGTTGGGCGTCAGAATAGTCGTGCCGCGGTATTTCTCGAACGAGCGGCTCTTGGGATCGACCAGCACCGGACGGCCGGCGGCGCGCGCCGCAGCGATGGCCTGCGCCGTGACCGCATCGCTCAGCGCGCCCTTCGCGTAGTCGGACAGGATCACGATCTGGCAGTCCCTGAGTGCCGCGCCGAAGGCCGCCAGCGCCGCGCGCGCCACCTCGGGATCGAGAGCCGCGCGGCTTTCGACATCTGTGCGCAGGATCGGCTGCCGGTCCGCGAGGTGGCGGATCTTCAAAGTCGTCGGCCGGGAGTCATCCTCAATCAGATGCGCCCGAATCGATGGCGTTTCCGCCAGCGACGATCGCAGATCCTCGGCGGCCTCATCGGCGCCGACGACCCCGACCAGGATCGCCTGCGCTCCCAGCGCGGCGACGTTGCGTGCCACATTGGCCGCACCGCCCGGCATGCGGGTGGTGCGCTCCACGTTGAGCACGGGGATTGGAGCCTCCGGACACATGCGCTCCACCGTGCCGTAGATGAAGCGGTCGAGCATGACATCGCCAAACACCAGCACACGGGCGCAATCGACGGACTCGAGGATCTCCCACAGGCTGCTGGTGCTCACGCGTTCTCCCGCGCCACCAGGCCGAGCCGCACTTCGAGCGCCTTGCACAACATGTGGCTCACCAGCAGGTGCATCTCCTGGATGCGCGCCGTCACCTTCGAGGGAATGACGATCGCGGCATCGCACAGCGCGCGCATGTCCCCGCCATCGCCGCCGATGAGACCGGTGGTCGCGATCTTGCGCTGCCGCGCTTCGCGCAGCCCCGCGAGCACATTGGGGCTTCTGCCCGAGGTGGATATGCCCACCGCCACATCCCCTGGACGGCCGAGACCCTCGATCTGGCGGCTGAATACGGCCTCGTAGCCCAGATCGTTGGCCGCGGCCGTCACCGTCGAGGCATCCACGGTGAGGGCAATCGCAGCGATCGAGGCGCGGTCCGTGTGATAGCGGATGACGAGCTCGGCGGCGATGTGCTCGGCATTGCCCGCGCTGCCGCCGTTACCGAACACCAGGAGCTTGCCGCCCGCGCGGATCGAGCGCTCCCACATGGCCAGCATTTGCGCAAATGGCTCGGCCAGTCCCTTCACCGTCGCTTCGAATGCATGACGATGCTCGGCGGCTTCGCGCTCGAGATACGCCGCGAGCGCCGCATCGCTTTGAGGACCGCTCACGCGTGCGGCCTCACAGCTTCTTCACGACGACCCGGCCGTTCGGGTCGACGAACACGTGATAGCGGTTGCCGTCCTGGCAGGTGACGTTGTAGTCGCTGTCGCCGTTGCGCTTCGCATCGATGACTTTGCTGCACGGCTGCCCCTGCAAGGCGATCGTTGCGGTGAGGTCCTTGGTGAACGCGGCATCATCCGCGGCGCGCGCGCTGGCGCAACCCAGGCCTGCGGCCGCGAAAGTTAGCAAAGCGATCAGACGCTGGCTCATGTCGACTCCTGTGCCTCAGATGTGGGCAAATTTCTGCGGGTCCGTCAGTATTCCCCAGATCGCCTCACGCGAAGAGGAAATCGCCGCTGCAAGCGGCGGATCAGCGTCCTGCAACAGGCTCAGCACCTTGAACAGCAGCAGCTCGTACTTCTGCCGCAGCTGCGTGAGCGTGCTCGGTCCCTGGCCATGATGATAGGCACGAAACTCATCGAGCAGATCATCGACCTGATTCTTCAGAGACAACTTGGTGAACACCCCGATCGCCTTGGTATCGCGCAGCCGCTGCTCGAGCGAGGACAGATCGAGCGCCGGTGTCGCTGCGGGTTTTGGCGCCGCGCTCGCAGGCGCGGCAGCCGCAGCTGCACCCGCAC
Source organism: Steroidobacteraceae bacterium (assembly GCA_035517435.1). Classification (GTDB taxonomy): domain Bacteria; phylum Pseudomonadota; class Gammaproteobacteria; order Steroidobacterales; family Steroidobacteraceae; genus JASHUC01. The sequence continues at coordinate 35,207 of DATIYV010000058.1, read as the reverse complement.
TCGCGGAGCTCGTGCCCGGCGCGGCGCTGGTGGACGGGGATGTCCGCGGCGTCGCATTACCAGCGGGTGCCGTGGCGCTCGCTGGAACCGCCGGTTTGGTTGGCGGTCTGGCCGTTGCCGCAGGGGAAGCCGGAGGCGCGGCTGTTGGAGCTTGAGCCGTCGCGGGCGCCGTGGCCTGGGCGCGGGCCGGTGATGCGCTCGCCGGTGCGGGCGCGGGGGCCGTTGCCGGAGCTGGGCGCGATGCGGTCGGTGCGGAGGACGGAGCGCCCACCGGCTCGTGGACACAGCCCGCGCTCGTCACCAGCGCGATGCCCGCGCTCAGCGCCCAAACAGGTAATCTTGCGCGCTCGATCATCGACCCCCAGGATCCGAGCGATGAAACCGACACGCACGACGGCAATGGTGCTCGCGTTTGGCGCATGTCAGTTCCTTGCTACGACGCTCCAGGCGCAGACCGATACGGCTTCGCCGTCGCAGACCGTGCCGCACAGCAATGCTGGTAAGTATGAGCGCGTTATCGTGCACGGCCCCTCGCTCATGGGCAACCTCGAAGGCGATTCGCCCGATCGTCAGGTCTCAGTCTACCTGCCGCCCAGTTACGGCCACGCCCCCGCACGGCGCTATGCCGTTTTGTATCTGCTGCACGGGTTCACTGATTCCGACAGCCGCTGGTTCGGCTTGAAGGGCCATTGGTTCGTGAACGTGCCCGAGGCCGCCGACCGCGCCTATGAGAGTGGCGTTCACGAGATGATCATCGTGATGCCCGACGCCTTCACGCGCTATGAAGGCAGCATGTATTCGAACTCGGTGACGACAGGCGACTGGGAATCGTTCATCGCGCGCGACCTCGTCGCCTATGTGGATAAGCACTACCGCACGATTGCTGCAGCGGCGAGCCGCGGCCTGGCGGGGCATTCCATGGGAGGCTACGGCACACTGCGCATCGGCATGAAGCACCCGGGCGTGTTCTCGAGCCTGTACGCGCAGAGCCCGTGCTGTCTCGCTGCGAATCTGGAGCCGAGCGCGGAGCTGTTCGCCCGCGTAGCCGCGGTCAGCTCTCCCGATCAGTTCGCAGCGGCAGATTTCGCCACCAAGGCCATGATGGCATCGGCAGCCGCCTGGTCACCGAATCCCGGCAATGCGCCGCGCTACTTCGATCTGCCGATCGACGGCGGCAAACCCGTCCCTCAGGTGATCGCGATCTGGGCCGCGAATGCCCCGCTCGCCATGGTGCACCAGTACATCCCGGGCCTGCGCAGCTACAACGCTATCGCCATCGATGCCGGCGATCACGACACCGCGATCGCGCAGAGCGTGCGCTCGCTCGACATGATCCTCACGGGCTACAAGGTCTCGCACGTGGCCGAGATCTACGCGGGCGATCACGTCAATCGCATCGGTGAGCGGCTGCAAACCAAGGTCCTGCCCTTCTTCAGCGCACACCTGAAATCCAGGTAGATCCGGCGGCGAGCCGTCCCACGTTAAGTAAATTCGCCTGACGCGGGGTGTGCGTTTTGTGACGCCGGCCGTCCAGAAAGACGGCATGCGTCACCGTTCTGCGACGCAACGTTCGACAGAATGTCGGAACGTTTGGACCAAGGAACCGGCGTGGGCAGAGACACGAAGGCGCACGCAACCGAGGACATCTGGCACCTCGGAATCGAAGATCTCCTCTCGCCACTTGAAGCGAAGTCGGTTGCGGCTGGCCCGGGCCCGTTCGTCATCAATCTGCGCACGTCGACCGCGCCGATCGGCAACCCGCCGGGCAATTTTCCGAAATTCGATCAGCTGCATCTCTATCAGCTCACGACCCGCACCAGCGGCCGGCCGCAGTTTCGCCTGCGACTGGGCATCATCGAGTCGGAGCTGCAGGCCGACACGATTCTCTCGCAGGTGAGGGACTTCTATCCGGCAGCGACCAAGGAGTGCATCGAAGACGCAGACCGTGCGCAAGTGCCGCAGCAAACGCCAGCACCCAAACCCGTTGAGCAGCCGGCAGCACAGGTCACCGCGCCCCCACCTCCCGCTGCACCCAAGCCGCCCGCGCCGGTGAGTCGTCCCGCTCCACCCAAACCGCCCGCGTCGGTGAGTCGTCCCGCTCCACCCAGACCGCCCGCGTCGGTGAGTCGTCCCACCGCGCCCGCGAATCCAGCTCCGCCGAGTCGTCCCACGATGCCGAGTCGTGCCGCCGCACCGCGCCCGGCGCCCCCTCCCGCGCCACCTGCAGCGAAGCCTGTTGATGACAGCTTCAAGTGGAACATTGATGAGCTGCTGCCCGATCTGGCCATGCCGCCAATCGCGCGCGCCAAGGCCCGGGCCGGCGGCGCAGCCGCGTCGCCCCCGCGTCGCACTCCCCCGACCCCCCCGCCGGCAGCCTCCAGCGCGGCGCCCGCGCCACGCATCACGACGCCGGCACCGCCGGCGCGCAAGCCACCCCCGGGGTCGCAGCCGGCAGCCACCCGCGCTCCTCAGGTACCCCCGGCTCCGCCTCCTGCGGGCCGAATCTTGCCGGCGGCGCCGGTAAGCCAGACTCCGCCGGCGCCGCGGCCCCTCGCCGCGGCTCTCACCACGCCAGTCGCGGCGCCTGTCGCCGCGCCCGTCGCAAAGCCCCGTGTCCGCGCTCGCAGCGACATCGATGAAGTCGATTCGAACGCCGTGACGGACCAGTATCAAATCCCGGCCACGATCGCGGAGCCCGAGCCCGAGTACACATTCGAGGCACCCATTCCGGAGCTGCGCACCCCGATTGTTCAACCGGCCGCGGACCCGTTCGCGAGCGATGCGAGCATTGAAGTCGAATGCATCGATCTCGATGCGGCGAGTCCGCTGACGACAGCGACGGAGCCCACGGTTGCGCAGACCGAACCCGCTGAGGCAGTCGTGCCGCCGATGCCGCTTGAGGCGCCCCCGCCGATGTCGGTGTCGGTGCCAGTGCCCGTGCCCGTGCCGGCCGAGCTCCCGCCGCCAGTCGAAGCCTCGGTGCCACTCATCGAAGCGAAGATCATCGAGGAGGCGGTAATCGAGGTTGTCGTCCCGCCTCCGCAGCTGCCCATCCCGCGCCCCGAGCTTGAAGTTGTCGAGATAGCCGAACCAGTCGAGGTCGTGCAAAGCGCTGCAGCAGTCATGCCGGCCGTGGTGCCAGAGGCGGCGGTCGAAGAGCCGGTACCGCAGATTCCAACGCTTCAATCGGTCGAGCCGCCAGCACCGCCCGCAGCGATCATTCAGGCAGACGCGAGCGAGGGCCCTGAGAACATTCCGGTTGCGGTCGCCGAAGACGGTAGCGACATTCTCACCATCGAGACGGTCAGCCTCGAGGCCTTGCGAGTGCAGGACGTGAGTGTGCGCGCTTCCGGCATCGAGGTCGTCGAAGTTGAGGAAGTTCGCATCGAAGCACGGGCGAGCCTCGCAGCGGCGACTGCGCCAACACCGGCGTTCCCAACACCCGCAAGCGCGTCGCCACCGCCGCCCGCCACAGCGCCCGCGCCAGCAGCAACGCCCGCGCCGAGCACTCCTTCCCCTCAGCCGAGCGTTGAGCTTGCGGCTCCTGCGCGGCCATCGGAGCTCAAGCCGGCGACGACCGAGCCGAAGGCTGAATTCCGCGCACCGCCTGCGCCGGCATCGCCGAGACTTCCGCCTCGCCCGGCGGCACCGTCCCTGAAGCACCGCCACGCCCCGTCACAGCCGCTGCCGCCGCGACCGGCGAGACCGCAGCCACCTGCGGCGCGCGTGCCTGCTCCTGCCAGGGCGCCCAGTACACCGGCTCAGCCGAGCAGTTCGGACACCGGTTCGCTGGAATCATTGGTCGCCCGGATCGGTGCGCTGGTCGAAACGGCCGAGGCGGCCGATCCGACCGGACTGGTCGCCGCTGCCGCCGCGCGCAATCGCAGCGCGGCCCCGGCGAAAGCGGCACCGGTTCCCCACGTCGAGCGAACGCAGACGCTGCACGCGCTCACGCCGCTCGACGTAGACGAGAGCGAGGCATCGCGCTGGTTTGCGATTCAGCTGATCCTGGCCGACACGCCGATCGATGCAGCGGAAGTGCCCAGCCTGGATATCTTCGATCAGTACCGGCTCTACTCCGTGACCGGCTTCGACGGCGAGCGCATCATGCACGCCCTGCGGCTCGGCTTCTTCTCGAGCGAGTCTGCAGCGCAGGCAGTCGCCGGATATCTGGGCACGTTCTTCAAGGACCCGAGCATCAAGCGGGTCCGGATGGCCGAACAGGAGCGATTCGAGGAGCGCCGGGTGCACGCCCGCAAGGACATCGGAGCCACCGGCTGTCACGCGATCATCGAGCTCGAGGCCCCGGCGCCCCTGCCCGAACGCCGCCCCGATATTCCGCCGCCCAAAGAAGTCACCGAGACGCCGGCAGCGGAGAGCTCGTCGATCCTCTCGCGGCTGCTGTCGCCACGCCGCCGCTGAGACGTTCTGGCCGCATGCCCCGATAGGGGCTTATGCCCTTCTTGCTCGCACGAACTGCATGGCGCGCTCGGCCTGCCGTTGCAGCTCTGCCTGCAGTTCCGGCAACTGACTCACTTCGCCCGCTCCAGCGGCGGCCTCGAGCCGCTCGGCCGCAAGCGTCGCAGGTTGCGCGTGCATATTGGCAGTCGCGCCCTTCAGGCGATGAGCCGCTCGCTGCACCGCAGGCAGATCGCCGCGGCTCAACGCTTCGCTGATGTCACGCAGGGCCGCATCGCCCGAATCGATGAACAGCTGCACCAGCTCCTGCTCGAACGCTGCATCGCCTCCGGTGATCCGATCGAGCTCATCGAGATTCACAGGCGTGCCGGGCGCGCCAGACGGATCGAACGGCGCACCAGCGATCAGCGCTTCAATCTCCTCGGTCGGATCAGCGGCGACTCCGAGGTGATGGGCGAGAATTTCCCCGAGGCGAGCGCGATCGAAGGGCTTGGTCACGTAACTGTCCATACCAGCATCGCGGCATTGCTGATCCGCGCCGCGCATCGCATCGGCCGTGAGAGCAATGATCGGGATATGAGCAAGCCCTGCTTCAAGGCGACGGATCTCGCGCGCGGCTTGATAGCCGTCCGTGACGGGCATCTGACAGTCCATGAGGATGAGTGCGTAGCGGCCGGTGTGCCAGGCGGCGACCGCCTCGGCACCATTGCAGACCACATCGACGCTATAACCCAGCTTCTCGAGCGCCGCCCGCCCGACCTTCTGGTTCACGGGATTGTCCTCGGCGAGAAGAATCAGAGGTTCGGTGCGCTGTGAGCGATCGCTCGCAACCGTCGCGACGGCCGGCACCCCAGCCTGCAGCGGCATCCTGTCACTCGAGATAACCCGGCACAGGCACTTGGTCAGAGCGTCGCGGCAGACGGGCTTCAGCAAGTGCGCCACGATGCCGCTGACACCGAACTGCTCGACGCGATGCACGCCCCGCACCGAGGTGACGAGGATCAGCCGCACGGCCTTGAAGCGCCCATCGCTCACGATGCGCCGGCCGAGCTGCGAGCCATCGCAATCCGGCAGTGTGTGATCGAGCAATGCGAAATCGAATTCACGACCATCGGCGGCGGCGTTGCGCAGCGCCTCGAGTGCCGCCTCCGCATCCGCCGCGCTGAGCACCTGCACACCGAGCTCACGCAGCTGACGCGTGATGGACTCACGCGCTGATGCATTGTCGTCGACCACGAGCGCACGCCGGCCGCGCAACTGCTCCCAATCCGCACGCCGCGGCGTGGGGATGTCATGCGCGATTCCCAGTCGCGCCGTGAACCAGAACAGCGAGCCGGAGCCGACGCTGCTCTGCACGCCGACCTCACCTGCCATCAGGGTGACGAGCCGATGCACGATCGACAGTCCGAGCCCCGTGCCGCCGTAGTGACGCGTCGTGGATGCATCGACCTGCGAGAACGGATGAAACAGCGCGTTCACTCGAGCCGACGGTATGCCGATGCCCGTGTCCCGCACCTCGCAGCGCAGGATCGCAATGTGCTCGTCGCTGCTCTGCACGGAGATGTTGATGGCGACCTCACCACTCGGGGTGAATTTGATCGCGTTGCTGCCCAGATTGAGCAGCACCTGGCGCAACCGCCCGGGATCGCCCATCAGCCGCTCAGGCACCTCCGGTGCCACGTTGACCACAAGTTCGAGCTCTTTGTCCTCGGCCTGCAGTGCAAGCAGATGCGCCACGTCATCGACGGTCGCCCGCAGATCGAGCGCGATCTGCTCGAGATCGAGCTTGCCCGCCTCGATCTTGGAGAAGTCCAGGATATCGTTGATGACGGTACGCAGGGCGCTGGCGCTGCCACGGATGGTCTCGGCGTAATCGCGCTGCGTCGGGTCAAGTTGCGTCTCGCACAACAGGTCCGTCATGCCGATCACACCGTTCATCGGCGTGCGGATCTCGTGACTCATGTTCGCCAGGAACTGGGATTTGGCCTGGTCGGCAAACTCGGCGCGGTTCTTTGCCTGCACCAGCTCGAGATTGGCCGATTCGAGCTCGTGCGTGCGCTGCGCCACCTGCTGCTGCAGCGTGATCGCAAGCCGCCGCAGGTGGCCGACGCGCCAACGCACGCCAAGGAAGATGGCGAGTGCCAGCGCAATCGCACACAACACCGCGAACCACATCGTCTGATAGAAGTAGGGCCTCACCGTGAAGCGGACGGAAGCGGCCGAGCGGCTCCAGATGCCGTCGCTGTTACGGGCCATCACCTGGAACTCATAGCTGCCGTGCGGCAGGCGCGAGTAATAAGCCGTGCGCCAGGGGCCCGCATCGATCCAGTCCTTATCGAAGCCTTTCATGCGGTACTTGAAGCGCGCGTACCGCGGTGCGAGCAGACTCAGCGAGGCGTAGCGAAATTCCCAGCGCGACTGCGCCGGACCGATCTGCGGATCCGAATCGAGCGGCACGGAGTTGCCATCGACGAGCAGCTGCTCGATATGGACGCGTGGCGGCAGCGAATTGACGCCGAGGTGGTCGGGGTCGACGGCCACGATGCCGCGCACACCCGGGAACCAGAGCCTGCCGTCTGCTGCGCGGCTGCCGGCGAAGGTATTGCCGCCGGAGAACTCTGCGGCGCGCAGTCCGTCCGCGAGCCCATACTCATGTACCTGGGGTGCGACGGACGCATCGGAGGCGAGCGCATCCAGGTCCCGGCGTGGCACGCAAACCAGACCCTTGTTGGTGCTCATCCATAGCCGGTGCGAGTCGTCCTCCAGAATCTGGAGAATGGTCTCGCGCAACGGTCCGGGCTGATGCGCGAGCGAAATCATATGCCCGTCACGCCACAGTGCGAGCCCATCTGTGGTGCCAAGCCAGATGTAGCCGCGCTCGTCCTCGTGCCAGGCGATGACCCAGTCGCCGGGCAATCCATCGCCCGTGCCGTAGTGGCGAGTCCCGCCGTGACTGATCACGAACAGGCCGCGCGAGTCGGTTCCGATCCACAGATTGCCATTGCGGTCCACGTCGAGCAGGTTCACCGACACATCGCTGGTCAGACCGAGCAAGGGGAGCATGGAAGTGAGCTTGCGGCCATCAAAGACGTCGAGCCCGTTGCCCGAGCCGATCCAGATCCGACCGGCCTGATCCTCCGCCAGCGCCGTAACCGTATCGCCAGAGAGGCCGTTGTGGCGATTGAGGATCAGGTTGCCGGAATCGCTGAGCCGCACCACACCGGCACCGCCGGTGCCGATCCATACATTGCGCTTCGAGTCCTGCAGGATCGTGCGCACGCGAATGCGCTCGTGCGGCGCAGGCAGATCGAGGTGTGCAATGGCGCCATCGACGTAACTGCTCAAGCCGCTGTCGGTGCCGATCCAGATGCCGCCGCCGCTGCGCGGCGCGACGGTCCAGGCCACATTGCCGCGCAGCCCCTCGGCTTCGCCAAAGGCAGTGAACTTGCTGTCACGCAGCCGCAGCAGCCCGGACCCGGCGCTGCCGATCCACAGACTGCCTTCGTCGTCCTCGAACAGCACGTAGAAGTCGCTGCCTTCGAGGGGACCGGAGTTGAGATAGCGCGTCGTGCCCTTGAAGAACCGAGCCAGGCCGCGGCCGCGAGTTGCGATCCACAGATTGCCGTCGCGATCGATCTCGAGCGCTCGCACCGCCGAACCCAGCTGCTGCGCGTTGACCATTACCTCTGCATGATCATCGATGCGCCGGTAGACGGTGCCGCTCAGCGTGCCAAACCACATGAGGCCCTGTGCGTCCTGCTCGATGGCCGTCACTTCATCCGAGGTGTTGGCGCCCCATAGCTGTATCGGCTCGAAACGCTCCCCCAGCAGCCGATAGATGCGGCCTCTTCCGGTTGCGATCCACAACCCACCAGCGCTGTCCGCGCACAGCGTGCGCACGGCGGCATCGCGCAGCGCCTCCGCCACGACAAAGGGTTCCGGGCGCGGGCTCTCAAGCAGGAACAATCCAATCTCGGTGCCGACCCAGATCTGACCCGCGCCGTCGCCCACGATCGTGCGCACGTAGGCGTGATTGACTCCCGGCACCTTGTCATAGCGGCGGAAATGGCCGTGATCGAGCACGGCAACTCCGGAGCGCGTCCCGATCCACAGCCGCCCGGTTCGGTCGACGTACAGTGCCGAGATGTGCTTGTTTGGAATAGCGGGTTCGTTTTCGCTGTCGAAGACGGTAAAGCGAACGCCGTCGAAGCGGGCGAGACCTTCCTGGGTACCGACCCAGAGGTAGCCCTCGGGGGTGCGGGCGATGGCCTGCACGGAGATCTGAGGCAGACCTTCGGTGTTCTGCCAATTGTCGAGGACGTACTGGCTCGGCAGCAGGTTTGGGTCGAGTGCAAACGCTGGCTGCACGCAGGCAAACAGCCATGCGGACAGCCACAGCCCCATACCTGCGCGGGGTCTCGTTGATGCGCCTCGCGCCGTTTCGCGCCGCACTCGTCCGTCTCCCATGATTGCAAGCACTTAACGGCACTGAGGGAGACCCGCTTGAGCGTTCGCGGACAAGCCGTCAGGGAAACCCTGAGTGCGGCCGCAACAAATCTTTCATATTTCGGTCATGCACTGCCTTCAGGTTCGGAGACTTTTAACCTCCGAACCCTGCAGGTCCGCGCCATGACTGATCGCCCGCCGCTGCTCGCCCCCGTACGCCGAGTGCACCTGCTCACTTCCACGCTCGCAGGTTCGGGCATCGCGATCGCCTCCAGCCTCGCCTGTGCCGGTAACTTCGACATCACTGCGAATTCAACCTCAGCGCAGACGTTGGGCAGCGGCAGCGGTCAGAGTGGTGTCATCGAGCAAGGCGTCTCTCTCAGCGTGAGTGGCAGCACCGTTGCGGTCACCATCAGCGGCAACAGCGCGACGCTCACGAACCTCGGCACGCTCACTCAGACCGGAACCGGCCGCGCGATCCGTGACAACACCGGCGTCACAAACCTCGTCGTCACGAACGGCAGCACGACGAACTCCACGGCGCTGATGCAGGCCGCCGATGCCGATGTGATCCAGATGAACAAGTCGCCGGCAAGCGTGACACTCAACAACTACGGCCAGATGATCTCGCTCAATGCATCCGCCGGTGGCAGTCAGGCGGTCGACTTCAACGCCATCGCCTCCGGCTCGAACATCATCAACAACTTCAGCGGCGCTCTCATGAAGGCAACCGATGCCGATGCGGTGCGACCCGGCGTCGGCGGCGTCGTCTACAACGCCGGCACGATGCTGTCCGTCATCACGGCCGCGGGTAGCGGCAGCGATGGCGTTGACGCTCAGAACAACACCGGCGTGCAGATCACCAATGACAGCGGCGGACTGATCGAGGGCGGGCGTCACGGCATCACCGGCGGTGCGGTGGACAACACTGTTGCCTTTACGACCTCGGTGACCAACAACCTCAACGCGACCATCCGGGGCGATAACGGCTCGGGCATCAATCTCGATGGCTTCAACGCCAAACAGACGGCATCCATCTTCAATGTCGGGACGATCATCGGCAATGGCGTCACGGGCGACGGCGATGGCATCGATGTCGATGGCGTCATCACTCTTACTAACACCGGCACGATCAAATCGCTCAATTCCTTCAGCTCGACCACGCCCGCGCAGAGTGAGGGCGTCACCGTAGGCGGTGGCAGCATCATCAATTCCGGACTCATCGAAGGCGATGTCGCCGCGGGCAATCTGAATGCGGTCGGACGCGGCATCACGCTCGCCGGTGTCGATACGAGCGGCACCGCTGAGCCGATCTATGCCAACTCGGTGATCACCAATCAGAGCAATGGAATCATCCGCGGCCAGTCCGACTCGGCGATTGCCGTCGACGGCGGCGCCAGCGGTTTCACGGTCACGATCAACAACAATGCCGGCGGCCTGATCCAGGGCGGCGGGACCGCGGCCGCCATCCGTACCGGCTTCGATAACGACACGATCAATAACGCCGGCACAATCGATGGCTCGATCAGCGGCAAAGCGATCGATATGGGAGCCGGCAATAACGTGCTCAGCATCACCGGCGGTTCGGCCTCGATCCTGGGCAGCATCAACGGGGGAACCGGCGGCATCAACACGATGACGATCGACCCGGGCCCGGGGAACGGCTTCGCCTACTCCGGCTCGATCTCGAATTTCGATTCGGTGGAAGTGCGCAGCGGTCACGTCACGCTATCGGGTGTGAGCAGTTATGGCGGTGCAACCGTACTTAGCGGCGGCACCCTCACGCTGGATGGGGCGAATCGTCTGTCGACGGCCAGCACGCTGAACCTCAACGGCGGCGCACTCAGCCTCGCACATGCCGGTGGCGCGGATGGCCAGACCTTCGCAAGTCTGGCACTGGGCGAAAGCTCAGCCATCGATCTCGGACTGAGCTCACTTACCTTCAATGGACTGGGATCGGTCGGCGGCGGGAAGACGCTTTCGGTGATCGACTGGAGCGCTGCCACCTCGCCCGACTATGCGTTCCGGTTCCTCGGCGACGACACGGGCAGCAGCGCGTTCCTGACACTGATCGGCGCGACCACGATCGATGGATTCGCGGCCGGCTTTCACTTCGATGGTACGTATACCGACGTGGCGCCGGTACCGATCCCCGCTGCCTGGACGCTGCTTGCGTCCGCGCTGGGGTTACTGGCGGCGGCTGGTCGGCGCTGGCGATTCGAGGCGATTCCCGCTTAGCGCCTCGATCTAAGTCGCAGCCGGCCTGTCGGATTCCGTGGCCGGCTGCGATGTGATGGTCGGTCTTACTTCGACTTCGACGCGTCAGCCGGCTTGGCGTCCTTCTTGTCCGCCGCCTTCGCGTCCTTCTTGTCCGCCGCTTTAGCATCCTTCTTGTCCGAGGCCTTCGCATCGGACTTGCTCTTGGAGGCACTCGCCGGCGTGCTGGCATCCTTTGCGGGCGTGTCAGCCAGCGCCGGAAGAGCCGAAAGACCGAAAGCCACAACCATAGCGATCAGCATGGAACGCATCTTCATGATCTCCCCCTCGTCGTTGTTGTCGTTATGGGCACGGGGGTGCCGGGCCCGCCTCAAACTATAGCATTTCAATCAATCATCAGCGTGCAATCCAGCGGTTCAGGATCTGAACGGCTGCGCATTGTACGATTCCCCGCAGCACCCATACGTCTCCCGGCCTGGAGTCATCGCCCGCGGGGAACTGCAGGCGACATTGAGCGCTGTCAGGATGCTCAGAGCCAGGGTTGCGGCGCGCGGAGTCGAATCGAGAACGAACAGCGCGAGCAGCTCGCGGCGATCGATCAGAACTTCGTGCGGCTGCGACGCCGCACGCTCGGCAACATGATCGGGGGCGCGTTCGCCGCGGGAGCCGCAGTCGGAATCTCTTTGGCGCTCGCTTTCCGGCTGCGGATACGGGCGCCGTCCGCACGCTGACCCGCCGGCAGGCGGGTCAGCACGTCCTCGCGCGATTATCGAGCCTTGGTGTCGATGTCCACGGACCGGACCACTGCGCCGGTGAGCGGACCGATCGTCTCGCCCGGCAGCAGCGGACCTAAGCCTTCGCGCCCGATGTAAGCATCGCCATGCACCGCGTAGAGGATGGGAACGTCGACGCTTACCGGTGTTCCACCGTCAACGCTCAATAGCAATCTTGCCGCACGCGGCCCCGCGCCAGCGCGCGGCTCGGTGGCGAAGCGCACATCGTGCGCGCCTGGTGTGAGCGGCGCAGCCGCCTGCAGCTGGACGCGCTCGTCCGCCCGCCCGCTCGGGTTGTAGAGAAACGTCGCCCGTCCCTGCTCGAGCGTGAGTCCCATTCCGCCCGAGACGTCTCCCTGAACGACAATCGGGCCCTGCGCCGCCGCGCTCATGAGCTCGATATGGGCGGTCATCAACCAGCTGTTGCCCAGCGTCGGGAAGGAATTCGGCGCATAGCGCGTATCACCGGCCTCATAGGTGAAGCGGGTCAGCCCCTCGATAGGACTCGGTCGGGTTCCCGGTCCAAGCCGGCCCATGATGTTCGAGACCACGGGATAGATGTGGTACTGGCGTGCCGCGGTATCGAAGTCAGCCTTCAGCTCAGCGAGTTTCGCCGGAAATTGCTTCGCGAGATCGTGCGACTGCGAGTAGTCGTGCCGCAGATCGTATAGCTCCCAGCCGTAGGTGAGCGGATCCACCGCTGTATTCGAGCGATCGAAGGGCAGCACACCGGGTGTGGTGGAGGCGATCCAGCCGTCTTTGTAGTACGCGCGATTGCCGAGCATCTCGAAGTACTGCTCGTGGCGCGTCGAGGCCGCACCCGCATGATCGAAGGTGTAGAGCATGCTGGTGCCGTCGATCGGCTGCTGCACAAAGCCATCGACACTCTGGGGCGCACTGATGCCAGCCGCCTCGTAAATGGTCGGCGCGACATCGATCACATGATGAAATTGCGAGCGGATCTGTCCAACCTGTTTGATGCGATTCGGCCAGCTGATGACCATCCCGTCGCGCAGCCCCCCCAGGTGCGAGGCGACCTGCTTGCCCCACTGAAATGGCGTGTCGGTGGCCCACGCCCAGGCTGCAGGATAATTGCCGTAGGCGTTGCGTCCGCCGTGTTGCTCGATGCCTTGCGCGATTTCCGCATCCGTAGGCTCGATGCCCATCAAAGTCTGCAGCTCATTGTTGGCGCCGCGCAGACTTTCGAGACTGCCGCCGTTGTCGCCCTGGATGTAAATCACGAGTGTGTTGTCGAGCTCGCCGGACTTGCGCAGCGAATCGACGATCCGACCGATCTGATAGTCCGCATGAGCGAGCTGCCCTGCCGCGACTTCCATCATGCGCGCGTAGACCCGCTTCTGGGTGGCACTCAGGCTGTCCCAGGCCGGCAGGCTCGCCGGTCGCGGCGTGAGCACCGCGTCCTTGGGGATGACCCCCAGCTGCTTCTGCCGCGCGAAGGTCTCCTCGCGCAACTTGTCCCAACCTTGATCGAAGCGGCCTTTGAACTTCTCGATCCACTCCCGTGGCGCCTGATGCGGCGAATGCATGGAGCCCGGCGCGAGATAGGCAAAGAACGGATGATTCGGATGGACGGTGTGCTGGATGCCGAGCCAGTGGATCAGGTGATTCGCGAGATCCCGGTCCAGGTGATACGAGGGATCATTTGTCGGCGGGTCGACGGAATTGCGATTCTCGACCAGCTCAGGCACGAACTGATCGGTCGCCGCGGCATTGAAACCATAGAAGTAGTCGAACCCCAGCCCGTTGGGCCAGCGTTCGAACGGCCCCATCGGGCCGGTCTCCCAAACGGGAGTGTTGTGATTCTTGCCGAGCCACGCCGTGTCATAGCCGTTCAGATGCAGCACCTGGGCGATGGTGGCTGCAGTGCGCGGAATCACCGAGGTATAGCCCTCCTCATCGATCGCGACGTTGCTGATCGAGCCGCTCGCCACGGCGTGATGATTGCGACCGGTGAGCAGCGCGGCGCGCGTGGGCGAGCACATCGCCGTCGTATGAAACTCGTTGTACCTGAGCCCCGAGCGGGCCAGCGCCTCGAACGTCGGCGTCGGAATCGCCCCGCCGAAGGTGCTCGATGCGCCAAAACCCACATCGTCGGTGAGGATGAGTAGCACGTTCGGGGCGCCGGCAGGTGCCATCGGCGGTGAGGGGAAATGCTTCCAGCGACTGTTCGCGCTGGGCGCGACCGGAGTTTGTGGCGCGGCGATCGCCGCGGGGATGACGCAGGGCGAGACGCCGGCAAGAAGCGTCGCCGACAGCGCGACCTCGCGGATAAAACGCTGGACTCGAGTGCTCACGGACCCCCCCCTTTGACACAATCACGGCCGAGCCGCCGCCGGTGAGTCGGCGGTCGTGCTCGGCCGTTTCCAATCGACGAACTACGCCCCTGCTACGCTCAGCTCCACGGGTATGTTGCCTCGCGTGGCGTGCGAGTACGGGCAGATCTTCTCATGTGCTTCCTGCGCCAGCGCTGCGAGCTCCGCCTGCGGCAGGCTTGTGTCCTTCACGTGCAGCTTGACGGCCAGTCCGAAGCCGCCCGCCTCCCGCGGTCCGATCGATACGCTGCACGTCACTGTCGCGCCCTTGGCATTCTTCTTCTTCTGGGTGGCGACGTAGTCGAGAGCACCGCCGAAGCAGGCTGCATATCCGCACGCGAACAGATGCTCGGGCGTGCTCGTGCCGGGCTTGCCGGGACCGCCCATCGCCTTCGGCACCGATAGATTCACCGATACGGAGTGGTCTTCAGCTTCAGCATGTCCGTTGCGGCCTCCGGTGACGGACGCGACAGCTGTGAAGACAGGATTGATGCGGTCCATTGCGGCGCTCCTTCAGCTGGTGGATTTGCGCAAATTGTAGCGCGTCCGCTCAGTTCTGCTGTCGGCGAAGCTCGGTCTCGAACGCCTGCTCGCGCTCGGTAACGGCGGCCTGGTAGCCCTGCGGGTCGATCCACACCGACTCATCGACCTCCGCCGCGGGCCTGCCGGCAAGCTTGCCGAGCATGTTGAAATAGGCGCCATGCGCGCCGAGGAAGATGTCGCAAGGCAGCTGCTTAAGCAGTGCGAAAGTGCGCCGATAATCCTCCGCGATACCGGCATACGAGGCCGGCCGCCCCGGCTTATCGACCAGTCTGAAGCCTGGATTTACATTCCAGCTGCCCACGATCACGGCATTCAACACCTTTCCGCCCTGATTGACTCTCAGCGTCCAGGTCGTGCAGCCGCGTGTGTGACCGGCTGTCTTGTGCGCGACCAGCACGGCGGAGCCGAGCCGGACTTCATCGCCATCGTGCAATACGCGATCTACCCTGGCAGGCGGATAGAGGTCCTTCGGGTAGGCAAAGTCCTTTTGGCCACCGCTCTCGACCACGGGGACGTCCCCGTCCATGACCATGTATTTCGCACCCGTCGAGCTGATGATCTCGGCGCTGCCACCGTCGTGATCCGAGTGAGCGTGACTGATCAGCAGGATCTTGATGTCGGAGAACTTCAATCCCAGTTGCTCCACACTGTGCCGAATGAGCGCCGGTGAACTCGGGAGGCTGGAATTGATGAGGATGTCACCCTGCGATGTGACGATCAGATAGGACGCTAGATCCTTGCTGCCGACATAGTAGAGCCCGTCGGCGATGCGAAACGGCGCTATCGGCGTCGTCCAGTCCGCGCGTCCTTGCGCGTGAGCCACACCCCCAAGCAGGAGCAGCGCGGCCGTGTACCACAGCCGCCTCACAGGCCGGGCACGATCCGCATGTCGCGGATGGCGCCGCCATCCAGTGCCGCGAGGGCCGCCTGGTATCCGGGGCTCTCATGGACGGCCACCGCCTGTTCGACGGAGTCGAATTCGATGAGTACCGTGCGCTCCGTCTTGCCGCTCTCGTACGCCTTTGCGGCCGTCGCACGGGCGAGAATGCGGCCACCGCCCGCCTCGATGGCCGGACCGGCCAGCTTGGCGTAAGCCGCCAGCTTCGCGGCGTCGATGACCCTGCTGTAGCAGGAGATCCAATACGCTTTGGCCATAAGCTTCCCCCTGACCCGGCAAGTGTGCAGGATATTTCAATCGGGCCCGGCGCGGCGAGTCCCGTCGACTACGCGCGCGCTCAGATGCGCACACTGGAGATTCGCATGCACCTCGATCGAGCGAGCCTGTGGGTTGCAGCCATCAGTGTGGCCGCCGCGAGCTGCCCGGGCCTGGGGCACGGCGCCTCCGCGGATCAGAGCGCCTGGTTTCGCACCCACACCCAGGCCCTCTTCGATGCGATTACTGCCGGCAACAGAGCGATCTGGGCGCAGACGCTCGATGAGGATTGCATCATCACCTCGGAGGACGGGGATGTTCAGAGCAGGAGCCAGTTTCTCGAGGCTGTACAACCGCTACCGCGCGGATTCGAGGGACACGGCACCATCCGCGAGCTCACCGTGCGCGATCTGGGCGATGCCGCGGTCGTGCATTACCTCATCGATGAGCGGGAAGACATTTTCGGGCAGCAGCTGGCGACCAAGTACTACGAGACCGACACCTACCATCGCCACGAGGGCAGCTGGAAGATAGTGGCCCTGCAGATCACGGTTGTTCCGCGCGATCTGGAGCCGCTCAGTCACGATTCGAGCGACTGGACGGCGATGCGGGGCGATTATCGATTTCCCGGCGCTGCGGCCATTCGCTACCGGGTGTTCGAGAAGGATGGTGCGCTCTACGGCGGCCGCGACGAGAAATCCGCAACCCGACTGATTCCCTTAGCGCCGCTTACCTTCTTCCAGGCCGGCAGCATTCACATGATGATCTTCGTCAAAGACTCCGCGGGGCGGATTACCGAAGTGCGCGAGATCCACAAGTACAACGAAGTGCGGATGGAGCACGTCGCCGCGTCGGCCTCGGTGCGGCGATCTAGCGGCGCTCTCGCGCGTAACGTACGCTGAGGCGGTAGTTCAAATGGCCGGTACAGGTCGTTTCCACATTCGCCTTGCGAGGTCTGACGCCCGTACAGTGCGCGTCCGCCGCGAATGACATCGCGGAGCTCTTCAGCAGATCCGTCACCGGTCCGTTGAGCTCGAACGATCCCGAGCAGCCGGGAAAGGGACAGGCATAGCGCAGGGACATTCGTGCCGGTGGATGCAGGATATGCACCTGACTGGAGGGTGCCCAGCCTGATTCCTGGTCGAAGTGCAGCTCGATACGCAACTCCTCCACGTTCGGGAAGGAAGTGCGCAGCGCCGGTGCCGGAGGAGCAGTCTCTCCGCCACTCGCTTTCGCAGACCCATACCTACTCAAGCGCACGGCCACCTGAAGGAACGGACGCATCGGCGGGCGAGCCCTCGGCGGCTGCAGCCGCTTCCTCAGGACTCTTCTGAGTTCGTCGGTCGAGCTTTGAAAGCCGACGATTCTTGCGCAGCTCTTCCTTCTGCCGCTTCAGCTGCTGATAGTTCTTCCTGGCCACGCCTTGAGCTCCACTGGGCTGTTGAAATCCCACGCAAGCGGACTTGCGTGGGATCGATCACATCGCTGAGTGCCGTCTTAGAAGCGACGACCCGCGCCACCGCCACCGCTGCGGGGGCCCGAACGGTTGGCTTCCTGGGCCTCGTTCACCTTAAGAGCGCGTCCTTCGAATTCCTTGCCGTTGAGGGCCTGCATTGCCCGTGAAGCATCGGCATTGGACATCTCGACGAAGCCGAAACCACGGGGACGGCCCGTGTCGCGATCGGAGATCAGCTTGGCGGACTCCACTGCTCCGTGCTGTGCAAACAGCGTGCGCAGGGACTCTTCGGTGGTGTCGAACGACAGATTGCCGACGTAAAGTTTGGTCATTGGGGAAATCTCACAGAAAAATTACAAATTAGAGTGCGACACCCGCAGGAGTGCACCGGCCACGGTTCGAAAGAACTTCTGAGCTGTCTGGCTTTGGCCACGTGGATTGCCAAAGGGCAAGGGCCAAGGACGGGCAAGACGAAAGATTCGAGCCAAGCATCATCTTACACGAATGTCTGGACCTATGTCGCCCAATCGACTAGGGCGACGGGCGGGGCGGGATCCTGTTACCGTGAGAGGCGACAGCTGTCGCTACCGTTCTTTGCCGGAGTCCAATGTATGAGCGTAGTCAACCTGCTGGAGGCGTTCGCGCGGTATCAGGTCAAGTCGTCGAATCGCGCGCGCTCTGCGCTGACTTCCGACCGTGCGCTGGTACTGAGCTGCTTCTATACGCGCTTTCACAGCGCGGGCGCTGGAGTGCTCAAGTATGAGGAGGACCTGGCAGGCGATACCGGTTCGATTGCGACCCTGCTGCGCACTCACCTGTCCGAGGCGCTGTCCAAAGAGCTGGACGTCAAAGTGATCATAGCGGTCCCTGTCGCACAGACGGCATCCCTGGAGACGATTGCAGTGACGGCCCCACGGCCGACTCGAATGAGCTTCCATGCTCGCAAGGACCTTGTCGGGCGGGTCACATTCTTCGATGGCAGCCGCTTTGTCGTGGAATTTCGCAAGGCCAGCGCAGCAGCCTGAGCCTATCGCGACACTCAGGCGGGTTTGGCGCCGGCAGCGCGCGTACGCTGCTCCTCGAGGACTTCCGCTAACGTTAACCGGGTCGCCGCCGCGATCACGACCAAGATCGGATGTGTGGCATCGGCTGGCATTCGCAGGCCGTGCACCTTCTCCCACGCTCGCACTCGCACGTGAGCCGAATTGAACTCGGAGGACTGCTGCTGCAGATCCTGCCGCTTGCGTTCGGCACGCTCCTCTTCTTCCATCGCCCGGCGCGCCCGGTAGTCGATGATGAGTTCCGCGGAGCTGCGGCGCGGAGCGACGCTTTGTGCCGAAGGGTCGTTGAGAGTCATGAATTCCCCAGCTTTAGTACGGTGCGCCGTTACAGCCTACACCAAAGAGGAGCTACGAATGGCTCTATATTGCCGCGCTCTCAGTGGCACTCAAAGTCATTCGCACCGACAGGTTTACAGAAGTCTCCCCAGTTACCGCTCGAACGCCAGTAATCGACCAGACCGAGTTCGCGAACAAAGTCCTTGAAGCCGGGAAGGCGACGCATGTCCTTAAATAACGGCCGCCACACGCCCCATAGGACAGTGATGTCAGGTCCATTTGACGGGTCATAGGTATTGCGGATCGCGGCGAGAGCGAGTTCCGGATCTTCGAAATAGGCGGACCAATCTGCGATACCGGACATCGCGATCGGGTCCTCTGCGCGCTTCGGGTCGTTCTGCTGTCGACGCAATTCCTGGCGTGCTGCATCGGGTACGTCCAACAGGCGCAGCATGCCCGAGTCACCACCAGGCGAAAGTGCGATCATGGCCTGTTGCTCCCGCCTAACGGACGCCTTGTCGCGAGCTTCCATCGCCCGAAGAAGCATGAACGAGCGGACGAAGACGTTATTGGCGGAAAAGCGCAGAGCGCGCTTGTATTCGGCAGTCGCGCGCTCGTTATCACCGATAACCTCATAGGCTATTTGCAACTGGATCGACGGCAGCGCTGCGAACGGCTCGAATTGCACGAGACGCTCCCAACAATCGACGGCCTCCCTGGTATGTGCCACGGAAGACAGGAACAGGCAATTGCGGAATTGGCCCTGCGCAATTATCCCCGGCGGCAGACTGGCAATGGCTTCGAACAACCGACCCGCAGCGGCGAAGTCCTTCTTCTGTAACGCCCGGTCCGCCGCAACCAGAGTCGAGGCCGGTGACTTCGGCGCGAGTTCGATCACGCGGTCAGCTGCCTGCGTCCACTTCTCTCTCCATACGCGACCCCGGTTAGGGTCCCCCAGACGCGCCTCCTGGTAGGACTGCATCAGGGCGATCCAAGCGACGGTGAACTTTGGATCGATGGCTACGGCGCGCTCCAGGCGGGAGATGCTATTAAGTGTGTCACCGCCTCCGGCCTGGAACTGGAATGCCAGTCCGGACAGGTACGCATCGTAGGCGGCGAAGTCCTTGGTTCCGCCTTCGGAGAGATCAAGGGCCCCGATTGATACTCTCAATGCACCTGCCACTGTCTTCGCGATTTCTTCCTGGATCTCGAAGACGTTGTCGAGACTTCGGTCGTAGGTATTGGACCAAAGATGCGACCCATCGGCCGGGCTGATCAACTGTGCCGTGATGCGTACCTCGTTCCCCGCCTTGCGCACACTGCCTTCCAGGATGTGATTCACGCCAAGCGTCTCACCGATCGTGCGCAGGTCCTCGTTCTTGCCCTTGAAAGCGAAGGATGATGTCCGGCCGATGACTCGCAGGCCAGGGACCTGGGCGAGCTGATTCAGCAACTCCTCAGACAGTCCATCGGAGAAATACTCCTGATCGTGCGCAGGCGACATGTCGGCGAACGGCAATACGGCGAGCGAGGCACCTGAAGGAGCGGGCTGTGTGCCGGCGGTCAAGTGCGAGCCACTTGCCTGCCCAGTTTGAGCGGCATGTGCCGGACCGTGGTCGGCGAAGTTCCGACTGAGTGCCCAGAGAATGCTGCCGGCAATGACCAGAAGGATCGTGATGATCGTCAGCTCGGGGCCGCTCACGCGCCTGAGTGACCTCGCACCGTGGTACCAGGCGAGCGTAATGACAACCGGGATGCCAAGGAGCAGCAGCAAGGTCAGGATGCGTGCGATCACGCGCGGCCAATCGAGTGCGTCACTGACCATCTCGGTGCCGTGAAGCAACGTGTAGGCCATCGCGGCATACGCCAAAGTCCACTGCATGACTTTGTGCGCTTTGAGCCGATGCCAGAACTGCGCGCGCGTCGTCTCGCTCGATGGTGCAAACGCGGCACCCGCTGATTGCACCTTCGAAGTGGCCGCTTCTCTTGACCCCGCTGGATCAGTCATTTCAGCATACTACCGCGTGTTTCGAGCGGGTGGGATCGCCAGCGTCTCCATGCGCCGATTTGTCCGGCCACCGTCATGAAATCAGCGCCAGCGGCAGATGGGGCGAGTTCTGCCATCCCCTCGGGCAGAGTGATTTTGAGTGCGACTGAACGCACTCATCTACGGTACCGAAGCGCGTCGACGACAAAGGCAAACGCCGGCGATGACTGGCGGCGGCTTGGGTAGTACAGATGGTAGCCCGAGAAGGACGGACACCAGTCGGCCAGTACGCGCAGGAGGCGGCCTGCCGCAAGATGGACTTGAACCTGGTCTTCAGGCAGGTACGCCAGCCCGAGGCCGGCCAGTGAGGCATTCAGACGCAGTGCGATGTTGTTGAAGACCAACGGGCCTTCGACATGCGCACGCAGCTCACGACCGTTCTTCCCGAACTCCCACGCATACAGCCCGCCGTAAGTTGGCAGTCGCAGATTGATGCAGTCGTGACCGGTGAGATCGCGCGGTGTCTGCGGACGCTTGCGTCTTTCGAAGTAAGCGGGTGATCCTACGACCGCCATGCGCATGTCCGGTCCGATGCGCACGGCGATCATGTCTTTCGCGATCTGCTCTCCGAGTCGCACCCCGGCATCGAAGCGCTCGGCCACGATATCGGTCAGCCCGTAGTCGACGATGACCTCGACGTGGATGTCGCGGTTCTCGGGCAGCACTCGTTCCAGCGCGGGCCACAGAATCGAATTCGCGGCGTGCTCGCCCGCCGTGATGCGGATGTTTCCGGCAGGCCGGTCACGCAGATCGCTCAATGCGGACAACTCGGCCTCGATCTCCGCCAATCGCGGACCTGCCGTGCGCAGCAGGCGCTCGCCCGCTTCGGTTGGGGAGACACTGCGTGTGGTGCGGGCGAGCAGCCGAACACCGATCCGCTCCTCCAGCCCCCGGATGGTGTGACTCAGCGCCGATTGCGAAACCCCGAGCTTGGCTGCCGCCTTGGTAAAGCTCCGCTCCCGCGCGACGGCGACGAAGGCCAAGAGGTCATTTATATGGTGTTGCCGCATTCATGAAATCCGTTCATGAGACCAAGCGTATTTTGCCATCTAATCAAGCGTGTTCGTACTTGCTACGTTGATATCCCGCGATCCAGCGAAGGACAGGCCGATGCAAATCAAGCGCTGCGGCTCACAGCCCTCGGCAAAAGGACCGGCCGAGTACTTCACAGGCTCGGTGCGGCTCGATCCGCTGTTCCAGCCTCCCGCCCCCGCCCGCGCGTTTGGAGCGAGCGTGACGTTCGAGCCCTGCGCGCGCACTGCGTGGCACACGCATCCGCTGGGTCAGACGCTCATCGTGACCGCCGGCTGCGGCTGGACGCAGTGCTGGGGTGGTCCGATCGAGGAGATTCGTCAAGGCGATGTGGTCTGGTGTCCGCCGGGCGCGAAGCACTGGCACGGCGCGACGCCGACGACCTCGATGTCCCACATCGCGATTGTCGAGGCGCTCGACGGCAAGGCGGTCGAGTGGATGGAGAAGGTGACCGACGAACAGTACTACGCCTCCGTGAGCAAGTGAGCGCTCGCTCGCGGCAGAGCATCAAGGAGATACAGGTGGAAAAGCGACGACTCGGAAAGCACGGCCCGGAAGTCTCTGCCATCGGCTTAGGCTGCATGGGTTTGAACTTCGCCTACGGACCGGCGCTGGAGAGGCAGAGCGCGATCTCTCTTATCCGCAGCGCCTCCGAGCTTGGCGTGACGCTCTTCGATACGGCGGAAGCCTACGGTCCGTTCACGAACGAAGAGGTCGTGGGCGAGGCACTGGCTCCCATCCGCGATCGGGTCGTGATCGCCACCAAGTTCGGCTTCAAGAACGCGGATACCACGAGCGGCATGGACAGCCGCCCGGAGCGGATCCGCGCGGTGGCCGATGCATCGCTGAAGCGACTCAGGACCGACCGCATCGATCTGTTCTATCAGCATCGGGTGGACCCAAATGTCGCCATGGAGGACGTGGCAGGAACGGTGAAGGACCTGATACGAGAGGGCAAGGTCAGGTACTTCGGACTCTCGGAGGCCGGCGTCCAGTCGATCCGCCGGGCGCACGCCGTGCAACCGGTCGCGGCATTGCAGAGCGAATACTCCCTGTGGTGGCGCGCGCCCGAAGCGGAGCTGCTGCCGGTGTGTGAGGAGCTGGGCATCGGCTTTGTGCCGTTCAGCCCGCTCGGCAAGGGCTTTCTCACGGGCAAAATCGATGAGAACACCGCTTTCGCCAAAGACGACTTCCGCAACATCGTGCCGCGTTTCTCGCCCCAGGCCCGCAAGGCGAATCAGGTTCTGGTGGATCTGCTCGGCACCATCGCATCGAAGAAGCGCGCCAGCTCGGCACAAATCGCGCTGGCATGGCTGTTGGCGCGCAAGCCGTGGATTGTGCCGATCCCGGGGACGACGAAGCTGCACCGGTTGAAGGAAAACGTCGGCGCGGCGGCAATCGAGGTGACGGCGGAGGACTTGCGCCAGATTGACGACGCGCTGGCCGGCATCAAGGTGCAGGGTGAACGCTATCCGCCTCAGCTGGCGGCACGCGTCGGTAAGTGAGCCCTGCGCTCATTGAGGAGATCGGTCGTGCGAGTAGGCATTCTCGGATCCGGACTCATGGGCGGCAAGCTGGGGACACTGTTCGCTCGCGCCGGGCACGAGATGGTCTTCAGCTATGCGCGCAGCAAGGACAAGCTCGCACGGCTTGCCCAGGAAGCCGGGGCAAACGCGCGGACCGGGACGCCCGCCGAGGCAGCTCGCAATGCCGAGGCGCTCTTGCTGGCCGTGCACTGGTCCCGTGTCGATGACGTTCTCCAGCAGGCGGGCGAGCTGGCCAACAAGGTTCTCATCAACTGCTCGCTGCCGATGAATGCGAACGACACTGCCCTCATCATCGGACATATCACCTCAGGCGCTGAAGCGTTGTCTCAGAAGGTGCCCTCCGCCCGAATCGTCGCCGCCTTCGGCACCGTACCCAGCGAGGTGCTCTTCGATGTGTTCGAGGCCAGGCACAAGCTCCACCGGCCGAGCCTTGTGTACTGCGGCGACGATGAGGCGGCCAAAAATCTGACCGCCACGTTGATTCGGGATGTCGGATTTGATCCCGTAGATGCCGGCCCGCTGCGAATGGCGCGCTATAGCGAGCCCTTTTCGCTCTTGATGGGTCAGCTCGCCTATGAGGGCAGCGGCGGTCCCCAGCTTGCATATCGGTTCGAGCACTATCGCAGCCCGGGCCGCTGAGTCGAGTCATCACAGAGACCGAAGGAAATTGATCAGGTCCTGCTGATCCTGGGCACTCAAGGCGGCGAAGTTGCTTACGATCTGACTCGCCTCACTTCCGGGACTCGCGTGAGCCTGAATAGCTGACACCAGGTTGCTGGTGCGGCCGTCATGCAGGAAGAATGCGCGCTGCCCGAGGCCCCACAGCGGTGCCGTGCGGAATTCATCCGGGCCGGCGGCGCCTTGGGTGATTCCATCCGCCAGTCCGCTGCCCATGTGATGCACGAGCAGATCCGAGTACAGCGGCACCTGCTTACCCGAGATCGCGGCGCTGGGTATCCTGCTGCGGCCGCGATTGCGCATCGTGGCGGTGCCGGTGGTGAGCGCCGGCGTGTGGCACAGCGGACAACCCACGTTCGCAAACACGGCGCTACCGTGCTGTGTCGAGGGCGTCGGCGCGGCCGGCTGGGGCGGAGCCAGCATACGCATGAAGATGGCGAAGGCCTCGATGTCCGACAGCACCGACGAGACCGGATCGGCAGTCGTCGAGATATTCGCCGAATCGTTGGGCGCCGCGATCCCGCCCTGACAGTTCGGCGTCTCATCGCGCTCCTGCGGGAACAGATCGTTCGAAATTCCCATCTCTACGTTGTAGGCCTCGCCCGCGAACATCAGCAGCGATTTGTTCTGTGCCTTCCAGCCGAAGCGGGTAATGGTGCCGTCGTTGGCACTGCGATTGACGGTGCCTCCCTGCACCGAGTTCGGATGCCCCGCAACGCCGAAGCGCTGCTTCGTCGCGGAATTTGCTGCGAGGTTGGCCAGAATCGCCGCGTCCGGTATCGCCTCGATGAGGCCAGCGCCGAAGATCGGCGTCGGGATGCGAAAGACGACATTGCTATTGCCTCCCTGACCGGTCAACGGATTGCCGGCGGGCAAGAAGCTCGGCTGGGCGAGACTGCACGAGCCCGCATCCGCACGACCGCTGATGACAAACAAATCGTGCACACCACCGTCGGGGGCCCCGTTCGACTTTACGAAGCGAGCCTCGCGCACTGGACCGTTGCGGGCGATGAACCACGGCATCTGGTTTGCGCCCCCCGCTGCGCTGATGATGTCGAATAGCGGGTTGATGGGCGGACTGGAGCCGCCGGCGAAGGGTTGCGAGTGGCAGGAGAAACAAGAGCTCGAGTTGAACCTCGGCCCGAGTCCGTTGTTGCCCTCGGGAGCACCGGAGACTTCCTCGACCGTGTTGAAGCGTGACAGTCCGTCCTGGTAGTACGCGAGGTCATCGGCCGAGAGTCGTGAGATGTAGGGTGGCGTTCCGCCATCCGCGCTGGTCTTGCGCACTCCCGGATCGCTGACCTGCGCCAGCACTGACGTCGATATGAGCGCGCCAAGGCTGAGAACAAGCGTCGCGATAGCGCGACGTCCGATTGCATTATGGTGAGACATGCGGACCCCTCCCTGCTGACATGCCGCGTGCAGACGGCAACTGCAATTGTGTTTACGCGCACCGACAAACTAGGTCGGCGAACAAACTGTGTCGAAGTGTCGCGGGCTGAGGACACGCGACCGAGAGCGCAGCGGCGCTGCGAAAATGCCTTGGAAATGGCCCTTTCCGCGCCTCGCTCGCGAGGCGCACCGAGTCACAAATTCATTGAATGAGTTGCGGTTTGGGTCTGCCGGTGTCAGGTTCTTTGACACCGCTATGCAGGCAGTCCTCAATCCTTCTGAGCGCAAGCTCGTGCGACATCGGTCGCGACTCACGCCTCTCGCGCTCACGGTCGAGGAGCGTCGTGAGCTTGCGGCCTGGGTCCGCCGGCGCGGCCGTGCACGCGCTCTGGCACTGCGGGCCCGGATTGTGCTCGCGTGCGATCAGGGTCGCAGCAATCGCGAGGTGGCACGTCTGCTCAACGTCACAGTGCAAACAGTCGGCAAATGGCGCGAGCGTTTTGTGTCCGGGCGTGTGCAGGGACTGCAGGATGCGCCCCGCTCCGGCGCGCCGCGCTCGATCAGCGATGCGATCGTCGAAGCAGTCCTTGCCAAGACGCTGCACGAGCAGCCCCGGGATGCGAGCCGCTGGAGCAGTCGTCGCCTGGCGCACGAGCTCGGCATCTCGCAGCGTGCGGTGCTGCGCATCTGGCGGACGTTCGATATTTAGCTGCCCGCACGATCATTGCAGTAACTCAGACGGACGCTGATGCCACCGGGCGCGCCGTTCGAGAGCTTCGTTGCGAGCGAGAACTTCGCGATGTAGAGTCGTCCGAGTCGTCGGGAAAACAAAAACATGCAACCCACAGATCGACTTCACGCGCTCGATGCCGTACGCGCCTACGCGCTGCTGCTAGGGGTAGTGCTGCACTCCGCTGCGGGATTCCTGCAGGGCTTTCCGATCCCGTCGTGGGTAGATACGCCAAGCACCGCCGCCGCCGTCATCTACTTCGTAATCCACTTCTTCCGCATGTCCGCGTTCTTCCTGATGGCCGGGTTCTTCGCGCGCCTGGTTGTCGAACGCCGCGGCGTAAAGGCGTTCGTGAAGGACCGCTCCAAGCGCATTGCCGTGCCGCTGTTTCTTTTCGGACCCGTCGTGCTGGGAGTTCTGCTTCCGATTGGCTTCGTGCTCGGCGCGCTGGCACACGGATTGGGCTACCTGCAGGCGCTCGGTGCGCAAATGCAGTCGGGGCAAAACGGACCGGTGCAGAGCGGGAGTGTTTTCGACAACATCCTGGCGCATCTTTGGTTCCTGTATTACCTGCTCATCTTCTATGCGTTCGCGCTCGGCCTGCGCGCACTCGTGCGCGCCGTCGACCGACGCGGCCGGATCGCTGAGGTCTGCGACCGGATCGTGGCGTTCTTGATGAGTGGAATCTGGGGTCCCGTGCTGATCGCACTGCCCATCGCAGTGTACGTCTGGCAGCTGAAATCCTGGACCGAGTGGCTCGGTCTGCCGGCACCGCAGTCCCTCGTTCCAAATATCACGGCGATGATCGGCTATGGCATCGCGTTCGGGCTCGGCTGGCTGCTCAATCGTCAGCCGCAACGATTGATGAATCTGCAGCAGCACTGGGCGATCTATTTCGTGCTTGCAATTGCGCTGACGATTTGCTGCCTTTCAATCATCGGCACGACACCGCTGTGGAAGGGACCGAATCTCGAGGGTAGCGCGCGGATCGCCTACGCCGCGGCATACATGATCGGCATCTGGTGCTGGGTATTTGCGGCCGTTGGGGCGGCCGTTCGTTTCCTGTCGAAAGGCCATCCGGTGACGCGCTATCTCGCGGATGCCTCCTATTGGGTCTACATCATGCACATGACGACGATTCTGTTCTTCATCACGCTGCTGCGACCGTACCACTGGTACTGGGCGATCAAGTTCGTGATCATCGTCGGCGGCTCGATGCCGATCCTGCTATTGAGTTATCACTATTTCGTGCGCTTCACATGGATCGGCGCGATCCTGAACGGCCGCAGACATCCGCGCCCGCAGGCATCCGCGCCCGCAGGCACCGCCGCCCGCAAGCGCTGCGCCCGCACCGGGTTAGCCGATCACTTAACGAAACACTGACGGTACTGCGTGCGAACCTGACGCCACGATCCCGATCGTTGCGTGTCGCAGCCGACCTGCCGAGGTTATTCCCCGGCCGCGTTGATCTTGCGGGACTCTTCGACGAATCCAGGCGCCACCGTGGCCATGGCTTCCATCAGGCGCAAGAGCGTGATGATCACCTCGAACCTGGTGTTTTCCAAATGGGGCCAGATCTTCAAAGACCCGATGACCACCGCTGCCGCCATCGATCGAGTCGTGCATCACGCCGTGGTGCTGGAGTTCCCCGGAGCCGGCGCACGAGCCGAAGCCGCAGAGCAACGTGCGGCTCTCGCTAAGCGCGACGCCTCGGCGACCCCGAAACGTCCTTGATGCGCTCGAGTCAACAACAGCTTCTGACGCCTTCGGCGTCAGGCTGCCCTATGGTGGACCGATGATGAGGACAAAAGACCGGCAAGAATGAGAGTCGAGACCGGGAGAAATAGTTGACGCCGCCCACGAGCTTTTACGGACCTGTAGTCTTCATGATTCCATATCGGCGCGATGCAGAGTTGGGGCAGGCGCGGTATTCGCTCCAATACGCGCCGAGAACCAGCGGAGCCACTCATTGCAAGCTACGTCGCCCGCAAGTTCTCATTTCGAGATTTTGCCACATAGCGCTTCACCTCAACGGCAAGCGGCTTCCTTCGCGCCTGAGCCAGATCGTAGGCGGCCTGCAACGCCAACCACGCCTCGGCGGTGCCCCCAAAAGCTTTATCGAGCCGGATCGCCATTTCTGGTGAAATGCCGGCCTTTCCATTGACGAGATTGTTCAACGCCTGACGAGTGACGCCCAGAACTTTCGCGCCGGCGGTTACGGAAAGTCCCCGCGCCCGAGGAGATCCAGGTCTACGTCGATGACATGACTCCCCCGGGGCGCTTCGGCCTGGACATCCACAACAACTACGTGTTCTCGGGACGCTCTACGCCTCAATATCCCGGTGAGCAGCCTCCGGATCGCGTCTATCGCCTCACGCCGGAGTTCTACTACGGTATGTCGGATAAATTCGAGCTCGGCACGTACCTGCTGACGACACGCGCATCGGCGGGTGATGTGCACTTCGACGGCGCCAAGCTGCGGCTCAAATTCATCGCTCCTCACGATGCGGCGCGGGGTGCGCTCTGGGGATTGAATCTCGAGATCGGCTACACCGATGCGCGCGTCAGCGCGTATTCATGGAATGTGGAGCTCAAGGGCATCACTGGTTACCGCGCTCAGCACTGGCTGCTCGCTGCGAATCTGAATATCGACCGCAGCTTTTCGCGCACAGATGCCGCGACGGCGGAGCTTGATACGAAGTTCGCCCGCGAAATCGGACACTCAAGTCAGGTCGGTGTCGAGCTCTACGATGAGCTGGGTCGGGCGAGCTCGCCGGGTCCGTTGAATGAATTCAGTCAGACGATCTGTACCGTCCTCGACACGCAGCTCGGCGGCTTCGATATCAACGCCGGATTGGGCTGGGGATTAACCCCCTCCAGCGATCATGCGGTGTTCAAGCTCATCGTGGGTCGACATTTCTGATTGCTGGCGGCCCATGACGCTGGGCGCTATTTCTGCTTTCCCGATGCCGGCGGCGGCGTCAGCGTGAATTGTCCGTTGACGACGGGATTGCGCTCCTCGCCTTCGCAGTCCTCATGGACCATGCGGTTCAGGCGCGTGACCCTTTGATATTGCCGGCTGATATGCCAGGGGGCGGTGAAGTTCTTCGGATCGAAGATGGTCATCTGGTCTTCCAGATGATTCGGGTCGAGCATCCGAATCCGCTCGATGAAGTGCGCCTCCCCGCTCAGAAAAGCGATCAGCGCATATTCATCGCTATCTCCGCCTCCGGCAACGATGACGGGGCCGCCGCCGCCTAAGCCGGGCGGATTACTCACCTCGATGGTGTCGATGACGAGTGTCTGACCCTCCCAGTGACCGATCGAGTCGCCCCACGACGTGGGCCACAACTTATCCGATGCGGTATGGGGACGGCCGTCGGTGTAGATGTGCCGAATTTCCCGGCCAGAGAAGATCATCGCGGTCTCTTCCGGCGTGGTCAGGACCTCGAACATGAGCGGCGAGAAGACCATGAGCATGGGAAAGCCGAACGAGCACGCCGGCCGCAGGCCCGGGTTCGGAGCTGCAGTCCCATTGGCGGCGGCGACCGAGCGCGTGTGGACGTCCGCGGCGGCTTTGTCGAAGACCACCTGGACTTCCGGCTTGTAGGGCGGCGGCCCCCACTTGCGCATCTCCCGCACGACTTCATCGAGCGACTGTTCGAACCCACCCGACGCGTCGGGTGTGACGCCGACGATCTCCCACTGACCGGTCCAGTTGGGCAAGCGAGTAAACGCTTGCGCGCGCTCCTGAGCAGGCGAGGCTGCGTGCGTTGCCATCGACGATGACAGCAGCGCGAGCAGCGCCAATCCCGCACTCGCGACCGTCCCGGGAGCGCTCATTTCGACTCCGGCGCATGGAGCGATGGGGAAACACCGATCGCGGTGCCGTCTGCCGCGATTCCCGAGACGAATTGGCCGCCCATGCTGCCGTCGCGGATCGGGTGAATGATGATAGTGACCTTGTCTCCGCTCTTAAGCGTCCCGGGCCTCCAGCCGGCACGTGCCAGATGCTCGGGGCTGGTCATCTCGATGCTCCATTCTCCGGCCGTGACGCCGCCTTCGTCCGTTGCCAGCAACTGGATGAACACGTGCGGGTTGCTCCAGCGAAACTCCTTCACCACACCATGCAGCGTGACGGACTGCCGGGCATCGAACATCGCAAAAGAATGATGCGCGCTGGCGGTCGCGAACAGCATCGAAAGGACCGCGCCTAACCCGAAGCGAGTGCTTCGAATCCGAGCGTGCGCGAAGCAGTTTGGCGTCTCAGCAGTCATGACAGCCTCCACGCTCCATCATCGCACGGCGGCGTTACACGGCGCAGCCCGCGCAGAGCGACTCCGTGTAATATCGGCGCATGGGCAAGCACGAGCACCTTGTCTATGGCGCGTGCCTGGTAGCGCTCGTGCTGGCGAGCCCAATCGGGATGGCTGCAGACAGCCCCAAGCTGCCCAACCCCGTCCGGCTGGATCTGCGTGCTCCACCGCCGAATCACGTGCTGTCGTCGCGACAGATTGCCGCGCTTACCACCGATGTCGCTGCGAACTCACCCGAGAGCCAGACGGTGATGGGAAGCGTCACTGTCACGGGCTCGCGCGTCACCCCGGCCTGCTGCGGCACGTTCATCGCCGTGCCCTGGGCCCTCACGCACCCGCGCCACGCATGGCGGATCTTCACGCCGGTTGTCGGCCCGTGTCCGGGAACGTGGTGTGCGAACATCATCAACTAACTTTGAGCCACGCATCGGTTGAGTTCCGCTCGACGGCCGCGGCTGAGCTGAGTCCTCAGTGTTGCTGTCCGGATGCGTGGTCAGCCAGCAGACTCTGGTCTTTGGCAATGAAGTCCGCGTAGCTGGCCGCAATCTCCGGTTTCTTGGCGACGATGCTCTGCGCCATGTGCAGCGCGGTCGCGGCCGAAGCTCGCGCCTCGCGCCACAGCCCTGCCTGGTCGGGCGGCGTTGCGCCCTTCGCCGCGCCAGCGGCGTAGGCCTGGGCGAGCGCCGTCTGCGCCTCGATATAGGCGCTGCTGATCTCCAGGTTGCTGTCGGGCGGTTCGGGCGCTGGCTCGAGCAGTCGCACGGCCGTTCGGCAATGCGCGATGGCCTTCGTCGGGTCGCCGAGAGCCACCCAAAGCGCGCCGGCATTCTCCTCGGCATCGGCCAGGTCGAGACGCGCCAGCCGGTTGGTCCGGTCGGCGTCGTACAGCGCCTGAAAGATCGGCAGCGTCTGCTCGACGTACGGCAGCGCCTCGTGAGCACGCCCGACCGCGACCAGGGATTCGCCCAGTTCCCCCGCGGTCACGGCCAGATGTCGCCGGGCGTTGACGTCATCCTGCATGTCGGCCGCGGCCGCCTGCATCGTGACGAGCGCTTTGCGGAGCGATGCGATTCCCAGGTCACGACCGGATGCATCGGGTGACTTCAGCTGTTGCTCGCCGAGATTCGAATAGGCAAACACCAGGTTGTTGCGATACTTATATTGCGGGTCCTTGGCGACAATGCGCTCGTACACATCCACCGCGCGCTGCGCGTCGGTGCTGGCACCTGCAAGGTCGCCGCTATCGCTTCGAAAATGCGACCGCCTGTAGAGCGCATGCCCCAGACGCGCGCTCACCTCCAGGGAGTCGGGCACACGCGCCAGCCGGCGCTGCATGAGATCGATGTCCTTCGAGACCAGGACGGCCTCCTCCTGTGGCTTGCCCAGCGCCGCCAGTGCGCCGCTGGCGAGGTTATAGGCTCGCGAGAGCTGCAGGGATTCGGGTCGTGACGCCGGATCAGGCGCGAGTGCGCGCTCGAGCAGCGCGCTTGCCTGCTGAAAGCTCTTCAGCGCGGCGGCATGATCGCCCAGATTGTTGAACCCGATGGCCCCCTGCACCCCGCCCACACGCACATAGGCCTCGGCCAGCTCCAGCTGCAATGCCGTATCCCCAGCGGATTCCCTGGCAAGCAGATCGAGGTAGGTCAGCGACTTGCTAACCAGCATCTGCCGTGCCTTGTTCGAGCCGGGGAGCTTGGCGATCTCATCGTGGAGCTCGAACATGAAAGAGTTGGCGAGCTGCCGCACGCTGTCGAAGTGCCGCTGCGCACGATCGCGCTCCGCCGCGGCGATTCGCGCCTGGCGCTGCGTGGCCAGGATACCGCCAACCAGCACCACCAGCAGAAGCGCGCTCGCGACCGAGACCGCGCGATTGCGCGCAATGAAGCGGCTCGCGGTATACCGCCAGGAGCGTGGCCGCGCCGCGACCGGCCGCTTGTCGAGATAGCGGCGCACGTCGGCGGCAAACTCCTGCGCGGAAGGGTAGCGCTGACCGGGCTCCTTGCGCAGAGCCATCAACACGATACTGTCTAGATCGCCACGCACCTGTCCGCGCCCGAGCGGGCTCGCCTGCGGCCCCAGCGAGGCGCTCGGCCTGGCGGGCTGCGAATCGCACACTTCGCGCGCCAGAGCGTACGGATCGTTGCCCGAGGCGCTGTACGGACTGTGACCGGTGACCAGGCGATAGAGGATGACGCCGAGCGAATAGATATCGGTGGCGGTGGTGATGGGCTCGCGGCGGATCTGTTCGGGACTCGAGTACTCGGGAGTCATGGCATGCAGTGACGTCAGGACATCCCCCGAGCCTTCCGCATCCAGCACCTTGGCAATGCCAAAATCCACCAGCTTGACCACGCCATCCTTCGTCACCAGGATGTTGGCCGGCTTCAGATCTCGATGTACCGTGAGGTGCTGATGTGCAAAATGCACCGCTGCGCACACGTCGATGAACAGCTCCAGGCGCTGTCGCACCGTCAAGCCTTGGTGTTCGCAGAAGCGGTCGATGGGCTCGCCTTCCACCAGCTCCATCACGGTGTAGGGCAAGTCGGAGTCGGTGATGCCGGCATCCAGGATGCGGGCGATGTTTGGGTGCTCCATCGCGGCGAGAATCTCGCGTTCCGCTCGAAAGCGGTCGAGCATCACCGCGCCCGCGAGCTCACGCCGAATGAGTTTTACCGCCACGGCCTGGGGATACAGGCCGTCGGCGCGCACCGCGCGGTACACCTCGCCCATGCCACCCGTCGCGAGCAGCGAGATGACCTTGTAGGCGCCCAGGGTGCGCCCGACCCAGCGGGACTCGCCGCCTTCGGACTCCAGGCCGTCGACGTAATCGACGGCGGGCCGGTCGACGATGGCGTCCGGTGCGCCGTGGGCCGCAAGCAGCGACTCAACTTCACGCAGTAACTGTGGATCGCCGCGGCAGGCCTCCTCGAGGTAGCCGGAACGGCTGGCGAGGTCCGCGTCGACCGCTTTTGCGAAGACCTCCGATATCTGTCGCCAACGCTCTGGAGTCATCGTCGGACCCGGCGAATGAAGACTTCACAAGCTCTGCTGTGTGGCATCAGATAATCCTTCGTTGGCGCCGTCACCGTCGCAATGACACATCAGCTCATCTTCCCCGCCGGATGCACGCATTCTGAAGTCCGTGCCGGCGGACTAGTCCCCGGCGGCATTGACCTTGCGGGACTCCTCCACGAACCCGGATTCCACGGCGGCCATCGCCTCCATCAGGTGGGTGGCCTTGTTGAACAACTGCAGCTCGTGGAAGCGTCCTTCGCGCACTTTACTCACGAAGTCGTTATTGGCGATGTGCGTGCGGCCAACACCGACGAGATCGAGTCGGCCTCGGGCCACACGGTCGGCGAGCAGCCTGAGGTCTCGGATGATGGTTAGCTCGGAGGGCTCCTGGTCATCGAAGAGATTCGAGAACATCTCCACGTCCAGGCCGACGCTGCCACAGGTCATGACCGGCACGTCGGTCAAGGACTTGGCCCATTCGGCGATGCTGAAATCCGGATGGGCGCTGTCGGGCCACTCGTGCTTGAAGAAACGGCGGGAGGACACGTTGAACATGTCCACGCCTGCCCCCCGCAGTAACGCGAGCATGGCGCGCAGATCCTCGGGCCCCGAAGCCACAACGGCTCCGTAGTCGACTTCCTTGAACTGAGAGAAGCGGTAGGAGATGACAAAGTCCGCGCCGGCAGCGGCGCGGATCGCCGCCACGATCTCGGCGGAATAGCGCGCACGCTCCGCCAGCGAGCGGCCGCCGTACTGATCCTGCCGCTGATTGGTCTCCGCCCACAGGAATTGATCCAGCAGATAGCCGTGCGCGGAATGTACCTCGATGCCGTCGGCGCCGAGCATCTGCGCATGCTCGGCCGCGCGCACATAGGCAAGCTTCAACTCCTGCAGATCCTCGTGCGTCATGGCGCGGCCGTTGGATCGACCGGCCTGAATGAGCCCTGAGGGACTGAACGCGGGATAACTGGCGAGCGGATGTCCGGCGGCGACTTTGCGCATGGCACCGGGATGCCACAGCTGCAGGAGGAAGGCCGAGCCTTCACCGCGCACCGCCTCGACCACTTGCCGCCAGGCACCGAGCGAGGCGGCTTCCATCCGACCCATCATCGGCTGCCAGTAGGCCGAGGGGTGATCAGGCGAGGTGGATTCGCTGATGATCAGCCCGGCGCCCCCGGCAGCGCACCGGCGCATGTAGTCCACCATCTTCGGCGTCGGCGCGCCGTCGTTCATGAAGCCACGCTGCATGCCCGGCATCACGAAGCGATTGCGCAGAGTCAGTTTTCCGACCGTCAGCGGCGTGAACAGGATATCCAGCTCGGGTAGCACCACGCGCGATCCTCCAGCGTGCGAATTGTACTTCACGGGCACGCCAGCACGCGCCCATTGACCGCCATGCCGCTGGAATTGCGGCGACGACTGGAGGATGGCGATTACCGAAATGCGGGCTGATGAACTGCTCGGGAATCAGTTCATCCATCTTCGCCGGGGACTGTCTTGATGCCAGATCGCCGGCAGACAAGGACGCAGTCCGGTCGAAGCGATGTCCGAGTGTGATCCGCTGCCGCCACTGACAAGAAGCAGCTACTGGACATTCAATTCCAAACCGAATGGTTACGCAGGGCCGGCCGGTTCCCACAGCTCGAACCGCAAGCATAGAGCGCTGCGCCCAGTCAGCGCGCATCAACGCGATCTCGTGGAATCCAAAGTACTACGGTCTTCTACGCGGTGTCGGAGAACGATGTGTGCAACGCCATCGTCGTGCCGATCAGC
>DATIYV010000057.1:0-29413 GCA_035517435.1 Steroidobacteraceae bacterium | reverse complement strand
GATCTTGCGGCCATCCATGAAGATGATCCGCACCATGTCGAAGTACTCCAGCTTGAAGACGATCAGCTCGGTGGCCTGGTAGATCTCCATCGGGAACGGACCCTGCATCGCGTAAATGATCGACGGCGGCCGGCAGGCCTTCGAGAGCGTGAGGTCATCGAGGGGCTTCCAGGCCTTGGCCGCCGCGAGCGCCGCCGGCTTGACCTTGAGGCCGCCGAAGTCCCCCGCCGCCAGCTCCACCGGGCCGGTGTCATGCAGTACCACGGTATTGGCCGGCAGTTGCTCCATCAAAGAGGTGTCGACGGGGATGCGCGTCGACAGATTCCAGTAACCGGACAGGTCGGGATGCGGGCTCGCGGCCGGCGGCGTTGCGCCGATCGGAGCACAGCAGCACGCGAGAGCCATGCACAAAGCCGAAATGGAACGCGTCATGATCGGGCCCTCAGTCGGCGTTGGGATCGAAGGGTTTGCCCACCACTTCGCCATTGGCGCGCGTCACCTTCTGCATGCGCAGGTAACGGGCACCCGTCTTGGCGGGCCAGCCCTGCAGCGTGACGGTCTCGCCGATCTTCAGGCTCTCCTTGCTCCAGCCCCGCGGTACCAGGATCGACGGGGAGTTGGTCTCGGCCGTCCAGATCTCCGTCGTCCCATCCTTGTTGGTGACCATGACGCGGATCATTCCGTGCGGATTGCTGAACTGAAAGTCGGTCACCACACCGGTCACGGCCACAATCTTGTCGGTTTGGAAAAAGACTGCGAAGGAGTGATGGGCCAGCGCAACAGGCGCGCGCAGGGTGAGTGCCAGCATTCCGATGAGCAACAGGGGACGAAGCCGCACGCTGACCTCCGTCTGGAATGGAGGCTCACTATATCCATAGTTGGCGGTGGCGTCGCGCCGTGGAGTTAGAATCCCGCGTCATGAAAACCCACAGCTGCACGCGGCTCAGAGCCGCCCTAGCCCTCGCGTGCCTCGCCGGCCCGGGGATCGCCTTCAGCCAGGCGGCGCATGACTGTGCCGGGCTCACGAGCCTCAAACTGGCCGACACCCGAATCGTCTCCGCCGAGACGGTGAGCGGTCCCGCATTCACGCCGCCCGGTGCAAAAGCCGCACTCGCCGATCTGCCCGGATTCTGCCGGGTGAGCGCAGTGATCAAGCCAAAAATCCAGATCGAAGTCTGGCTGCCGCTCGAGGACTGGAACGGCAAGTACCAGGGCACCGGCAACGGCGGCTACAGTGGTGCGATCGTGTACACGGAGCTGGCGGATGGCGTGCGGCGGCACTACGCCACGGCCAACACGGACATGGGGCACGAGAACACCGCGCCCGACCCGGCCAGCTGGGCACTGGGTCATCCCGAGCTCATCATCGATCAGGGCTATCGCGCGCAGCATGAGATGGCGCTGAAGGCCAAACAGATCGTGACGACGTTCTATGGCAGCGCGCCGCGCCTGTCGTATTTCATCGGCTGTTCCTCCGGTGGCTGGCAGGGACTCACCGAAGCGCAGCGCTTCCCGAAGGACTACGACGGCATCATCGCAGGCGCACCGGCGATGGAAGTGATCCATCTGCACGCCGGAACCCTCTGGGTGAACCTCGCCGCGCAGAAGATTGCCGAACCCAAATTCCGCCTCATCACCGATGCGGTGATGGCCAAGTGCGATGCTGCCGATGGGGTGAAGGATGGTCTGCTCTCCGATCCCCGCACCTGCAATTTCCAGCCCGAGGAGCTCGCCTGCAAGGCGGGCCAGTCGAGCGCGAGCTGTCTCACGCCCGATGAGGTCGGCGCGCTGCAGGACATCTACAGCGGGCTGCACAATGCCGCACACGAGCCGATCTATCCCGGCTGGCCGCGCGGCCTGGAATACGCTCTGGTGCAGACGCGCGCACCGTTCGTCGCCGCGCTCGTGACGAGCACTTTCAAAGACATGGTGTTCGAGGATCCCAACTGGGACTATCACACCATCAATTACGACCGCGACGTACGGCGCGCGGACGCCAAGCTCGGCGCGACGCTCAACAACGACAGCCCGGATCTGCGCAACTTCCGTCGCGCCGGCGGCAAACTGATCCTGTGGCACGGCTGGGATGATCCGCTCATCTCCGCCCTGCATACCGTCGGCTACTACCGCAAGGTCGCCGCGTTCCTCGCCGGGCCGAAGGCGAACCGCGAGACGGCTACGACCGCCGTGCAGGACTTCACGCGGCTGTTCATGGCGCCCGGAGTGAACCATTGCGGCGGCGGACCGGGACCCAATACTTTCGATACGCTGAGTGCGCTCGAGACCTGGGTCGAACATGGCCAGGCGCCGGAGCGCATCATCGCCTCGCACTCGACCAAGGGAGTCATCGATCGGACGCGGCCGTTGTGTCCGTATCCGCAAGTGGCCGCCTACAACGGCAGCGGCAGCACCGACGACGCCGCCAATTTCAGCTGCCGCACACCTTAAGATTCACACACGGAGCCTCATTACCATGACGACATCAGCCCCGGCCGGTACCGAGCTCAAACTGAGCCCGGCTCTCAAACAGACGATCAACAGCGCGCTCGCCAACGGCCGCATGATGAGTCTCGCCTACGTCAGTCTCGACGGCCGGCCGGAGCTCTCGTTCCGCGGTAGCGTGCAGGCCTACAGCGATAGCCAGCTCGCCATCTGGGTCCGCGATGCGCAAAGCGGACTGGTGAAGGCCATCCAGGGCGGCAAAGTGCATCTGTCACTCTTGTACGGCGAGCTCGGCGCGACCAACAAGGCATTCGTGACGTTCCGCGGACGCGGGCGCCTGGACAACTCGGAGAGCGTGCGCCGCGCGGTGTATGAAGGTTCGCACGAGCTCGAGCGCAATCTGGATAAGGATCGCAAGGGCATCCCGCTCATCATCGATCTCGATCGAGTCGACGGTTTCTTCGGTGGTGCGCCGCTGAAGATGGCGCGCTGAGCGCGTGGCGGCAGCCAGAGCCCTGCTCGCGCCCGGCGCCATCGTCGACGTCGTGGCGCCGGGTTCGCGCTGTGCGGATGCGGCGCTGGAGCGCGGTCTCGCCTGGCTGCGCGGCATCGGGCTCACGCCGCGGGTGCCGGTAGGACTCTTCGGCGCGGATCTGCTGAGTGCCAACTCCGATGAGGCGCGCTTCGAGCACTTGAGGCGCGCCTTTGCCGCGCGCGATGCGCGCGCAATCTGGTGCGTGCGCGGCGGCTACGGCGCGAATCGCCTGCTGGCGCGCTTCGCACGGCTTGCGAGCCCGAAGGTGAAGAAGCTCTTCATCGGCTACAGCGATGCGACCACGCTGCACTTTCTCATCAATCACCGCTGGAACTGGCCCTCGCTGCACGGCCCGCTCATTGACCGCCTGGGTTCCGAGGACGTGAGCCTCGAGGAATCCGCCGAGCTCACTGCCGTGCTCACCGGGACGCAGACTTCGATCGAATACGAAGGGCTCATCGCTCTGAATGCCGCCGCGCGCCGGCGGCAGGTGCTGGTGAGTCGCATGTTCGGTGGCAACCTCACCATGATGCAGACGCTCCTCGGCACGCCCTGGATGCAGCGGCCCCGCCAGATCCTGTTTCTGGAGGAGATCGGCGAGCGTGGCTATCGCATCGATCGCACGCTGCAGCATCTGGGATCCGCGGGTGCGCTAGCCGGCGTGCGCGCCATCGTCTTTGGAACCTTTACGGGCGGAAATGAGCCCGACGGCAGCAATCTGGCAGTGCCGGTGCTGGAGCGCTTCGCGCAATCCCTGCGCATTCCGGTGCTGCGCGGACTTGCCGTCGGACACGGCTCCCATCAGCGGCCGCTATTCTTCAACACCCGCGCCGAGCTCACCTGCGGGCCCGGCGCGCGACTGAACGTCGAGCGCGCGAGACTCTGACGCACCACAATCGCACGATCCGCTCGTTCGTGATCCGCGGCGGCCGCACGACCACGGCGCAGACGCGCGCGCTTGAGGAGCTGTGGCCGCTGTTCGGCGTCGACTTTGCACCGCAGCAGCTCGACCTGGACCGCCTCTTCGGCCGCAGCGCACCGCGTGCGATCGAGATCGGCTTCGGCAATGGCGAGCATCTCGCGGCCCTCGCCGGGCGCCACCCGGAGCGGGACTATCTCGGCATCGAGGTTCACCCGCCCGGCGTCGGCCACTTGCTGCTGCGCATCGAGGCTCAGCAGCTGCACAATGTGCGCGTGAGCCGTCACGATGCGACGGAAGTGCTGGCGCAGCAGATCCCGCCGCACTGCATCGATCAGATCCTGATCCTGTTTCCCGATCCCTGGCACAAAAAGCGCCATCACAAGCGCCGCCTGCTGCAGCCAGCCTTTGCCCAGTGCCTGGCCGAGCGTCTGCGGACCGGGGGACGGCTGGAGATTGCGACCGACTGGCAGCCCTACGCCGAGCACATGCTGCAGGTGCTCAATGCCTGTCCGCTGCTCGAGAATATGAGTGCCGGAGCGGGCTATGCGCCGCGATCAACCGAGCGCGCCGCGACCCGCTTCGAGAAACGCGGCGAGCGTCTGGGACATGACGTGTGGGAGCTGATGTACCGCCGGCGCTAGCGGAGCCGAGAGAAAGGTCGCACGCAGTCCATCGAGCACGAACTGCACCGCGAGCGCACCGAGCACCACACCCAGGAGCCGGTTCACGACGTTCGCGCCGGTCACCCCCAGGACGCGCATCAGCGTACCTGCGACCAGCATCAGCACCAGAGTGATCGCAAGCACCAGCGCGACGCAGGCCGCCATGCCCGCGAAGAGCAACGGCTGCTCCGTGATCGACACCGGCCCCACCCACAGCAGGATGGTGACGAGTGCGCCGGGGCCGGCGATCAGCGGGAATGCCAGCGGAAACACCGAAATATCCGCGCGCCGGCGGCTCTCGGCCTGCTCGGGCGAGGAGGTGCGTGTACCGGATTCGCGCGCAAACACCATCTCGAGCGCGATCAGAAACAGCAGCAGGCCGCCGAAGATGCGGAATGCCTCAAGCGTGATGCCCATCGCCGCGAGAAACGGCTTACCTGCGAGTGAGAACAGCAGCAGGATGAGCGCGGCGATGATGATCGATTTCACCGCCATCCGACGTCGGTATTCGGGGCTCGAGCCCAGCGTAAGTCCGGTGAACACCGGCACGATCGAGACCGGCTCGATCACCACGAAGAACACCACGAAGAACTTGATCAGTTGCTCGATCATGAGGTCACGGCGCGCAGATAAATTCGCCTTGAAAGCGTCACGCCCGAGGCGCAACATGAATCGGCATCGAGCCG
The DNA here is from genome assembly GCA_035517435.1 of Steroidobacteraceae bacterium. Taxonomy (GTDB): domain Bacteria; phylum Pseudomonadota; class Gammaproteobacteria; order Steroidobacterales; family Steroidobacteraceae; genus JASHUC01. The sequence goes on along the minus strand of DATIYV010000057.1, from coordinate 24,166 downwards.
ACGCGCGCGAGCATACCAATGCCGGGCGAGTTGGTCAGGAGATCTACCATGGCAGGCCTGCAACCCAGCGTCGGCGATTGGTACCGGTTGAACGGCGGCGAGCTCTTTGAGGTTGTCGCGATCGACGACGACGACGAGACCATCGAGATCCAGTATTTCGATGGCACCGTCGAAGAGATGGACCTCGAGGACTGGGAGTCGCATTGCGAGGACAATGCGCTGGAGTCCGCGGACGCCCCCGAGGACTGGAGCGGCTCGGTGGACGTAGAGCCGGAGGAAAGCTCGCCGGGCTCTGACAGCAACGGCGATGACCGCGATCTGCGGGCAAGCTCCCTCGACGACCTCGACATCTTCGAAGCTCGCTAGGCGAGCAGCACATATCCGTCCGCGACCTCGATCCCAAGCGGCTCGAGGACGTTTCCGGCGCAGGGTCCTGCGACGCAATGACCCGTGAGCTTCTCGAAGAGCGCCCCGTGCGAGTGGCACAGGATCAGCGTGCCATCGGGACTTAAGAATTCGTGCGGGCGCAGATTGAGGGGATGCCCGGCGTGCGGGCAGCGATTCACATACGCCCGCACCTCCTCGCGCACGCGAACCAGAAAGCCCCTGAGCGGCCAGTCTCCCGATCCGACGGTGAAGGCGCGCGACCCGCCATCCGGAATCTCCGTGAGCGCGCAGATTACCCGCTCGACATCGACGACGGGACGCTCGGACACGATGGTCTACGTCCGCAGGCTGTCCACGGCTTCGATGCGGCGACGCATCGCCCACACCATGGCAAGTCCGGGCAGCGCGATCGCGAAGCTTACGACGTAATAGGTGTACCAGCCGGCGTGCTCGGCGATCCAGCCCGCCGGGCCGCCGAGTCCGTAGCGAGGCAGAGTGGCAATTGCAGACAGCAGCGCGTACTGAAAGGCGCTGAAACGCCGGTCGCACATCGCCATGATCAGCGCGACGAGCGCAGTCTGCCCCATCGCTCCGGCGATGTGCTCGACGCTCACCGCGAACACCATGATGGGGTAGTTCTTGCCGGCCACCGCCACCAGGCAATACAGCAGATTGGTCAGGGCCTGCAGGATGCCGAAGGCCAGCATCGACTTGAGCAGCCCCAGCCGCACCATCAATACCCCGCCCAGGATCGAGCCGATCACCACGCCTGTCGTAAAGAAGGCCTTTACGATGACCCCGATCTCCAGCTTCGAGTAGCCGACATCCATCATGAACGGAGTGAACAGCTTGTTGGAGAACGCATCGCCGACTTTGAAGAGCAGCACCAGCAGGATGAGCAGAGCCATGCCCGGCACACCGAACAGCTCCCTCAAGGGCTCGAGCACCGACTCTTCAAGGGTGCGCGGCGGGGCGTGCGTGTAGCGCGGCTCCGGGGCGTACCAGGTCGCGAACGAGAACAGCGCGATGCCGACGGCGAGGATCGTGAAAGACACGCGCCAGCCCAGCCAGTCGGCGAACACCAGGGCAGCGGCCGAGACGATCCACGACATCGTGCGGTAGCCGAGGTTGGCTGCCGCCGCCGCAAGACCGCGCTCTTCGGGCGCGGACACATCGGTCCGATAGGCATCGATCGCGATGTCCTGAGTCGCCGAGCAGAACACGATCGCCGTCGCCACGATCGCGATCGCGGCGAGTCCGCGCGTTGGACTTTGTGTGGCCAGCAGCGCGATGGTCGCCGCGAGCCCGAGCTGCATGATGAGAATCCAGCCGCGACGGCGGCCGAGGATGGGCACCGGGAAGCGATCGACCAGCGGCGCCCAGAAGACTTTCAGCAGATAGGGCAAGGAGACGTAGGACATCACCCCGACCATCGTGAGCGACACGTGGGAGTCCCTGAGCCACGCCTGCAGCGCGCTCTCGGTGATCTGATTGGGGTAGCCGGACGCCGCCGCGAGCAGCGTGATCGCGAACATCTTGGGGCTCGCGATGATGCTCGCGATCGACGGCCGCGCAACGCTCACTGCGCGGCGCTCACAGCTCGTAATCCATCGTGAGCGGTGCGTGGTCTGAGAAACGCTCGGCGGTATAGATCGAGGCGGAGCGCGCCTTGCCGGCGAGACCCGCGCTCACGATCTGATAGTCGATGCGCCAGCCAACGTTCTTCGCACGTGCCTGGCCGCGGTTCGACCACCAGGTGTACTGATCGGGATGGGGGTTAATCTCACGGAACGCATCGATATAGCCCGACTTGCCGAATACGCCATCCATCCAGGCGCGCTCCTCGGGCAGGAAGCCGGAGTTCTTCTGGTTCGACTTCCAGTTGCGAAGATCGATCTGCTTGTGGGCGATGTTCCAGTCGCCGCAGATGATGTGGTGCCGCGCTCGCCGGCGCCGCAGGCGAGCGAGGTGCGGCGTGAAGCTCTCCAGAAAGCGGAACTTCGAGGCCTGCCGCTCCGGCCCCGCCGAGCCCGAGGGCAGATACAGCGACACCACCGACAGATCCCCGTGCTGCACTTCGATGTAGCGTGCCTCGCGGTCGAACTCATCGATGCCGAAGCCGCGCACGACCTTGGAGGGCTCGTGCGGGGTGTAGATCGCCACACCGGAGTAGCCCTTGCGCTGGGCGTCATAGAAGTAGCTGCGATAGCCCGGGATCGTGACATCGTGGCCTTCGAGCTGATCCACCTGGCACTTGGTTTCCTGCAGGCAGATGAAGTCGGCACGCTGCTTCGCGAGCCAGCGGAACAGCCCCTTGGCCGCAGCCGAGCGAATGCCGCAGACGTTCAATGTAATAATCCGCATCCGCCGCATCATAGCGGCACCGCCCGGACCGTGGGACATGCACGAGTATCAGCTGCGCTTCATCGAGCTCGCGCTGCAGCGGCAGGCGCTGCGCTTCGGCAGTTTCCAGTTGAAGAGCGGGCGGGAGAGCCCCTACTTCTTCAATGCCGGCCTGTTCAGCGATGGCGAGTCCGCCGCGACGCTGGGCCGCTGTTACGCCGCCGCGCTCATAGAGTCCGCTCTGCCTTTCGATATGCTGTTGGGGCCGGCGTACAAGGGGATTCCCCTGGCGACGGCGACGGCCATCGCCCTGGCCGAGCAGCACCAGCGCAATGTCCCGTTCGCCTTCAACCGCAAGGAGGCCAAGGCGCACGGCGAGGGCGGACAGCTCGTCGGCAGCGCCCTGAAGGGACGCGTCATCATCGTGGACGACGTGATCTCGGATGGCGCCGCCAAGCGCGAAGCGGTTGAGCTCATCAGGAGCGCGGGTGCGCAGCCGGCCGGCATTTTGCTTGCGCTCGACCGCCAGGAGCGCGGACGCGGGGATCGCTCCGCCGTGCAGGAAATGCAGGCCGAATTCGGTATTCGCTGTGTGAGCGTCATCACGCTGGAGATCCTGATCAGCGCCCTGTCGCGCCCGGCCGACGGCGGCACGAGAATTTCTGCGGATCAGCTCACAGCCCTCAAGCGCTATCGGGATCAGTACGGCGTCACCTGAGACTTGCCCTCGGGGCCCACCGCGGAACAAGATTGGCCGCATGTCGAAGCGACTTACCTGGGTGTTAACTGCGCTGGCGCTCGGCGCGCTGGCGCTGTCCGCGTCGGCGACGGCCGGTCCAAATTCCAAGGGCGGTCCGGTGACCTATAAATGGGTCGACGAACACGGCGTGGTGCATTACGGCGACCAGGTACCGCCCCAGTATTCGCAGCAGGAGCGCCAGCTCCTGAATCGCGAAGGCGTGCAGGTCGGCGCGGTCGCGGCTCCCAAGACGGCGGCGCAGGCGGCCGAGGACGAGCGCACCCAGGCTGCAGTGCTCGCGCAAAAGCAGCACGACAGTTTCCTGCTCACCACCTACACCTCGGTCAAGGACATCGAGCAGCTGCGCGATGAGCGGCTCGACCAGCTGCATGGGCAGCGCGTCGCCGCCGAGCAGTATGTCTCGAGCCTGCACGAGCGTCTGGGGACGCTGCAGGCACATGCCCTGGAATTCAAGCCCTACAGCGATGCGCCAAAGGCGCGGCGCATGCCCGATGAGCTCGCCGAGGATCTGGTGAGAACGCTGAATGAGATCCGCTCGCAGCGCGCGGCGCTCGCGGCGAAGGATCAGGAAGAATCCGCGACGCGCGCGCAGTTTCAGGCCGATATCGACCGCTACAAGGAACTGCACGTCTCGGCAGCCGCGGCCGCTGCACGCTGAAGCGACGCTAGCCGCGGCCTGAGGAGCCGAAGCCGCCGGCGCCGCGCTCACTGGCCGCGAACTCACTCACCACCTCGAGCTCGACCTGCACGACCGGCACGATGACGAGCTGTGCGATGCGCTCGCCAGGCTGGATGGTGTACGGCTCGCGGCCACGGTTCCACACCGACACCATGAGCTGTCCCTGGTAGTCCGAATCGATCAGGCCGACGAGGTTCCCGAGCACGATGCCGTGCTTGTGTCCCAGACCCGAACGCGGCAGCACGACCGCGGCCAGTCCCGGATCATCGACGTGAATGGCGAGCCCGGAGGGAACGAGCTCGGCGCGGCCCGCCTCGAGCAGCAGCGGTGCGTTGATGCAGGCGCGCAAGTCGAGCCCGGCGGAGCCTTCGGTGGCATAGGCGGGCAAGGGCAGCTCCCTGCCGAGGCGCGGATCGAGAATCCGCACGCGCAGCGGCCGGCGTGCGCCGGGACCGTTCGACATCAGGCGTGCGCGGAATCGCGCGGCAGCTGTGCGCGATGCTGCGCGGCCACTTCGATGATGAGCGCCATGAGCTCGCGCGCCAGCTCGGCTTTGGGGGCGCGCGCCAGCTGACGCCGGCCACTGCGCCACAGGACGACGAGCTCGTTGTCCTCGCAGTCGAAGGCCTTGTCGTGCCCGACCTCATTCGCGGCGATCATGTCGAGGTTCTTGCGCAGCATCTTGCCGCGCGCGTTCTGCTCCACCGATTCGGTCTCCGCGGCGAATCCCACGATGAAGGGCCGCTCGGCGCGAGCCGCCACGGTACCGATGATGTCGACGGTGCGTTCCATCTCCACGGCGAGCTTCTCCGTGCTCTTCTTGATCTTGTGCTCCGGCGGATGCGCTGGACGATAGTCGGCGACGGCGGCGGTGGAGATAAACACTTCGACGCCGGAGACTTCGGCGAGCACCGCATCGAGCATCTGGGCCGCACTCTCCACATCGATGCGCCGGACACCCGGGGGTGTCGCCAGCGACACCGGCCCGCAGATCATCGTGACCTCGGCACCCGCGGCGCGCGCCGCCTCCGCCACCGCAAATCCCATCTTGCCGGAGCTTCGATTGCTCACGAAGCGCACGGGATCGATGCGCTCGCGCGTGGGCCCCGCGGTAATCAGCACCCGCTTGCCTGCGAGCGGGCCCTGGCGTTTCAGGAGCGGCTCGGCGAGACCGACAATCTCCGTCGGCTCGAGCATGCGCCCCGGCCCCGTCTCGCCGCAGGCCTGATCGCCAGCCGCCGGGCCCAGAACGCGCACGCCACGCTGCACCAGTGTGGCCACGTTGGTCTGGGTGGCGGAGTGCGTCCACATGGCGTGATTCATCGCCGGCGCGATGGCAATCGGGCTCTTCGTGGCAAGGCAGAGCGCGGCGAGGAGGTCGTCCGCGCGCCCTGCCGCGAGCCGCGCGATGAAATTGGCACTGGCCGGCGCGATCAGCACCAGATCGGCCCAGCGCGCGAGCTCGATGTGCCCCATCGCCGCTTCCGCCTGCGGGTCCCACAGATCGGTGCGCACCGGGCGGCCCGAGAGCGCCTGGAAGGTCATGGGCGTCACGAACTCGCGCGCGGCCGCGGTCATCACGACCTGGACTTCGCATCCGCGCTCGAGCAGCCGGCGCACCAAGTCGGCCGCCTTGTAGGCGGCAATGCCGCCGGTCACACCGAGCAGGATGCGCTTGCCTTGCATGAACTCATTATCGGGTCCGGCATCCGGGGATGGCAAACCATCGCCCACACGCGCAAATCGTCATAACCGCGGCTGATATGGCGCTCGCCACGCTCAGGTCCGGGCCTCAACACTCCCGGCACATGGCAATCCAGGACTGGCCCCGGATGGAGCGTCCGCGCGAGAGGCTGCTGGAGTGCGGCTCGGGGACGCTCTCGGACGCGGAGCTGCTCGCAGTGCTCCTCGGCAGCGGCTCGCGCGGTCGTTCCGCCGTCGATGTGGCGCGGGAACTGATCAGCTCGTTCGGCTCGCTGCGCGAATTGCTGCTCGCCGATCGCGCGCGGGCCCTGCGTGCGAATGGTCTGGGTCCGGCGCGCTACTGTGTGCTGCAGGCCGCACTCGAGCTCGCCCGGCGTCACTACCGCGAATCGCTGAGTGTGGGCCCGGCGCTGTCGGCGCCGGAGGCGGCCCGAACGTTCCTCACGGCGCAATTGCGCGACCGCCCGTACGAGGTGTTCTGCGCGCTGCATCTGGATGCGCGCTACCGCCTCATCGCCTTCGATGAGATGTTCCGCGGCACCCTGGATGGGGCGAGCGTGCATCCGCGCGAAGTGGTCCGACAGACGCTCGCTCACAACTCCGCAGCCGTCATCCTGGCCCACAATCACCCTTCCGGAGTCGCCGAGCCCAGTCAGGCCGATGAGCTGATTACGCGGCGGTTGCGCGAGGCTCTCGCCCTCATCGACGTGCGGGTCCTCGATCACGTGATTGTGGGCGCCGGCTGCTGTCTGTCCTTTGCGGAGCGGGGTTTGCTCTAGGGGCGTCTGGCCCAGGCGGTAGACCGGCGACCTTGCACGTCCCGGGGCGGGCTGGTATAAGTTCCGGCCCCGGTGAGGGGGTCCAGATCCCCACCGAGTGCTAACTCCTTGAAACTGAAGGCCGTATCCTATGTCTCGCGTGTGTGAGATCACGGGCAAACGCCCGGCTGTTGGTAACCGCGTGTCCCACGCCAACAACAAGAAGCGCCGCCGCTTCCTGCCGAACCTGCACACGCAGCGCTTCTGGCTCGAGACCGAGAAGCGCTGGGTGACGCTGCGCGTTTCCACCCGCGGCATGCGCACGCTCGAGAAGAAGGGCGTCGAAGTCATCGTCGCCGAGATGCGCGCCCAGGGCGTGAAGATCTGACGGAGTCGTAAGCCATGCGCGAGAAGATCAAGCTCCTGTCCTCGGCCGGCACCGGTCACTTCTACGTGACCACGAAGAACAAGCGCCTGCACCCCGATAAGCTCGAAGTGAAGAAATTCGATCCGGTCGTGCGCAAGCACGTCGCGTACAAGGAATCGAAGATCAAGTAAGGCGCGGACGCCTCCGTGCCTGAGCTCCCCGAAGTCGAGACTACGCGGCGGGGAGTCGAGCCCCACATCCTCGGCCGTCGCATCGTCGCGCTCGAAGTCCACGAGCCGCGGCTGCGCTGGCGAGTGCCGCGGGAACTTCCGGCTCAACTCGCCGGCCAGGAAGTGCTCACCGCCGGCCGGCGTGCCAAGTACCTCCTGATCAACCTCACCCAAGGAACGCTGCTGTGGCATCTCGGTATGTCCGGGAGCCTGCGCGTGTTACCTGTCGCGACCCCGCGCGTGCCGCACGATCACGTGGATCTCATTCTCGACTCGGGCTTCCTGCTGCGCTTCAACGATCCACGCCGCTTCGGCAGCGTGCACTACACGACGAGCGACCCCGCGCAGCACCCGCTGCTCGCGCGCCTGGCACCGGAACCCTTCGATGAGCGATTCGACGGCGAGTACCTCTGGCGCATCACGCGCAAGCGGCGCACGGCGATCAAGCAGCTGCTCATGAACAGTCACCTGGTCGTGGGCGTCGGCAACATCTACGCGAGCGAGGCGTTGTTTCGGGCACGGATCCGGCCGCGTCGCCCCGCACGCTCGATCACACAGAATGAAGCCAACCGCCTCGCGCGCGCGATCCGTACGGTGCTGAGCCTCGCGATCCGCATTGGCGGCACGACGCTGCGCAACTATGTGGGCGCAGACGGACAGCCCGGCTATTTTCGCCAGCGCCTCTATGTGTACGAGCGCGCCGGCCTCCCCTGTCGCCGCTGCCGCACCCCTGTGCGCGCCATCGAGCAGGGCCAGCGCTCGACCTACTTCTGCCCCACGTGTCAGAAGTGATGCGAAGACCGTGACGCGCCGGATCATCACTCACCTTTCGGATGCCTGTCCGGTCATGCGCGATCTCATCGTGGCCGTAGGCCCCCTGAATCTCGAATCCCGCGCCGAGATGTCGCCGTTCCAGGTCCTCGCCCACTCGATCGCGCATCAGCAGCTAAATGGCACGGCCGCAAAGTCGATCCTCAATCGATTCGTGTCGAATATCGGGAAGGGGAGCTTTCCGACACCGGCAAGGGTCATCGAGGTTGAGGCCGCCGAGCTGCGCGCGATCGGCTTCTCGTTCGCCAAGATCGCCGCGCTCAAGGATCTCGCGGCCAAGACGCTCGCCGGCGTCGTGCCGGAGCGCGACGCTCTCGTCGCGCTCGAGAACACCGAGATCATCGAGCGGCTGACGCAGGTGCGCGGCATCGGTCGCTGGACGGTCGAGATGCTGCTGATGTTCAACCTGGCGCGCGAGGACGTGCTGCCGGTGGATGATTTCGGCGTGCGCATGGGCTTTCGCCTGGCTTACGGCTTGCGCGCGATGCCGAAGCCGAAGGCGCTGGCACTGTTCGGCGAGCGCTGGAGTCCGTATCGCAGTGCTGCGGCGTGGTATTTGTGGCGGGCCGTCGAGCTCGCGCGCGAGGGCAAACTGCCCTCACCGGCCGAACGCGTGCGCCTGCCGCGCATCGCGCGCAAGCGCCGCGCCCGCAAGGCGCGCGTCAGTAAACCCGTCCCTCGCCGTCGCCCCGCGGGTCGGAAGCAGCCTCGACGCGGCCGCTCGCGTAGTCCCAGGTAACCACTTCCATATTGCCCCAGCGGCGGCTGGTGCCCTGCAGGATATGGCCGCGCTTCTCGAGCCCCGCCTGCTCCTCGCTCGACAGCGCGCCCTGCTCGAACTCGACGACATCCGGCATGAACTGATGATGGATACGCGGGGCGCTCACGATCTCCTGGGCGGATTTTCCGTCCATGAAATTGAGCGTCGCGAGCAGCACCATGCCGATGATGTAGCTGCCGCCCGGTGAGCCCGCGATCATGAGTCCGCGGGGCGCCTCGACGAAGGTCGGCGTCGAGGAGGAGAGCATGCGCTTGCCGGGCGCGATGCTGTTCGCCTCGGAGCCGAGCAGTCTGAACGCATTCGACGTGCCGGGCTTGACCGCGAAGTCATCCATCTCATCGTTCAGGAACACGCCCGTGCCCGGGACGACGAGCCCGGACCCGAACCACAGATTCACCGTGAGAGTGGCTGCGACCCGATTGCCGGCCGCATCGAGAATCGAAAAATGCGTGGTGTGCTGGCCGGGCGGCGGGGAATCGACTCCGCCGAGGGAGGCGCTCGAAGTCGCGTGATCGAGCTGGATGCTGGCCCGCTGGCTTGCCGCGTAGGCGGGACTCACGAGTTTCGCGACCGGCACTTTGACGAAATCGCTGTCACCCAGGTAGATCGCACGGTCGCGATGCATGCGGCGCATGGCCTCGATGATGAGATGGTCGCGCGTCGTTGCGTCGAGCTTCGCAAGGTCGTAACCGGAGAGGATGTTCAATGCATCGATGAGGCCAATGCCGCCCGACGAGGGCAGCGGGGCCGAGATGATCCGCGCGCCACGATAGCTGCCGATGATCGGCTTGCGCTCGAGCGCCCGGTAGCCTGCGAGGTCCGCTTCGGTCCAGATGCCGTGCAGGGTACGCACCCCCTCGACGAGCGTGTGCGCCAGTGCGCCGTGATAGAACGCATCGGCGCCGCCGCGCGCCAGCGTCTCGAGCGTCGCAGCGAGCTCGGGCTGCTTGATGATGAAACCGATCGGCGGCGGCTCGCCATTGGCGAGGAAGTTGCGCGCCGCTTCGGACTGGTCGCGGAACGCGGCGAGCTTGAAACGAAAGCCGCCGGCGAGGCGCGGGTAGACCGGAAATCCCTCGCGCGCGAGGCGGATCGCGGGCTGCAGATCGCGCGCGAGCGGCAGCTTGCCGTACTTGCGCGCGAGCAGGCCGAAGCCCGCCACTTCGCCGGGAATCCCGGCCGCGAGCGCGCTGTCGGTCGAGAGCCGCGGGATCGGAGTGCCGCTGGCATCGAGAAACATTCCCGGGGTCGAAGCACCGGGAGCGGTCTCCCGGGCGTCGATCATCGTGTCGAGGCCGTCCTTCGCACGGTGAATCAGGAAGAACCCGCCGCCGCCTAAGCCGGAGGCATTGGGCTCGACGACCGCCAGCGCCGCCGCCACGGCGATCGCCGCATCGAAGGCATTGCCGCCCGCTTCGAGAATTTCGTGGCCCGCCGCCGTGGCGAGCGGATGCGCGCTGGCAATCGCGGCGCGTCCGGGAGTGCGGCTATCCGCAAATGCGGCAGCCGGCGTGCCGAGCAGAACCCCCAGCGCGAGCAGCCACAGCACGCGCACAGTCATCGCATGCCGTGCCGTCATGGACGCCGACGCAGCTTCGTGAGCTCCGCCTCGACGATAGGGTGGACGAACTCGTGCACGTCACCGCCGAGCACGGCGATCTCGCGCACCAGTGAGGAGGAGATGAAGGTGAACTGCTCCTGCGGTGTCAGGAACACGGTCTCGATGTCGCGCGAGAGATGGCGGTTCATATTCGCAAGCTGGAACTCAAATTCGAAATCGGATACAGCCCGCAGGCCGCGGATCATCACGGTGAGTCCGTGCTTACGCGCGTAGTCCACGGTGAGCTCGGCGTAGCCCGTCACCTCGACGTTCGGCACGTCCGCCAGCACCTGTTTGGCAAGCTCGATGCGCTTCTCCAGCGCAAACAGAGGCGCCTTGCCGGAATTCGCCGCGATCGCTACCACGACTCGATCGAAGAGTGCAGCTGCGCGCCGCACCAGGTCGGTGTGCCCGTTGGTGATCGGGTCGAAAGTGCCAGGATAGACGGCGTTACGCTTCATGCTGGAGCAGATGATACCCGACCTCCCCCGCCTGCTTCGCCTTGAGCTCGTGCCAGCTCGGCGGCAGCGGCGGCAGGCCCGTTCGGGCAGCGCACTCCGCGTAAATAAGCGCACCGCGTGTCAGCCAGCCACGCGAGGTGAGCGCGGCCGCTGCTGCGCCCAGGAGGCCCCCGGTGTAGGGCGGATCGAGGAAGACGATGTCGAACGCTCGCGCCCTGCCGGCAAGGTACGCCAGGGCATCGCCGCGACTCACCTGCGCACCCACGGCGTGCCATTCGGCGAGACGCGCCTGCAGGTCCCGCACCGCCTGCGGGTGGCTTTCGACGAACTGCACCTCGAGCGCACCGCGCGAGAGAGCCTCGAGACCCAGTGCGCCGCTGCCCGCGAACAGATCCAGACAGCGCGAGCCCTGCACGCGCATGCCGAGCCAATTGAACAGGGTCTCGCGCACGCGATCGGGCGTCGGACGGATATCCGCCTCGGCGGTGAATCGCAGGCGCCGGCCGCGCCACTCGCCGCCGATGATGCGCAGCGTGCGCGTGCGCGGACCGCGCCGGTGCGAGGCCGCGCGCTTCGGGGAACGGCTGTCGGGTGTATTGCTCAAGGCGCGGAAGCGTACCTCAACGCTACAATAGCGCCGAGAAGAAACCCCATGTTCGGACGCAAAAGCGAAGATTCCGCGCCGTCGGCGCCGCGAGCCGGCCTGATGCAGCGGCTGAAGGCGCGACTCAACCTCGCGCAGCTGTTTCGTGGGCGCAAGATCGATCAGGAGATTCTCGAGGAGCTCGAAAGTCGCCTGCTGATGGCCGATGTGGGCGTGGAGGCGACGGGGCAGATCCTGGAGAGCCTGCGCGCGCGCGTGGCGCGTGAGGAATTGGCCGATGTGCAGGCCCTGACATCCGCGCTGCGCGAGGAGATCACGCAGATCCTGCTGCCGTGTGCGCGTCCGCTCATCATCGATTCGCGCCGTACCCCTTTCGTCATTCTGGTCGTCGGCGTCAATGGCTCGGGGAAGACCACCACCATCGGCAAGCTGGCCCAGGCGCTCAGGGCCTCGGGCCACAGCGTCATGCTGGCGGCCGGGGACACGTTCCGGGCCGCGGCGATCGAGCAGCTCAACGTCTGGGGAGAGCGCGCCGGCGTCGCAGTCGCCGCCCAGCAAACTGGCGCAGATCCCGGTGCCGTCGTCTTCGATGCTCTGCAGTCGGCCCGCTCGCGCGGCATCGATGTGCTGCTGGCCGATACCGCGGGGCGTCTGCACAGCCAGTCGCATCTGATGGAAGAGCTGAAGAAGGTGAAGCGGGTGATCCAGCGCGTGGATCCTTCCGCGCCTCACGAAGTACTGCTGGTGCTCGATGCGAACCAGGGCCAGAACGCCCTGCAGCAGGCGCTGCAGTTCCACGAGGCCGTAGGTGTCACGGGCATCGTGCTCACCAAGCTCGACGGCACCGCCAAGGGCGGCATCGTCATCGCGATCGCACGCCGTTTGGGCCTGCCGATCCGCTACATCGGCATCGGCGAGCAGGCCGCAGACTTCGATGAGTTCGATGCAGCGGGATTCGCAGCAGCCCTGGTCGGGGGTGAGCCGGCATGATCGTCTTCGACCATGTGGTGAAGCGCTATCCGAACGGGCGCGAGGCACTCGCGGGTGTGAGCTTCGAAGTCGGCACGGGTGAGATGGTGTTTCTCACCGGCCGCTCGGGAGCGGGCAAGAGCACGGTGCTCAAGCTCCTCGCGCTCACCGAGCGTCCGACGCGCGGCACCGTGATGGTCGGTGCACGCAACTTAGGCGTGCTCAGGGCGCGGCACATCCCCGCCTACCGCAGGACGATCGGCGTGGTGTTCCAGGACCACATGCTGCTCGATGACCGTCCGGTGTTCGACAACGTGGCGCTGCCCCTCGTGGTCGCCGGCACACCGCTGAAGGAAACCGACAAGCGCGTGCGCGCCGCGCTCGATCAGGTGGGCCTCCTGGGTCGCGAGCGCGCCTTGCCGCTCGAGCTCTCGGTGGGCGAGCAGCAGCGCGTCGGGATCGCGCGTGCCGTGGTGATCAAGCCGCAGGTACTGATCGCCGATGAGCCCACCGGAAATCTGGATCCGGATCTGGCCCTGGAAGTGATGCGCGTCTTCAAGCGCTTTCAGGAAGTCGGGGTGACGGTGGTGGTCGCCACCCACGACCTGCACGTCGTGCAGCAGTTCGCTCAGCGGGCGATCGTGCTCGAGGCCGGCCGCATCCAGGGCAGCGGTGAGCAGCCGCTGCCGAGCATGACTGCGAGCCGCTGAGCATGATCACCATCTGGATCACGCGGCACGTACAGGCGCTGCTCGGCTCCCTCGGCCGGCTCGTCCGCAATCCACTGTCGACGCTGCTCACGATGCTGGTCATCGGCCTTGCGCTGTCGCTGCCGCTTGGACTGAAGCTCTTTGTCTCCAATGCCCAGGTCGCAACCGGCGGCTTTGCGGATGCGGTCGACATGTCGGTGTTCTTCAAACCCGGCGTATCCCTCGACAAGGTGCAGCAGCTTGCGCGCAGCGCCCGCCAGAGAAGCGGGGTGGCCTCCGCCAACGTCATCACCTCCGATGAGGCGCTCGTGGAGTTTCGCAAGTACTCGGGATTTGGCGATGCGCTGAAGGCGCTGCCCGATAATCCGCTGCCGCATGTCCTGCACGTCACGCCCACGGCAGACGGCAGCTCGCCAGCGGCGCTCGATGCCCTGCAGCGCTATTTCACCGCCTGGCCCGAAGTGGACCTCGTGCAAAGCGATGCCGACTGGGTACTGCGGTTCAACGCGATCCTGGTGCTGCTCGAGCGGGTACTCCTCATCACGGCGATCCTGCTGGGCATTGGCGTGGCCGCGGTCATCGGCAACACCATCCGCCTGGAGATTCAGGGCCGGCGGGCCGAGATCGAGGTGACCAAGCTGGTCGGCGGCTCCAACGCTTTCGTGCGTCGCCCGTTCCTGTACACCGGGGTGCTCTATGGACTCACCGGGGGACTTTTCGCCTGGGGCATCAGTGCCGGCGCTCGCGCCGCCCTCGCCGATCCCGTCTCCCGGCTCTCGGGCCTCTACGGGAGTCATTTCGCCCTGGCCGGGCCGGATCCGCACGACGTGGGCGTCCTGCTCCTGGGCGCGGCCGTGCTGGGTTGGCTCGGGGCCTTCATCTCGACAGCCCGGCACCTCTGGCGCATCCAGCCGCGCGTCTAAGTACCTGATCCTTAAGTGCTTAAAGCACATTTTGGGCGGAACTCCCGGGCGCCCTTAGCACTCTAATTGCGCGACTGCTAAAATCGCGTTCCACGGGAGGAACCATCACCCATGACCGCATCGACCGCCTTGATGCCCCGCAGCCCCGAGCTCGCCAGTGGCGCGCTGACCGGTCCGCTCGCGAGTCTCGATGCCTATCTCGAGCGCGTGAGCCGCATCCCGGTGCTTACCCGCGAGCACGAGCAGGAACTTGCGCTGCGCTTCCACCGCGATAACGACCTCGAGGCGGCGCGCGAGCTGGTGCTCTCGCACCTGCGCTTCGTCGTACACATCGCGCGCGGCTATGGCGGTTATGGCCTGCCCCTGGGCGACCTGGTCCAGGAGGGCAACGTTGGCCTGATGAAAGCGGTGAAGCGCTTCGACCCGACGCTCGGCGTGCGGCTGGTGTCCTTTGCCGTGCACTGGATCCGCGCGGAGATTCATGAGTACGTGCTGCGCAACTGGCGGCTCGTCAAAGTCGCCACCACCAAGGCGCAGCGCAAGCTGTTCTTCAATTTGCGGCGCATGAAGAAGAATCTCGCCTGGCTCTCGAGCGAGGAAACGCTCGCCGTCGCCAGGGACCTCGGTGTCAGCACAGCCGAAGTTACCGAGATGGAGCAGCGCCTGTCGGCGCGTGACCTGTCATTCGATCCGGCGCCCGAGACGGATAGCGAAGAGCTGGTTGCAAGCCCGGCGGCGTATCTTGCGGCGCCCGGAGCCGATCCCGCCGACCGCGTCGAGGCGGAGGAGTGGGATCAGGATTCGACCGAGCGGCTGCACGAGGCGCTCGAGCAGCTTGATGAGCGCAGCCGCGACATCATGCGTCAGCGCTGGATCGGCGAGGACAAGGCGACCTTGCACGAGCTTGCCGCCAAGTACGGCGTCTCCGCCGAGCGCATCCGCCAGATCGAGAGCAACGCGCTCTCGAAGCTGCGCGGCATGCTGGCCGAAGCGGCCTAAATCATCGGCTCGCCACTCGCCGCCGCGCGTACCGCGGCGGCGATGGCTTCGTGCGCGCTCTTATCGAGCGGATCCGGCACCAGATCCTCCCCGCCTGCGAGCCGCGCAATCGTATCGGCTGCCGCCATCAGCATCGCGTCGGTGAACTGAGGCGCGCGTGCGGCGAGTGCGCCCTTGAACAGTCCGGGAAACGCCAGCACGTTGTTAATGCCCTTGCCATCGGCCGCAAAGGCCGCACCGCGCTGCATCGCTGCGAGCGGATCGATCTCCGGATCGGGATTGGAGAGCGCGAGGATGATCTGTCCGGGCCGGACCAGTTCCGGCTTGATGAGGTTGCGCACACCGGTGGTCGCCACCACGATGTCCGCGCGCGCCATGATGTCCTCGAGCGTGGCCGCGTTCGCACCCAGCGCCTCGATGCGCGCGATCGCCTGAGGATTGCGGTCGGCGCCGAGCACCTGGCGTACCCCGTAAGCCCGCAGCAGCCGCACGATTCCCGTGCCGGCGGCGCCGAGTCCGATCTGCCCGACTGTGCTGGTGCGCAGGCTCCTGCCCACGCGCTGCGTCGCGTTGACCAGCGCCGCGAGCGTCACGACGGCCGTGCCGTGCTGATCATCGTGCAGCACGGGCTTGCCGAGCCGCGCGCGCAGACCGGCCTCGATCTCGAAGCATTCGGGAGCTGCGAAGTCCTCGAGCTGAATCGCGCCGAAGGACTTCTCGATCGCGCACACCGTCTCAATCACCGTGCGCGGATCGCGCGCCGTGAGCAGGATCGGCACGCCGGTCAGGCCCGCGAGCTCGGCGAACAGCGCGGCCTTGCCCTCCATCACCGGCAGCCCTGCCTCGGGGCCGATATCGCCCAGTCCCAGAATCGCCGTGCCGTTGGTGACGATCGCGACGGTGGCATCCAGGCTCGTGTAGTCGTGGATCTTCTGCGGATCGGCCCTGATCGCCATGCACACCCGCGCCACACCCGGTGTGTAGATGTCGCGCAGCACCTGCAGCGTATTGATCGGATGGCTCGCCACCATGCGGATCTTGCCGCCCCGGTGACGGTTGAAGACGCGGTCGGACTTGCCGATGAAGCGCGCGGTGGGCAGCTGGCTGATGCGATCGTAGAGCGTGCGATCGGTCGCCTCATCGAGCTCCAGCGTGATCTCCCAGAGCGTGCGCCCCTGCTCGCGCTTGACCGCGGTCAGATGCTCGATCGTGAAGCCGGCGTCGGCGATCACCTGCAGCACGCTCGCCAGGCTCCCCGGCTGGTGCACGGTCTCGACGATGATGATCTCGGGAATTTTCATCGCGCGCGATTCTAGCGCTGCCCGGGTGGAGCCGCGCCGCCAGATGAGCTAAAAGAGCGCTCCATATGCGCGCGATCGTTCAAGACGGCCACGGCGGCCCGGAAGTGCTGCAGCTGCGCGAGCTGCCCGAGCCCGCGCTGCGCCCCAGCGACATGCTGGTCGAGGTCCACGCCACCTCGGTCAATCCCGTCGACGTGAAGGCCCGTCGCGGCGGCGGCGCACCGCGAAAATTCCCGCTCGTGCTGGGCTACGACGTGAGCGGAGTCGTGGTGCGCTGTGGTCCTGCGGTGCGCGGCTTCAAGTCCGGCGATGAGGTATTCGCCACGGCGAACCTGTTCCGCGACGGCGCGAACGCGCAATTCGTGGCGCTCGATGCGCGCAGTGCAGCGCGCAAGCCCGCAAGCGTCGATCACGCCACCGCGGCAGCGCTCCCCCTCGTCAGTCAGACGGCCTGGGAGGCGCTTCACCTGCGGGCGCGGATCGGGCCGGGACAGGATGTGCTGGTGCACGCTGGCGCCGGCGGCGTGGGACACATTGCGGTGCAGCTCGCGCGGCTGCATGGCTGCCGCGTCATCACTACGGCGGCCCGCCCCGAATCGATCGCTTTCTGCCGCGACATCGTGAAGGCGCACGAAGTCATCGACTATCGCAACGAGGATGTGGTGGAGCGCGTGAAGGCTCTGAGCGGTGGCAAGGGACTGCCGGTGATCCTCGATACCGTGGGCGGCGCGGTGTTCACGCAGAGCCTGGACTGCGCCGCGATCAACGGTCAGGTCGTCACCATCCTCGGCTCGGAGACCGACGGTCACGGGCGCTCGCTCCTGTATCGCAACGTCAGCGTGCACTACGAGTTCATGGGAATACCGACGGCGCATGAGCTCGAGCCGGAGCGCCCGGGACAAATCCTCTCGGGCATTGCCCGGCTCGTCGATGCGGGACTGCTCAGGCCGCACGTGAGTTTGACAGTGCCGCTCGAGCGCATCGCCGATGCGCATCGGCAGGTGGAGAGCAGCCGCACGATCGGCAAGGCCGTCGTGCTCGTGCGAGAATGAGCCGATGGATCCGCTGGATTTGTACCACGTACAGGCGCTGCTCAGCGACGAGGAGCGACTGGTTCAAGAGTCCGTGGCGCGCTTCGTCGATGCCGAGGTGCTGCCGATCATCGCCGACTGCTTCGAGCACGAGCGTTTTCCGCGCGAACTGGTGCCGCAGATCGCCTCACTCGGGCTGCTCGGCTCCTCGATACAGGGCTACGACTGCGCGGGCTTGAATGCGGTGAGTTACGGGCTCATCTGCCGCGAGCTGGAGCGCGGGGATTCCGGGCTTCGCAGCTTCGTCTCCGTGCAATCCTCGCTGTGCATGTATCCGATCTTCGCCTTCGGCAGCGAGGAGCAGCGCACGCAGTGGCTGCCGCGCATGGCGCGCGGAGAGCTGATCGGCTGCTTCGGCCTGACCGAGCCGCACGGCGGCTCTGATCCCGCCAACATGAAGACCCACGCGCGCCAGCGAGGCGGGGACTGGGTGCTGAACGGCGCCAAGATGTGGATCACCAACGGCTCGATCGCGGACCTTGCGATCGTGTGGGCGCAGACCGAAGGCGGCATCCGCGGCTTCGTGGTGGAAAAGGGAATGCGCGGCTTCAGCGCCCGCGACGTCGAGCACAAATTCTCGCTGCGCGCCTCCGTCACCTCGGAACTCTACTTCGAGGATCTGGTGGTACCGGAGCGCAATCGACTGCCGGCCGCGGCGGGCCTGAAGGGTCCGCTGTCGTGCCTCACCCAGGCGCGCTACGGCATCGCCTGGGGAGTGATCGGTGCGGCCCAGGCGTGCCTGAAGCAGGTGCTGGACTACACGGCCACACGCACGCTCTTCGGCCGGCCTCTCGCCCAGACTCAGGCCATCCAGCTGCGGCTGGCGGATATGTCGCGGCGGATCACGACCGCGCAGCTGCTCGCGCTGCAGTTGGGGCGGCTCAAGGATCAGGGTGCAATGACGCCCGCGCACGTCTCACTTGCGAAGTGGAACAACTGCCGCATGGCGCTCGATGTGGCGCGTGACTGCCGCGACATGCTGGGTGGCGCCGGAATCAGTGTCGAATACTCACCCGTGCGCCACATGCTCAATCTCGAGAGCGTCATCACGTACGAAGGCACCGAGACCATCCATCAGCTGACGATCGGCCGCGAGCTGACCGGCCACAGCGCGTTCTAGAGAGCCCTATGCACAAGAGTCGCCTTGCGGGATTCATCATCGACTGCCGGACCGACGATCTGGATGCGGCGAGCGCCTTCTGGGGCAACGCTCTCGGCTATGCCGTCAAGAAGAGCGATGACCCGGCCAATGCGAGCTATCGCCTGCTCGAGAGCGGCGCCGCGGGGCTGCACGTCGAAGTGCAGCAGGTGAGCCACGAGAGCCGCGTGCACCTGGATATCGAGACCGACGACATCGAGGCGGAAGTGCGGCGCCTGGAGAAGCTCGGCGCCCGGCGCGTGGTGCAGATCCGCACCTGGTGGGTCATGCAGGCTCCCTCGGGGCAGAAGTTCTGCGTGGTGAGGCCCCAGAGCGCCGATTTCGCTGCGAAAGCCAACAGCTGGAACGATTGAGCCGCCCCCGCAGGCTGCGTGCGGCAGGGGAGCACTCCCGGCGCCCGCAGCTCGGCACGAGAATCTGCGGTGGCGCAAAGGGCCAGTCAGCCCGCCGGGTGCGGCATCGCATCGCGAGCGTTCCTAAGCGCCCCAAACGATGCCGAGACAAACCAGCGTCACGAGCGCGAGCCAGTCGATCACCAGGTGCACACGCTGGCTCACGGGCTCGCTCCCATCGGATTGCTGCTTGTCCATGCATCGATTGAGCGCCGCGAAAATGGCGGCGCAAGCACGCAATTCTGGCGAATCATGGCGTTCGCGCCGCGGCCCGATCCGTGCGCTAATATCTTCAAATACAGCGTTGCACGCGCTCCCATGAAACTCATCGCCATCGTCGAGGACGAGCCCGCCATCCGCGACAACTACGCCGCGGCGTTCACGCGCGAGGGCTACGCGGTGCGCACCTATGGCCACCGCAAGGAGGCACTGGCGGCCTTCAGCGCGCGCCTGCCGGATCTGGCAGTGATCGACATCTCGCTGGCGGATGAGCCGGAGGGCGGTTTCGAGCTGTGCCGGAGCTTGAGGGCGCTCTCGGCACAGCTGCCCATCATTTTCCTCACCGCGCGCGACAGCGAGATCGATGCCGTCTCGGGATTGCGCCTCGGCGCCGACGATTTCCTCACCAAGGACTTGAGCCTCGCGCACCTGATCGCGCGCGTGAACGCGCTGTTCCGGCGCGTGGAGGCGCTGCGGCGGCCGACGGCGGATGAGCAGACGCTGCGCCGCGGTGCGCTCACGCTCGACACCGAGCGCATTGAAGCGCAATGGGAAGGCGAGCCGGTGGCGCTCTCGCTCACGGAGTTCTGGATCGTGCACGCGCTCGCGCGTCATCCGGGACACGTCAAGAATCGCCAGCAGCTGATGGATGCGGCCAACGTGGTGCTGGATGACAACACCATCACCTCGCACGTGAAGCGCATCCGGCGCAAGTTTCAGGTGGTCGAGCCGAAATTCGACGCGATCCAGACCGTGTACGGCATGGGTTATCGATGGGTCGCCTGAGCCCGGCGCTCTCGCGCCGGCTCCCTGCATGTCGCTGCGACTGAAACTGCTGCTGCTCGGGCTCGCGACCCTCGTGCTTCCGTTCGCGGGCTGTCAGTACGCGCGCGAGATGGAGGCGGCGTTGCGCGAGGGTGAGCAGCAGGCGCTGGCGACCATGGCACGTACGCTGGCTGCGTCGCTCCAGGGACGGACGGATCTGCTGTATCGCGCCGCACACGATCCTGGGCCCGAGCTGGCCGGCGCGCCCGATCTGCAGCCGATTCTGCTCGCGAGCGCCCCGTTCCTCGATGGCAACGCGGATGAGTGGCCGCGCACAAGTCTCGCGTGGCGCACCGTGACGCACGGCGAGGCATCCCTGCGCATGATCGGCGGTGTGCACGAGCGCACCCTCTACCTCCTCCTCGAAGTGCACGACAAAGTCGTGGTCTTCGATGCGCCCCAGAGCGATCCGCTGGATTCATCCGGTTTCGGCGATCGCGTGTGGCTCGCCTTCGATGATCCTGCGGGCAGCGCGCACCAGGTCTTCATCGGCTCCACCGGCCCGGGACCCGTGCGTGCCCGGCGCATCGAACTGCGCGAGTACGGCCGGCGCGTCGCAGTGCAGGAGCCGCGAATCGAAGGCGCGTGGGGCCTGATGCCCGGCGGCTACCGCATCGAGCTTCGCATCCCGCTGTCGATGCTGGGACTGCGCTTTGGCGTGCTGGTCGATGACCGGGACACGGTGGGAGCCGAGCCGGAGAGCTTCGGCACGCTCGACCGGCAATCCCTCGCCCCACAAGCACGGCTCATCGCGGCCGCCCCCGAGCTCAACGCCTATCTCGCGCAGTTCATGCAGCCGGGACTGCGGATCACGGTGGTCAACGTGAGCGGCGCACCGCTCAGTCTCCTCGATCAGCTGGGTGCACCGCTCGACAGCGCCGCCGAGCGCGGCATCCTCTCGCGCCTCTACCGCCGTGTGCTCGAGCGGCGAGGCGATCGGCGCTACGTCGATGCCAATGCCCGCATCGATGACCTGACGCACGCCCATGCGATCGGCTCGCTGCAGGTCGTGCAGACCGCGGACCGGTGGCTCACGCTGCGCGATCACGCGCTGACGAAGCTGCTGAACTTCACGCTGCTGACGAGTGCCGGCGCGGTACTGCTCATGTTCAGCTTCGCCGGCTGGCTCGCCTGGCGCCTGGCGCGCCTGCGCCGCGCGAGCGAGACGGCCCTGACGCGCGAGGGTCTCGTCACCACGTTCCCGGAAACGAATTCGGGCGATGAGCTGGGCGATGTGGCGCGCAGCTTCGCCACGCTCCTCGCCCGGCTCGATGAGTACACCAGCTATCTGCGCACGCTCGCCGGCAAGCTCGCGCACGAGATCCGCACGCCGCTCACGATCGTGCGCTCCTCGCTCGAGAACCTGGAGTCGGAAGCCACGACAGCCGCCGCCCGCACCTACGCCGCGCGCGCGCGCGAGGGCAGCGATCGCCTGCACGCCATCCTGCTCGCCATGGGCGCCGCAACGCGCGTCGAGGAGGCGATCGGCGCGGCCGAGCGGACGCGCTTCGATCTCACGGCACTCCTCGCCTCGGCGGTCGAGTCGTACCGGATCGCATTCCCGCAACGCGTGTTCGTGGCTGAGCTTCCGGGCGAAGCGGTCGAGTTGAGCGGCGCACCCGACCTCATTCTGCAGATGCTCGACAAGCTCATTGATAACGCTGTCGATTTCAGTCCCGAGGCTGGCAGGATCACCGTGCGGCTGCGCCTGGAGCCGGCCGCGGCTGTCGTAGAAGTTGACAACCCGGGACCGACACTGCCGCCCGAGATCCGAAGCCGGCTGTTCGAGTCCCTGTGGCAATCGCGCCCCGGCAGCGACAGCCGGCCGCATTTCGGGCTCGGGCTTTACATTGTCCGGCTCATCGCCCATTACCACGGGGGCAGCGCCGCAGCTTCGGACCTCCCGGACGGCTCGGGTGCCCGCTTTTCGGTCCGCTTGCCTCGCTGAGAGGTGCCTCGAGCCCCACCTGTCGCAGAAATGTCACATGTACAAGCCGTCGAGTTTGTATACAATTGCAATGTGGACAAGGTCCACGAGTTGTAGCAAGTCACGGTTTCTTAGGAAGATTTGAAGCATGGCATCGGCCTTGCTGCATATCTGATGGATCGCTCCGATCGCGAATGCGGGGAGCGAACAACATCAAGGAGACAGTACAAGTATAGAAACGCGGGCGATCGACACAGGCACGGCACGGTGGCCGCCACATTTAGGCGCCATCTGGAATCACACAGCGTGGATTGACACGCAGCCTTGGATACTTCGGGCGGAGCGGGGCTCCAGGTTCCAACCGGTTCTGCAAAAGAATTGAAGCCTGTGACGACGGCGCCGGAGCTGACAACGATTGACCCGGTCGATGAGTGAGACTTGAAAGCCTCTAAACCCCGCCTCTGGCGGGGTTTTTTTTGCGCGTCGAGGCAGGCGCAAACGCGAGTGGACACAAGCCAGTGTTGCTGCTCGAATCTGCCACCTATGTTTGAGACGCCGCCGCGCCGCCCGCTCCTCGCCGTCGCGTTGCTGATGGCCTGCGCTCCGTGTCTCGCGCACCATTCGGCGGCGCTGTGGGATTCGACCAAAACAGTGATGCTGCACGGCACGGTCAAGCAGTTCCAATGGACCAACCCGCACTGCTTCATCCAGCTGCTGGTTCCGGTCGAGGCAGCGAGTGCGGGTGATCAAAGGGAGCAGGAATGGAGCATCGAGATGGCATCGCCATTCCAGGTGCTCTCCGGTGGCTGGAAGCCCGGGACACTCAAACCCGGGGACAAGATCGAAGTCACTGTGCATCCGGCGCGTGACGGCACCCCTGCGGCTGATTTCATTTCGGCCGTGAGCGCCGATGGTCGGGCGTTAGGCAAGAAAAGTCCGCAGTGATGATCCGCCGCACGGCTTCGCTCCTGGTGCTACTTCTGGTCGCGGCGTGGACGCCTGCCGCGCAACCGCCTGTGGAGCGACAGCGCGTGTTCGCCCGCCTGCCTGACTGGACCGGGATCTGGATGGTCGATGACGGCCTGTGGAACAAGACTGGCTTGCGCAACGGCTTTGACCCTCAACCGGGAGTCACTTTTCTGCTGTTGAAGGATTTGCCACTGAGTGCCGCTGGGCAGAAGCGCGCACAAGCGGCGCGAGAGGCACAGAAGGCAAAGCCCACCAAGGAATGCGGCTTCTACTTCCCATTCGTCATGGAATCGCCCTGGCCCTTCGAGGTGCTGAGCACACCGGAGCAGACCGTGTTCATTTTCGGCGGACGCGAGATCCGGCACGTGTACACCGATGGGCGCGGGCATCTGCCAACCGATGAGATCTGGCCGACACCCTGGGGCGACTCGACCGGACACTGGGAGGGCGATACCCTCGTGATTGAGACGATCGCGGTGGATCCCCAGCTCCTGCCCCTCAATGCCGATGCCCACTTTGCCGAGCGCATCCGCAAAATCGGCAGGGATCGCCTCGAGGATGTCCTGACCATCGTCGATCCGGTCAACCTGACCCGGCCCTTCACCGTCACGCTGCCTTATAAACGGGTTACCACAGTGGATCGGCTGATTCATGGGGACTGCATGCAGAATGACCGCAATACCGTCGTGAACGGGCAGGAGTCGGTCGCTCCGCCAACGCCATAAGTTGTGCCGCCGCGTGACGGGCTACATTTCGCTGGAGATCACTCAAATACACGGGGGAAGGCTCATGATGACTCGAACTCTTCGGCACACGCTGCTGCTCGCGCTCGCACCCATCGCGCTCCTATGCGCCTCGGCCGGCTTCGCTGGCGGCGCGCCTGACGTCTCGGGCACCTGGACGGCATCGTTCGACACCCAGATCGGCAAGCAGGAGTACACCTACACGTTCACCGCCAAGGGCAGCCAACTCACCGGCCACGCCAAATCCGCCAACGGCGATACCGAGATCACGGAAGGAAAGGTCGACGGCGACAAGGTGAGCTTCGTCGAGAACCTGAGCTATCAGGGCATGCCGCTCAAGATCGTCTACAGCGGTACGGTCACGTCCGCCGATACGATCGAATTCACGCGCGATGTGGCCGGCGTTGCGATGGAAATGCTCACCGCCCACCGCA
>DATIYV010000056.1:0-9575 GCA_035517435.1 Steroidobacteraceae bacterium | reverse complement strand
GCGAGCAATGGCAGCAGCTGCGCGATGGATTCCTCCACGCGCGGATCGCTGTAGCGCCCGATGAAGCCGCAGACGCGCACGGGAAACCCCATCGCGACTGACCCCCTGCAAGCAAACCGGCCCGCTGACCGGCGGCCTGTTGTAACACGCGGCCGGGCATGTCCCAAGGGCCAAAACTGAGCGCCAATCGACGCAATCGCCACGTGTGCCGCGCTGCTTGACGGCCCCGGCGTGCGTCGTTAGCGTCAGGAGTCATGTCCCACGATGCTCGGGATGAGGGCTTGAACGAGCGCGCGCAAAGCCTGTTGCGCGTGCTGGTGGAGAGCTACATCCGCGACGGTCAGCCGGTCGGCTCGCGCGCACTCTCGCGCGACAGCGGGCTGAACTTAAGTTCGGCCACCATCCGCAACGTCATGGCGGACCTCGAGGAGCTGGGCTTCGTCGCCTCGCCCCACACCTCGGCCGGCCGCGTGCCCACGGACAAGGGCTACCGTTTCTTCGTCGATACGCTGGTGCGCGTGCAGCCGCTCGACTCGAGCGCCGTCACCGAGCTGCGCCGGCATCTCGATAGCCGCGTCGACAACTCCAAGACACTGGTGTCGGCGGCATCTCAGCTGCTCTCGAGCGTCACGCAGCTGGCCGGGGTGGTGACGCTGCCCAACGTGCAGCAGTCTGCGATCACCCGCATCGAGTTCGTCGTGCTCTCGGAGAACCGCGTGCTGGCGGTGCTGGTGCTGAACGACCGCGAGGTGCAAAACCGCATCATCCAGCTCGAGCGGCATTACACCTCCGATGAGCTGCGGCGCGCCGCCAACTTCCTCAACGACCAGTTCCATGGCCGCAACTTGCCGGAAGTGCGCCAGGAGATCCTGCGTCAGCTGCGCGAGACGCGCGAGCACATGAATCAGGTGATGCTCGATGCCATCACGGTCGCGCAGCAGCTCTTCGATACCGGCGAGCCGGCGCCCATGGAGTACGTGATCGCCGGTGAGACCAATCTCATGGGCGTGGGCGAGCTCTCGAGTGTCGAGAAGCTGCGGCGCCTGTTTGAAGCCTTCAATGAGAAGCGCGACTTTCTGCACCTGCTCGATCAGAGCCTGCGCGGGGAGGGCATCCAGATCTTCATCGGCCACGAGTCCGGCTACCAGATCCTCGATGACTGCAGCGTCGTGACCGCCCCGTACTCCGTGGGCGATCAGGTGGTCGGGGTGCTGGGCGTGATCGGACCTACGCGCATGGCGTACGAGCGCGTGATCCCCATCGTCGACGTCACCGCAAAATTACTCGGCGCCGCCTTGAATTCCCGCCGCTGATCCTCATGCTCTGCGACTTGAGGCGGGTTTGCGGCGTGCTGCCGTGTCCGCGATAAATATATAAGTCGTTGAATCTGGAGGGAAACTTGATGGGATCTGGTGAGGCCGAGGACTTGGCATCAGGGATGGATCGCCTGGATCCGGCCGAGGCGGCCCGAGTAGCCGAGCTCGAGCGGCTCCTCGCGGAGGCTGAGCAGCGCGCCGCCGCGCAGCGCGACCAGTACCTAAGGAGCCTCGCCGAGATCGACAACGTGCGAAAGCGCGCCGCGCGGGATGTGGAGAATGCGAGCCGCTTCGGACTGGAGAAGTTCGCGGTCGAGCTGCTGCCGGTGCAGGACAGTCTGGAGGCCGGGGTGGAGAGCGCCCCGCGGGCGGATGCGAAGAGCCTGGCCGAGGGCCAGCGCGCAACCCTGAAGCTGCTGCAGAAAGCCTTCGAGAAGCTGAACATCAAGCCCGTCGATCCCCTGGGCCAGCCCTTTGATCCGGCGCTGCACGAGGCGGTGCTCACCCAGGAGTCGGCGACCGCTGAACCCAACTCCGTGCTGCAGGTCGTGCAGCGCGGTTATGAATTGAACGGACGGCTGCTGCGGCCGGCGCGGGTCATTGTGGCCCGCGCGCCCGCTAACCCTTGATTCGTCGCGCAGCGCACCCACCCTAGTGTTATTCGGAGGAATCCCATGGCAAAGATGATCGGCATCGACCTCGGCACGACGAATTCGTGTGTCGCCATCATGGAAGGTGGCAATCCCCGCGTGATCGAGAACAGCGAGGGCGATCGCACGACCCCGTCCATCGTCGCCTTCACCAAGGACGGCGAAGTCACGGTCGGCCAGCCGGCCAAGCGTCAGGCGGTCACCAATCCGCAGAACACGCTGTTCGCGGTGAAGCGGCTCATCGGCCGCAAGTTCACCGACGAGGTGGTGCAGCGCGACATCAAGATGGTGCCGTACAAGATCGTCAAGGCCGACAACGGCGATGCCTGGGTGGACGTGCAGGGCAAGAAGATGGCACCGCCCGAGATCTCGGCGCGCGTGCTCATGAAGATGAAGAAGACCGCCGAGGACTACCTCGGTGAGCCGGTGACCGATGCGGTGATCACCGTACCGGCCTATTTCAACGACTCGCAGCGCCAGGCGACCAAGGACGCCGGCCGCATCGCCGGTCTGGAAGTGAAGCGCATCATCAACGAGCCGACCGCGGCGGCACTCGCCTACGGGCTCGACAAGCAGGGCGGGGATCGCAAGATCGCCGTCTATGACCTGGGCGGCGGCACCTTCGACGTGTCGATCATCGAGATCGCGGAGGTCGATGGGGAGCGTCAGTTTGAAGTGCTCTCGACCAACGGGGACACGTTCCTCGGGGGCGAGGACTTCGACCTGCGCGTCATCAACTTCCTGGGCGAAGAGTTTCTCAAGGAGTCGGGCGTCGATGTCCGCAAGGACCCGCTCGCCATGCAGCGCCTGAAAGAGGCCGCTGAGAAGGCCAAGATCGAACTGTCCTCGACCCAGCAGACCGATGTGAACCTGCCGTACATCACGGCAGATGCCTCGGGGCCGAAGCACCTCAACATCAAGTTGACGCGTGCGAAGCTGGAGTCCTTAGTCGAGGATCTGGTGAAGAAGACCATCGAGCCCTGCCGCATCGCGCTCAAGGACGCGGGGCTTGCTGGCAAGGACGTGGCCGAAGTCATCCTCGTCGGCGGCCAGACCCGCATGCCGCTGGTGCAGAAGTACGTCAAGGACTTCTTCGGCCAGGAGCCGCGCAAGGACGTGAACCCGGATGAGGCGGTCGCGATCGGCGCGGGCATCCAGGCGGGCGTGCTGCAGGGTGAGGTCAAGGACGTGCTGCTGCTCGATGTGACGCCGCTGTCGCTCGGCATCGAGACGCTGGGCGGCATCATGACCAAGCTCATCGAGAAGAACACCACGATCCCGACCCGGGCCGCGCAGACGTTCTCGACCGCCGATGACAATCAGACGGCGGTGACGATTCACGTCCTGCAGGGCGAGCGCGACCGCGCCGGCGACAACAAGTCGCTCGGCAAGTTCGACCTGTCGGATATTCCCTCAGCGCCGCGCGGCATGCCGCAGATCGAGGTGTCCTTCGACATCGATGCCAACGGTATTCTCAACGTGTCCGCCAAGGACAAGGCCACCGGCAAGGAACAGAAGATCGTCATCAAGGCCTCGAGCGGCCTGAATGAGGAAGAGATCAAGCGCATGGTGCGCGATGCCGAGGCGCACGCCGAAGAGGACAAGCGCTTCCGCGAGCTCGTCGAGACGCGCAACAAGGCCGATGCCCTGATCCACGGCGTCGAGAAGTCCCTGAAGGACCTCGGCGACAAGGTAAGCGGCGAGGAGCGCGTGCAGGTCGAATCCGCGATGTCGGATCTGCGCACGGCGCTGAAGAGCGACGACAAGGACGTGATCAACAAGAAGACCGAGGCGCTCGCGCAGGCCTCGGCCGCGATCGCGCAGCGCGCCTACTCCCAGACCGAGGGGGCGGGTGCGGCCGGTGCCGAAGCTGCCGCGGGCCCGGGTGCGGGCGGCGAGGCTTCGGGCGGCAAGTCCGGCAAGGACGATGTCGTCGATGCCGAGTTCGAGGAGGTCAAAGACAAGAACCGCAAGGCATCATAAAGTTGCCGGCGGGGGTCCGGGCAGAGCAAGCCGGCAGCATGGGTGGGCATGTCTAAGCGCGACTACTACAAAATTCTCGACGTGCCGAAGAACGCGACGGAGGCCGACATCAAGAAGGCCTACCGTCGGCTCGCCATGAAGTTTCACCCGGATCGCAATCCGAACGATGCCGAGGCGGAAGAGCGCTTCAAGGAAGCCAAGGAAGCCTGCGAGATCCTGAGCGACGCGCAGAAGCGCGCGACCTACGACCAGCACGGCCATGCCGGGCTGGAAGCGGCCGCACGCGGCAGCCGCGCCGGCTATGGCTCCGGGGATGCGTTCAGCGACATCTTCGGCGATGTGTTCGGGGATATCTTCGGTGGCGGCCGCCGCGGCGGGCGCACGCAGGTGTTCCGCGGCGCCGACCTGCGCTACGAGCTCGAGCTCGATCTGAGTCAGGCGGTGTTCGGCTACTCGGCCGAAATCACCGTGCCGAAGCTCAGCGAGTGCGAGACCTGCCACGGGAGCGGCGCGGCCAAGGGT
Source organism: Steroidobacteraceae bacterium (assembly GCA_035517435.1). Lineage (GTDB taxonomy): Bacteria > Pseudomonadota > Gammaproteobacteria > Steroidobacterales > Steroidobacteraceae > JASHUC01. Next base: position 5,104 of record DATIYV010000056.1, on the reverse strand, counting down.
TCCACCCCGCAGACCTGCGACACCTGCCACGGCAGTGGCCAGGTGCGTATCGCGCAGGGCTTCTTTCAGCTGCAGCAGACCTGTCCGCGCTGCCGCGGCACCGGCACCATCATCAAGAACCCCTGCGACACCTGCCTGGGCCAGGGTCGCGTGCGGCGCACGAAAACGCTGGCCGTGAAGATCCCGCCCGGTGTGGATACAGGAGATCGCATTCGCCTCTCGGGCGAGGGTGAGGCCGGCCGCAACGGCGGCCCGCCCGGCGATCTGTACGTCGAGGTGCAGGTACGCGAGCACCCGATCTTCGAGCGCGACGGCGAACACTTGAGCTGCGAGGTCCCCGTCGCCTTTGCGACCGCGGCGCTCGGCGGCTCACTCGAGGTGCCCACGCTCGATGGGGAAGTGACCCTCAAGATACCCGCCGAGACCCAGTCGGGGCGCGTCTTCCGGCTGAAGGAAAAAGGCGTCAAGCCCGTGCGCGGCGGCGCGCGCGGCGATCTGTTCTGCCGCGTCGTGGTCGAAACGCCGGTGCACCTCACCGCGGAGCAGAAAGAGCTCCTGAAGAAATTCGAGGAGACCCTGAAGCGCGACCCCACGCGCCATGCGCCACGGCAGAAGGGGTTCCTCGATGCGGTGAAGGGCTTCTTCTCGAGCGCGGAGGAGCGATGATCCGCGTCGCGCTCATCGGCGCGGGCGGACGCATGGGCAAGGCGCTGGTGCGCGCCGCGCTGGAGCGCAAGGACCTCACGGTGAGTGCCGCCGTCGTTGCCGAGGGGAGCGAGAAGCTCGGTCGCGACCTGGGCGAACTCGCCGGCGCCGGCAAGTTCGGCATCGAGATCGGCTCGGACCTGTCGGCGGCGCTGGCCGCCTGCGATGTCGCCATCGATTTCTCCAATGCGCTGGCAACCGCCGCTGTACTTGCGGCCTGCACAGCGGCGGGCAAGCCCTTGCTCCTCGGCACGACCGGGCATGCCGCCAACATGCGCCAGGAGTTCGAGCGCGCCGCACGGCATATCGCGCTGCTGGTCGCCGCCAATACCAGCCTGGGTGTGACCGTGCTGCTCGAGCTGGTGCGTCAGTGCGCGCGCCAACTGCCCGTGCAGTTCGACGTCGAGATCATCGAGTCGCACCATCGGGCGAAGCTGGATGCGCCCTCAGGTACGGCGCTCGCCCTGGGACAGGCGGTGGCCGAGTCGCGCGGCCAGGACCTCGATGAGGTGGCCGTGCACGCGCGCGTGGCCGCCTCAGGCCCGCGGCGCGAGGGCGAGATCGGCTTTGCGGTGGTGCGCGGCGGGGATGTGGTGGGCGAGCACCAGGTCGTGTTCGCAGGCCTCGGCGAGCAGCTCACCTTGGCGCATCGCGCGACCGATCGGGCGATCTTCGCCCGCGGCGCACTCGATGCTGCAGCGTGGCTGGCGCGGCGTCCGCCCGGGCGTTACGCCATGCGCGATATCCTCTTTTAATACAGACGCTTAGAGCATTTCGCCGGCGATTTTCACACGCGGCCAAGCTACCGCCTGGCGGCGGCCGTCGGGGCGAAAAAAGCCCGCGTTCTGCATGGACACACCGAAACCGGCCCCGTAGAATTTCGCCGTAATCCGCAAGGGTTAGTCCATGCAAGGCGGGAGGATGTTCGGAACGAACTCCTCCCGCTTTGTACATCTGCGGTCGGGAAAAGGGGAAAACAACGGTGAGCGGACCGGCGGTGCTGGCGCTCGCGGATGGCACGATCTTCCGCGGCCAGTCAATCGGAGCAAAAGGCAACACCACCGGCGAAGTTGTTTTTAATACCGCGTTGACGGGCTATCAGGAAATCCTCACTGATCCGTCTTACGCCAGGCAGATCGTCACTCTCACCTATCCCCACATCGGCAATACGGGCGCGACGCCCGAGGATCTCGAGTCGCCGCAGATCTACGCCGCCGGACTCATCATCCGTGACCTGCCGCCGCTCGCCTCCAACTGGCGCATGGTCGAATCCCTAGGTGAATTTCTTGAGCGCGGCAAACTGGTCGCCATCGCCGGCATCGATACGCGCAAGCTCACGCGCCTGCTGCGTGAGAACGGCGCGCAGGCCGGCTGCATCATGACCGGCGAGAAGGCAGACCCGGCCGCGGCGGTGAAGGCCGCGCGCATGTTCCCGGGCTTGAAGGGCATGGACCTCGCCAAGGTGGTGAGCGTCAAGCGGGCCTACCAGTGGAACGAAGGCAGCATCTGGCCGCAGAGCGAGCGGCCGCCGATCCGCTCGCATCAGCGCCTGCACGTGGTGGCGTACGACTTTGGCATCAAGCGCAACATCCTGCGACTGTTCGGCGACTACGGCTGCCGAGTGACAGTGGTGCCGGCGCAGACCGCGGCCAAAGATGTGCTCGAGCTCGCGCCCGATGGCGTATTCCTGTCCAACGGCCCCGGGGATCCGGAGCCGTGCGATTACGCGATCCAGGCGACGCGCGAGCTGCTCGCCACCGACCTGCCGATCTTCGGCATCTGCCTGGGGCATCAGCTGTTGGGGCTGGCCGCCGGAGCCCGCACGATCAAGATGAAATTCGGACATCACGGCGCCAATCACCCGGTGCAGGACCTGGATACCGGGCGCGTGCTCATCTCCAGCCAGAATCACGGCTTCGCAGTCGATGAGGCGACGCTGCCCGCGGAAGTGCGCCCCACCCATCGCTCGCTGTTCGACGGCTCGCTGCAGGGCATCGCGTTCAAGGAGCGCGCGGCGTTCAGCTTCCAGGGTCACCCGGAGGCTTCGCCCGGTCCGCACGAAGTGCGCGCGCTCTTTGAGCGCTTCAATCACCTGATGCTCAAGCGCCTGCAGAACCAGTTGCGCCAGGCCGAGCGCTAAATGAAACGCACGGACATCGAGAGCATCCTCATCATCGGCGCCGGTCCGATCGTGATCGGCCAGGCCTGTGAGTTCGACTACTCAGGTGCCCAGGCGTGCAAGGCCTTGAGGGAAGAGGGCTATCGCGTCATCCTGGTGAATTCCAATCCCGCGACCATCATGACGGACCCGGAGATGGCCGATGCCATCTACATCGAGCCCGTCAACTGGCGCACGGTCGCGCGCATCATCGAGAAGGAGCGCCCGGATGCGCTCCTGCCCACGATGGGCGGACAGACTGCGCTCAACACGGCGCTCGACCTGGTGCGCGAGGGCGTGCTCGAGCGCTTCGATGTGGAGATGATCGCGGCCTCGCGTGCCGCGATCGACATGGCCGAGGATCGCGAGCTGTTCCGCAACGCCATGCGCGAGATCGGGCTCGAGGTGCCGAAGTCGCGCGTCGCGCGCAGCCTGGAGGAGGCGATCGCCGTGGTGGGCGATGTCGGCTTTCCGGTCGTCATCCGGCCCTCGTTCACGCTCGGCGGCTCGGGCGGCGGCATCGCCTACAACCGCGAGGAGTTCGAGACGCTGGCCGCGCGCGGCCTCGATGCCTCGCCGACCACCGAGATCCTGCTCGAGGAATCCGTCATCGGCTGGAAAGAGTTCGAGATGGAGGTGGTGCGCGACAAGAAGGACAACTGCATCATCGTCTGCTCGATCGAGAATCTGGATCCGATGGGCGTGCACACGGGCGACTCGATCACCGTGGCCCCCGCGCAGACGCTGACCGACAAGGAATACCAGCGCATGCGCGACGCCTCGATCGCCGTGCTGCGCAAGATCGGCGTGGAGACCGGCGGCTCGAACGTGCAGTTCGCGGTGAGCCCGATCGACGGGCGGCTCCTCATCATCGAGATGAACCCGCGCGTGTCGCGCTCCTCGGCGCTCGCCTCCAAGGCCACCGGCTTTCCGATCGCCAAAGTCGCCGCGAAGCTCGCGGTGGGCTACACGCTCGATGAGCTGAAGAACGACATCACGGGCGGAGCGACGCCAGCGTCCTTCGAGCCCTCGATCGACTACGTCGTGACCAAGATCCCGCGCTTTACCTTCGAGAAGTTTCCGGATGCGAATGACCGGCTCACCACGCAGATGAAGTCGGTGGGCGAGGTGATGGCGATCGGGCGCACCTTTCAGGAGTCGATCCAGAAGGCGCTGCGCGGGCTTGAGACCGGGCTCGACGGGTTCGGTGAGCAGCTCGCGCTGCCGCTGACGGAAGAAGCCGCCTCGAAGCTCGAATATGAGCTGCGCGCTCCGGGCCCCAACCGGCTGCTCTACACCGCCGATGCCTTCCGCGCCGGCTGGAGCTTCGCGCGCATCGCCGAGCTCACGCGCATCGATCCCTGGTTCCTCGCGTTCATCGAGGATCTGATCCAGGAGGAGGCGCAGATCCGTAAGGGGGGGCTGCGCGCGCTGAACGCCGAGCGTCTGCGGCACTTAAAGCGCAAGGGCTTCTCCGACAGCCGTCTCGCGCGCCTGGTCAACGTCGTCGAGAAGGCCGTGCGCCAGCGCCGCCACGAGCTCTCAGTGCTGCCGGTCTACAAGCGCGTCGACACCTGCGCGGCGGAATTTGCGACCTCCACCGCATACCTCTATTCGACCTATGAGGAAGAGTGCGAGGCGGCACCGACCAGCCGGCGCAAGATCATGATCCTGGGCGGGGGTCCCAATCGCATCGGCCAGGGCATCGAGTTCGACTACTGCTGCGTGCATGCCGCACTCGCGCTGCGTGAGGATGGCATCGAGACCATCATGGTCAACTGCAATCCGGAGACGGTCTCGACCGACTACGACACCTCCGATCGCCTGTACTTCGAGCCGCTCACGCTCGAGGACGTGCTCGAGATCCTCGCCAAGGAAAAGCCCGAAGGCGTGATCGTGCAGTTCGGCGGCCAGACCCCGCTCAAGCTCTCACGCGCGCTCGAGGAAGCCGGCGCGCCGATCATCGGCACCTCGCCCGACTCGATCGATATCGCCGAAGACCGCGAGCGCTTTCAGCTGCTGGTGCAGAAGCTGGGACTGAAGCAGCCGGCCAATGCCAGCGCGCGCAACGAGGATCAGGCGGTCGTGCTCGCACGCGAAGTGGGCTTCCCGCTCGTGGTGCGTCCCTCGTATGTGCTCGGGGGCCGCGCGATGGAAGTGGTGTTCACCGAAGAGGACCTGCGCGCCTACATGACCGATGCGGTGCGCGTCTCGAATGACTCACCGGTGCTGCTGGACCGG
>DATIYV010000055.1:0-8392 GCA_035517435.1 Steroidobacteraceae bacterium | reverse complement strand
CTTACCGAGAACCTCGACGACGATGTCGCGATCGGTAATGACGCCGAGCGGCGCTACCCTCTCGTCGTCACCAGCCACCACGACCAGGTCTCCGGTGTGCCTGTCGCGCATCAGGCGGGCCGCCGCGAGCACCGTCGTCTGGGGACCGCAACAGGCAACCTCTAGAGTGCAGATCGACTTCAGCAGCATGGTTGTTCTCCGTGAGTTAGCGCGCCAATATCTGCGCCAGATCGAGCAGGCGCATGTCCAGGATCTTCCTTGAGCCGCCGACGGCGGACAGATCCATGGAGGTAACTTTCCCGTCGGCAATTCCAAGCAGGATGCCGTGGCTTCCCGCGCTCAGGTAGTCGATCGCAGCCGCACCGAGCTCCGTCGCGATGATCCGATCGAACACGCCGGGTGCTCCGCCGCGCTGGATATGACCGAGCTTGGTCACTCTGAGCTCGAATCCCAGGCGCGCCTGATGTTCGCGGAAGTAGCCGGCAAGTGCATCTGCGTTGTATCGGGCGCCCTCGGCGACCACCACGATCGCATGACTCTTACCGCGCTGATACGCCGCCCGCAGCTGGCTGGCAACGGCTTCGGCGTCGGTGTCGACCTCGGGCAGCAGAATCGCTTCGGCCCCGCCGGCGACCCCCGCGACCAATGCCAGATGCCCGCTGTCGCGCCCCATGACCTCCACGAGGAAAGCCCGCTCATGTGAAGACGCGGTCACGCGCAGACGGTCGATGGCCTGGATCGCCGTATCGAGTGCGGTAGTCGCGCCAATAGTCGTATCCGATCCCGGCAGATCATTGTCTATCGTCGATGCGATACCGATCACGTGCAGACCCTGCCGCGCCAACGCCAGCGCTCCCGCCTGTGAGCCATTACCCCCGATGACCACAAGGTCGGATACCTGGTGTCGGCGCAGCTGCCCGACTGCGGCGAGCTGGCCGGCTTCGGTCTTGAGCTGCGAGCACCTGGTGGTACCGAGAATCGTGCCGCCGCGATCGATGATCCCGCCGACGTCACGCAGGTCAAGCTGCCTGAGTTGCCCCTCGATCAGGCCGCTGAAGCCATGCCGGACGCCGAAGACCTGGTAACCGCGCGCCACGCCGACCCTGACGACGGCGCGAATTGCAGCGTTCATCCCCGGGGCGTCACCGCCGCTGGTCAGCACCGCAACGCGCCTGATCTCACTTGCCATGTGGAGCGTGGCTCCGTATCGGCGAATACAAGGCTCCTAGATAGGGACAAGAGCGCGGCGCCGCACATTCGCACTTGTACGTAGCGGCAGGGCTGCCGCTGCTCGTCGGCTAGGTACTTTCCGCGACTCGTCGACGCCTTCCGCGGATTACCTGGTGCGCGCCGCACCGCGATCATGCGCGCACTGCACCCATCGCAGTGATCGGGGCGCGGGCGACTCCATGCCGGGGATTCTGCAGATTGCCTACAAGCTGCTGATCAACGACCGCACCAAGTTCGCGGCGCTGTTGGTCGGGATCACCTTTGCAGTATTCCTGATGATCGAGATGACTTCGCTGTTCGCCGGCATCCTCAGCCGCTCCTCCTCCACCGTCATCAACATCGGCGCCTCCATCTGGGTCATGGATCCGGCCGTGCAGACGGTCGCCAATACCATTCCGCTGCCCGACTACGTGATCGACGAGGTGCGCAGCATCCCCGGAGTCAAGTACGCCGTGCCGCTGTACTCCGGCGGTGCGCTCCTCAAGCTGCGCGATGGCACCTATCAGGCCGCCAACGTCGTCGGCCTCGATGACACCAGTCTGTTTGGCCGGCCGCAGGTCATCGCCGGCAACATCGAGAACATCTTTGCCGAGAACGCCTTCATCGCCATCAAGGACGCGGAATTCTACAAGCTCAAGAACCCGCAGATCGGCACCGAGTTCGAGCTCAACGATCATCGCGGCGTGATCGTCGGCATCGCCAGGGTCGCTTCCAGCGCGCTGTTTGGCGTGCCGACGCTGTACACCACCTACAACCGCGCGCTGCAGTACATCCCCAACTCGCGCTTCACCATGTCGTATCTGCTGGTCGAGCCGAAGACGCCGGCCGATGTCGCGACCATCAAGGCGCAGGTTGCGGCTACGGGCTACCTGGCGCTGACGCGCGATGAGTTCGTGCAGAAGATCTCCGATTTCTACATGTACAAGACCGGCGTCGGTACCAACATGATGCTCATGACGATCATCAGCTTCATCGTCGGCTTATCGATCTCCGGCCAGACCTTCTACACGTTCATTCTCGAGAACATCGACAAATTCGGCGCTCTCAAGGCGATCGGCGCCAAGGGCCGCGAGCTGATTTCCATGATCCTCTTCCAGGCGACCTTCGTCGCCCTGACCGGCTACGGACTCGGTGTGGGCTTGTGCGCCACGCTCATCTGGGTGGCGCGCTCGCACCTCCCGGACTATGCCGCCATCATCACCTTCGGCAATCTCGGCACCGCGTTCGTGATGGTGGTGGTCATCGCCGCCATCTCCAGCTACATCGGGGTGCGCAAGGTACTGCGCATCGAGCCGTTCGACATCTTCCGGGGCTGAAGCATGGCGCGCACGGCAATCCAGGCGCTGGGCATCAACAAGTGGTTTGGCGAGGAGCCGGCCCGCACGCACGCCGTCAAGGACGTGAGCTTCGATGCCAGCTTCGGCGAGATGCTCTACGTGGTGGGTCCTTCAGGCAGTGGCAAGACCACCATGCTGAGCATGATCTCGGGAATCCTGCGCCCGAACTCCGGCAGCGTGAGGGTCGAGGATGCGGACATCTGGAGTCTGTCGAGCGATGCGCTCGCGGAATTCCGCCTCAAACGCATCGGCTTCGTGTTTCAGGACTATCACCTGTTCCCGCGCCTGACCACCGCCGAGAACGTCGCCATTCCCCTGATCCTGCAGCATCGCGAATGGAATGACGCGGTGAAGGAGGCCGAGCGCAATCTCGAGATCGTCGGCCTCGCGAACCGGGCGCAGCTGCCGCCGGTCAAGCTGAGCGGCGGTGAGCAGCAGCGCGTCGCCATTGCGCGCGCCATCGTCAGCCGCCCCGATATCCTCATTCTCGATGAGCCCACTGCCTCTCTGGACGGCGACACCGGGCGCAACATCGTGCGCTTCGTGCGCGAGCAGCTGCTCACCGACCAGCGCTGCATCGTCATCGTCACGCACGATGCGCGCATCTACGAATTCGCCGATCGCATCATGCGCATGGAGGACGGCAGGGTCAGCGGTGTCGAACGGAGTCAACTGGATGCGCAATAAGATCATCTTCATCATCTCCGGGGCGGGGTTGCTGCTCGCACTCGTCAGCGCGCTGCTGTTCAGTCAGCAGCCCAAGGCGCAGCCGCCGGTCTTCACGCCCGCCGCCAACCCCTACGCCCACGGTATCTACTCCGACGGCATCATCGAGAGCTCTCAGGCGCAGGGCGAGAACATCAATATCTACCCCGAGGTCGCAGGTCCCATCACCCGGATCCTGGTGACGGAAGGCCAGCAGGTACATCAGGGCGACGTGCTGATCGCGATCGACGACTCCGTACAGCGGGCGACGGCGGAGCAGCTGCAGGCGCAGGCTGAGGCTGCGCACGCCATGCTGCGCGAGCTGCGGGCGCAGCCGCGGCGCGAGACACTGGCGGTGTCCGTGGCACAGGTGGAGAACGCCGAGGCGACCCTCAAGAACGCCCGCGACCAGCTCGCCAAGCAGCAGCGCTCCTATGATATCGATCCGAAGTCGATCAGCGCGGATGCACTCGACAACGCACGCAATGCGGAGAAGATCGCCGCCACCAGCCTGAAGGTGATCGAGCGGCAGTACGAGCTCACCCGGGCCGGAGCCTGGACCTACGACGTACAGAACGCCGAACGCACCTACACCGCGCTCGCGAAGGCGTATCAGTCCTCCGCCGCGCTGCTCGCCAAGTACACGATCCGCGCCCCGGCGGACGGGGTGGTCATGGCGGTCAATTCCAGCGTCGGCAGCTACGTGTCCTCGCAGGGAGCCTACGGCACCTATAGCCAGGGCTTCGGCCCGCTGATCGTCATGGGATTGCCGCAGACTCAGCTGCAGGTGCGCGCCTACATTGACGAGATCCTGGTTCACGAGCTGCCGCCAGCCGAGAAAATCCAGGCGCAGATGTTCGTTCGCGGCACCAGCGTGCATCTGCCGCTCACCTTCGTGCGAATTCAGCCCTACGTCTCGCCGAAGATCGAGCTCTCGGATGCCCGCGAGGAGCGCGTGGACCTGCGCGTGCTGCCGATCGTATTCCGCTTCGAGAAGCCGAAGGATCTGAATCTCTACCCCGGTCAGCTGGTCGATGTCTATGTGGGCGCCAAGTAGCATCGGTAAACGGCCGGGTAGCCTGCGCTTCGGCGCCGGGCTGCTTGCCTGTCTGCTCGCCGGCTGTGCTGTCGGCCCGAATTTCGTGCGCCCTGAGCCGCCGGCCGTGACTCACTACGCCTCCGGGGCCGATCCGACGGAGACCGCGACGGCACACGGTGCCGCACAACGATTCACCGCCGGCGCAGCTGTAAATGCCGACTGGTGGCGGCTGTTCGACTCCGCAAAGCTCGATGCAGTCATAGCCGAGGCGCTCGCCGCCAACCCCGGTCTCGAGGCGGCACAGGCGAGCTTGAGGCAAAGCGAGAGCAACCTGCGCGCCGGTTACGGCATCTTCTATCCTCAGGCCGAAGCCGATGCCGCGGCAACACGCCAGCGTTTCTCGCCGCTCAAATTCGGCTCGGGCACGTCCTCGAGCATCTTCAACCTGTTCACGCTCTCGGCATCGGTGAGCTATGCGCTCGATGTGTTCGGCGGCGAGCGCCGCATGATCGAGGGCCTGCACGCGCAGCTCGATCTGCAGCGCGCCACGGAGCAGGCGACCTATCTCACGCTGATCTCCAATGTCGTGAACACGGTCATCGCCCGAGCCGCCTATCGCGCGGAGATCGATGCCACCGACGAGCTGATCGAGCTGCAGCGCCAGCAGCTCAAGCTGGCCGGGGTGCAGGTGACTGCCGGCACGGCTCCCTACTCCAATGTGCTGAGCCTCGAGAGTCAGCTCGCCTCCACCGAGGCCACCGTGCCGCAGCTCGAGCAGCGGCTTACGCAGAGTGATGACCTGCTCGCGACCCTGGTCGGACACGTTCCCGCCGACTGGAGCCCCCCGGACATCGGCCTTGGAGAGCTCACGCTGCCCGCAGAGCTGCCGGTCAGCCTGCCCGCCGAGCTGGTGCGGCAGCGTCCGGATGTCCTGGTCGCTGAGGCGACCGCGCACGGCGCCAGCGCCAACGTCGGGGTGGCGACCGCGGCGCTCCTGCCCGGCGTGACCCTCACGGGCAGCTACAGTGCCAACAGCACCAGTACCGGCCAGATCACTGCAGCCAACGGGCGCGCATGGGACGTTGGCGCCGGGTTGACGCAGCCGTTGTTCGAAGGCGGGACGCTATGGTTCCGGCGCAAGGCCGCGCTCGCTCAATACCAGCAGGCCGCGGCCCTGTACGCCCAAGTGGTGCTGGCCGCCTTCGCCCAGGTCGCCGATACACTGCGCGCCCTCGAGCACGACGCGGCCGCGCTGCGCGCGCAGGACGAGGCCCTGGCCGCGGCGAAGGAGGCCCTGCACCTCGTACAGGCGAATTATGAAGCAGGTCTCGACACTTACCTCGATGTGCTGAGCGCCGACGCTCAGTATCGCCAGGCCCTGATCAGCGACCTGCAGACGGTCGCCGTTCGTTACCAGGACACCGTGGCCCTCTACGTAGCGCTCGGCGGCGGCTGGTGGACCGCAAGCGCCGGGGCGCCGCCTCACTCGTCTCCGGGCGCCGCACGGGCATACCCTGACGCGCTGCGCGAGCCGTCACCGTGACCGGCGCCGGTCGACCTGTGTAAATAAAGATACGTACAGACGGAGGCCCCTCGATCGTGGATTCTCGCTGCACAGAGCCCTGTAAAAGAGTGTTACATGAACAGTGACCGTGGGGGGACGCCACCGGTGCCGAAAACGCCTGCTGACGGGGGAACATCCGGATACGACCCGAGGGCCACCCTGCAAGGGCGGCTGCTCAACGTGTCGCGCATGGCAACCATCGGTGAGATGGCTGCGGGAGTCGCCCATGAGCTCAATCAGCCCCTGACCGCCATCGCCAACTATGCGCATGCCTGCGAGCGGCTGCTCACGCGACCGGACGCGGACCCGACCGAGCTGCGCGAGGCGCTGCGTCAGATCGCGGTGCAGACGACCCGCGCCGCGGACATCATCCGCCGGCTGCGCGACCTGGCCCGCGGCCGGCAGACCTCGCATGTGCCGGTGGACGTGAATGTCCTCATCGAGGAGCTGCAGGAGTTGATGCGGACGGATGCCAGCCTGCACGGCGTCGAGCTGTCGCTCGATCTCACGCCCGGGCTCCCCGAGGTGGCGGCGGATGCCGGGCAGATTCAGCAAGTGGTCCTCAACTTCCTGCGTAACAGCCTGGAGGCGCTCACCGCGCCGCCCGTGGCCCATCCGAGGATCGCGATCAGCACTTCGCTGGCAGACGGCTCCGGCGTGCAGCTCATGGTGTGCGACAATGGGCCTGGACTGTCCGCCGAGATGACCAAGCGGGTGTTCGACCCGTTCTTCTCCACCAAGGAGAATGGCACTGGGCTCGGACTCGCCATCAGCAGTACCATAGCCCGTGCTCATGGAGGCACGGTGGGCTATCGGGCCAACACGCCGTCCGGGGCGTGCTTTTATATCGCACTACCGACGCAATCCGACGAGTGACATGCAGCCACAGGCACCCACGGTGTTCGTCGTGGACGACGATGAAGGCGTCCGCAATTCCCTGCGTTTTCTGCTGAAGTCCGTCGGTCTGGCGACCCGGGCTCTCGGCTCGGCGAGCGAATTTCTCGAAGCCTACAAGGTGAGCCAGCCGGGTTGCCTGGTGCTCGATGTGCGTATGCCCGGCATGAGCGGGCTCGAGCTGCAGCAGCAGCTCAACCTGCGGGGCGCCGTCATCCCGGTGATCTTCATTACCGGCCATGGCGACATTCCGATGGCGGTCGAAGCCATGCAGCAGGGCGCCTTCGACTTCCTGCAGAAGCCCTTCCGCGATCAGGATCTGATCGATCGGATCCAGCGGGCTCTCGAGCGCGACGCGCGCAACCGCGCCTCGCTCGAGCAGCACACCAGGATCCGCGAGCGCCTCGATTCACTCACCCCGCGCGAGCGCGAGGTGCTGGCGCTCATGACGCGCGGCAAGCCCAACAAGGTCATGGCGGCGGAGCTCGGGGTCAGCCAGCGCACGGTCGAGATCCACCGCGCTCGCGTCATGGAAAAGAGCGGCGCCGCCTCGCTCGCGCAGCTGGTGCGCATGGTGATGGATCTGGAAGCGGATCGCGCCGGCCACTAGGCTGAGGCGGGTCCGGGCACCCTGGCCGCCACCCGGCGGGCCGGGCCTAGGATGTCAGCAGTGCGCGCAGCAGCCGCAGCAGCTCCTCCGCGTTCACCGGCTTGCTCAGGATCCGCAGGTTAGGATCTGAGCGCATCTCCTTGATCGCTGCCGACGTGTCTCCCGTCAGCAGGATGGCCTTGAGATCCGGGCTCACGCGATCGCGCAGTGCCGCGATGACCTCCGTGCCGAGCTCGCGGTTTCCCAGGTGATAGTCGGTGACGAGCAGCTCGGGAGGACGCTCAGCCGCCGCTCGCACCGCCTCGGAAAGCGAAGCGACCGCGGTCACGCGATAGCCTTCGACACGCAGCAGCATACCGGTCGCATCGCGGACGCTGGCGTCATCCTCGACCAGCAGAACCTGCGCGCCACCTGCCGCAGGTCTTTCCGCCTGCCAGGGTCGAGCCTCCGTGGACTGCAGACCGCTGACCGTCGCCTGCGCCGGCGGCAGGAGCAATGTGAAGACCGAGCCCTTACCGACCTCGGAGATCACCTCCAGGCGCACATTGAGCAGCTTCACCAGCCGCTGCACGATGCTGAGCCCCAGCCCGTAGCCCTCTCGCGGGCTGTTTGCCGGTACTCCAATCTGATAGAACTCATCGTAGATATAGGCCAGTTGCGCCGCGGCAATGCCGACGCCGGTGTCCACAACCTCGATGCGCAGCGCCGTGTCCTCATGGCGGCAACGCACTGCCACCCGCCCCGCGCGCGTGTACTTCACGGCGTTCGAGACCAGGTTCTTGAGAATCTGCTCGACCAGGGCCGGGTCGCTGCGCACGGAGTCCTCCGCGGACTGCACGATGAGCTCGAGTCCCTTGCTCTCGGCCAGGGGGGCAAACTCGCGGCGTATCGATGCGAGTACGGTGCCAATGCGGAAATCGCGCAGCTCGGGCTTCACGGCTCCCGATTCGAGCTTGCTGATGTCGAGCAGCGCGTTCAGGAGCCGCGACATGGTCGCGACGGCGTGCTCCTGC
>DATIYV010000054.1:0-74279 GCA_035517435.1 Steroidobacteraceae bacterium | reverse complement strand
GGTCGCATCGAAGCCGCCCAGGGCGGTGAACTGCTGCATCAGCGCGTTGTAGGCGCTGACAAACGTGTTGATATTGGTCTCGACCGTCGCGGTGTCATCGGCGATCGAGAGCGTCGCGCTGCTGCCCGTCGCGCTCTGCTTCAGCAGGTTCAGCGTGACTCCGGTGATCGCGCCGTTGACCGTGTTGCTGGGGCTGTCGTAGCTCACGCCCGCAATGCTCACGGTCGCATCCTGCGGTTTGACCTGCTGCGTGTAGTTGGCCGGGGCCGCGGCACTGTAGGCAAGCGGCGCGAGCCCACCGTCACCACCGCTCTGGCTCACCGTAATCGTGTTGGCAGCGCCAGTCTGTGCCGAGGCGAGCACCAGGTGCGCACCATCCGAGCCCTGCACGATGGTCGCGGTCACACCGGGATTGGTGCCTGCGGCATTGATGGCCGTCGCGATGCCGGCGAGCGTGTTGTTCGTGCTGCCGATCGTGACGGTGAAATTCTGTGTGCCCAGGGAAATGGACAGCGTGCCGGTGCCGACGGCCGCGGAGCTGCCCGCCGCGAAGGGGTTGGAGACCAGCTGCTGCGCCTGGGCGAGCTGCGTGACGCTCACGCTGTAACTGCCGGGCACCGCCGTCGCGTCGGCGCTGGCCTTGAACAGCGTGTCGTCGCTGCTCGTGGCGGCAAGCGCGCTGAACGCCGTGGGCGAGCTCAGTCCCGAGACTGCGCTCTGAAATGTGGATAAGGCGCTCTTGAAAGTGCCGAGCGCGGAGATCTGTGCCGTCACCGCCGTGGTCTGGTCGGTGATGTTCTGCACCTGGTTGGCGAATGTCGCCGTCACCAGCTGTGAGACGAGAGAGCTGACGTTGATGACCGAGCCGCCGGCCGCGGCGCTGCTCGAGTTGGCGGCAACAGAGACGACCGGTGCGGTCACCGCTGAGCTCGAAGATGCGCCTACCGGAGTTGCCATGTCACTTTTCCGAAAATGACGCAGGGCGGGGACCTTGCGGCCCCCGCCCTGACGTTAGTTGACGTGAGTAGTCCGTCGACTCATTAGGCCAGCTTGTTGAGCAGGGTCAGCACGTTCTGCGGAATCGTGTTGGCCTGCGCAACCATCGCCGTACCAGCCTGCTGCAGGATCTGGGCCTTGGTCAGCTGGGAAGTCGCCGACGCATAGTCCGTGTCCTGGATCTGACTGCGGGCGCTGGCGAGGTTCGTCGCGTCCGTGTTCAGACCCGTCACAGCGGCCTGGAAGCGGTTCTGATAAGCGCCGAGCTGGGCGCCTGTCGCCGCGAGCTGCTGCAGGGCGGCGTCGACCTGGATCAGCACCAGGTTAGAGCCGTCCACCGACTTCACATCGGCCTGGTCGAGGAAGTTGCCCGCGGTCGTGACCGCATTGGCGCCTTCCACGATGCCGAACGTCGAGGCATCCTCGGCGCCGCCGCCGCCGCCATCGGTGGCGGTCGTGGCAATCGTCAGGGTCTGGCTGGTCGTGCTGCTCAGGTTGAGGGCCTGACCGGCCGTATCAACCGTCGCCACGACTCCGTAGCCGCCCACCGCCTGATTGATCGCCGCGGCGATCGTCTTCAGGTCCGTGGCCTGGTTGCCCGTGAGCGTCACGGTGGCCGAGGTCACGCCGGCAGCCGGAACCGCCGGGTCATCGGAGGTGATGGCGAAGCTGACCGTGTCGCCCGCGCCGCCGGCATACGTCGTCTGATCGGTGCCCGCCAACGCGTACACCTGACCGAGGTTGTTGCTGGCCGCGCTGGAGACCGACGATACGGTGATCGTCTGGCCCGCGTTCGCGCCGACCTGGAAGGTCGCGCCCTGGAAGGTGCCATCGAGCAGCGTCACGCCGTTGAACTGCGTGGTCTTCGCGACGTTGTCGATGTCGGCCTTCAGCTGCTGGAACTGCTGGTCGAGGTCGGCACGGTCGTTCGCGCTGTTCGTCGCGTTCAGCGACTGCACCGCGAGGTCGCGCATCGTCTGCAGATCGTTGACGATCTCAGAGAGCGCGCCCGAGCCGGTCTGCGCCAGCGACACGCCGTCGTTCGCATTGCGCGCAGCCTGGTTCAGGCCGTTGATCTGTGAAGTCATGCCGTTGACGATCGCGTAACCCGCGGCGTCATCGGCGGCCGTGTTGATGCGCAGGCCGGTGGAGAGCTGCTGCAGCGCCGAAGCCAGCTGGCTGCCCGAGCTCGTCAGCGCGTTCTGCGCCACCATCGCATTGATGTTGGTGCTGAGGACTAGTGACATGGTCTAAGACTCCTGAGGTTTGCTTCAGGCGCCGGACACCAGTCCGTCGCGCCGCTTTCCAATCGCGGCCCGAGAGCCGCGTCCTGTTCAGGGAGGTTATCGGTCCGGGCGTGCCGAACTTGAATGGCCTCAGGCAGGTTGGCTGAAAGTGTCGAATGCATCACAGCGCCTGCGGAACCGATCAGGACAGGTAATTGAAGAGCGACAGCTTGGCGAGCGAGGCATACGACTGCTGCGCCGCCTGCAGCCCCAGCTGCTCGGTGGAGAGCTGCGTTACGGCAGCCGCGTAATCCACATCCGAGAGCTTCGAGATCGAGGTCTGCATGTTGGTCTGCTGGTTCTGAGACGCCGTCATCACGGCGCTCACGGTATTCAGGCGCGCACCGACCGACGCCTGCGTGTCGTTCAGGTTATTGAGCGCGCCGTCGATCTGGCTGAGCGCACCGCCCAGCTGGGTCGTGATCTGGCCGGCGCTCAGGTTCGGCGCATTCAGTGTCGTCACCAGGGACTGCAGCGTGCTGAACACGCTCGCCTGACCGGCCGGCTGCACAGTGAATTGATCGCCGGCGGACGGATTGCCGCTCACCGTGACCTGAATGCCGTTGAAGGCGATCGCGCTGCCGCTCGCGTAGCTGCCGCCGGTGACGAGGTTGCCGAGGCTATCGGTCACCTGATAGGTCGTCGGGCCCGTGAAGCTGATCGTGTAGGTATCGGGCACCCAGGCGGCGATGTTGGTCACCTTGCCCGGATCGATGGAGCCGCCGCCGGTATTGGCAGCGCCAGCCGAAGTGATGAACGTGCCGTTGCCTGCCGGCAGATTCATGAACACGTTATCGCCCGTGTCGCCGGTGGAGATGCGCTGATTGAGACTGATCTGCATCTGGTTGGTCTGCGGCGCACCGGAGTAGGCGACCGAATTGCCGACCTGCGCGAAGGGGATGGTGCCGCTCGCAAAGCCTGAGAACAGATAATCGCCGTTGGAATTGGTGCGGTTGCCGATGGAGATCAGCTCCTGCAGCTGCTGCTGCAGCTGCACGGCGATGTCCTGACGCTGCGTGGCGGACAGCGCCGAGTTGTTGGCCTGCACGGCAAGATCGCGCGCGCTCTGCAGCACGTTGGTCGCATCGGTGAGCGCCTGGGCCTCGAGCGTCAGGTTCGAGGTCGCGGCGTTGCCATTGGTGGTGTACTGCTGCGAGGCCGACAGCTGCATGTTCAGCTGATTGACCTGCGCCATCGCGCCCGGATTGTCCGCGGCGGACAGCAGCTGCTTGCCCGTGGAGAGCTGGTTCTGCGTCTTCGCGAGCGCCGCTTCCAGGTTCTGCATCTGCGTGAGCGCATCGGTCTGATAGCCCACGGTGGAAATTCTGTTGCTCATGATCAGCCTCGTACCGCAGCGATGAGCGAATTGAACATGGTGTTCGAGGCCTGGATCATCTGGGCCGCGGCCTGATAGGCCTGCTGAAAGCGCACCATGTTCGCCGCTTCCTCGTCGAGATTGACGCCCGAGAGGTTGTTGCGGGCGTCGGTGGCATCCTGATTGATGGTCTGTTGCGCGGCGGCGTTCGCCTGCGCCTGCTGTGTGACCACGCCAACCTGACTCACCAGGTTATTCGCGGCCGCCGAGAGCGAGGTCGTACCGTTGGCGAACACCTTGGAATTCAGCGCATCGATCATGGAGAACGCGTTGCGGTTGTCTCCCGTGCCGCCGGCGTTGCTCTGGACGGTGAAGGTATCGCCGGCCGCGGGCGTGCCCGTGAGCGTCACGCTCCAGCCGTTCGCGGTGATGGCACTGCCGCTGGTGTAGGCGAAACTGCCCGCGCCGTTGATGGAGTACGTCGTCGGCGTCAGGAACTGAATCGTCGCCGTCGTCATGAGCGCCGGATTGGCCGGGTTGGTCACACCCTGGCCGGTCACGGTCGCCGATCCGGTATTGGTCGCGCTCGCCGCCGTCTGAATCGGCAGCGCAGCGGCGATCTGCGAAGGATTGGTGAGCAGCACCGAAAGGCCGGCGGTCGCGGCCGCCGTCGGCAGGATCTTGAAGCTGTCGCCGCTCGCCGGCGCACCGCTCACCACGATCGAAAGTCCCGCCGCCGTGAACGGTGAGGCCACCGTGCCAGCGCCCGCCATGGCGACGTTCTGTCCGGTGGTGAGATCCGTCAACTGCCAGCTGCCGGCGTTATCGCGCAGCACGTAGTCATCTGTGGTCAGCGCCGCAAGGCTGCCGATTGACGCACTCACCGAGCCGGTGCCGCCGTTGTTCACATCCGGGGAGACCTGCACACCGCCGACCGCAAACATCGGCTGGCCGAACGCGCCGGTCAGGTCGAGACCCTGCTGCTGTTGCTGGTTCATGATGCTGGCGAGCCCGATGCTCACCTGGCCGATCGCATTGCGCGCCGCATCGATCACGCCAGAGCGCGCCTGCAGCAGGCCGCCCAGCGTTCCGCCGCTGATCGCGCTCGTGATGTCGGTCGTGGTGGCGCCCGTGACAATGCCGATGTCGTTGCGCGTCGGATCGTAAGGATCGGCAAACGTCGTGAGGTTCTGCGCCACACTGCCGACCACCAGTGCCTGGCCGTTGCCCACGTACACGTTCATCTGTCCGTCGCTCTGCACGACGGTGTTGACGCTGACGAGCTGGCTCAGCTGATCGACCAGATTGTCGCGCTGATCGAGCAGGTCGTTCGGCTGCGGACCGCCGTTTGCGGTGGTCGCGCCGATCTGCTTGTTGAGGGTCGCGATGCTGCTCGCGAGCGTGCTCACCTGGCTCACCGAGCTTTGGATCTGTGACTCGATGTTGGCGCCGTCCTGCGAGATCTGCGTGTCGTAGGACTGCAGCTGCTGGGTGAGCGCCTGCGCCTGGCTCAGCAGCACCTGGCGCTGCGCGGTCGAGGAGGGCGCGTTGGCCACATTCTGCAGTGCATTCATGAATGCCTGCAGCGAGGCCGTGAGCCCGGTGCCGCTGTCGGAGAGCAGGTTGTCCACCTGCGCGGCCTGGGTCGCGAAAGTATTGAAGCTCGAATAGCTCGACTGGGAGCTGCGCACCTGGCCGGCGAGCAGCTCATCGTAAGAGCGCGTGATGCTCGAGACATAGACGCCGCTGCCAATGGCGCCAGCGGCTGTGAGCTGGGCCGGCTGCTGCGTGAAGTTCACGCGCTCGACGCTGTATCCGGGGGTGGCGACGTTGGCAACGTTGTTGCTCGTCACGTCGAGGGCGCGCTGGAATGCGCGCAGTCCGGAGACGCTGGTTGAAAGTAAGTCGCCCATGCCTCAGTGGCCCCTAGGTCGCCGTCACAGTGCTTATCGGCAGCGGCGCGGCCGACTTGAACTGGGTCACGTTTGTCATATGGTCGGCAATGCGGCTCACCTTGCTCGCATAGTCCGGATCGGTCGCGTAGCCGCCCTGCTGCAACGCCGTGGCGAACGCGTGGACGTTATTGCCGGTATTGAGTGCTGGGGCGTAGCGCGGGCTGCTGCGAAGCAACTCGACATAATCCTCGAAGCTCTGCGCGCGGCTGGCGTACGCCCGAAACGGTGCAGTGGTCCGCACCGCAGCACCGTTCTCGAATTCGGATGTCGAAGAGGAGACGGCGCCACCGGTCCAGCTGCCCGCCGCTTTCACGCCGAAGAGGTTGTTGCTGCTGCGGCCGCTCGCATCCTGCGGCACGCTGGTGCCCCAGTTGGTCTCCAGCGCCGCCTGTGCGACGAGGGTGCGCGGATCGACGCCGAGCTTCTCGCCGGCGGCCTGGGCGTGCGGCCAGACATCCTGAATAAAGCTCGTCTGAGTGGCCTGAGAGACGGCGCTGGCCGCGGCCTGGGGTGCGAGGGCCTGAGCGGCAGCCGTGGCGCCGCTCGCGCTGGTGGTGCCCGTCGCGGCACTGCCGGCTGCAGAGCGCTGCAGTTGCTGCACCAGCATGTCGGCGAGTCCCAGCCCCTTGCCCTTGGTGAGCTCGACGGAGAGCTGGTCGTCGAACATGCCCTGATACATCTTTTCCTGATCGCTGCCGAAGATCGGGTCCGTGCCGACCGCATCGCGCATGCTCTTGATCATGATGCGCGCGAACAGACTCTCGAACTGCTGCGCCACCTTGCGCAGCGCGGCCGGATCGCTCGCCTTGGCGCTGTTCTTGAGCGCAGCAAGGCCGGCGAAGTCGGCGTAAGTGTTCGCGTCTGCGATCGGCGCGGTCATGGTCAGATCACGACGAGCTCGGCGCGCAAGGCGCCAGCTTGTTTCAATGCCTCGAGGATCGCGACCAGATCGCCCGGCGCTGCGCCCACCTGGTTCACGGCGCGCACGATCTCATCGAGATTGACGCCGGCGTGGAACACGAACATGCGGGCATCGGCCTGCTGCACGTCGACCGAGCTGCGCGGCGTCACCGTCGCGCTGGTGCCGGGCGTGAAGGAATTCGGCTGACTCACATCGTTGCGCTCGGTGATCGTCACCGAGAGCGAGCCATGCGCCACGGCCGCGGCCATGACGCGCACGCGCGAGCTGATGACGACGGTGCCGGTGCGCGAGTTGATGATGACGCGCGCCGGGGCCTCGCCCGGATCGATATCCATGTCCTCGAGCGTGGCGAGATAGGCGATGCGCTGATCGGACTGCGTCGGCGCCACGACCCGGATCGAGACGGCATCGAGCGCTTCCGCTGTGCCGGCGCCCAGATTCTTATTAATGCCGGCTGCGACCCGGGCCGCGGTGGTGAAGTCCGGCGTGTTGAGATTGAACACCAGATGCGGGTCATCGGCGAACTTGCCGGGCACCTCTTTCTCGACGCTCGCACCGTTCGGGATGCGGCCGCTGCTTGGCACGTTGAGGGAAATGCGCGAGCCGTCCTTGCCGCTGATGCCAAAGCCGCTGACGATCATGCTGCCCTGCGCGAACGCGTACACCTGTCCGTCAACGGCATGCAACGGCGTCATGAGCAGGTTGCCGCCGCGCAGACTCGAGGCATTGCCGATCGAGGCGACGGTGACATCGATTGTCTGGCCGGGCTTGGCGAAGGGCGGCAGGTCCGCGGTGACCGTCACCGCCGCGACATTCTTCAGCTGCGGATTCGTGCCCGGCGGAATCGTCACACCGAACTTCGCCAGCATGTTGATGATGCTCAGGATCGTGAACGGCGCCTGGGTGGTCTGATCGCCGGTGCCATCAAGACCCACCACCAGGCCGTAGCCGACGAGCTGGTTGGTGCGCACTCCGGCGACGCTGGCGATGTCCTTGATGCGCTCGGCCTGCGCCGGCGCAGGGGCGAGCACCGCGAGCGTCACGGCGGCAGCGAGTGCGATGGTGGCCGCGGCGCGGCCGATGCGAACTGCGGTGTGCATCAGAAAGGCGCCCACGGTGAGTTGAAGAAACGCGCGAGCCAGCTCTGCGTGTTGGTGTCGTTGAGTGCGCCCTTGCCACCGTAGGAGATGCGCGCATCTCCGACCTTGGATGAGGAGACGGTGTTATCCGGTGCGAGATCGATCGGGCGGATGATGCCCGTCAGGCGCACATATTCCTGGCCCTGATTGATCGCAATCCATTTCTCGCCCTTGACGAAGAGATTGCCGTTCGGCAGCACCCGCAACACGGTCACGGTGATGAAGCCGCTCAGGCTGTTGCTCTGCTTGCTCGCGCCCTCACCGTCGAACTTGGTGGAGTTGTCGATGCTGTTGTTGAGAATCGGCACACCGTTGATGGTCACCGGCTTACCGAGCAGCGTCGGCCCGGGGAGCGTGGCGTTGGTTGCCTTCTGGGTCGTGGTCGTCGCGCTCTTCTGCGCCTGGGTGGATTCATTCAGCACGATCGTGACGATGTCGCCGACGTTGTGCGCGACGGCGTTTTCAAACAGCGCTACCTGACGCCCCGACTGATAGATCGCACCGGGCGATGCCGCGGGCTGCGGCTCCTGCGCCCAGCTGAGCGCCTCGTCCTTCGGCGGCGGCGCGCTCTCGCAGCCCGCCAGCTGCGCCAGGAGCGCCGTGCAGGCGAGTGCGCACAGTCGTTTGCTTGAGTTCCTCATGAGGGTGCGCGACATCCGTTACATGTTCTGCGTGGCGTACTGCAGCATCTGGTCGGTGGTCTCGACGGCCTTCGAGTTCATCTCGTAAGCGCGCTGCGTCTCGATCATGTTGACGAGCTCTTCGACCACATTGACGTTCGAGCTCTCGAGCGAGCCCTGCACCAGAGTGCCGGTGCCGTTCAAGCCCGGATTCGCCGCCTGCGCCGGACCGCTCGCGGCGGATTCGACCGCGAGATTGCCGCCGACCTGCTGCAAACCGGCCGGATTGATGAAGTCGGCCACCTGGATCGTGCCGACGGTCGTCGGCGTCGACTGGCCCGCGAGCTGCACGCTCACCGTGCCGTCTGAGCCGATCGTGATGCTCTGCGCGCCGGTCGGGATCGTGATCGCGGGCTGCATCTGATAGCCGCTCGAATTCACGAGCTGACCCTGAGCGTTCACCTGGAAGCTGCCGTCGCGCGTGTAGCCGACGGTGCCGTCCGGGCGCAGGATCTGGAAGAAGCCGCGGCCCTGGATGGCGAGATCCAGCGAGTTGCCGGTGTTATCCAGATTGCCCTGGGTGTAGTTGTTCTCGGTGGCGACGATGCGCACGCCGGTACCGAGCTGCAGGCCCGAAGGCGACTGTGTGTTCTGCGAGGTCGCGGCGCCGACCTGGGAGACGTTCTGGTACAGCAGATCGTTGAACACGGCGCGGCCCTTCTTGAAGCCGTTCGTGTTGACGTTCGCGAGATTGTTCGCGGTGACCGTCATCTGGGTCTGCTGGGCGTCGAGGCCGGTCTTGGCGGCCCACAGTGCGGGTTCCATAGCGTTTACCTGTCGGTGATGGCCGGGGGGGTTGGCATCAGAGGTTCTGCAGCAGCTTCGAGGATGAAGCGCTGTTGTCGTCGGCGGCGTGCAGCGCCTTGATCTGCAAATCGAAGCGGCGCGACAGCTCGATCATGTTGACCATCGCGCTGGCGAGATTCACGTTGCTCGACTCGAGCACGCCCGGGGTGATCGTCGTCGTCGCATCGGCCGGCGCGGGGTCGCCGGAAGTCGTGTGAAAGAGGCCGTCGCTGCCGCGCGCGATGGTGCCTGCGGCCGGATTGACCAGCTTGATGCGGCCGACGTTGGCGGCGGCGAGCGGCGTCTGGCCGAGCGGCACGATCGAGACCGTGCCATCCGGGGCGATGCTGATCGAGTTCGCAGGCGGAACGCTGATCGGTCCGCTATCGCCCAGTACCTGAAGTCCCGCCGCGGTGAGCAACTGGCCATTCGGATCCACGTGCAGGTCGCCGGCACGCGTATAGGCCTCTTTGCCGGTCTCATCCTGCACGGCGATGAAGCCCGGCCCGCTCACAGCGATATCGAGCGGGTTGCCGGTCGAGATCTGCGCGCCGACGGAGTTGTCCCAGCCGACGCTCGAGTCGGTGGCATAGACGCGCGAGGCGTAGCCCGGGCCGGTGATGGCACGACTCTGGAACGCGGTGAGGTCGGCCTTGAAACCCGTCGTGCTCGCGTTGGCGAGGTTGTGGTTGTTGGCCGCCTGCGCGCTCAGGGTCTCTTTGGCCCCGGACATCGCGACGTAGAGCATCTTGTCCATGACTCGCCTTTATGTCGGCTAGCGGATGTTGATGATCGTCTGGGTGATCTGATCGTCGGTCTGGATCATCTGCGCATTCGCCTGGAAGTTGCGCTGCGCGGTGATCATGTCGACGAGCGCCGTGGTCGTATCGACGTTCGATTCCTCCAGCGAGCCGGATTCGATCGAGCCGAAGCCGGAAGTACCCGCAACGCCGCTCACCGGCGCGCCGGACGCGTTGGTCGCCGCCCAGGTGGAATTACCGAGCTGCTGCAGGCCCTGCGGATTGGCGAAGTTGGCGAGCGCCACCTGGCCGAGATTGACCGAGCGGCCGTTGGTGAAGCGCGCCTGCACGACGCCTGAAGAGCCGATGTTGATCCCGGTCAGCTGACCGGTCGTGAAACCATCCTGCGTCACCGCGGTGACACCGAAGGTGCTGCCGTACTGCGTCGTGCTGCTGAAATCGAAGGTCATGTTCATGTTGGCCGCACCCGTTGCCGGCGTGTACGCCGGGAAGGCTACCTGGCCGTTGACGGGCGTCGTGAGCGCACCGGAGGAGGAGTAGTCCAGCGCCTGTGCACCGCCTACCGCCGTCCCGTCCACATACAGCTGCGTGGTCCAGTCGTTGGCCGTCGCGGTCTTCACGAAATAGAGCGTCGCGGTGTGAGCCGCGCCGAGTGAGTCGTACACGGTGAGCGACGTCGTGTTGTTGTAGCTCGTCGGATCGGCCGGGTTGAACACCGCGGTCGCCGGCGGCTGCGCATTGGCGGGCAGGTTCGCCGTGATGGCCGCATTCGCCGTCGCCTGCGGCGCGCTCTGGCTGGTCGTCAGCGACAGATTGCTCAGACCGCCGGTATTGAAGCCGCCGTTGGCGAGCGGCGGATACACCTGCAGGTTCAGGCCCTGCGCATTGACCACATCGCCCTGCGCGTTGACCTGGAACTCGCCGTTGCGCGAGTAGCTCAGCGCTCCGCCCTGGCTCAGCGTGAAGAAGCCATTGCCGCTGACCGCGAGGTCGAGGTTATTGCCCGTGGTCTCGATATTGCCCTGCGAGAACTGCTGCGCGACCTCGGTGACGGTGACGCCGTTGCCGACGGCCGTGGCGCTCACGCCCTGCTGGGTCGCGGCGTACAGATCGGCGAACTCGGCGCGCGAGCCCTTGAATCCCGTCGTCGCCACGTTCGCGAGATTGTTCGCGGTGACCGACAGGTCCTGGTTGGCGGCATTCAAGCCGGTGAGGGCGATATTGAAGGACATGAGAGAGTCTCCTTAGCTTAGAGAACGCTGACGACCGCGCTTAAGGGGACGGTCCCGGCGTCGGTGTTGAGATCGAGCGACTGCGTGGACGGATCGAGCGTCACGCTTTGCACCTGGGCGGCGACGAGCGGGCTCACCGACTGATTCGTGCCGTTCACGTTGGCCGTGACCTTGATGGCGTACTGCCCGGCCGGCATGGCCTGACCGGATGAGTTGGTGCCGTTCCAGCTGAAATTCGTGAGCCCCGAAGCCTGCGGTGCGACGGCGAAGCTGTTGACGAGCGCACCGCTCGCATCGGCTATCGAGACGATGAGCGAGGTGGCCCCGGCCGGCGCCGCGACGGCACCGCCGATCGAGCCGCCGGCGCTCAAAGCGCCGACGGAGCCGGGCACGAGCACGGAGTGTCCGAGGAGCGAGGTGCCGTTCAAAACCTGCTGGCCCTGCAGCGAGCCCGCGAGTCCCGTGATCGACTGCTGCACGCTCTGCAGACTCGACACTTCGCTCATGCCCTCGAGCTGAGACAGGAACTGCGTGGGATCCGCGGGCTGCAGCGGATTCTGGTCCTGCAGCTGCGCGGTGATCAGCTTGAGGAAGCCGCTCTCGCTGATCTGCATGTTGGCCGGGACCGCATTCGCAATCGAGTTGCTCGCGGCGCTGGCGGTGGCGGAGTTCACTGGAGTGGTGCTGGACATAGGTGCCTCTATCGCCCGCAGGGGTTATTGGCCGAGCTTCAGGGTCGCAAGCATCAGATCCTTCGACGTGTTCATCACGTCGACATCGTTCTGATAGGCGCGCGATGCGGAAATCATGTCGGTCATCTCTTCGATGACGTTGACGTTGGGTGCGTAGACGTTGCCGGCGGCATCCGCGAGCGGATTGCCCGGCTCATAGCGCACGGTCGGCGCGGCATTGCTCTCGACGATGCCGGCGACCCGCACGGCGGCGTTGGGCTCGCCGTTCGTAGCCGCTCCGGCGGCGGCGCCCATCGCGGCCTGCACCGCCTGGAATACCGGATGGCGCGCCTTGTATACCGTGCTGGGATCGCCGCTCACGCTGTCTGCGTTCGCGAGATTGCTGGCCACCGTGTTCAGGCGCACCGACTGCGCGGACAGGCCGGAGCCCGCGACATCGAAGATCTTGAATGAAGGCATAGCGCTACTGTCCCGTGATTGCCGTCATGAGATTGCGCAGGCTGTTTGAGAGAAAGGTGAGCGTTGCCTGGTAGCGCACCGAGTTCTCCGCGAATGCGGCCTGCTCCATTTGTGCATCGACCGTGTTGCCATCGAGCGAGGGTGCAAGCGGCACGCGATACTTGAGCGCCGCGCCGCCGGCTGTGTCCGGGCTCGTGGCGATGTGCCCGGCTTTGGTGGTGGCAAGACTCACCGGCGCATCGGCGCTGCCGGTGGCGGCGGCGAGCGCGGAACGAAAGTCGAGATCACGCGCCTTGTAGTTGGGCGTATCGACGTTCGCGAGGTTGTTCGCGAGCACTTCCATGCGCTTTGACTGCAGTTGCAGCGCTGCGGGATGGATGCCGAGATACGTGTCGAGGCTCGATGCCATGTCTGTTGGTCCGTCAAAAGCTTGACCTGAGGGAACAACAGCAATCCGCATGCCAGGGGGCCACAACGGGCCAAACCGGCTCAAACGCCCCGCCAGGGCGTGATCTGCATCACGTGAGCGGCAACGCCTTGCCGTCCGTTGCGTCGCGCCTGCCGCCGGCGAGCGCAATTCGTGCCGCTGGCGCGGCGCTTGCAAAGTCTGCGGCATGATCTCAATTGCGACGAAGAACCGACGCCGCGTGCTCGCGGCAGCCGCTTTGCTCTGTGCTGCCGCTGCCGGCGCGCAGCCCGCAGGCGATGAAGGCATCGAGCCGCTCGATCGGATCGGCGCCGCCGCGGAAGCCCTCGTGCGCGCACAGCTGCCCGCGCGTGCGGAAGTGGTTTCGGTTACGAGCGGCCCGCTCGATGGGCGGCTGCGACTCACCCGCTGCGCGCAGCCCCTGAAGGCGCAGCTGCCGGCCGGTGCATCGCTGCAGAGCCGCGCGCTGATCGGCGTGAGCTGCGAGTCGCCCTCACGCTGGAGCGTCTATGTGCCCGTGACCATCGAGACGCGCGTCCCCGTGCTCGTGCTCAAGCACGCCGTGGCACGCGACGTGATCGTCGGGCCCGACGATGTGAGCGTGGAGTCGCGCCGCGTGAGCGGCCTGGGAACGGCCTACCTCGGCAACCCCTCCGAATTGCATCACCGTGCGGTGCAGCGCTCACTCGCCGCCGGCACCGCATTGACCGTCGATCTGCTCGCGCCGGACTTCGCCATTCACCGCGGCCAGGAGGTGACCCTGGTGGCGGCGGCCGGTGGCATCGAGGTTCGCGCCACGGGGCGTGCGCTCGATAACGCCACCGCCGGTGCGCGGCTCAAGGTGCAGAACCTGAGCTCCATGCGCATCGTCGAGGGCGTTGCCGAGGATGCGGCGACGGTGCGCATCGCCCCATGAACTGTGACGGACCTCAAGTTTCCCCCGCTGTGGCCGATAAGGCCTCTAATAAGGTGTGATCCATGGAACCCCAGAACTGCCTCACTCAACTTGCCCGACTGATCTCCACCGAGGCTTCCGGCCTCCACGAGCTCGCCGGGCTCCTCGACGGAGAGCACGAGCTTTTGCAATCGAACGATATCGAGGGCCTGCAGGGCGCTATGCGCGAGCGGCAGCGCTGCATCGCCCGGGTGGTGCGCGCCGATGAGGACCGCCGCAGCCTGTGCCGGAACCTGGGTTACGAGCCGGACGTGCAGGGCCTGGAGCAGCTGATGCGCTGGTGCGACCCGACCGGGACGCTCGCGAAGGACTGGGCCGAGTGTGCCAGTGCCGCCGCCGCCTGCCGCCAGCGCAACGATCGCAACGGGGCTCTGGTGAACGCGCGGCTGCAGAACGTGCAGGGCAGGCTCGGTGTGCTCGTCCAGGGCACCCGGGACCAGTTCACCTACGGACGCCGCAGTGCCTACAATCTGGTAAATGTGGGACGCGTCGTCGCAACCGAGGCCTGATACACGTCAAAATAAGATCGGCTGTGATCCGGCTCTCGTCCTTAAGTTTTCCCGGGTCACGCCGATACAGGGGATGCAGGATCAAGGAGAGCTGACGTGTCCGACAAAATCAATGGTATAGACGGTGGCCGGCCCGCATCACTCGGGGTCCGCCGTACGTCGCAGCGTCCGCAGGACCCGTCGGGCACGGCTTGCGAATCCGCTTCCGCTGGCGATACGACCAGCGTGCACATCACCGGCGCAGCGAGCCAGCTCGCGAGCCTCGAGCAGGCGCTGCGTGACCTGCCGGCCGTGGATGAGGTCCGCGTGAGCTCCATCCGCTCGGCCATCGATCAGGGCACGTATCAGGTGTCCCCGGGCAAGGTTGCCGACAGCTTCCTGCAGCTTGAGCACCTGATGGGCGCGCCGGGCGTCGGCGGCAAGTAAGACTTCAGGCGAGCGCCTCGCTCAGAGCGCGCAATTCTTCCTTCGACTCCTCGACCAGGCTGTCGCAGATCGCGCGCGTGAGCTCGAGCCGCGCGACCGGGCGCACGCTCTGCAGCCGCGCATCGAGCATCTGCGGCTGATCGTGATGCACGGCGATCAGGCTCGCAGCCACCAGCACATCGCTCAACGTAGGCGCGCCGCGTGACTCGCGGGCAAAGTCTTCCGAGTCGCGCACCGCCTGGATCACTTCCGCCGGCATCTTCCAGTTCTCGAGGATCGCGATCGCAATCCCCAGGTGCCAGTCGCGCTCGATCGCCTGGTAGCTCGCGACATCGGCGAACAGCGAGCGGTGCTGGCTTGCGCGGGTCAGGATGTAGAGCCGGCCGATACCGTGCATGAGTCCCGCCAGCAGCGCGATGTCGGCGCCGACCGGAGCGTGCCGGCGCGCCAGCACGTAACACAGGCTCGCGACCAGCACGCTGCGGTGCCAGAGCATCTCGAGCGGTTTCTCCAATCCCTGCAGCGCCGGCGCCGCCTTCAGCTGCCGCACTGCATGAGCGATGGTGGTGCTGCGCACGAGATTCAGGCCCATGCGGGCAATCGCCGTGCGCAGCTCAGTGACCTGCTGACCGCTCAGGTTGAGCGCAGCGGAATTCGCCATCTGCAGCAGGCGAGCGGCGAGCACCGGCTCAGCGCCGATGATCCGCGCCAGGCGCTCGATGGAGACGTTCTCGTCCGCCAGCGCGTGGCGGATGCGTACCAGCACTTCGGGAAAGCCCGGCAGATCCACCTCGCCGGTGGAGAGCTCCACGGCGAGCGCCTGAACGAACAGGAACCCCTCCTGCGCTGATGAGCTCCCAGCATTTGGGTGAACGGAGCTCATCGGGGAGTCGTCAGCGACCGAGCGCCTGCTGCATGGCAGCCACTTCGTCCGCCGATTCGCTGATCAGGCGATCGTAAGCGGCACGGTCGAGCTGCATACGCCGGCAGGCTTTTACGCCCTGCATGTTGAGCTCGATCGAATCCGGGTAAGCCTGATAGGAGACGATGAGGTGTGCCACGGTCAGCACGTCGGTGAGGTCCGGCGGGCCCTTGTAGTCACGCTCCACGTCCTCGAATTCGCTCACGGCGAGGACGATCTCTTCGGCCATGTCCCAGTTCTCGAGCAGCGCCTTGGCGATGCTCGTATGCCAGTCGCGAACGATCGCGTGGTAGGCGGGCTGGTTCGCGAACAGCTGCGGGTGCTGGTTGGCGCGCGTGAGAATGTAGAGCTCGCCGATCCCGTGCAGCAGTCCGGCCAACAGCGCGGTGTCCGGGTTGACCTTGGTGCAGCGGCGCGCCAGCACGTGCGACATCGCCGCAACATCCGCGCTGCGTTTCCACAGCGTATCCAGGGGCGCCTCGAGACCTTTCAGCGAATCGACCTTCTTCAGCTGCGAGAGTGCGAAGGCGATGGCCGCGCTGCGCACCATGTTGAAGCCCATGCGGGCGATGGCTGCACGCAGGTCGGTGACGGCCTTGCCGCTGAAGTTCAGGGCCGCGGAATTGGCGATTTGCAGCAGCCGGGCGGCGAGGGCGGGCTCGGAGCCCACGACGCGTACCACCTTATCCGGCGTCACGTCCTCATCGCCCAGCACCTGGCGCACGCGCAGGGCGATGTCGGGAAAGCTCGGCAGATCCACCTTGCCGGCCGACAGCTCGGTGGCCAGGGATTGCACGAACGCAAAGGCAGCCGGATCGCTCGGGCCGCTTGAAGTATTGGCTTGCATAACGTCTAACCTTATCAGGTCGAGCGGGGCTCGCGGGTGATGTCCATCGCAGCTGCGAGAGCGCAGATGCGTCCGGCCACGTCCTGCAGAGCCAGCACCTGCTCGGCGGCACCGATACTGAACGCCTCCCCGGGCATTCCCCAGACGACGCTGGTGGCCTCGTCCTGCGCCAGGGTGCGGCTGCCGGCGTCGCGCATCTCGAGCAGCCCGCGCGCACCATCCTTGCCCATCCCGGTCAGGATCACGCCGATGGCATTGCGGCCGGCGTTCTGGGCGACCGAGCGGAACAGCACATCGACCGAGGGTTTGTGACGATTGACCGGCTGCCCGTCATCCAGGCGGCACACATAACGGGCGCCGTCCCGGACCAGAAGCAGATGCCGGTCGCCGGGGGCGATATACGCATGGCCGGGCATGACCTGCTGGCCGTCCTCGGCCTCGCACACCTTCATCTGGCAGCAATCGTTCATGCGCCGCGCGAAAGGGGTGCTGAAGGCCTTGGGGATGTGCTGGGCGATGACGACCCCCGGACAGTCGGGTGGCAGGCCCATGAGCACGTGTTTGATCGCTTCGGTGCCGCCGGTGGAGGCACCGATGGCGATGATGCGGTCGGTCGTGCGCAGCTGGCGGTTGGGCACGGCGCGCGGCAGGACCGCGTCGGCCGAATAGCGCGGCGGCACCGGGGCTGTGGCCAGGCGCTGGGTGTCGAGGGCGCGCACGCTGGCGCCCGCGGCCGCCTTCACCTTTTCGATGAGCTCGGCGCTGTAGTCGCGCAAGGTCGCGGCCAGATCGATCTTGGGCTTGGAGAGGTAGTCGACCGCGCCGATCGAGAGGGCATCGAGCGTCACGTCGGCGCCACGCTCGGTGAGCGAGGACACCATGACGACCGGCATGGGTCGCAGGCGCATCAGATTGCGCAGGAACGTGAGGCCGTCCATTTTCGGCATCTCGACATCGAGCGTCAGCACATCCGGATTCAACTGCTTGATCTTCTCGCGTGCGACGTGCGCATCGCTCGCGCTGCCGACGACCTCGATCTCGCGATCTTCCCCGAGGATGTCGGTGAGCATCTGACGCACCAGCGCCGAGTCATCGACGATGAGCACACGGATGCGACGCTTCGCTCCGCCTGGAATTCCGCTGTCTGCCGCAACTGCCATGACATTAACCTTGGTCGAACAACTCGACTTCGCCGCCGTCCTGTCCCTTGGACAGGTTCGCCATGTAGATCTGCTCGCGATCGGCGATGCTGCGGTTTTCGATCGGACGCAGCCGACGCACCCGCGCGCGGCCGTCGGCCGGGAAATAGACGACTTTGCGCGGCTGCGTACCGCCCAGATCCTCGGCCGAAATCTTGTAGCCTTCGATCTTGATGAAGCCGTAGATGAATTCGATGTTGCGCGCGCCCACATCGGTGAGCGAGGCCAGTATCTTGCCGCCGCCGAACAGCTTGAACTCCAGCCGCTCGCGCGCGGCCCCCAGCTTCAGCAGATCGTTGACGAGGCTTTCCATCGCATACGAGCCATAGCGCGTGGCGAGTCCCACACCGGGGGTGAGCCAGCTGTTGTGCCCGCTCGATGCATCCTCGGGCAGCATGAAGTGATTCATTCCGCCGATGCGCTTGTGCGGATCGCGCACGCAGGCGGAGATGCATGAGCCCAGCACGGTCGTGATGGCCTCATCGTTGCAGGTCACGTAGTACTCACCGGGCAGGATCTTCGCGGTCCAGCGCTCGGTATCCGGCTCCCAGAACCGCTGCAGATGCTCGAAGCCCCGCAGCACGGGCGGCTGGGGTGTCTTGGCACTGCGCTCGAGGATGGAGGAGCCCATGTCAGTTACGCCGGTAGATCGTGCGGCCGATGAGCTGGTAGTCGTCCGACACCTTGAACAGGCTCTCCGAGTGACCCAGGAACAGCCGGTCGCCGACTCGCTGCAGCGCGCACATCCGCCGGAACAGGTCGCGCTGCGTTTCCTTG
This sequence comes from Steroidobacteraceae bacterium, assembly GCA_035517435.1. Lineage (GTDB taxonomy): Bacteria > Pseudomonadota > Gammaproteobacteria > Steroidobacterales > Steroidobacteraceae > JASHUC01. The sequence goes on along the minus strand of DATIYV010000054.1, from coordinate 55,994 downwards.
TCGAAATAGATGATGACGTTGCGGCAGAAGATCGCATCGAGCGGGCCGCGCATCGGCAGCGGCTCCATGAGATTCAACTGCTTGAAGGTGATGAGCGCGGCGACTTCGGGCGCGACCTTGTAGGTGCGCGCGGCAGCGCTGCCCTGCTCGGTGAAGAAGCGCGACAGCCGCGCGGGCGAGAGCCCGCGCACGCGGTCGGGGTGGTACATGCCGGCCTTGGCGCGCGCGAGGATGTCAGAATCCAGATCGGTCGCGAGGATGCGGATGTCCCAGCCGGCGAGGCTCGGCAGGGACTCGCGCACGGTCATCGCGATGGAGTAGGGCTCCTCGCCGCTCGAGCAGCCGGCGGACCAGATGCGCACGCGCCGCGGCGCGCGCGGATCGGCGGCGAGCTTCTTGAAGAACTCCTCGCGCAGATAATCGAAGTGGTGCTCTTCGCGGAAGAATGCGGTCAGGTTGGTCGTGATGGCATTGCAGAACTGCACCAGCTCATCGGCATCCGATTCCAGCATCTGCCGGTAATCGCGGAAGGATGACAGTCCGAGGGCGCGCAGTCGGCGCGACAGCCGGCCATAGACCAGCTCGCGTTTCTGCTCCGACAGGTTGATGCCCGTCAGCTGCTTGACCAGTCGGCGCAGCGCCGCGAAGTCCTCATCGCCAAAGGCGAACTCGCGCGTGCGCGCGGCGCCTGCAGGATCCTTCGAGGCCGCATCCGCCATTTGCATCTGGCCTTTCTAGAACAGCTCGATGCTGCCCTGACTCTCGGTGAGCCTGAGCAGGTCGGCATGCGCGAGCGGACCGCAGTCCCGGCCGTCGGCGGCCGCCGATAGATAGTTACGGACATACACCAGCTGCTGCAGCATGCGGTCGTGGAACTGCAGCGAAACGATGCAGTCCGCGAGCTCGCGTGCCAGCTCTTCGCGCTTCGCGAATTCCGGCCGTGCGATCGCCTGCGCCAGGCGCGCAATCGAGTTGCCGAGTGTCTCCACCGGCGCGTGCGACTGATCCATCGCATGCGCGAGCAGGGTGGCAGCCGCCTCGAGGGCCGCCGTGCGTTCAGTATTTGCTCCCGTCATTGAGTGTCTCTTCTTAAGACTTGCCATCGCATCCATTGCGGTTCAGGCACGACCTCATGCCGTGCCCGGCTCTCGACAGGTGAGCTCAGCTCAGCACTTTGGCCACGGTCGCCAGCAGGCGCTCGGGGTTGAAGGGCTTCACGAGCCAGCCCGTGGCACCCGCCGCCTTGCCCTCGAGCTTGCGCTCGGTGGAGGCTTCGGTAGTGAGCACGAGCAGCGGCACACCGCGATAGTTCGGGAGGCTGCGCAGGTGCCGCACCAGAGTGATCCCATCCATCACGGGCATGTTCACGTCCGTGATCACGAGGTCGTACTTCTGGCGCTCGGCGTACTGCAGTGCCTCGCGACCATCGACGGCTTGCTGAACGTCGTGACCGGCACCGGTGAGCGTGACGCCCACCATTTGCCGCATCGCGGCCGAATCATCGACGGCTAGTATTCGGGCCATTCGCATCTCTCCGGTTTAAAATTCCTGCCAATCGGAATCGTTACCGGTCGCGGCCTTGCGACTCGGGGTTGAAACATCGGTGGGAGCGGGCTCGCTCTTTTCGGGCTGCTTCGCCTGGGTGTTCTTCCAGGGACGGTTGGCGCCGCGGCGCTCCACCGTGGCCGGTGCGGCGGGGCTCTTGGCCTTCGCGACAGCGGGCTTGGGGGCTTGCGGGCGCTTGACCGCAGCGGCTGCGGCGGCTGTGGCGGAGTCCGAGAGGATGTAGCGGCCCATCATGGAGTTGAGCTCTCCGGCCTGCTCGGCCATGGACTGGGAGGCAGCGGTGGCCTCCTCGACCAGGGCGGCGTTTTGCTGGGTGAGCTCGTCCATCTGCATCACGGCGCGGTTGACCTGCTCGATGCCGGAGGACTGCTCGCGCGAGGCGGCAGCGATCTCGGCGACGATGTCGGAGACCTTCTTGACCGAGGAGACGATCTGCTCGAGGGTCTGACCCGACTGGGTGACGAGCACCGAGCCGTCCTCGACCTTGCGCACGGAGTCCTGGATGAGCTCCTTGATCTCCTTGGCGGCGGTGGCCGAGCGGCCGGCGAGGTTGCGCACCTCGCTGGCCACGACGGCAAAGCCGCGGCCCTGCTCACCGGCGCGGGCAGCTTCCACTGCTGCGTTGAGGGCGAGCAGATTGGTCTGGAAGGCGATCTCATCGATCACGCCGATGATGTCGGCGATCTTCTTGGAGGCGTCGTTGATGTCGGTCATGGCGTTGACGGCCTTGGCGACCACACTGCCGCCCTTCTCGGCCTGATCGCGCGCGGCCATGGCGAGCTGGCTCGCCTGACCGGCGTTGTCCGCGTTCTGCTTGACGGTGGAGGTCATCTGCTCCATCGAGGAGGCGGTCTCCTCGAGCGAGGAGGACTGCTCCTCGGTGCGCTGGGAGAGGTTGGCGTTGCCCTGGGAGATCTCATCGGCACCGCGATAGACCTCGCCGGCCGCGTGCTTCACCTTGGAGACGATCTCGGCCATGTTGTCGGCGAGCTGGTTGACGCCCTTGGAGAGCGCCTCGAAGAAACCCGTCTTGCCGGTGAGCGCGATGCGCTGCGTCAGGTTGCCGCCGAGCGTTCCGGCGAGCATCTCCTGCAGCTCCTTCTCCACGGCCACTTCCGGGGTGCGATCGGTCCACTCCATCACCGTGCCGATGCGCTCACCGCCTGAGGTGATGACCGGGTTGGTGACGGTGCGGAAGGTGCAACCGCCCAGAGCGCGCTCCTGCACCTCGCTGGCGCTCAAGGACTCGAGAGCCCGCTTCTGCTGGGACGGCTCGCTGCTCAGGCTCTCGAGCGAAGTTCCGCGCAGGCGCGCGGCATCAAAGCCCGACAGGCTGCGGCGGATCTCGTTCTGCGTGCGCGCAAAGGTCGCCTCTGCGGTCTCGTTCAGATAGATGATCTTATGCGAGGCGTCGGCCAGCACCACGTTGGTGGAGACCTTATCCAGCGCCTGACGGATGCGGGCGTTCTCGGCCGCCTGGGCCCGCTCGGCCTCGATCTGCGCCTTGAGCTTGCCCTGCATGTCCTTCAGTGCACCGAGCACCTGACCCACTTCATCATTGCCAGGTACCACGATCTGGCTGTCGTAGCGGCCGGCCGCGATCTGGCCAAACACATCCACTGCATGCGCCATCGGCCGCGACAGCATCGTGACAATGAGCCAGCTCAGGCCCGCGACCATCGCGAGCACGACGAGCACGACAGCCGTGGTCATGTTGCGGGCCCGAACTGCAGCCGCGTGGCGCTCCGTGAGCACCGCCTTGAGCAGCGTCGAGCTGGTCGAGGAGAGCTTGCGGGCCGCGACACCGGAAGGCGCGCCGACCTCACCCACCTGGGCGATCGTCATCTGCGACTTCTCGACCTTCAGCATGCGGTTGTTCACGGCGTCGACGAGCGAATCGAAAGTGCGGTTGAGCTCATCGACATCGGAGGAGATCGTCTGCTTGGTCTCACCGGAGAGGTAGGTGAGCATGCTGCTCATGGTCGTGAGGTCGCGGTGGACCTGATCGGTGTAGATCGACACGGCGATGCGGTTGTCGGCGCCCGCCGCGCCCTTGCTGGCCGCGGTGATGCCCTGTTCCTTGACGCTGCTGATGGCGCCGAGCGCATCGACGATGTTCGCGGTGGATGCGCTGTACAGCGTCCAGGTCACCGGATCTGCATCGAGCGCCAGCTCCGACTCCATGCCCACGCTGTTCAAGAGGTCGGCAATCTGGTTCATGAGCGTGATGTGAGCCTTCATGCTCTCATCGACCGACATCTTCGCGTAGCCGGACTTGAGCGCTGTCCAGGAGGACTTGATCGCCTGCCATGCCGCGCGGGTCTTGAATTCGGTCCCCAGCTTCTCGTCCGCGGCATCGGTCGCGGCGATGTGGCCCTCCATCTGATCCTCGAGCTTGTCGATGTCCGCCTTGCGCCCGATATCGCCACTCAAGAACGCGTGCACGCGGTTGCGATGACTGACCAGATCGGCGTACACATTGCCCATGGCCTCGAGGTACTGCGCGCCGTCGAGCTCGCTTTGGGTCATGCGAGCGGTCGCGTTCAGATCACGCAGATGCGAGACCGCGAGGTAGGCCGCCGGAATGATGATCGCGACGACCAGGATGATGAGCTTTTGCCACAGTTTCAGATTCGCCAACAGTTTCACGTAAGTTCTCCGTAAGATTCCATTCCTACCGCACGCTTCCGTAGTGCTTAAGCGGCTTCGCCGCTTGCGGTAGCACTCAACGCCGCAATATCCCCGCCAACCAGCCGATCGATGTCCAGCAGCACCACCATGCGCTCGGACACCGGCACCAGGCCGCGGATGTAATCGGTGGCCGCGGTGCAGCCCAGATCCGGGGCGGCTCGCACATCGGCGGCTTTGACATCCACCACATCTGACACGCCATCGACCACCACGCCGAAGTCACGGCGCGCGGCTCCGCACTGCACCGAGAGCACGATGATCACGGTGACGGCGGTGTACTCGGCGCGCTCCAGGGCCAGTCTCATGCGCAGATCCACGATCGGTACGATCGAGCCCCGCAAATTGAGCACGCCCAGCACGTGGCTGGGGGCCTGGGGGATCTTGGTGACGGTGGAGAAGCCACGAATCTCCTGCACGCGCAGGATGTCGACCCCGTATGTCTCGCTGCCCAGCACAAACGTCAGCACCTGGTGCGACTCGGCTGCGCCTGTTTCCTGCTTGCCACTGTTCATGTCCATTTCCTTGTCAGAAAATTCCCGTCAATCGGAATCGTTACCGCTCGACGCCTTACGCCGCCACGCACTGCGAGGTGACACGTGTCAGGCCACCCAGGTCGAGAATCAGCGCGACGTTGCCATCGCCCAGAATGGTGGCGCCGGAGACGCCATCGACGTGACCGTAGTTGGTCTCCAGCGATTTGATGACCACCTGCTGCTGGCCGAGGAGATCGTCGACGAAGAGGCCGAAGCGGCTGCCTTCGCCCTCGACCACGACGACGAGGCCCTCGTGCAGATCGCGCGTGCGCGGCTCGATGCCGAAAATCTGGTGCAGGCGCACGACCGGGAGATAGTTGCCGCGGAACGCGAACACCTCGCCGTGGCCGCTCAGGCGGTTGACCTGCTCGGGCTTCAACTGCAGCGATTCGATGATCGATGTGAGCGGTACGATGTAAGTCTCATGACCGACGGCGACCGACTGGCCATCGACGATGGCGAGCGTGAGCGGCAGTGTAATGATGAAGCGCGAGCCCTTGCCGCGCTCGGTCCGCACCTCGATCTTGCCGCCCAGCTCCTTGATGTTCCGGCGCACCACGTCCATGCCGACCCCGCGACCGGACACGTCCGTCGTCTGCTCGGCGGTCGAGAATCCCGGCAGGAAGATGAGGTCGTAGATCTGCTCGTCGGTGAGCGTGGCGTTCGCATCGACCAGGCCGCGCTCGCGTGCCTTGGCGAGAATGCGGTCGCGGTTCAATCCGCCGCCGTCATCGCTTACTTCGACCGCGATGTTGCCGCCGCGATGGCAGGCATCCAGGTGCACGACGCCCGCCGCGGCCTTGCCGGCGGCGATGCGCGCCTCGGTCTTCTCGATGCCGTGATCAATGCTGTTGCGGACCAGATGCACGAGCGGATCGCCGATCTTCTCGAGCACGGTCTTGTCGAGCTCGGTCTGCTCGCCCGTGAGCTTGAGCTCGATCTGCTTGCCGAGCCGCTGCGCCAGATCGCGCACCATGCGCGGGAAGCGGCTGAATACGAAACTGATGGGTAGCATGCGCACGCGCATGACCGTTTCCTGCAGCTCGCGCATATTGCGCTCGAGCTGGGCGAGCCCCGAGCGCAGCTGGTCGGCCGACGGACCTTCGAGATTCGTGCCCAGCTGACTCAGCATCGCCTGGGTGATGACCAGCTCACCCACGGTGTTCATGAGCTCGTCGATCTTCTCGACGCTCACGCGAATGGAGCCGGAGTCACCCCCGACCACGCTGGAGGCTGCGCCATCGTTGCCAGCGCGCGGAGCGGCAGCCGCCACGGCAGCCGGCGCAGCATCGGGCGTCGTGACCGCGGCCACTTCGGGCGTCGTGACGGGCGCGGCGGTGGCCGGCGCGGCTTGCGGTGCGCCGCTATGTTCAATGGATAGATCGCAGTCACCTTCCGCCCAGTCGAAGACTTCGCGGATCGACGCTTCCCCCACGTCCCCCGCGAGCTCGATGCGCCAGGCGAGGTGACACTCATGCGGGTCGAGCTCCGCGAACGAGGGCAGCGCAGCGGCGTCGATCTCGACGCTGAGGCTGCCCAGTGCCGCAAGCTCACGCAGCATGCGCAGCGGATCGTTGCCGCTGGCGAAGAACTTCCGGTGCGGACGGAAAGCGATCTTCCACACTGGCGCGCCGTCTGCGGCAGCGGCAGGCGTCGACACCGGCGTGGAGGCGGGCGCCTGCGGCGCGTTCTTGTTCGCGATGGCGAGCTCGAGATCGAACTGCAGATCCGCGGTGCGCTGCGCATCGATCGGCTGCTTCGCCTGCACGGCGCGCAGCATGCTGCGCATCGCATCCACTGACTTCAGCAGCAGATCCGAGAGCGCGACGCTGACGGCCATGCGATTGCCGCGCAGCTCATCGAGCAGCGTCTCCAGGCTATGAGTAAAGGAGGCGATCTCGGAGAAGCCGAATGTGGCACTGCCGCCTTTGATCGAATGCGCCACACGAAAGATCGTGTTGATGAGCTCAGGCTCGGGAGCGCCGACGTCGAGCTTGAGAAGCGCGGCCTCCATGGACTCGAGAGCCTCGAAGCTCTCCTCGAAGAACGCGTCATGAAATTGGGTGAGATCGAGGCTCATGTCGGAGCCATCAGGGCGTTGAGGCCGAGGAGGCGGACCGCGTCGGCGAAAGCCGCGGACGGCTGTGCGAGCGCGACGGCCCGATCGCCCGAGCGGCGCTCACGGATAAAGGCGGCGAGCAGTTGCATGCTCGCGGTGTCGATGCGCTGCACGCCGGCGGCATCGATTGTGATGGGCGTCACACTTTGCAGCAGGTCCGAGAGCCGCTCCTTCAAGGTGGCGACGTCGGCCTGCATGCAGTCCGCCGGCAGCGCCACAAGGCCCACGGGGGCCTTTGTAGGACGCGCAGCGCGGCGAGGACGCAAAGTTGCGCGCTTGGCAGGGCCGCTCAGAGTGCGCTTGGTGGCGCGAGTGGTTCGGGATCGTTTCTTCATCGCAAAAGGTTCGCTCACCGGCTACCCCGGTATACGAATTCGCTATCGGCCCCCGGGGAGTCGACTTGAATTTAACGGCGAGCAAAAGGTGACGGGCGTCTCTATTCCCGTCGGCAGGGTCTCAGGCGGCTACGGTCTCACCGCGCACGGCTCGCGGGCGGGGTCCATGAAGGCGGGACACGAGGTCGGCTTCCTGCTGCGTGAGGCCGCAGCTCTTCATGAGCTCGGCGCGCTCGGCGCCGCTGCGGGCCATGCGGATGGCGATCTGATAGCTCGGCGCCTGGGTGGTGCCGGGCGTGCCCTGACGCGATTCGAGCTGCTCGCCGAGCACGGCCAGGCGTGCCTGCGCAGCACCGATCAGGGTTTCGAGCTGATGCAGACGCTCGAGAACGAGTCCCGTCTGCGCGCAAGTGTGCTCCGTGTCTCGCTCCGCGGCGCGTCGCCAGCGCACGAAGGCAACAGCAGCGATGAGGAAGGCAAAGACCAGGAACGCCGCCCGTCCGGCGAGCAGAAGCACATCGAGCGGGATCGGACCCAGCGTATAAGAACCAATTGAAATCGCGGGCATGCGTGCACTCCTGACATATTCGCCGCGTCGGGCGCCGGAAATCCGGCGCGAGCAGCGGCTGCTACAGGACTAGGGTGCAGGAAGCGTGCCACTGCGAACGGCGGGGCCGGTCGCAGCGATCGGTGCGGGGATGACGGCAGCGGACGGTGAGGAGACCGGCGTGGTCGCAGGAGGCGCGGCGGCGGGCGCTGCAACCGCGGGCGCTGCAACCGCGGGCGCTGGCGCGCTCGCAGGTTCGCCGGCCGGATCCGCTGGCATTGGCGTGTCGGATGAAAGGATCACGATGACGACGCGGCGGTTGGCGTTGCGCCCCTCCTCGGAGTCATTCGCCTGCGCCGGCCGATACTGGCTGTGTCCGATCACCGCGAGCTTGTCGGGGTCGACGCCCTTGTTGGCAAAGACATGCACGACGCTTGCAGCGCGTGCAGCCGACAGCTCCCAGTTCGACGGAAACGCCAGGGTGTGTACCGGCCTGCTGTCCGTGTGTCCCTCGACGCGCACCGGGTTCGGATACGACTTGATGGCCTCCGCCAGGCGCTCGATGACGTGCACGGCATTCGGCGAGAGCGTGGCGCTGCCGCTCGGAAAGAGGATGTCCGTGCGGATTTCAACTTCGATCATGTTGCTCTTGCGACGCACGAACACCAGGTTCGCCTTGACCAGGTCGTCCATGGCGCGCACGACTTCATTCGCGACGCTCTCGAGCGCGCGTGAAGCCGCAGCGGCACGCTCGAGGCTTTTGACATCGAGCCCTGCCTGCGTGAGCGCCTGGTGCTCCGTCATCGCTTCTTTGGTCCGCGGCAGACCCGTCTGCACCGGGATCGGCTCGAGCATCGAGCGCGGCTGACCCTCGAGCATCGACTGCTGCACGAGTGTCGTCTTCACATCGGCGCCGGAGCCGACCTGCTTGTCGCCGACCTGCACCGGCTCAAGCGTACGCGGCGCGCCGCGAAAGGCGGCGAACAGCGAATCGGAAAGCACGCGGTACTTGCCCTCGTTCACCGTCGAGAGCGCATACATCACGACGAAGAATGCGAGCAGCAGTGTCACGAGGTCGCCATACGGAATGGCCCAGGCCTCGTGATTCTGGTGATCCTCGTGCTTCCTTCTGCGCCGGCGTGACATGGTGGCAGCGCTAGTGCAGATAGCCCTGCAGCTTCGATTCGATGGCGCGTGGATTCTCACCCTGGGCGATGGAGAGCATGCCCTCGATCACCATCTCGCGCACCTGTGACTGCGCCTGGATCGCGACTTTCAGTTTGGCGGCGATCGGCAGGAAGAACAGGTTCGCAAGTCCGATACCGTAGACCGTGGCGGTGAACGCCGCCGCGATGCCGTGTCCGAGCTTGGAGGGATCGGCGAGATTCTGCATGACCGCCATCAGGCCGAGCACGGCGCCGATGATGCCAAGCGTGGGCGAGTAGATGCCCATGCCCTCGAACACCTTGGCGCCCAGGGTGTCGGCGTGCTCGCGCGTGTCGAGCTCGACTTCCATCACCGAGCGGATCGTGTCCGGCTCGCTGCCGTCGACCACGAGCTGCAGTGCCTTCCTCACGAAGTCATCGCGCTCGTTGTTGAGCATCGGCTCGAGTCCGAGCAGCCCCTGCTTGCGCGCGACGTTGCTCCACTCGACCATCTTCTTGACCAGCCGCTCGGGCTGCAGCGACGGCGGGCGCATGATCCAGGGCAGGATCGACATTGCGTGGCGCATGACGCCGAGCGGGGTCTGAACGCAGATGGCCGCGATCGTTCCCATGACGACGATCATGAAGGCGGCCGCCGAGACGAGCGCCATCAGCCCGGCCCCTTTGAGCACCGCACCGACTGTGATGCTGAGGAAGGCGAGCAGGAGACCGATGACGCTCAGGATGTCCAGGACCGTGACCCCTTACATGCCCAGGCCGGACAGCAGTGCATCGACATCCTGCTGTCCTGAGGCGACATCGCCCTGCGTCACACCGGGCACCACCGGCCCGTGGCCTTGCGAATTGCCGCTGCGCGAGCCGATCGGGCTGACCGAATCCTCCGCGCGCGACAGCCGCGTCAGATCGACGAGCGCCGTCTCCAGCTCGCGCACGAGCAGCATCACGCCGCGGATGATCTGGCCGGTGAGATCCTGGTAGCCCTGCGTCAGCAGCACTTCGGCGAGGTTGCGGCGAATGCTCTCGGCGTCGGCGCGCACGGCCGGCAGGAAGGCATCGAGCCCCTTCAGCAGTTCGTGGAAGGCGCGCAGCTCGATCTTGCGCGCGCGAAATGCCTGCCACGATGGCAACAGCTTCGCGGCGGAGTTCGAGGTGCGCTCGGCGGGCGGCCCGGACTGCTCCACCAGATCGAGCGTGCGGTGCGCGGCCTCGTCGGTCATCTTGAGCACGTGCGCAAGACGCTGATGGGCGTCGGGGATGTCTTTCTCGGCGAGGTCCGCGAGACGCGAGTCGAGGCGGAAGCGATCGAGCGCCACCTGCAGATTTACCGTGAGCTCGCGCAGCTCACCCATGAGCGCGGGCTTGCGCACGTGCACCAGATCATCCAGCGCACCCATGAACGCGCTGCGGTCATCGCCCTTCAGAGCGGCTACGAGCGCCTCGATGCGTGCGCCGTACTGCGCCTGAAGCGAAGCGGACTTGTCCATGATTGGCTCACTTCGCTCCGGCGCCCAGAATCTTCTCGAGCTTTTCCTTGAGGGTCTCCGCGGTGAAGGGTTTGATGACGTAGCCGTTTACGCCTGCCTGGGCGGCTTCGATGATCTGCTCGCGCTTGGCTTCGGCGGTGAGCATGAGCACGGGCAGCTTGGCGAGCTTGGCATCCGCGCGCACGGCCTTCAGCAGATCGAGACCGGGCATGCCCGGCATGTTCCAGTCCGTGATCAGAAAATCGATGCCGCCGGCCTGCAGCACGGGCAACGCCGTCTTGCCGTCATCCGCCTCGGTGACGTTCTGATAGCCCAGATCGTGCAGCAGGTTCTTGACGATGCGGCGCATGGTCGAGAAGTCATCGACCACCAGGAACTTCATATCTTTACTCACTGCAACACACTCCTACAGACTGCTCACTCATCGTCCGTCCCCGCCATCTCGCGCCACTCCGACAGGCGCGCCTTCAACCGCACCAGCGCCTGGCCGTGCAGCTGACACACGCGGGATTCCGTTACCCGCATGACCGACCCGATCTCCTTCAGATTCAGCTCATCGCCGTAGTACAGCGACATCACGAGCTTCTCCCGCTCCGGCAGGGTGTCGATTGCCTGCGCCAGAGCTTCCCGAAATCCCTCTTCCGCCGTCTCGCGGAACGGATCCGCGGTGTCTGCCGCCGCCGCGGCGGTCACATCATCCAGGCTCGTGAGCCGGCAGCTCGCCGCGTCCTGGACGATGGCGTGATACTCCTCGAGGCTCACGCCCATGCGTTCGGCCACTTCACCGTCGCGCGCATCGCGGCCGGTCTGCTTCTCGATGTCGCGCATGACGCTCGCCACTGCGCGCGCCTTGCGATGCACCGAGCGCGGCGCCCAGTCGAGCTTGCGCAGCGCATCGATCATCGCCCCGCGGATCCGGATCCCCGCGTAGGTCTCGAAACTCGCACCGCGGTTGGCGGTGTAATTCGCGGCCGCCTCGAGCAGCCCCAGCATGCCGGCCTGTATCAGGTCGGCCACGTCCACCGACGGCGGCAGGCGTCCGGCGAGATGGTAGGCAATCCGCTTCACCAGCTCTGCGTGTCGCGTCACGAGGGCATCGGCCTCGCTCTTGGCGCGCCGCGCGCTATATGCGTCGACGGCGTTCACTGCACGGTCTCCAGGTGGACGACCGGCCGCTGCACGAGCCGCTCGACAAAAAACTCCAGGTTCCCTCGCGGACCCGGTGGTACCGGCCATTTATCGGCCGCGGCGGCGAGTTTCTTGAATGCGCGGGAGGCGGGGCTCGAGGGATAGGCTTCCAGCACCGAGCGTTGACCGCGCACGGCGCGGTTCATGCACTCGTCCTCGGGGATTTCGCCGACAAAATCGAGCACTACGTCAAGGAATCGGGTGGTGACGCGCTCGAAGCGGCGGAACAGCTCCTCGCCCGCGCCCAGCATGCGCGACTTATTCACCAGCACGCGGAAGCGGTGCACGCCGTGGTGGCGGCTCAAGACTTTTACCAAAGCGTACGCATCGGTGAGCGAAGCCGGCTCATCGCAGACCACGATCAGCACCTGCTGTGCGGCTTGTGAGAATTGCGTCACACCGTGAGCGATGCCGGCAGCGGTATCGACGATGAGCACATCGAGCTGGGTGGCAAGCGCGCTGAAGGCCTGCACCAGCCCGAGATGCGCCGTCGCATCGAGGTTCGCGAGGTTTGCGGCCCCCGAGGCGGCCGGCACGACATGAAAGCCCTGCGGGGTCTTCAGCAGGATCTCATCGAGCGTGCGCTCCCCTGAGAGCACATGCGCCAGCGTGTAGCGGGGCGAGAGCCCGAGGAACACGTCCACGTTGGCCAGACCCAGATCGCCATCGAGCAGCATCACGCGGCGGCCGGCACCGGTGAGCGCGGAGGCAAGATTGACTGCCACGCTCGTTTTACCGACGCCGCCCTTGCCGCCGGAGACGGCGATCACTTGCACCGGCCGTTCCAGGGCCGCGAGCTTGGCGTTGTCTAACAGGCTCATCTCACGCGAGGGCATGGGCGACATCTCCAAAACGACGTTTGAGCAAATCCTCGTCGGCCACCGCGCCTGTCATCTGCGCCAGCTGCACGGCGCTCGAGACCAGCTCGAGGGCTCGTGCGGGACGCAGATCCTCGGGCACGCGCTGACCGTCACTCACATATGAAAGCGGCAACTGGGCGCGGATCAGGACGGAGAGCACTCCGCCCAGGCTTGCAGCCTCATCGACCTTGGTGAGCACGCATCCGCGGACACGCGCCGCACCGAAGCGGGCGACGGTCTCGGCCACAGCTCCCGCCTGAGTGCTCGCGGCGAGCACGAGGGCGGTCTGCAACTGCGAGTCGACGCTGGCGAGTGCACTTAATCGGCCGGCAAGCTGCGCATCCCGCTGGCTCGACCCCGGAGTGTCGATGAGCACGAAGCGGTAGCGCGCGAGGCGCGTGAGCAGCGCCGGCAGATCCGCGAAATCCTCGAGCGTGTAGACGCGGGCGCCGAGCAGCTGGCCCAGCGACTGCAACTGATCCTGTGCGCCGATGCGCACGGTGTCGCCGGCGACCAGTGCGATGTCACGCGCGCCATGGCGCAGTACCCAGCGCACGGCGAGCTTTGCGAGCACGGTGGTCTTGCCGACGCCGGTCGGTCCGATGAGCGCGACGCGGCCGCCTTCCTCGAGCCAGCGATCGCCGGTCACGGTGAGGCGCTGAGCGAGCGCCGCGATCACGAGCCGGCGCGCCTGCGCAAGCTCGCTTTCCACGGGAGCGTGCTGAACCACTTCGGTGGCCAGCTCGCCGGTGATGCCGATCTCGGTGAGCTCACGCAGCAGCTCCGTATGAATCGGTGCCCGCCGCTCGAGATCGTTCCAGGCGAGCTGCGCGAGCTGACCCTCGAGCATGCGCCGCAGCGTCTTCAGTTCCCGCCCCATCGCATCGCTCGAAGGCGCTGCGGTTGCAGGCGGTGCCGCGGTCGTTGCCGGCACAGCGGGCGCGACGGGCACAGCGGGCGCGACGGGCGCTGCAGCGCGAGTCGCGGCGACGGCGGGCACGGGCTTCGGCGGCGCCTTCGGCGCGCTGTTCAAAGTCTGCAGCAGCGTCGCCGCGAAGTCCGACTCGGGTTGCGGAGCCGGCGCTGGCGCCGGCACCGGGGCGGCCACTGCGGCCTGTTCGATCGCCTCGGCGTCGAAGTCCATCGCCGCGGTCACCTCGACGCCCGCAGAGGTGCGCTTGGTGGAGAGGATGACGGCGTCGGGCCCCAGCTGTTCGCGAACCGCTTTGAGCGCCTGGCGCATGTCGCGCGCCGTGTGTCGTGTGATCTTCATGGCTCTAACGTCCCACCGCCGTTACCAGGCGGACCTTGCGATTGTCGGGAATCTCGTTCCAGGCGAGCACGTGCATCGAAGGCACGCTCGCGCGGATGAAGCGTGCGAGGGTCTGGCGCAGAAGCGGTGCGACCAGCAATACCGCCGGCTCGCCGATGATCTCCTGACGCTGTGCGCTCTCGGAGAGGCGCTGCTGCAGACGCTCCGCGAGGCCGGGCTCGAGCCCGGGCGCACCGCCGTTGGCGGCGGCGAGTGTGCCCTGCAGGAGCTTCTCCAGCTCCGGCTCGAGCGTGATGACGGGCAGCTCGGCATTCATGCCGGCGATGTCGCCCACGATCTGCCGGCCGAGCGCAATGCGCACCGCGCCCGCCAGCACGGCCGGATCCTGTGTGCGCGGCGCCTGCTCGGCGAGCGTCTCGATGATGCTGCGCATGTTGCGGATCGGTACGCGCTCGGCCAGGAGCGACTGCAGCACGCGCACGACGACGGACATCGGCAACGCGCGCGGTACCAGATCCTCGACGAGCTTGGGCACGCTCTTGCCGAGCGCGGCCAGCAGCTGCTGCACTTCCTCGTGCCCCAGCAGCTCGTGCGCGTGCGTCTGAATGATGTGACTCAAGTGAGTTGCGACGACGGTGCTCGCATCGACGACGGTGTAGCCGAGCGCCTGCGCCTGATCGCGCTGATCGGGCTCGATCCAGATGGCTTCCATGCCGAAGGCCGGATCGCGCGTGGTGATGCCCTTCAGGGGCCCGAAGACGCGGCCCGGATTGATCGCGAGCTCGCGGTCTGGGTAGACGATGCTCTCGCCGACGGCGACGCCACCGAGATTGATGCGGTAGGCGTTCGGTTGCAGATCGAGGTTGTCGCGGATGTGTACCGCGGGCACGAGGAAGCCGAGCTCCTGTGAGAGCTTGCGGCGCACGCCGCGCACGCGTACCAGGAGATCACCGCTCTGACCGCGATTGACGAGTGCCACGAGGCGGTAACCGACTTCCAGACCGAGCAGATCCACCGGACGCACGTCATCCCAGGACAGCTCGCGCGACTCCGGTGCAGGGGGCGCGGGCGGAGCCGGCGGCGGCACGGCGGCGGCGGCTTCACGGCGTTTGCGGATGGCGTAAGCACCGCCGCCACACAGGGCCGCGATGGTGAGGAAGGCGATGTTCGGCATGCCCGGAATCAGTCCCATGACGCCCAGCAGTCCTGCGGCGACAGCGAGCGAGCGCGGGTGGCCGAACAGCTGCTTGTTGAGCTCTCCGCCCATGTCCTGTTTGCCGGACATGCGCGTAACGATGATGGCCACGCCGGTCGATAACAGCAGCGCCGGGATCTGGGCGACCAGGCCGTCGCCGATCGTGAGCAGAGTAAACGTGTGCGCGGCCTGACTGAAGGCCATGCCGTGACCGAGCACGCCGATGGCGAGGCCGCCCAGGATATTGATGAAGAGGATCAGGATGCCGGCGATCGCATCGCCGCGCACGAATTTGCTGGCACCGTCCATGGAGCCGTAGAAGTCCGCCTCGGCGCGCACCTCGGCACGCCGCGCCCGCGCCTCATCCTGCGTGATCAGACCGGCATTCAGATCGGCGTCGATCGCCATCTGCTTGCCGGGCATCGCATCGAGGGTGAAGCGGGCGCTGACTTCGGAGATGCGGCCCGAGCCCTTGGTCACGACCACGAAGTTGATGATGGTGAGGATCACGAACACGATGACGCCGACGGCAAAGTTGCCGCCGATCACGAATTCTCCGAACGACTGAATCACCTTGCCCGCTGCGCCCGGACCGCCGTGGCCGTGCAGCAGCACGACGCGGGTCGAGGCGACATTGAGCGCCAGCCGCAGCAACGTGGCGAGCAGCAGCACGGTCGGGAACACACCGAAGTCGATCGGGCGGGCGACGTAGAACACTGCCACCACGATCATGATCGACAGTGCGATGTTGAAGGTGAACAGCACATCGAGCGCAATCGGCGGCAGCGGCAACACCACCATCGCGAGCACCGCGAGCACGCCCACGGGCACGCCAACGCCGGTGCGCAGCAGCGACTGCATCAGCGGAGTGGGTGCGGCGGCGGCTTCAGCCATGACTTAGTGCCTCGTCTCTTCGATCGCAGGATCGATGGTGGGAGGTGTGGGCGCGGCCGTGCCCGTGCGGCTCGCCGTGCGCAGCTGATAGACGTAGGTGAGAACCTGGGCGACCGCGACATACAGCGTCGCCGGGATTTCCCCGCCGATCGGCACGGCGCGATGCAGCGCGCGCGCCAGCGGCGGCGCCTCGAAGATCGGAACCCGATGCTCCAGCGCCACGTCGCGGATCTTCGCGGCCACTTCGTCCGCGCCCTTGGCGACGACTGTCGGTGCGCGCATGCGGTTCTCGTCGTAGCGCAATGCGACCGCGAAGTGCGTCGGGTTGACGACGACCACATCGGCTTTCGGCACCTCCTGCATCATGCGGCGCTTGGCGACTTCCTGCTGCATGCGGCGGATGCGGCCCTTGATCTCGGGCGAGCCCTCGCTCTCTTTGAATTCTTCGCGCACTTCCTGGCGCGTCATGCGCAGGCGCTGGCTGAAGTTCCACAGCTGCCAGGGCACATCGAATGCCGCGATCAGCGCGAGGGAGGCGGCCAGCGCCAGCAGCGCCGAGCCCGTCAGGGCGGCCGCGTGCGCGATCGCAGGCTGCAGCGGCTCGGCGCCGAGCGACAGCAGCTCCGGCGACTTCTTCTTCAGGAAGACGACGGCGACGGTGGCGACAACCAGGAATTTGGCAAACGCCTTGCCCAGTTCCACGGCGCCGCGCAGGGAGAACATGCGCTGGAAGCCAGAGAGCGGCGAAAGGCGCGTGAAGTCGGGGGCCAGCGCTTCGAAGGACAGATTCCAGCCACCGAGCGCCAGCGGAGCGAGCAGCGCGGCGACGAGCGTCGCGCCCAGGATCGGTGCTGCGGCGAGCAGCGCCCGGGCGGCGGTGGCTTCGAGCGCCGGCAGCATGCGGCTCTCATCGAGTGCCTGCGCCGCTGAGAGCGACAGACTCGACTGCATGAGGCCGTGCAGCTGACCCGCAAGGTGTGCGCCGAGGAAGTGCAGTGCGCCACCGGCCACGAGCACCACGGCGGCTGCGGTCAGCTCGGGCGAGCGCGGAATCTGACCGCGGCGCCGCGCCTCCTCCAGGCGCTTGGCTGTCGGTTGTTCTGTCCGGTCCTGCTCGAGATCTGCCATGACCTAGACTCCCGCTCCGGAGAGTTGCTCGAGCATCACGAATGCTTCGCGGATCAGGCGCACGAAACTCGACTGCAGGGCGGGTAGGCCCGCGAACACGATCGCAAGCCCCAGCAGCAGCGAGATCGGAAAGCCGACCGCGAACAGATTCAGCTGCGGGGCCGCGCGGCTGACGACGCCGAACGCGAGATTGACGATCATGAGCGCGGTCACGCCCGGCAGTGCGACTGCCAGCGCGCCACCGAAGATCTGCGTGCCCCAGCCGACCAGGTGCCACAGGCCCTCGCTTCCCAGACCGCTCGTACCGATGGGAAGCGTGCGAAAGCCATCCACCAGCACCTCGATCAGCCGCAGATGGCCGTTCAGCGCCAGGAACGTGAGCATCACCAGGATGCCGTAGAACTGTCCCAGTGCTGCCGTGCCCGTGCCGCGCATGGGATCGACGTTGAAGGCGAACGACAGGCCCATGCTGTTCGCCAGCAGCTGTCCGCCCATCGAGACGGCATCGAAGATGATCTGCAGCGAAAAGCCGAGCGCGCCGCCGATCAGGATCTGCTGCGCGGTGACGACCATGCCCGCGACAGAGAAGGGCGCGATGCCGGGTGGTGACGCAATGAGCGGTGCGACCAGGAGCGCGATCGCGCCGGCGAGCACCAGACGCACGCGGGCCGGCACGTTCACGGCAGAGAACGCCGGCGCCACCATGAGACAGGCGCCGATGCGCGCGAACGGCCAGAACAGCTGGACCATCCACGCTTCGAGCTGTCCGGTCGTGAGCGTGATCATGTGATGAGGCTCGGGATGCTCTCGAAGAGCTCACGCGTGTAGCTGACGATGATCTTGAGCATCCAGGGGCCCGCTATGACCAGCGCCAGCGCCATCGCGATGAGCTTGGGGATGAACGACAGCGTCATCTCGTTGATCTGGGTGGCCGCCTGGAATGCACCGACGACGAGACCGGTGATCAGCGCGACGAGCAGCAGCGGCGCAGCGAGCAGGAGTGTGATCTCGAGTGCGCGCTGGCCGATGGTCATGACGGATTCGGGGGTCATCAGTAGAAACTCGCTGCGAGGGTGCCCATGACGAGCGACCAGCCATCCACCAGCACGAACAGCATCAGCTTGAACGGCAGCGAGATCAGCACGGGCGAGAGCATCATCATGCCCATCGACATGAGGACACTCGCGACCACGAGGTCGATGATGATGAACGGAATGAAGATGAGGAAGCCGATCATGAAGGCGGTCTTGAGCTCGCTGGTGACGAACGCCGGCACGAGCACCGTCAGCGGCACGTCCTGCGGGGTCGCGTAGCCCTTGCCGCCCGAGATGCGCACGAAGGTCGCGATGTCACTCTCGCGCGTCTGGTTGAGCATGAAGCCCTTCAACGGGCCGATCGTCTTCTCGAGCGCCGTCACCGTGTCGATGCTGCCGGCCATGTAGGGTTTGACCGCCTCATCGTTGATGCGGTCGACGACCGGCGCCATCACGAACAGCGTGAGGAACAGGGCGAGTCCCATCAGCACCTGGTTGGGCGGGGTCTGGCCGGCGCCGAGCGCCTGGCGCAGGATTCCGAGCACGATCACGATGCGCGTGAAGGCGGTCATCATCAGCAGGATCGCCGGCAACAGCGTGATCGCCGTCATCAGCAGCAGCACTTGCAGGGTCAGCGTGTAGGTCTGGCCGCCACCGGGAGCGCTCTGCACGGTCAGTGCCGTGATGCCGGTGTCGGCGCACGCCAGCGACGGGGCTGCGAGCGCGAGCACGATCACGGCGAAGCATGACAGTAACGGGCGAAGCTTCATGACTTGCCCAGGCTGCGCAGCAGGAGCGCGCGGAAGTTGGGCCGGCCGCTGTCGTCTCGATCGGGGGCGGCGGGCGGATTGGTCGGCACCGGCTCGGTGAGCACGTGCAGGGCGTTGACGCGCCCCGGGGCGACGCCGAGCAGCAGCTGGGTCGCGCCGACCTTGATCAGTACGGCACGCTCCTTCGGGCCCAGTTGCACTTGAGCGAGCACATCGAGCGCGCCTGCGGCACGGCCGCCGGTGCCGCGCACGCGCCGGGCGAGCCAGGCGAGGGCGAAGATCGCGCCCAGCACCAACGCGAGGGCGAGCGCCACCGCACCCAGTCCGCTCGCCGTGGTGGCGGCCGGAGCAGAGGCGATCTGCGGCGCCGCGAACACGTGGGCTGCCGGTGCGCTCGAGGCGGCGATGTGCAGCAAATCGATCATCGCAGCTTGCGGATGCGCTCTGCGGGACTGATCACGTCGGTCAGGCGGATGCCGAACTTCTCGTTCACCACCACGACCTCGCCATGGGCGATCAGCGTGCCGTTGACGAATACGTCGAGCGGCTCGCCGGCTTCGCGATCCAGCTCCACCACCGAGCCCTGATTGAGCTGCAGCAGATTGCGGATCGGCAGGCGGGTGCGCCCGACTTCCATGGACAAAGTGACCGGGACGTCCAGAATCACGTCCAGTTTCACTTCCTGATTGGGTACGGCAGCGCCTTCGTCCTGGAGGTCTTCGAACTGTGCGGCGTGCGCCTGGTTTGCTTCGGCTGTCATGACTAGGCCCTCATGCCTTCTTGGCCGTTGAGTTGTCGTTACTCGGGGGTCTGGAGCGGCGGATGCGCTCTTCGATCTTCACGGCCTGAAGGCCGCGCGACAGCCCGTAGCTGCCGCGAAACACGGGAACGGATTCGGCCCGCAGGGTGACCTTGCCGTTGAAGTCGCACGGAATCACATCGCCGGGCTTCAGATTGATGATGTCGCCGACGGAGAGCTGGGTACGGCCGAGCAGGCTCGTGAGCTCCACTTCCGCGTCGTCGAGCTCCTCGCGCATCGCGTGCAGCCAGCGCTCATCGTGCTCGACGCGATCGCTCTGCAAGCCGGCATCGAGCACATCGCGCAGCGGCTCGATCATCGAGTACGGCATCGTGACGTGCAGATCGCCGCCACCGCCATCGAGCTCGACGTGAAAGCGCGTGATGACCACGATCTCGGACGGGCTGACGATGTGCGCGAAGTGCGGGTTGATCTCCGACTGCAGAAATTCGACTTCGATCGGGGCGATGTGCGACCACGCCTCGCGCAGGTCCGAGAAGGCATTGCGCAGCAGCATGTGGATGACGCGCTGCTCGGTCGCGGTGAAGTCGCGGCCCTCGATCTTGGCGTGACGGCCCGTGCCGCCGAAGAAGTTGTCGACTACCGCGAATACCAGCTTCGGGTCGAGCACGAACAGGCCCGTGCCGCGCAGCGGATTGATGCGCACCAGATTCAGGCTGGTCGGCACGTGCAGCGTATGGACGTACTCGCTGAACTTCTTCATCTGCACCGCCGACACGCTGATCTCCGGCGCGCGGCGCAGCAGGTTGTACAGGCTGATGCGGAACAGGCGCGCGAAGCGCTCGTTCATCATCTCGAGCGTGGGCAGGCGCCCGCGCACGATGCGCATCTGATTGCGGAAGTCGAAGCCCGCGACCTCGCCCGGCTGCGGCGCGGCTTCGGTGTCGACGGCACCGGAATCGACGCCGTGGATCAGTGCGTCGATTTCGTCCTGGTTCAGTATCTTTTCGGAGGTCACGGCGCGGCGCTCGCGGTCATTGCATGACGAAACTGGTGAAGTAGAGCGCCTCGATGCGCTCCGGGTGACCGCCGTTGCTGGCGATCACGCGACGCACGGCGGCGAGCGCCTGCGTGCGCAGCTGCTCCTTGCCGTCGCGCGTGGAGATCTCGGCGTACTTCTGATTGCTGAGCAGCATCAGAAGGTCATTGCGGATCGCCGGGTCGTTCGCCTTGATCAGATCCACCGTCGGCTGGTCGTGCGACATCAGCTGCACGGTCACCTGCAGGAAGCGCACCAGCTGCTCGGCCTCGAAATTGGTGACGAACGGCGGGTCGAGCGCGATGTAGAGCGCCGGGCCCTGCGCGACCGGGGCGGCCTGGGTCTTCTCCGCCTTGCCGTGCCCCAGGAAGAGCCACGCACCCACACCGCCGCCTGCGAGCAGCAGCACGCCGACGACGATGAGAATCAGTTTGAGGGGCTTCTTGGCCGCGGCCGGCGGTGCCGCTTCTGTAGCGCCCGCTGCGGCATTCAGAGTAGGGACTTCAGCCATGTTGGTTTCACATCACCTGCAAGTGAGATCGCGGGTGAGCTGTGCAACCGGTATGCCATGCACTGCGGCGTGAGCCTAAGTGCCGCTTGCTGAAGGAATTTTCAGCAATTTCGCGTTGTGACGCGCGTCTCAGGCCGCGCCGCGCGACGAAACCTTGGCGCTCAGGCGTAGAGGTCGAGAAGTCCCACGCTGGCGTGCACCGGCGCCGCCACGCGCGGGGTGACTTCGATGTCCCGCCCGGATCGGGCGGCGGAGGGCTGGGGTGTGGATGAGGGCTGCCGCGGCGGTTCGCGGAATACGCCCGTGTCGGCGAGCGCGAGGCCCTGGGATGCGAAGAGCTCGCGTAGCCGTGGCAGGGCCTGCTCGAGGGCGCTGCGGGTTTCCGGATGCGCGGCGCCGAACCAGACGCTGGCATCCG
This sequence comes from Steroidobacteraceae bacterium, assembly GCA_035517435.1. Classification (GTDB taxonomy): domain Bacteria; phylum Pseudomonadota; class Gammaproteobacteria; order Steroidobacterales; family Steroidobacteraceae; genus JASHUC01. The sequence continues at coordinate 34,483 of DATIYV010000054.1, read as the reverse complement.
AGCCGTGGACGGCGATGCGCACCTCGATCGGACCCAGATCGGCCGGCGAGACTTTCAGCGACGCCGATTCGGCGCCCTGATGAGCGAGCCAGGTGAGGTGGGTGCCGAGCTGTTCGGTCCAGGCGCTCGAGCCCAGCGGCGCATCGAGCACGTGTTGAGGCGCACTCAGCGCCGGCTGCGCCGCATGCGCGGGCGCCGCGCTCTGGCCTGCCATCGCTGCAGCCGCGCTTGCGGCGTCGGCAAGCAGTGTGGCCGGTGCACTCGCCACCGCGGCGTCATCGGCGCTGCTGCCCGCGGTGCGGCTCGCATCGGCATTCACGATCGGCATGGTCACGAGCGACTGCAGCAGCTCGCGCACGTTGAGAATCTCTGCGGCCGGCGCAGCGCCAGCGGCGGGCGTCGCAGCCGCCGCATCGGACGCATCGGTGGTCTGATCGCCGCTCACGGGTGCATTGGCAGGATGATCATTCCCGCGCGCCGGCAGCAGGGCACGCGCCAGCTGCTGTGCAAGGCTCTCCAAAGGCACATTCGTTTGCGCGACGGCGGCCGCGTCGGCCAGCGCCGATGCCGCAGCCGTCATCGGCGCTGCCACTGTGTCAGCTGCCGTCTTCGCCGCGGCAGCGGGGCTCGCAGCTGCGGTTGCGGCGGCGGTCGCGGCGGCGGTCGCGGCAGCGGCCGCGGCAGCGGCCAGCGAGTCGATCGCCGGGGTGGTCGCAGCGCCCGTTGAATTGAGGGGCGATACCGCTGCCGGCGCGGCGGGTGTGCTCACCGCCGGCAACAGCAAGTGCGCAAGCCATGCCGGCAATGCGTTGTCGGTGGAGTCCGGCCTGCAGTCCGGCTCCTTCCTGGCGCGCGGGCTTGCCGACTTCTGCGGCGCTGCCTCGCCCGATGCGGCGGCATCGCTCGCATCCGTACTGGCCGGCGCTGCGGTGGTGGACGCTGAAGCTGCGGCAGTGGAAGCCGCCTCAGGCGCGACTGCTGCAGGCGTTTGCGCGGCATCGCCTGAGGCCTCGGCCATCACGCGCGGAAAGGGGCTGGATGTCGCATCACTCGCAGCGGAGGCCGTGGCGGCACTGAAAAGCGCAGCCGTGCGACCGCTCGACTTGCTGACGCTCGCGCGTGGCGGGGGAAGAGTGTCAAAGCTTGGGGGCATGTTCGTTCCGTCCTCGCGAGAGCTGGGCGCGCTCGTCGGATTCGCGCTGCTCTTTGCGGTCTGATTCTTTGCGCTCGTCCTGCAGGCGGCGCGCGATGATGCGGCCGACCATCTGCGCGCGCTGCGCAGCTACGCGCCAGCTCGAGCGCGCCGCATCCCGCTCCGCTGCCGTGCGCGAGACGACCTGGATCTGCTGGCGTATGGCTTCCGCCAGGCGCGCCATGAAGGTCTGGAAGTCGCGCAGCCGCGCGCCGGCAATTCCCTGACCCGCAGTGCGCGCAAATTCATTCTCGTAGTTCGCCTGATAGCCCTTGAGCTCCGTGAGCTTTTCGTTCGATTCCGCGACACGGCGCTCGCTCGCGGCGAGGGCACGTGCCCGATCGCGTTCGCGCGCATCCGCGGCACGCTGAACCACCTGCAGGCGCTTGCTCTGGCTCATGCGATCAGCCCGTCGCCGCCGGTGCGTCCGTCAGCAGCGCCTCGAGCGCCGCCAGACTTGATTTGAAATCGACGCGCTCGCGCATGTCCTGCTGCAGGAAGCGCTGCACGCGCGGCCACAGCGCGATGGCCAGATCCACCCGTGGATCGCTGCCGCGCTGGTAGGCGCCGATGGAGATCAGGTCGCGGTTGTGCTCGTAAGTCGCCAGGATCTGACGCAGACGCCGCGCCAGCTCGATCTGTGCGGGTGCCGCGATCTCGTGCATGGCGCGGCTCACCGAGGCTTCCACGTCCACCGCCGGATAGTGCCCGCTTTCGGCGAGGCGGCGCGACAGCACGACGTGACCGTCGAGAATCGCGCGCGCCGCATCGGCAATCGGATCGCTGTGATCATCGCCCTCGACGAGGACGGTGTAGAACGCCGTGATGGAGCCTGCGCCCCGCGATCCATTGCCAGCGCGCTCCACGAGCTGCGGCAGCCGCGCAAAGACGGAAGGCGGATAGCCCTTGGTCGCCGGCGCCTCGCCGATGGCGAGTCCGATCTCGCGCTGCGCCTGGGCGAAGCGCGTGAGCGAGTCCATGATCAGGAGCACGCTCTTGCCCTGATCCCGGAAATATTCCGCGACCGAGGTCGCAAGCCAGGCGCCGTGCAGACGCATGAGTGGAGGTGTGTCCGCCGGCGTTGCGACCACCACCGCGCGTTTTCGGTCACGCGGCCCGAGAATGCGCTCGACGAACTCTTTGACTTCGCGGCCACGCTCACCGATCAGCCCGACCACGATCACATCCGCGGAGGTGTAGCGCGCCATCATGCCGAGCAGCACGCTCTTGCCGACACCGCTGCCGGCAAACAGTCCGATGCGCTGGCCGCGGCCGACGGTGAGCAGCGAGTTGATGCTGCGGATGCCCACATCCAGCGGCTCGGTGATGGGCTGACGATGCAGCGGGTTGATGGGCGTTGCCGTCAGGCGCACCGATGCCTCGCAGCCGAGCGGTCCCAGACCATCGAGCGGCTGTGCGGCACCATCGATGATGCGACCGAGCAGCTGAGGACCGACCTGTACGCTGCCCGCACGCTCGCGCGGACTCACGCGGGCACTGGGACCCAGGCCGTGAGCATCGCCGGTGGGCATGAGATAGAGCCGGTCGCCGGAGAAACCGACGACTTCGGCCTCCACCCGTGTGCCGTCGCTCGTCACGATGTCGCAGCTGTCGCCGACCGAGGCCTGGCAGCCCACGGCCTCCAGCGTGAGTCCCACCATGCGCGTCAGGTAGCCCTCAACGGGCGCAGGTGCGAGGCGCTCGACGGCGCGGATGCCGCGCCCCAGACGCCCGCTCCAGCGCGCGGGATGATCGGATGAGTTCATGGCGCGGCGGGCGGCGCACTGGGCGATGCAGCAGGAGGGGCGTCCGTGCTCACTTCCGCGCGTTCCGCGGTGCGTTCATCGCCCAGCAGGGCGCTGACGATCGCATTCACGCGGCTCTCCACGCGCGCATCGATCTGGGATGTCTCGGTACGCACCAGGCACCCGCCCCGAGTCTGAGTCGGGTCCTCGACGAGCGTCCAGGCGTGCTCGTTGGCAGGCATCGCGAGGTGCTCGCGCACCACGGCCGCATCGGCCGGGTTCAACTGCACGCGGATGCTGCGCGCGGTGACGGGCAGACGCCCGACGGCTTCGCGGATCAGCGCAATGATCTGTGCCGGATCGGCGGTGAGCTCGCGCCGCGCCAGCTGTTTGCCCACAGCGAGCGCGAGCGTGAGGAGCTGGCGCTCGACCTGGCTGTCGAGCTCGGCCAGCGGCTGTGCGAGGTGCTTGAGAATGGCATCGAGGCTGCGAACGCGCTGCGCGAGCTCTGCGGCCTGGCGCTCGTTCTCCGCGCGGGCAGCGGCAACACCGGCTTCGTAGCCGCGTGCGTGCTCGGCCTTCTGCGACCGTTGGTTCGACTCGCTGCCGGTGTTGCGCTGGGCCCCCAGGATTGGCCCCTCGACTCTCGGCATCGACCAGCGCATCGCCTCAGACATATTCCTCGCCCTTGCCGGCGAGTGCGATCGCACCGGACTCGGCGAGCTTGCGCGCGACGGTGAGAATTTCCTTCTGCGCACCCTCGACTTCCGAGAGGCGCACCGGACCCTTGGCCTCGAGGTCGTCGCGCAGCATTTCGGCGGCGCGCTGCGACATGTTCTTGAAGATCTTCTGCTTGAGATCCTCTTCCGTGCCCTTGAGCGCAATCAGCAGCTTGTCGCTTGGCACCTGACGCAACAGCTCCTGCATGCTGCGGTCATCCAGATCCATCAGGTTATCGAAGGTGAAGATCAGATCCTGGATGCGCGCGCCGAGCGGCTGATCCACCGCCGTGATCTGCTCCATGAGCGCCGATTCCTGGCTGGGTCCGAGGAAGTTGATGATGTTCGCGGCGGCCTTCGCACCGCCCAGCACCGAGGTCTTGCCGGTGGACTTGCCTGCGAACTGCTTCTCGATCACATCGTCGAGCTCGGAGAGCGCGCTCGGCTGCACGCCATCGAGCGCCGCGACGCGCATCAGCACGTCCGGCCGCACGTTCGCCGGCAGCTGCTGCAGGATCTCGGCCGCGTGATCGGCATCGAGATAGGCGAGCACGATCGCGATGATCTGCGGATGCTCGAGGCGGATCAGCTCGGCGACCGCACGCGCATCCATCCACTTCAATGCCTCGAGGCCCTTGCTGGAACGACCGATGTGGATGCGATCGATGACGCTCGCCGCCTTGTCCTCGCCCAATGCATTGACCAGCACCTTGCGCAGGAACTCATCGGCACCCACGCCGACGGAAGTCTGGCTTTCGATGCCGGAGGAGAAATCCGTGAGCACCGAACTCACCTCATCGCGCGAGACACTGGCGAGCTGCGCCATCGCCGCGCCCACGCGTTGCACTTCCTTCGCACCCATGTGCTTGAGCACCTGGGCGGCCTCGGTCTCACCCAGCGTCAACAGCAGAATGGCCGCGCGCTCGGTTCCCGAGCGCTTCTCCTGCGTCCGGCCGGGAGCTCGCTCACTCATCGCCGGCCACCCACGTGCGCACGACCTGCGCGACGCGCTTGGGATCCTGGCCTACGAGTGCACGCGCCTGGGCGACCTGCTGCTCGTAGTGTCCGGCATCGACGGGCCCTGCAAGCGAGCCGCTGCGCGCCGGCCGGTCATCTTCCTCCGGCGGCGGAGGCGGTGGGGCGAGCGCTGCACGCGCGGGATTGATGAGTCCGCGCACCAGCGGCCGCAGCACGGCGAGCGCCAGCACCAGGACGATGATGAGACCGGCGCCGAGCTTCACCATGTCGTGGAACAGCGGACGCTCCCAGATCGGCACCTGCTCGAGCGCCGTTTCGGGCGGAGCCGCCTCGGCCTGGAACGGTGAATTCATGACATTCACGCTGTCACCGCGGCTCGCATCAAATCCCACGGCATCCTTGACCAGCTGGGTGATGTGATCCAGCTCGGGCTGCGTGAGGGCGCGGGCGACCGCTTTGCCGTCCTTGCCGGTCGTCTGCATGTTGTCGATGAGCACGGCGACACTGAGGCGCTTCAATCGACCCGCCGGCTGTCGCGTGTACGCCAGGGTGCGATCCACCTCGTAATTGCGCGTCGAGGATTTCGAGACGTTATCCGGCGGCGGCGGCGTGAGCGCGTTCGCGCTTTGCGCTGCGGCGCCCGCAGCGCCGGCCGGTGCACCGGCGGCAGGCTTTGCCGCGCCCGCGGCAGCAGCGGCCGTGCTCGGCGGCGGCTGAGCCACTCCGGCGGCGGGCGGCTGATTGCTCAATGCGCCGGGCACCCCCTGCGGGCCGTTCGCATCGCGACTGGTCTGCTCGGAGAGCTGCTCGCTGCGGACGATCTGGCTGTCCGGACGGTACTTCTCGGTGGCCTCTTCGGTCACCGCATTGTCGACCTGGGCGACGACCTCTGCGCGCACGCGCCCGCTGCCCACGAGCGGGGTGAGCAGCTGCTCGATGCGCTGGGTGTAGTCGTCCTCGAGACGATGCACCAGCTGGAAATCCTTCTCGTGCAGCGAGAACTCATCGTTCCCCTGGGGCGCGGACAGGAGCCGCCCCTGCTGATCGACGACCGTGACGTTGCGGGCTTCGAGCTCCGGCACGCTCGAGGCGATGAGATTCACGATGGCCTGGACCTGCTCCTGCTCGAGGCGGCGTCCGGCCTTCAACTGCACGAACACGGAGGCGCTGCCGGGGCGGCGATCGCGAATGAAGGCCGAGGAGCGCGACGCGGCGATGTGCACGCGCGCGCCATCGACCGGCCGCAGCGAAGCGATCGTGTGCGCGAGCTCGCTCTCGAGGGCGTGCTGGTAGCGCGCATCCTCCATGAACTGGCTGACGCCGATGCCGGGGTCCTTGGTCATCAGTGCGAATCCGCCGTCGCCTTCGGGCAGGCCCTGGCCCGCCATCTTCAACCGCGCCTCGCTCAAACGCTCGCTCGGCACCTGAATTCCGTTGCTGCCGGGATCCATGCGATAAGGAATGCCGGCCGCATCCAGCGCCTGCGTAACGGCGGCCTGATCCTCGTTACCGAGGTTGGGATACAGCAGACCGTAGGTCGGACCGCGCGACCACAGCACGACGCTCACGCCGGCCGCCACGGCTGCGGCGACACCGACGAGCAGCAGCAGCGGCTTCAGGCCCGCCGCCATGCGTGGATAGGCTGGCGCCACGACGGCATTCATACGCCGCTCCGATCACAATGCTGGGTCAGCTGAGACATTTTCTTTTTTTCCGGATCCACTAGATCTGCATGTTCATGATGTCCTGGTACGCGGCGACCAGGCGGTTGCGGACTTCGGCGACGGCGCGAAACGACACGCTCGCCTTCTGCATCTCGATCATCACCTGCGGCAGCTCGACGCCGGGCGTGCCGCGCTGAAAGGCGTCGGCCATGGCGCTGGCGCTCTGTGCCGAACGGTTGACCTCATCGAGACTGGTCTTCAGCAGGTTTGCGAATGCAGACGGGGCCGCTGCGGTCGCCGCCGTGGCATCTGCGCCGGCGGGGCGCGATTGCGCCGAGATGGCGCGGATCTGCGCCAGAACCTGATTGATCGCCATGTCGCTCATTTAGCGTTCGCTCCCGATGTCGATGCCGGCCTGGCGCAGGCGTGCAAGCTTGTAGCGCAGCGTGCGCGCGCTGATGCCGAGCTTCTCGGCCACGTCGCGCCGGCAGCCCTGATGGGCGCGCAGCGCATCCAGAATGAGGTCGCGCTCCGCCGCATTGAGCGAGCGCGCGAGAGAGGCGCCGCTCGGCGGCAGGGCGGGAGCCGGTGGGCTCGCAGCGGCGCTCGCGATCGAAGGCGCCGTGCGGGCCGCAGCGCTTGCCGCGGCAGCCGCGGCCGTGACGATGCCGTCGTCACCGACGAGCTCGAACTGGATGTGCTCGGGCAGGATCACCGGCCCATTGAGCAGGATCAGCGCGCGTTGCAGCAGGTTGTCGAGCTCGCGCACATTGCCGGGCCAGTTGTAGGTGAGCAGCAGATGGGCGGCATCGGCACTCAATGCCGGTATGCGGCCACCCGGGCGGCACCGCGAGGATAAGAGCTGCATCGCAAGCGGCAGCACGTCGTCGCGGCGCGCACGCAGCGGTGCGATCGCGAGCGGGAAGACATTGACGCGGTAGTAGAGATCCTCGCGGAAGCGTCCGGCCGCGACTTCCTCGCGCAGCCGCCGGTTCGTGGTCGCGAGCACCCGCACATCGAGATTGACGGTGGTGCGTCCACCGAGGCGTTCCACCTCGCGCTCCTGCAATACGCGCAGCAGCTTCGCCTGCAGGCCCAGGGGCATTTCGGTGATCTCATCGAGCAGCAGCGTTCCGCCCTGCGCCTGCTCGAATTTTCCGGAATGGGAGCTGTGCGCGCCGGTGAATGCGCCGCGCTCGTAACCAAACAGCGTGGCTTCGAGCATGGTCTCGGGGATCGCCGCGCAATTGACGGCGACGAACGGCGCGCGCGCCCGCGGTGAGCGGCGGTGGATGTAGCGCGCCATGACTTCCTTGCCGGTTCCGGACTCACCGACGATGAGGACCGTGCAGTCACTTGCTGCAACCCGGCGCGCGAGCTCGAGCAGACGCTGCGAGCTGGTGGAGGAGGCCACCGGCTCGGCGTCTTCGCGGGCGCAAGGCGCGCCGGCGGCAAGTGAAACTGCGGATGCGTCGCTCATTCAAACCCCGCACGAGTGCGTGTACTCGGGGGGTTAGTGCAAGAGCTGTGCCGGGGGCCGAAACGGCCGTTAAAGCGTGAGGCGGGTCACAACAGGCGGCAGAAAGCTGCCGCCTGCCGTCAATCTTCCGTCGTCGAATCGCCGCCGGCGATGCCGAGCTTGCGCAGCTTCTCGACGAGAGTCGTGCGGCGCAGATTGAGGAAGCGGGCGGCGTGCGCCACGATGCCGCCGGCGCGTGCCATCGCCTGCTCGATCAGCTGACGCTCGATCTCCAGCAGGTGATTGCGCAGATCGAGGCCCGCTTCCGGCAGGACCGCCGCATCAGCCACGGCTTGCGGTGCTTTGTGGATGGCGAGGCTCGTGCTCTTGCCCACCACGGCCGTCACTTCGTTCTGCGGCGTGCTCTCCTCAGAGTCACCCGGAAAGACGGGAGCACTCTCGCTCAGGGCCGGGAGCGAAACGGTATCGATGGGGGGTGAGGAGAGGTCCGGAATCCAGTCGCTCGGACGGTACTTGCTCGGCAGATCGCCTATGCCGGCGATGCGGCCCCGGCAGACGATGGAGAGCCGCTCGATGAGATTGGCGAGCTCGCGCACGTTGCCCGACCAGCGCTGCTCGCCGAGCGCCATCAGGGCACGCGGGGAAATCTCGACGTGGCCGCGGCCTTCGGCCAGGTTGTGGGCGACGAAATCGCGGATCAGGAGCGGCAGGTCGCCGCGGCGCGCACGCAGCGCCGGCATTTCGATGGGGAATACGTTCAGGCGGTGATACAGGTCTTCGCGGAATGTGCCGCGGCTGATCGACTCTTCGAGATTGCGGTGCGTGGCGGCGATGATGCGCACATTGCAGCGGATGGAGACGTGGTTGCCGACGCGCTCGAACACGCGTTCCTGCAGCACGCGCAGCAGCTTCACCTGCATGGTCGGGCTCATGTCCCCGATCTCATCCAGAAACAGCGTGCCGCCCTCTGCGATTTCGAAGCGCCCCTTGCGCGAGGCGACGGCGCCGGTGAAGGAGCCTTTTTCGTGGCCGAAGAGCTCGGATTCCAGCAATTCGCCGGGGATCGCGCCGCAGTTGACGGCGACGAACGGGCGCTGGCGGCGGGGACTCAAGTCATGGATGGCGCGTGCGGCCACTTCCTTGCCGGTGCCGGACTCACCCAGGATCAGGACGGTGGATTCGTGCTCGGCGACCTGGCGGATCAGGGCAATCACGTCGCGAATGGCGGCGGACGTCCCGGTCGGCAGGCGCACGCGCGCCCGCTCGTCAGACTTTACGAGGTTGAGTTGAACCTCCCGAGCCCCGTCCCTTTCTGAAACTGGGACGGTGGCCGTCTCCGTTCCCGCCATCGACCTTTGTGTCCTGGACTTCCGGGGCACTCCCCGAGCGATTGTCTATTGTTGACTGTTCTGCAGTGCGATGTTGTGAAGCAGCTCCAACCTCACGCTCACGCGCCGGAGCACTCCGTGATCTCAATCACACAAAGCGCCGGCATTGTACTCAGGCGCGGCGCGGCTGACGGCTCTCGGCCACCTGGCGCCGGTGACGGCGGAAGGTCAGCTTCTCAATCAGGTCGGCTACGGTCTCGCCCACCGGCGCGAAGCGCGCCTTGACGTTGCCGTCGGGGGTCACATTGGTGATCCGGCCGATCAGGCGCAGCGGCTCGGCGAGGAAATCGCGCAGATAGATCTCGCACACGCCCTGATTGCCGGCCTCGGGGAGCGGTGCGGCGGCGCGCCAGACGGCGCCGAGCGCATTGAAGCGCACGGGTATGGCTGCCGGGCGGGGGCGGTTGGACACCAGGATCTGCCCGACCAGGTCGAGCAGCAGATTCACCTTGAAATCCAGGCGCACGATGTCCGGATGGGTCTCATCCTGCTTCTCGGAGGTGCTGTGCTCCTCGATCGCCGCGCAGGCCTGCAGCAGGCGCACATTGCGCTCGGCATAGTTGCCGGCGAGCGCTGGCTCGATCGTGCCGGCGACCGGGCGCCATGAGACGGGGAGCACGTCCTGGTAGGCGAGCTCCTCGTACAGCACTACGGTATCGACGCCCTCGAACATCTCGGCCTCGAAGTTTCGGTTCTCATTAGAACGTATCGGCTGCATGAGAGCCAACTTGAGGCAGGGGCTGAAGGTTGTCGGCCGTCTCATCGGCCAGGAAGCGGCGCATCATAAGGGCCTTCTGCAGCCGGCCCTTGCGGATATAGGCCTCGTACAGCAGGTCTTTCATGACCTCGAGCACGACCGCGGCGCCGTTCTGATCGAGCATCGCGGGCTCGGAGCGGGGATCGCCGCTCGCCCCGAAGATGACGCTCTTCACCGTGAAATAGACACGTCCGTCGAGTCCTGCCATGTCGCGGATGGCATTGAGCTCATCGAACAGCCGCAGCTTGCCGGACTCGCCGAGGTCGCTGAACGTCGCCTGTGCCGTGCGCCGGCACATGGAGGCGAAGGCGTTGAACGCATTCGCGGAGTAGCAGGTGAGGGCCTCGCGGAACAGCACTTCGACGCTTTCCGGCACATGGGTGAAGCTGAACTTCTCCCGCGCGCGCTCCACCTCGATGAACTGCGGCGACAGCTCGATGCGGTTGCTGCGATACATGCGCACCGGGAAGCGCAGGAAGATCGGCTGGTGACAGGCATCGCAGCGGTAGACCACACCGATCGACTGCGGCTTGTCGACCTGAAGCTCCTCGAAGCTGGGAACGGCGCTCGGCGTGATATGAGCCGCGACTTCGCAATGCGGACACGTGAGTACGAGTCCACGCTCCTGATCGTGGATCAGTCGGCCCGAAGCATCGATGCAAACGAACATGGCCTTCCGCGCCTTCTAGCTCTTCTTGAGGTGCAGCGCGCTAGTGCCTGATTCTAACTGAAGCCTGTGTGGGGCCGTGAATGCGGGCGTTATGTCACTTCACGAACAGCTCTTTGAGTCCGCCGGCGATGAGCAGCGACACGTCGACCAGGATGAGCGGCAGGGCGACACCGCCCGGCGCGGCGAGATATTTCGGCTCCCACACCGGATGGAACTTCGCCTTGTAGCGGCGCAAGCCGTCGAAATTATAAAAGTGCTCGCCGTGGCGAAAGATGAAATTGCCGATGCGATGCCAGGCGGGGGCGAGCGGATGACGCTCCAGGCCCGCAAGCGGCGCCATGCCTAAGCTGAACCACTGGTAGCCCTGGGCGCGCGCCCAGAGCATGAGCTCGATGAAGAGGTAGTCCATCGTTCCCGGTGGGGCATCGGGGCTGAAGCGCATCAGATCGACGGACAGATCTTCCAGGGCGGCGGCCGGCCAGAGATTTGCGAACGCGACCGGCTCACCGTCGCGGCGCACGAGCGCCACCGGAAAGTTGCGCAGATAGCGCTCCGAGAAGGAGCCGACGGAGAAGCCCTTCTCGGCGGTCGCCTTGTCTTTGAGCCACGCATCCGAAATGCTGCGCAGCGCCGGCATCAGGTCCTGTACGCGCTCGCGCGGCACGACCTCAAAGCTCGCCTTGTCGCGCTCGGCGCGGCGCTTCGCGGTCCTCAACTCCGCGCGCAGACTCCCCTCGAGCGAGAAATCGACCAGCGGCACGCGCGCTTCCTCGCCGATCTTCATCGCCGCAAGTCCCAGATCGACGTACAGGGCGAGACAGTCGGCACTGGTCTGATAGAACGCGACACGGCCGCCGTGCCGGTCGGAGCGCTCCCGCAATCGCCACACCAGCTCTTCGGCCTCGCCCTTCGGACCTACGGGATCTCCGAGCGCGATCCAGCTGCGGCCCTGCACCTGGTACATGATGAAAGACTCGCCCGAGTCGCTGAACAGCAGGTGCTTGTCACCGGTGAGTGCGGCGTTCGAGAGTGTCGAGTTCGAGCTTGCGACGACGCGCTGAATGTGCGCGAGCTCGGGCATCACAATCTCGCGATCCGGGTGCCTGGGCGGGCGCATCAGATTCAGCAGCAGATAGGCGGCGGCGAGGATGCTGACGAAGAGCGATGCGCGCAGCATGCGCGGCGCGTTGGCATCGAAGGCGAAGGTCCACCACAGGTCGTTCGAGTACGCGACGTTGCGGTAGGCGAGGAAGCCCACCCAGGTGATCGCGACGATCACGCCGACGACGCTCACCGCCCAGGTGGGCGTGAACCACTGCTCGAGGATCGAGGCCGGCCGGTAGAAGGAGCGCTTGCCGAGCGAGAGCATCACCAGCACGATGCCGAGGAAGATTGCCTCCTCATAATCGACGCCCTTGAGAATCTGGGTTACCGCGCCCGCGACCAGCAGCCAGAAGGTGATGTGGTAGGCGGCGCGGATGCGCCGGAACAGCGCGCGCGCCAGGATCAAAAGCGCAAGTCCGATGACACTGCCGGCAAGGTGGGAGAGCTCGACGATCGCAAGCGGCAGCAGCCGCCCCAGGGGCGCGAGGCGCGAGGTGAGCGAGGGCGTGGCGCCCGAGAACAGCAGCACCGCTCCGGATAAGAACGTCAGTGCACCCACCACCGACGGCACCACCGGGGAGATGAACGCGCTGGCGTGTCGGCGTGCCTGCTCGAGCCGGGCCCGCTGGGCCCACAGCTCCTCGGCGCCGAACATCAGCGAGGCGCACAGCAGCGGCACCAGGTAGTAGATGCTGCGATAGGCAAGGAGTGAGCCCAGCAGCGCATCGGTCGCAACATTCGGCACGGCGAGCACGATCACGGTCTCGAACACGCCCAGACCACCCGGAACGTGGCTCACCAGACCCGCGGCGACGGCGATGGCGTAAGCGCCGGCAAAGGGCACGAAGCCCACCTGCGAGTCCGGCGGCAGCAATACCCACAGCACCGCACACGAGCACGACAGATCGAGCGTCCCGAGGACGATCTGCGTGGCGCCGAGCACGGCACCCGGCGGGCGCAGCAGCCAGCCGCGGATCTCGATCCGCATGCGTGGGGAGCTGGTCCAGGCGAAGTACGCCATCACGGCAGCCACCAGGCCTGTGCCGATCAAGTACGACCAGTTGCGGTGCGTGTGCAGTGCCGCCGCAGCAAAGTCCGGATACAGGAGGAACGAGCCGGCGGCGAGGACGATGAGGCCGAGCGCCGTGGTGATGCTGGTGAAGCCGGTGATCGTCGCCACCCCGGGCGCCGTCAGGTGCGAGGAGGCGTACAGGCGCAGCCGGAAGGCGGCGCCCGTGAAGGCCGCGAAGCCCAGGTTGTGGCCGAACGCATTGGCGATGAAGCTCACGATCAGCGTGCGCGAGAAGGCGACGCGCTTGTGCAGATAGCGCAGCCCCATCACGTCGTAGAGGCTCAAGGCGAAGTAGGACAGCGCCGTCAGCACCAGCCCCTCGATCAGGGCGAGCGGCGGGATGGAGTGCAGGTGCGCGAGTATGTCGCGCACATGGAAGTGCTCGAGCTCGCGGCGCAGCAGGTAGGTGACCACGCTGAAGATCAGCAGGGCCGCAAGCGGCCCGGCCCAGCGCGGCCGCCCGGTTTCAGGCTGCGCCGACGGAGGATTCTTGGCGGGAGTTTGCGCCACGACCCATTCTAACTACGAGCCGTGGCGCGCGGACAGGCGCTGCTAACGCGTGAGTGGCTTGTAGCGGATCCGGTGCGGCTGGGCCGCCTCCTCGCCGCGCCGGCGTTTGAAGTCCTCGACGTACTCCTGATAGTTGCCCTCGAACCAGATCACCTCGGAGTTGCCCTCGAACGCGAGGATGTGGGTCGCGATGCGATCGAGGAACCAGCGGTCGTGCGAGATGACCACGGCGCAGCCCGGGAAGCTCAGGAGCGCCTCCTCGAGTGCACGCAGGGTCTCCACATCCAGGTCGTTCGTCGGCTCATCGAGCAGCAGCACATTGCCGCCCGATTTGAGCACTTTCGCGAGGTGCACGCGGTTGCGCTCCCCGCCCGAGAGCTCCCCGATCAGCTGCTGCTGCTGCGTGCCCTTGAAGTTGAAACGACCGACGTAGCCGCGCGAGGAAGTCTCGTAGTTACCGACCTTGATGGTATCGAGGCCGCCCGAGATCTCCTGCCACACCGTCTTCTTGTTATCGAGGGTCTGACGCGACTGATCGACGTAGGCCAGCTTGACACTCGGGCCGACGCGCACGGTGCCGCCGTCGGCGGCTTCGCCCCCGGTCAGCATGCGAAACAGCGTCGTCTTGCCGGCGCCGTTCGGGCCGATGATGCCGACGATGCCACCGCGCGGCAGGCTGAAGGAGAGCTCATCGATCAGCAGCCGCTCGCCATAGGCCTTGCGCAGGTTCTTCACCTCGATCACCACATCGCCCAGACGCTCGCCAGGCGGGATGTAGATCTCGTTGGTCTCATTGCGCTCCTGGAACTCGCGCGAGGCCAGCTCCTCGTAGCGCGCGATGCGCGCCTTGCTCTTCGCCTGGCGCGCCTTGGGGTTCTGGCGGACCCATTCGAGCTCGCGCTCCAGCGTCTTGCGCAGCGCCTCACGCTCGCGCTCTTCGATGGCGAGCCGCTTTTCCTTTTGCTCGAGCCAGGAGCTGTAGTTGCCTTCCCAGGGGATGCCGTGACCGCGGTCGAGCTCGAGGATCCACCTGGCGACGTTGTCCAGGAAGTACCGATCGTGCGTCACGGCGATGACCGTGCTGGGGTACTCCTCTAAATAGCGCTCGAGCCAGGCGATCGATTCCGCATCGAGGTGATTGGTGGGCTCATCGAGCAGCAGCATGTCCGGGGCCGACAGCAGCAGCCGGCACAGCGCGACGCGGCGCCGCTCTCCGCCCGAGAGCGTTGCGACCTTGGCCTCCCACGGCGGCAGGCGCAGCGCATCCGCGGCGATATCGAGCTTGCGCTCCACTTCCCAGCCGCCGGCGGCATCGATCGCGTCCTGCAGTTTCGCCTGCTCCTCGAGCAGCGTGTTCATCGCCTCATCCGACATCGGCTCGGCGAACCTGTCCGAGATCTCGTTGAAGCGTTTGACCAGGGACATCGTCGAGCCCACGCCCTCCACGACGATGCTGCGGACGTCTTTTTCGACATCGAGCTCGGGCTCCTGCGGCAGAAAGCCGATGCGGATGCCGCTCTGCGGGCGTGCCTCGCCGTCGATGTCGTGATCGACGCCCGCCATGATCCTGAGCAGCGAGGATTTGCCTGAGCCGTTCAGTCCCAGGACGCCGATCTTGGCGCCCGGAAAGAAGGACAGACTGATGTCCCGGAGAATGACCCGTTTCGGGGGTACCACCTTGGATACCCGGTTCATCGTGTAGATGTACTGCGCCATGAAGCTGTGCTTGCCGTTCCGTCTGGTTGCGCGGGGCGCGCATTATCCAGGACTCCGGGACCCCTGTGCTAGGCTTGCCGCAAATGAGCGCGGGCGTTGCGGTCATCGCCGGAGAAGCTCTGGCGCGCTACGGATTTCCGGAAGGCCACCCCTTTGGCGTGGACCGGCATGGCGCGTTCCTGCGCGAGTTCGAATCCCGCGGGCTCGCGAGCCGCGTGTCGCTCTTCGAGCCCCGCGAGGCCAGCTACGACGAGCTCATCTCCTTCCATACGCCGGAATACGTCGAGTTCGTGCGCGAGCGCTCCCAGAGCGGGCAGGGTTACCTCGACGGCGGCGACACGCCGGCATTTCGCGGGGTGTATGAGGCCGCCGCGACCGTCGTCGGCTCGACACTGCGCGCCGCGGAGATGATCATGCGCGGCGAGGCGGCGCGCGCCTTCGTTCCCATCGCCGGTCTGCACCATGCCGGCCGCGCGCACGCCGCGGGCTTTTGCGTCTTCAACGACTGTGGCGTCGCGATCGAGCAGCTGCGCCGCAAATCCGGCATCCGCCGCGTGGGCTACGTCGACATCGACGCTCATCATGGCGATGGCGTGTATTACGCCTTCGAGGACGATGCCGAGCTGATCTTCGCCGACATCCACCAGGACGGGCACACGCTCTATCCGGGAACGGGCGCCGCGAGTGAGACCGGCCGCGGCGCGGCCGCGGGCACCAAGCTCAATATTCCGTTGCCGCCGGGCGCGGATGACGCGCAGTTCGCGCGTGTGTGGCCGCAGGTGCTGCAGCACGTGGCCCGTTTCGAGCCCGAGCTGATCCTGCTGCAATGTGGTGCCGACAGCGTCGCCGGGGATCCCATCACGCACATGCATCTGTCGACGAAGAGCCACGGCCGCGCGGCGCGCGATCTCGTCAAGCTTGCCCAGGACATCGGTCACGGGCGCGTGCTGGCCTGCGGTGGCGGCGGCTACAACCGCACGAATATTGCGCACGCCTGGTGTGCCGTCGTCGAAAACCTCGCCTGATTCCGTGAGCGAGCCGTCGCAAGAGCCCGCGCCGGGCCCATCTGCCTCTACCTGGGAAGCGATCAAATCACGCAAGGTCGTGCAGTGGTCGCTCGCCTACGTCGCGCTCGCCTACACGCTGCTGCACGGCGTGGAACTGCTGGGCCATGCGTTCGAATGGCCGGTGATGGTCGATCGCGTCGTGACGGTCGTGTTGATTGCGGGGCTGCCGGTGGCCGCGCTGATCGCCTGGTATCACGGCGATCGGGCACAGCAACGCGTGAGCGGCATGGAAATCGCGCTGCTGACGGTGTTGCTGGCCGTCGGCGGCAGTGTGCTGTGGATGCTGGCGCGCAGCGCCGGCCACGCGACCGCATCGGAAGCAAAACCCGCAGCCGCAAATCCGGCCGCCGTCACGCAGCAGAGCGCGGTCGCTCAGGCGAGCGCGCGCGCGGCGGCGGCGGCTGCAATCCCGCCGGCGTCGATCGCCGTCGTGCCGTTCGCAAATCTCACCGGCGAGCCGTCGAAGGAGTACTTCAGCGACGGCATGGCGGAGGAGCTCATCAACTCTCTCGCCAACGTGCCAGGGCTGAAAGTCGCCTCGCGCATCTCTTCATTCGCGTACAAGGGACGCAACACCGATATCCGGGAGATTGCGCGCCAGCTCGGTGTTGCGACGATCCTGGAAGGCAGCGTGCGCAGCGCGGGCGAGCGCGTCCGGGTGACCGTCCAGCTCATCAACGCCGACACAGGGTTTCACGTCTGGTCGCAGAGCTACGATCACAAGTACGCCGACCTCTTCAAGCTCCAGGATGATCTCGCGAGCGAGATCGTCTCGGCGCTGCGAGCCAACATCCATACGGATCTGCCGCAATACGCCGGGCAGCGTCCGCCGACCCAGAATCTGCAGGCCTACGATCTGTTTCTGCGGGCGATGAGTGGCGCCAACGGTGCGGGACCGGATTTGCCGGCCATGGAGAAACTGAGGGCGCTGCTGCAACAGGCTACGACGCTCGACCCCGGCTTCGCTCTCGCCTGGGCCTGGAATTCGATTTTTGGGGCCTTCGAGGGGCGAACGGCGGCAGAGATCGAGCCGAATGTTAGGCACGCACTCGAGCTCGATCCAAGCCTGACGATCGCACATGAGGGACTGGCCCTCGTCAGTGTGATGCGCCGCGACTGGGTTCAAGCCGACCTGGAGTTCCGCACGGCCTTGACAGCCGCCAACCCCGTCTATCCCGTGCGGCCGAACTACGCGGCATTTGTTCTGGCGCCGGTGGGTCATATGCACGAAGCGCTGCATGAGGCGTTGGAGGGACAGCGCGCGGCGCCAGCCTTCGCGCCGTTCGCCGGCATCGTGGCAACCCTCAATTCCGAGCTGGGAAGGGACGCAGAGGCGATCCGGTTCGATCAAAAGGCGACGGAGCTGGGAGCTCTTTCATACGCAGGGGTTCGAAGTGCCGCCGCCGCTCGGGCGGGACGAACCACGGAGGCGGCCGATCTCGCGGTGCAGGAGCTCCCGGCGCCGATGCGGGACCGGGATGGCGCGCAGGTCATTCGAGACGTCTACGCTGCACGGGCTGATCCGGCGCGTCGAGTCACGGCCGTGCGCGAGCTGGCAGGGCTTATGGACAAAGTTAAAAATGACGCCTCCGCCAAGGCTGCGCCATTCGCCGATCCTTTCCAGTTCGCCAGATTCTCCGCGTTGGGATGGTACACGGAGCTCGGGGCGCTCGATTCGGCCTACGCATTGGCCGATCAGATCGTGAGCGATGTTCCGGATTCGAAAGCGTCGATCTTTGAGCGTGCCAACTGGGCGGCGCTGTGGACTCCGGAGATGCGCGCGTTTCGTCAGGATCCGCGCTTTCAGGGCCTCGCGACGCGACTCGGCCTGATGGAGTATTGGCAGCAGAACGGGCCGCCCGATGAGTGCGACGTCGCGGGCGGCAAGCTGATTTGCCGCTGAGCTAGCGAAACAGCGAGTCGTATCCCAGCGCTCCCATGCTCATGACGCCGATCGTGGCCTGAGCGAAGATACCGTTCTTCTCACGTTTGATCCCCATCGGCCGCGAGTGATCGTTCTGGAAGATCACGTCCTGAACATTGCGGATCCGATCGAAGCTGCGATCGAGCCCCGGCACCTTCATCTGACGATGCGACCGGTAGGGTGCGGCGCCCGCATAGAGCTCATCGAGAAAAGGATCCGGCAGATAGAGCTGGGTCGTGACGATCTTGCGCTCCTGGAACACCTTGACGTGGATATGCGTTGTGCGCACGAAGGCTTGCGACGGACGCGGCACCGCCACCAACTCCCACCCCGGCACCAAGGAGGTGAATTCGACGTAGCCGTTTTCATCAGTTACGTAGTGGCCGCGCAGGAATTTTTTGCCGCTCGTATCCTCGAGCTGCACGTCCCCGCCGACATTCGAGTACATTCCGTCCGCGTCGGTCTGCCAGATATCGACGATCGCGCCCGCTAGCGGTACGCAGCCCCCGCCCGGGCGTGCCGCCGAGGTGGCATTGATCACTCGGATGCCGAGCCGCATCGGCATGCCGAGGCGGTCTTCGGCGATTGCACGCCGCTGCGGCGAGGATTCGTAGTAGAAGGGTCCATCCGCGGACTCCTGCGTGCGCACGCACGTGAATTGCCCGCCCGCCATGGCGAGGTCTGCGGCATTGATGTCCCGCTGGGTGAAGGGTGTGCGGCCGTCGCGAGCGCCACGGCCCGCATCTGCGAGCGCCCACCCACTGGCCGTGCTTCCCGCTAGCGCTCCCATTCGCGCCAGAAACTCGCGTCTGCGCAGTCTCATCGTCGCCCCCATTGTTCGTGCAATGCGGCTTCGCATCCTACTCCGCGGTTGAGGGCGCCGGAATGAGGGCAGGGGCAGCGATCAGGTAAACTTCGCCCATGTTCCGCACCTCCATGACCATCGAGGGATTCGATCCCGAGCTTGCCGCCGCCATCGCCGGTGAGCGCCGCCGCCAGGAAGAGCACATCGAGCTCATCGCCTCGGAGAATTACACCTCACCGCGGGTGCTCGAGGCGCAGGGCTCGGTGCTGACGAATAAGTACGCGGAAGGCTATCCCGGCAAGCGCTATTACGGCGGCTGCGAGTACGTCGACATCGCCGAGTCGCTGGCGATCGAGCGGGCGAAGAAGCTCTTTGGCGCCGCCTTCGCCAACGTGCAGCCGCACTCCGGCTCGCAAGCCAATGCCGCGGTGTACTTCGCACTGCTGAAGCCGGGCGAGACCATTCTCGGCATGAGCCTCGATCACGGCGGGCACCTCACTCACGGTGCCAAGGTCAACTTCTCCGGCAAGCTGTTCCACGCCGTGCAGTACGGGGTTCGTGCACAGGACGGACTCATTGACTATGAGGAGGTCGAGCGGCTCGCGATGACTGAGAAGCCGCGCATGATCGTTGCGGGCTTCTCGGCGTACTCGCGGGCGATCGATTGGGCACGATTCGCGGCAATCGCCAAGGCCTGCGGCGCGTACCTGTTCGTCGACATGGCGCATGTCGCGGGATTGATCGCAATGGGGCTGTATCCGGATCCGATCCCGCACGCCGATGTCGTGACGACGACGACCCACAAGACGCTGCGCGGTCCGCGCGGCGGACTGATCCTGGCGAAGTCGAATCCGGAGATCGAGAAGAAGCTCAACTCCATGGTGTTTCCCGGCACGCAGGGCGGCCCGCTCATGCATGTCATCGCCGCCAAGGCCGTTGCCTTCCAGGAGGCGCTGCAGCCGCAGTTCAAGGACTACCAGCAGCAGGTGCTGAAGAACTCGCGGGCCATGTGCGCGGCGCTGTCACAGCGCGGCTACCCGATCGTCTCGGGCGGCACCGACAATCATCTGTTCCTGATGGACTTGAAGCAGCACAAGCTCACGGGCAAGGAAGCCGATGCGGCGCTCGGGCGCGCCAACATCACCGTGAACAAGAATACCGTGCCCAACGATCCGCGTCCGCCCACGATCACGAGCGGACTTCGAATCGGTACGCCGGCCTCCACCACGCGCGGCTTCAGGGAGCGCGAGATCGAGCAGGTGGCGGGGCACATTGCAGAGGTGCTGGATTCCGGTGGCGCGGAAGATGTCGTGCAGCGCGTGCGCGGCGAAGTGCTCGATCTGTGCCGGCGCTTTCCGGTGTACGGGTCCTAGGCGCGAAGGCGCGGCAGCTTAGGGTCGCCGCATGCATTGTCCGTTTTGCGGCCACGTCGAGACCAAGGTCACCGACTCGCGGCTCGCGAGCGAGGGGCGGCAGATCCGTCGGCGCCGCGAGTGTCTCGCCTGCAGCGAGCGCTTTACGACCTTCGAGACCGCCGAGCTCCTGATGCCCGCGGTGGTCAAGACCAATCGCACGCGCGAGCCTTTCGATGAGGCGAAACTGAAGGCCGGCATGTCCAAGGCCTTGCAGAAGCGCCCGGTGAGCAGCGAGGAGATCGAGGAATCCGTCAGCCGCATCTGTCACAAGCTGCGCGCCATGGGCGAGCGCGAAGTGCAATCGCGAGCGGTCGGGGAGCTCGTGATGGAGGAGCTGCGCCATCTGGATGAAGTGGCCTATGTGCGTTTCGCCTCGGTGTACCGCAGCTTTCAGGACCTGGATGCCTTCCGGGAAGAGATCGAGCGGCTGCGTCATCACCGGCGCAAGCGTGAGACCAGCCGCGATCAGCTCTCGCTGCTGCCGGGTGAGAGCGCGCCCGGCTCCGGGAAGAAATAGAAAGAAGGCCATCGCATGAGCGTTCACTTCACTCAAGCCGACCGGCGCGCGATGAGCCGGGCGCTCGAGCTCGCCGCCAAGGGCCTCACCAGCGCGCATCCCAATCCGCGCGTGGGCTGTGTGCTGGTCAAGGCGGGGCACACCGTCGGCGAGGGTTATCACGAGCGCGCCGGCCTGCCGCATGCCGAAGTCATGGCGATCCGTGCCGCCGGACTGCGTGCCCAGGGCGCGACGGCCTATGTGACGCTCGAGCCTTGCGCCCACCACGGCCGCACCCCGCCGTGCGTGGATGCGCTCATCGATGCCGGCGTGCGGCGGGTGATTTTCTCGGTGGAGGATCCCAATCCGCAGGTGAGCGGCCGGGGCGCGGAGCTGCTCAAGCGCGCCGGTATCGCGGTCGAGTCAGGACTGATGGCCGCCGAGGCGAGCGCGCTCAACGCCGGATACATGATGCGGCGCAGGCAGGGCAGGCCGTTCGTGCGGTTGAAGCTGGCGATGAGTCTGGATGGACGCACGGCGCTCGCGAACGGCAAGAGCCGTTGGCTGACGGGCGAGGCCGCGCGCGCGGATGTGCAACAGTGGCGTGCCCGAAGCTCCGCGGTGCTCACCGGCATCGGCACCGTGCTCGCCGATGATCCGCGACTCGACGTGCGACTGGAGGGCACTGCCCGTCAGCCGCTTCGCATCATCCTCGACAGCGCGCTGCGTACCCCGCCCACCGCGCGCGTGCTGGCCAAGCCCGGGGAGGTGAGGATCCTCACGGCAGCGACCGATGCCAGCCGGCGTGCGGCGCTCGAGAAGCACGGCGCCACGGTCGAGGTGCTCGCCGGCGACGGCAGCCGCCTGAATCTCGCGACGGTATTTCCACGGCTCGCCGAGCTCGAAATGAATGAAGTGCTGGTCGAGTCGGGGGCGAGCCTCGCCGGCGCGTGCCTGCAGGCAGGCGTCGTTGATGAGATCCTGCTATACGTCGCGCCGATGCTGCTCGGGCCACAAGCGCGGCCGCTCCTTGATCTGCCCCCACTCGAGGATCTCGCGGCCAGTCCGCGCTTTGAGATCCGCGACACGAGTACGCTCGGCCCCGATCTGCGGCTGATTCTGCGGCCCAGCACTCACGAGGCACGCTGAGCATGTTCACCGGCATCGTGCTCGATATCGGCCGGATCCGCGGCAGTGAGCCGCGCGGCGGTGATGTGCGCCTGACGATCGAGGTGCAGAAGCTCGATCTGTCGAAGCTGGCTGAGGGAGACAGCATCAGCGTGAGCGGCTGTTGCGTCACGGCGCTCGCGCTCACGCCGAAGAGCTTTCAGGCCGATCTGTCGCGCGAGACGCTTGCGGTCACGACACTCGGTGCGCTCAAGATCGGCAGCGCCGTCAACCTCGAGCCCGCGCTGCGCGCCGGCGATGCGCTCGGCGGTCACCTCGTCTCAGGCCATGTGGATGCGGTGGCGAAAGTGCTCGCTCGCACCGAGGATGCGCGCTCGCTGCGCCTCACCATCGAATCACCCGCGCCGCTCGCACGCTTCATCGCCGCCAAGGGTTCCGTCTGTCTCGATGGCGTCAGCCTCACGGTCAATGAATCCGGGCCCGCAAGCTTCGGCGTCAACCTGATCCCGCACACCCAGGCCGTGACGACGCTCGGGGCGCTCAAGGCGGGCGACCGGGTCAACCTCGAAATCGACACAGTGGCGCGTTACGTCGCACGGCTGCTGGGGCAATCGTGAACTCCCGCCGTCGTCGCGGGCCGATTTTAAGTACCATGGGCCGCATATGACGCGGATTCATTCAGTGCCGACGCGCCCGGGCGGCGCGGACCCCACCCCGCAATCGACCAGCAGCGTCGATGAGATCGTCGCCGAGCTGCGTGCCGGTCGCATGGTGATCATCCTCGACGACGAGGATCGCGAGAACGAGGGCGATCTGATCATGGCGGCCGAGCATGTGACGCCGCAGTCGCTCGCCTTCATGATCCGCTACACGAGCGGGATCATCTGCGTGCCGATGGAAGAGCAGCGGCTCGCGCGGCTCGATCTGCCGCAGATGGTGCCGAGCAACAGCGAGAATTTCCGCACCGCCTTCGCGGTCTCCGTCGACTATCGCTTCGGCACGACGACCGGAGTTTCTGCGGCCGATCGGGCCGCGACCATTCGCGCGCTCGCCGACCCGCAGAGCGCGCCGGCGGATTTCGCCCGGCCCGGACACATCTTTCCGCTGCGGCCGCGGCGCGGTGGCGTGCTGGTGCGCGCCGGTCACACCGAGGCATCCGTCGATCTGTGCACGCTGGCAGGACTGCAGCCCGTGGGCGTGCTGTGCGAGATCATGAACGACGACGGCACGATGGCACGCCGGGCGGAGCTCGAGCTGTTTGCGCGCCGTCATAACCTCAAGATCGGCACCATCGCCGATCTGATCCGCTACCGGCTGCGTAACGAGCGCTCGGTCGAGCGGGTGAGCGATCAGCCGGTGCAGACCGACCTCGGCGAGTTCCGCCTCGTCGCCTATCGGGACAGTGTCAATGGGTGTGTGCACCTGGCGCTGGTGCGCGGCAAGCTCGATGGCGAGCAGACGCCGCTGGTGCGCGTACAAGTGGCGGACACCTTGCGCGATCTTCTCGGAATCCACGGAACGAGCCGCGCCTGGACGCTGCGCAGCGCCCTCGAGCGCATCGCGCGCGCGGGCTGCGGCGCCGCGGTCATCCTGCATGAGCCCGACTCCCCGCCGGAAGTGCTGGCCGCACTGCAGGGCCTGAATGTCTCGACCGGGGCGGGAGTCACCGCGGCGGCCGCGCCGGCCGCGGCCGCTGCTGCGGCACCCGGCACGCCGGCCGCTCCCGCGCCGACGCTCGCTCCCGCTCACGCCCCGCTCGCCGCAGGTCCCGTGCTTCGCACCTACGGCATCGGCGCGCAGATCCTGAAAGACCTGGGCGTGCATCGCATGCGCGTGCTGTCTGCGCCGAAGCAGGTGCACGGTATCTCGGCCTTCGGACTCGAGATCGAAGGCTACGTGGATGAAGACGGCTGAGGTTCGATGAGTGGCCCAAAGCTCATCGAAGGCGATCCCAACGCGCACGGCAGGCGCGTCGCAATCGTCGCCGCGAAGTTCAACGACTTCATCGTCACCTCGCTCCTGAAGGGTGCCGAGGAAGCCTGGCGCACGCATGGCGGCGCGCCGGGTGAGCTCCTGATCGCGCGCGTTCCCGGTGCATTCGAGCTGCCGGTGGCGGTACGCGCACTGGCCGTGACGCGCCGCTACGATGCGATCGTGGCGCTGGGCTGCGTCATTCGGGGCGACACACCGCACTTTGATTATGTCGCCGGCGAATGCGCGCGCGGCCTGCAGGACGTGGGTCTGGAGACCGGGGTGCCAGTGGCCTTCGGTGTGCTCACCGTCGAGTCGGTGGAACAGGCGCAGGAGCGTGCCAGGACAACCGGCATGAACAAGGGCGGCGAGGCGATGCTGACGGCGCTCGAGATGGCCGGCCTGCTGTCCCGGCTCGCTTGAGCCGCGGCGCGATCCCATGACCGACCGATACGCGAGCCGCTTCGCCTCGAGCACCCGCAGCGTTGCGCGCAAGCTCGCCCTGCAGGCGCTGTATCGCTGGCAACTGAATCATTCCCCATGGCAGGACCTGATCCAGGAATTCTCCACGGCCGATGACATGGAGCGCGCCGATCGGGATTATTTCCGCGAGCTGGTGCAGAGCGTCTGCGCCGAGCATGAAACGCTCGATGCCGGCCTGGTGGCGTTTCTGGATCGCCCGCCCGCGCAGCTCGATCCGATCGAGCACGCGGTTCTGCTCATCGGCATGCACGAGCTCAAGGGCCGCCCCGAGGTGCCGTTTCGCGTCGTGATCAACGAGGCGGTCTCGCTCGCCAGGCGCTTCGGCGCCACCGACGGCCACAAGTACGTGAATGCGGTGCTCGACCGCGCCGCACGCGAACTGCGCGCCGACGAGCATTAGCCGCGGCGAGGCGTTCGCCATGCCGTTGTCTGAATTCGATCTGATTGCACGCTTCTTCAGCGACTGCGGTGCGCGCCGCGCCGACGTGACGCTGGGCGTGGGCGATGACGCCGCACTGCTTGAAGTGCCAGCCGGGCGCGAGCTCGTGGCCGCGATCGACACGCTGGTCGAGGGTGTGCACTTCCCCGCGGGCTCGCCGGCCGCATCCATCGGGCATCGCGCGCTCGCCGTGAACCTGAGTGACCTCGCCGCCATGGGCGCCGAGCCCGCCTGGGCGCTCCTTGCTCTGACGATGCCGCGCGCCGAGCAAGACTGGCTCAGCGAATTCGCCGACGGCTTCGCCAAGCTCGCGCGCGCGCATCGGGTGGCGCTGGTGGGCGGGGACACCACCGCCGGACCCCTGAGCGTCACGGTGCAGGCGATGGGCTTCGTCGAGCCCGGAACCGCGCTGCGCCGCGCCGGCGGCAGCGCTGGCGATGTGCTCTTTGTGAGCGGCACCCCGGGCGAGGCGGCGGCCGGGCTCGAAGTCGCACGCTCCGCACACCCGCCGCAGGCCGCAGCCGAGGCCGCGCAGCTGCGCTCGCGATTCGAATTTCCCGAGCCACGCATTGCCCTGGGGCGACGCCTGCGAGGCATCGCCAGCGCGTGCATCGACGTCTCGGACGGCCTGCTGGCGGATGCCGGCAAGCTCGCCGCCGCGAGTGGCTGCGGCACCGAGATCGATTACGAGGCCGTGCCGGTGTCCACCGCGCTGCGGACGCTCGTCGGTGAGGAGCGGGCTCGCTCGCTGGTGTTGACGGGCGGGGACGACTACGAGCTTTGCTTTGCGGTGCCCGTCGCAAAATTGGCCATATTGCAGCGCGAATTGCCCACCGCCGCGTATCCCTGGCAGCGCATCGGTGTGCTGCGCCGTGAAGCCGGTACGGTCGTGAAGCGTGCCGGGACTGTGATGGACTTCTCGGCCCGCGGATACGATCACTTCGCTTGAGGGCCTGCGGGCTGGATCACAGTCCGGGGGACCTTGCGACCTTATTCTGCGGCGGCGTCACGTCAGCCTGTGCCTGCAAATCATGCCACCGAAGGTCTCTTCGTCGCCCGCGCCCCGTGCCATTCCCGAGAAGATCGGCAAGTACGCGGTCATCAAAGAAGTGGGCCGCGGCAGCACCGGCACGGTCTACCTCTCGCACGACGCCTACTACGGGCGCGACGTGGCCATCAAGGTCTACAACATCGATGCCGGCGGCGAGGAAGAGCGCGCCCGCATCGCCCGCAAGATGTTCCTCTCCGAGGCCCATCTGGTCGGCATGCTGCAGCATCCGAACATCCTGCCGATCTACGACGCCGGCGAGGAGAACGGTTACTGCTACATCGTGACCGAGCACGTGCACGGGGCACGCACGCTCGCGGCTTACTGCCGCGCCGACAACCTGCTGCGCATCGATGACACGGTCGAGATCGTCTACAAGTGCGCCAAGGCGCTGCACTACGCTCACTCCCGCGGCGTGATCCACCGCGATATCAAGCCCTCGAACATCATGCTGACCCAGGACAGCGATGTCCGGATCATCGACTTCGGCATTGCCCTGGTGGCCGACTCGGATATCAGCCGCATCGAGGGCATCGCCGGCAGTCCCTCCTATATGTCGCCTGAGCAGGTGCAGAGCCAGGAGCTCACCAACCGCTCGGATCTGTATTCGCTGGGCGCGGTGATGTACGAGATGCTGACCGGCGCGCGCCCGTTCCGCGCCGGCAACCTGCAAAAGCTCCTGCACCAGATCGTCTACGCGACACCGCCGCCCATCCACACACTGCGCGCCGAGATCCCCGAGGATCTGGAGAGCGTCGTGGCGATGGCGCTGCAGAAGGATCCGGCCAAGCGCTACAAGAGCGGCCTCGACTTCGCCGCCGAGCTCACGCGCGTGCACCAGAAGCTGCGCGAGCAGAACTCACGCATCGACCAGCAGGAACAGTTCGGCGTGCTGCGCCGCCTGAAGTTCTTCCACGAGTTCTCGCACGCCGAGATCTGGGAAGTGCTGCGTGCGAGCAACTGGCAGAACTACGGGGCCGGTGAGGAGATCGTCAAGGAAGGCGAGATGGACGATCGCTTCTATATCATCGTCTCCGGCTCCTGCGCGGTGGAGCGCCACGGCCACAAACTCGGCGGCCTGGAGATGGGCGACTGCTTCGGTGAGGCGAGCTACGTGCCCGGCGCGCGCCGAACCGCGACCATTCGCGCGGCGGGTGCGGTCACGGTGCTCAAAGTGAGCTCGACGCTGCTCGAGCAGGTCTCGGCATCCTGCCAGCTGCGCTTCAACCGGGTATTCCTCTCGACCCTGATCGGGCGCCTGCAGAGCGGCGAGCCGGCCGCGAATCCGGCCGCGGGCGCCAGCGCCGGCTAGCGCTCGTTCTTGTCGCGCTCGACGAGCGCGTACGCCGAGTGATTGTGGATCGACTCGAAATTCTCCGCCTCGACGACGTAGGCTGAGACGCGCTCATCGGCATTCAGCCGCACCGCCACGTCCCGCACCAGATCCTCGACGAACTTCGGGTTCTCGTACGCCCGCTCGGTCACGTGCTTCTCATCCGGGCGCTTCAGGATCCCGTACAGCTCCGAGGACGCCTCGCTCTCGGCGATGTCGATCAGCTCCTCGATCCACATGTGCTGGCGCAGCTTCGCCGTGATGGTCACGTGCGAGCGCTGGTTGTGCGCGCCGTACGCCGAGATCGACTTGGAGCACGGACACAGGCTCGTCACCGGCACCAGTACGCGAACCGAGGTCTCGCTGCGATTGCCGAGCCGATCGCCGATGAGAGCCGCGCGATAGTCCATCAGGCTCTCCACGCCCGAGACCGGCGCGCGCTTCATGACGAAGAACGGGAAGCTCATCTCGATATGACCCGAGTCCGCCTCCAGGCGCGTCGTCATCTCCTCGAGCATGGCGCGGAAGGAGTCGACCGAGATCTCGCGCTCATGGTGATGCAGGATCTCGACGAAGCGCGACATGTGCGTGCCCTTGAAGTCGTGGGGGAGGGACACGTACATGTTGAAGTTCGCGATGGTGTGCTGCTCGCCCGCGGCGCGGTCCTTGACCCGCACCGGATGATTGATGTCCTTGATGCCCACCCGATTGATCGGGATGCGGCGCGTATCCGCGCGCGCCTGCACATCCTCGATGGTGAGGACCGCCGGGTCGTCCGTGGACACGGTCATGCCGTCTCCTTGAGGGCGCTGGCGCGGCGAGCCCGCTCCTGGTTCTGCTCGCTCCACCAGCCCTCGACCTGCGCGGTGAGGCTCGCCGCATCGAGCCCCGCGGCCACCAGGCAATCCTCGCGCGAGCCGTGCTCGATGAAGCGATCGGGTATGCCAATGTGGTGCAGGGGAATGAGCACGCCTTCTGCCGCGAGGAACTCACCCACGGCCGAGCCTGCGCCGCCGGCGATGACGTTCTCCTCCACGGTGACGATCGCGCGGTGACGCGCGGCCACCGCGAGGATCGTCTTCTCATCGAGGGGCTTCACGAAGCGCATATTGATGAGCGTCGCATCGAGCCGCTCGGCGATGCGCTCGCAGGCGGGGACCAGCGCGCCGAACCCCAGGATCGCAAGCCCGCTGCGGCCTTCGCGGCGCACTTCCGCGCGCCCGACGGGCAGCGCTGTCATCTCCGGCTGGACCGCAACGCCGGGGCCAGCGCCGCGCGGATAGCGCACCGAGGAGGGGTGCGGGAGCGTGGTGGCCGTGTAGAGCATCTGCCGGCACTCGTTCTCATCCGCCGGCGCCATGATCACCATGTTGGGGATGCAGCGCAGGAAGGAGATATCGAAGGCGCCCTGGTGCGTGGCGCCATCGCTGCCGACGAGTCCGGCGCGGTCGAGGGCGAACACCACCGGCAGATCCTGCAGCGCCGTGTCGTGCACGAGCTGATCGTAGCCGCGCTGCAGGAAAGTCGAATAGATGGCGAGAATCGGCTTCATGCCCTCGCAGGCCAGTCCCGCGGCGAAGGTCACCGCGTGCTGCTCGGCGATCGCCACATCGAAGTAGCGGTCCGGGAAGCGCTTGGAGAACTCCACCAGGCCTGAGCCTTCGCGCATTGCGGGGGTGATGCCGACGATCCGCGAGTCGCGGGCCGCCATGTCGCACAGCCACTGGCCGAAGATCTGCGAGTAAGTGGGCCCCGCGCTTTTTTCCTTGAAGATAGTGCCGCTCGTCGGATCGAACGGACCCGGGCCGTGCCACTTGATCGGATCGGCCTCGGCCGGGGCGTAGCCCTTGCCCTTGCGCGTCACGACGTGCAGGAACTGCGGCCCCTTGAGCTTCTTGATGTTCTTCAGCGTCGTCACCAGCGCCGACAGGTCGTGGCCATCGACCGGGCCGATGTAGTTGAAACCCATCTCCTCGAACATGGTGCCGGGCAGCACCATGCCCTTCATGTGCTCCTCGGAACGGCGGGCGAGCTCCCACACTGTGGGCATCGGCCGCAGCACCTTCTTGCTGCCCTCGCGCAGATGCGCGTAGAAGCGGCCCGAGAGTACGCGCGCGAAGTAGTTCGACAGCGCGCCCACGTTCTCCGAGATCGACATGTCGTTGTCGTTCAGCACCACCAGCAGGTCGTTCGGCAGCGAGCCGGCGTGATTCAGGGCCTCCCAGGCCATGCCGGCACTCATGGCGCCATCGCCGATGATGGCGACCACGTGACGCGGAGTCTTCAGACGCGAGGCCGCGATCGCCATTCCCAGCGCGGCGCTGACCGAGGTGCTCGAGTGGCCGACGCCGAAGGTGTCGTACTCGCTCTCCCCGCGGCTCGGGAAGGGTGCGAGTCCCCCGGCCTGCTTGATGGTGTGCAGAAGCTCGCGCCGGCCGGTGAGCACCTTGTGCGGATAGGCCTGATGCCCCACGTCCCACACCAGCCGGTCGTTCGGGGTGTCGTACACGTAGTGAAGCGCGATGGTGAGCTCGACGGTGCCCAGGCCGGCCGCGAAATGGCCGCCGCGCGTGCTCACGCTCTGAATGAGAAACTGACGCAGCTCGGTCGCGAGCTGAGTCAGCCTGGCCGGTGAGAGGCGCCGCAGATCGGCCGGCGAGGCAATCGTGGGCAGAATCGGTGTGGGGGCAGGGGGCTTGGGCATGTGGTGAGGCTTAGGCTTCCGGCGCGGATGATGACACGCCTTCGCCGGAAGGTTCGGACTCGTCCGCCGCGAACGGGGCGATCTGCGCCTCCCCGCCCCGCTGCAGCAGGATGTCGACCCGCTGCTGGGCGCTCTTCAACGCGCTCTGACAGTGGCGCGTGAGCTCGACGCCCCGCTCGAAGCTCTTCAAAGCCTCCTCGAGCGGCAGCTCTCCAGCCTCGAGGCGCTCGACCAGCTTCTCCAGCTCCGCCAGCGCCACCTCAAAATCCGGGGCCTTGGAATTTCGCGCCACTCGCTGTCTCGTCCTTCGTCAGTGGGGGGGTCAGCGTGTGTTGACGCTGTCGGGGCGACAGCATAAAGTCACCGCCTTCCTTAGACCAAGTCTAATTCTCTCCGTCAGGAGGATACGCTCGTGAAACTCAAAGGCAGCAAGACCGAACAGAACCTCAAGGATGCCTTCGCCGGTGAGTCGCAGGCAAATCGCCGCTATCTGTATTTTGCATCAAAGGCCGACGTCGAAGGATTCAATGACGTTTCGGCGGTGTTCCGTTCAACTGCCGAGGGTGAGACGGGCCACGCGCACGGGCATCTCGCCTATCTCGAAGAGTCGGGCGATCCGGCCACCGGACTTCCGATCGGCGAGACGAAGCTCAACCTCAAGGCCGCGATCGCCGGTGAGACGCACGAGTACACCGACATGTACCCCGGCATGGCGAAGCAGGCGCGCGATGAGGGCTTCGGCGAGATCGCCGACTGGTTCGAGACGCTCGCGAAGGCTGAGCGCTCGCATGCCAATCGCTTCCAGAAGGCTCTCGACACCATCTGACCGGCATGACACCGCCCGGCGGCCGTGAGGGTAGCCTCGGGGCACCCACACGGCATCCGCTCGACTGGCGCGATCCGGCCTTCAACGATGAGGCCGCGCTCACGCGCGAGCTGGAGCGCGTGTTCGACATCTGCCACGGATGTCGGCGTTGCTTCAATCTGTGCAACGCCTTTCCGACGCTGTTCGATGCGATAGATGCCACGACGAGCGGCGAGCTCGAGGGCGTCGACCGCAAAGTCTTCTGGCAGGTCGTCGATCACTGCTACCTGTGCGACATGTGCTTCATGACCAAGTGTCCGTACGTGCCGCCGCACGAATGGAACGTGGACTTCCCGCACCTCATGCTGCGCGCGAAGGCGGTGCGTACCCGGCGGGAGAAGCCGCGCCTGCGCGACCGCATTCTCGCCGCGACCGACACAGTGGGGCACCTCGCAGGCATCCCGGTGGTCGCTGAAATCGTGAACGCCGTCAACCGCACCTCAGCGGGCCGCGCGCTCCTTGAGAAGACGCTCGGCGTGGCGCGCGATGCGCCGATTCCACGCTACTACGCGAAGACGGCACGCAAGCGCGTCGCCGCCGCCAGGCGCGCGAGCGGTCGCGCCGCCGCAGCGCCCAGGCCCACCGCCGAGACCACCGGCCGGGTCGCGGTCTTCACCACCTGTTACGGCAACCGCAACGAGCCCGATCTGGTCACTGATCTCGTCGCGGTGCTGGAGCACAACGGCATTGAAGTGGAACTGCTGCCCGCGGAGCGCTGCTGCGGCATGCCGCTCCTCGAGCTCGGCGATCTCGAGGCGATCGATGCGCTGCGCCAGCAAAACATTCCCGTGCTGCGCCGGGCGATCGATGCCGGCTGCGACATCGTGACGCCGATTCCCTCGTGCACGCTGATGTTCAAGCAGGAGCTGCCGCTTCTGTTTCGCGGCGATGCGGACGTGCAGGCCGTCCGGGCGCGCATGTTCGATCCGTTCGAGTATCTGCAGCTGCGGCACCGCGAGGGGCTGCTGCGCACGGACTTCAAGCGCTCGCTGGGCAAGGTGAGCTATCACGTGCCCTGTCACCTGCGCGTGCAGAATATCGGATTGAAGACGCGCGACACCCTGAAGCTCGTGCCGGGCACGACGCTCGATGTGATCGAGCGCTGCTCAGGCCACGATGGCACTTATGCCGTCAAGAAGGAATTCCGCGCGGCTTCGGTGAAAATCGCAACGCCGGTGGCGGAGAAGGTGAAGAATGGTGAGAGCGATCATCTCGCGAGCGACTGTCCCATGGCCGGGCATCAGATCGGCGGACTCGCCGGCCGGGAGCCCGAACATCCGCTGTCACTGCTGCGCGCAGCCTACGGGATCTGAGCCGTGACGAAACTGACACCCGCGGATCTGCTCTCGCTCGAGCAGTACGCGCGCGTGCGCAGCGAGTTCCGGCTGCGGGTGCTGGCGCACAAGCGCGCCCGCCAGCTCGCCGTGGGACCGCACACCACCTGGCTGTTCGAGGACCGTCTGACAGTGCAGTACCAGGTGCAGGAGATGCTGCGCACCGAGCGCATCTTCGAGCAGGAAGGAATCATCGAGGAGCTCTCGGCCTACAATCCGCTCATTCCGGATGGCAGCAACTGGAAGGTCACGCTCCTCATCGAGTACCCCGATGCGGAGGTGCGCCGGGCGGAGCTCTCGAAGCTCATCGGCATCGAGGATCGCTGCTGGGTGAAGGTCGGATCGGCCCCGCCCGTGTGGGCGATCGCCGATGAGGATCTCGACCGCGAGACCGATGAGAAGACCTCGGCCGTTCACTTCCTGCGTTTCGAGCTCGATGCCGCGATGATCGCGGATGCCCGCGCCGGCGCGGCCCTCGGCGTTGGCATCGATCACGAGCACTACCGCCACTCAATCGACGTCTTGCCCGATCGCACACGCGCCGCGTTGGTCGCGGATTTAGCGTAATACCGTTAAGATCCCGGCGGCGTCTGACAGCGCACGCCCACGATGACTGAAACCTATACTGCTTCTGATATCGAGGTCTTGAGCGGCCTCGAGCCGGTGCGCCGCCGCCCCGGCATGTACACGCACACCTCGCGTCCGAACCATCTGGCGCACGAGGTGATCGACAACAGTGTCGACGAGGCGATCGCCGGACACTGCAAGCAGATTGACGTGACGCTGTTCAAGGACGGCTCGCTGCAGGTGGCCGACGACGGCCGCGGCATGCCCGTAGACATCCATCCGAAGGAGAAGGTGAGCGGCGTGGAGCTGATCCTCACGCGTCTGCACGCCGGCGGCAAATTCACCGACAAGACCTACCAGTTCTCCGGCGGCCTGCACGGCGTCGGCGTGTCGGTGGTGAACGCGCTCTCCAAGCACCTCGAGTGCTGGGTGAAGCGCGGTGGCAAGGAATACAACATCAGCTTCCGCGACGGCAAGGTCGCCTCGAAGCTGGAAGTCGTCGACACCGTCGGCCAAAGGAACACCGGCACGACGGTGCGCTTCTGGCCGGATGCGAAGTTCTTCGACTCGGTCAATTTTTCCGTGCCGCAGCTGAAGCACACCCTGAAAGCGAAGGCGGTGCTGTGTTCGGGACTCAAGGTCCGCTTCCTCAACGAGGCCACCGGTGAGAAAGAGGAGTGGTTCTACAGCGGCGACCTCGGCGCCTATCTCGTCGAGGAGCTGGGAGCCACCGAGCGGCTGCCCGCCGAGCCGGTGACCGCAAAGCGCGAGGAGAAGGAAGACTATATTGACTATGCGCTGGCCTGGACGCCGGACGCCGAGACGACCGTCGCCGAGAGCTACGTCAATCTGATTCCCACGCCCGAGGGCGGCACGCACGTGAATGGGCTGCGCGCGGGCGTGGCGCAGGCCGTGCGCGAATTTTGCGAGAACCGCAGCTTGATCCCGCGCGGCATCAAGCTCACACCCGAGGATGTGTGGCTCAAGGTGAGCTACGTGCTGTCGGTGAAGATCCGCGAGCCGCAGTTCGCCGGGCAGATGAAGGAGCGGCTGGCCTCGCGCGATGCGGCGGCGCTGGTCGAGGCGCACGCGCGCGATTCGCTGTCGCTGTGGCTGCACCGTCACCCGGATGCCGGCGAGAGCATCGCGCAGTACGCCATCGGCAATGCACAGGAGCGGCTGAAGGCGGCGCAGCGCGTGGTGCGCAAGCGCATCGCCGCCGGCCCGGCACTGCCGGGCAAGCTCGCCGACTGCGCATCGCAGGATCCTGCCCGCTCGGAGCTGTTCTTGGTCGAGGGCGACTCGGCCGGAGGATCGGCCAAACAGGCGCGTGACAAGGACTTCCAGGCGATCATGCCGCTGCGGGGCAAGATCCTGAACACCTGGGAGCTCGATGCCGGTGAGATCGCCTCCTCTCAGGAAGTGCACGACATCAGCGTCGCCCTGGGGATCGAGCCGGGCTCGGCGGACCTCTCGCAGCTGCGCTATCACCGCGTTTGCATCCTCGCGGATGCGGACTCGGACGGGCAGCACATCGCAACGCTGCTGTGCGCGCTCTTCCTGCGCCACTTCCGCCCGCTGGTGTCGAACGGCCATGTGTTCGTCGCCATGCCGCCGCTGTATCGCATCGATGCGGGCAAACAGGTGCATTACGCGCTCGATGACGGCGAGCGCGACCGTCTGCTGAAGAAGCTGCAGTCCGAGAATCCGCGCATGAAGCCGACGGTGACGCGCTTCAAGGGCCTGGGCGAGATGAATCCGACGCAGCTGCGTGAAACGACGATCGATCCGCGCACCCGGCGCCTGGTGCAGCTGACGCTCGATGGCAAGGACAACACCGATCAGCTGATGGATATGCTGCTCGCCAAGAAGCGCGCCTCCGACCGGCGCGAGTGGCTCGAGTCGAAGG